>NZ_JBNWDR010000003.1:0-586130 GCF_053521785.1 Agrobacterium sp. A3-95 | reverse complement strand
CGTGATCGCAGCAGTCAACGACGTCTTGCCGTGGTCGACGTGACCGATCGTGCCAATGTTGACGTGCGGCTTATTGCGCTCAAACTTGCTCTTTGCCATGTGAATTGCTTCCTGTGAACGTGAAGTAGTTTTCCCGGCGAACCGGTTTGGTGTCGCCGTTTAAGGCTTTGTAAGCGAATGCGCAAGACTTAATTGTCAAAGCACGGTCGCGCACGCCTAAGGCGCGCCTCAAGGTGCATATATGGTGCGTTCCGCGCGATATTCAAAGCTGGCTCAGCTTTCCCACGCGACGGGCAGACGGGACGCACGGACGGGACCCTCCCTGTACCCCTCTTGGCACAATCGGATCGTTAAATAAGCTTTTTCTTTATCACAACTTCTTTACCTGGACCCTCATCATGGCTTAAGGAAATTTCATCTCCGGGGGGAGACGGGCGAGCGGGACGATGCGCCCAGGCGCAAAACCTCTATGCCACATATTGATCAGCCGCGCTTTCCGGCGCGAAATTACATCCGTTTCAGGACCGCTCAATGGAAATCTTCACAGCCGCCGGCTTCACGGCATTCATGCAAGTCATTGCGATCGATCTCGTTCTCGCAGGCGACAATGCCATCGTCATCGGCCTTGCCGCTGCCGGTCTTCCCGCCCACCTTCGCCGCAAGGCGATCCTGGTCGGCATCATCGCCGCCACCGTATTGCGCATCGGCTTTGCCGCCGTCACCGTGCAGCTTCTCTCCATTGTCGGGCTTCAACTCTTCGGCGGGCTTCTGCTTGCCTGGGTTTGCTGGAAGATGTGGTCCGAACTGCGCGAAGCCGCAGGCTCCATCGAAGACGAGGTGACGGACGAAGAGGCTGACCTGACCAAAGGTCACAAGACCTTCTTTCAGGCCGCAACCCAGATCGTCATCGCCGATGTGTCCATGTCGCTGGACAACGTGCTTGCCGTCGCCGGTGCCGCGCAGGACCATGTCACGGTGCTGATTATCGGTCTCGTCGTCTCGATCGCCCTCATGGGACTGGCCGCCAATTTCGTCGCCAAGTTGCTGCACCGCTACCGCTGGATTTCGTATCTTGGCCTGATGGTCATCATCTATGTGGCGCTCAACATGCTATATCACGGCGTGATCGAAGTCCTGCCCTACATCAAGCCTTATTTCGGCTGAGACTGGCAGTACATATTCGTCCCGAAAGGCCTGGAAACGAGAGTTTCCGGGCCTTTTCTTTTCATACCCAAACAAATGCACCCTTGCCTGCGCAGCATTGCAAGCGCACGCGCAGGTGAAATCGGCGCACATGGGAATCGGTCTCCGCGTCCGCTGCAACATTCGGATAAGACAGGGAAATCGTGATTTTTTGCCTATGGATTTTGGCAATTGAGGTCAGCCACGGGCAAGCCTAGTGAGCTAGTTAATAAGTCATAAAAATAAAAAGAAAGGTAAAGCTGCCAATGGCTTATGACTGGACCGGCGGTCGCACCCGCCGCCTTCGCAGGATGAAGCTGGGCGCTGTTGCAAGCTCACTAATCCTGCTGGCGCTCTTAACAGCGCTCGTTCTAGGCTGAACGCGCTGCGCGCAATTCAACGCTGACCGGCGGCATGGCAAGGTTTCCCAAAACCGCCCTGCCGCCGCTCCTTCGGGGGCAACGTCCATTCTTTGTTGGCAAGATTTGCCGAATATCAGCCGCGAAGGCATGTCGTGGTTATGCCGCCAAACATATGCATTCAAGCGGGTTCATTTCGGCTCTGAAGCTGCGGCAAGACCTATCGAAACAGCCAATAAATGACGCCAAGCACCAACGTCCACATCAGTAGTGATATGGCGAGTACGGCGAGGTAGTTTCGAAATCGTCTGGTCATCCGCCCACATTGCCGGCCAGCCGCCACGGGACAGCCGTAACCGTTTGATTGCTGGATGCGGATCAAGCCGCAAGATCAACTCTTTCTATCAAGATGCTGAATCGCAAACCATTCGCAGATTTTACCCGCCCGAAACCGGGGTTGCCTGACCATGTGAATATCAACCCGCCGGTAAGCGTGAAAACGCTGGGCCACGCTTGCCGCAGGATTTGCAGAGCACAGGAAAAACCGCACGTCGTTCTGGACGTGGCTCAGACACGCTCCGGTCAACCGAATCGACAAATTAAGTCCTTCGGTATGATGTCTGATGACGCGTCATTGCTGGGGCAACGGCGATCAGCCGCCGCCCCAAAAAAGCGCGTCAGCTCTTCAAAGCCGTATTGCACAGGCTCCAGTAACCGCCACCCTTCTGAATCCACTTGAGATCGCCGAGCGTGCCGTCATCCTTGTTCTTACGATAAGAATCGACGCAGGTCTTCAGGCGGGCCTTGCCAGGAGTCTCGCTTGAATATTTCTTATCGACAGCGCTCGGAAATACGACGCTCTTCGGAGCCTTTATCGTCGCCTTTTCGGGTTCTTTGTCGGTGGTAGCCGCAACTTGCTTGTCGTCGGCAGCGCTTTCGGCAGCAGCATCGCTACCGCAGAACTTGGCGCGATAGTCGTTCCACTTGACGTCCTTCGCGGACCCGTCGGCTTTCGCCGCCTGGTATTTCACGCTGCACTCTTTCATGGTGAGCGCCGCTGCGGGGGAGACAAACGCCGCCGATGCGAGCAGCGCTAAGGATGAGAGAATTACAACCCTGTTGATCATCGAAGACTCCCGTGTGCATGATTGCCGGCAGACTATCCGACCGGACTTTCCGCTTGTCAACGAGCAGTGCAACAAGCACTGAAAGTCGAATTGGCGGGGAGCAAAATGTGCTCATCGGGCGTGGCGTTTTCGCGGTGAGGACGGCATCACACAGTGACCATGGATATCCACAATCAGCCAGCCGCCGGGGGCATCTCCGCCTTGCCACGCGAACGACGGCAAGCACCGCACAACGAATCACGTATTCGTGTGACGTCAACCCTGCATCGGAACGAAATTCCTTAATTTTCGTTAGCATCTCGAACGAATAACGAGGATTTATCGATGTTGAGGATGCCGAAGACTATCTCCGCGCTCGCTCTTGGCGTCGCAATATCTACCGCTTTTACCGTGCCCGCCAGTGCGCTGAGCCTCATAGAGCCGGCCTACGAACAGCAGGAGCAGGCGCAGAATTCCGACGGTCGCGGCTATCCCGCATCCGCCTTTGCCGCGGGCAAGGGTGAAGAGGCGTCATCCAATGGTTACGCCCTCTCACAATCGGAAATAAACCACGTAAAATGGTGTGCAGCGCGTTACGCATCATACCATCCAACCGACAACAGCTATATGGCTGCTGCCGGCATCCGGACGCAATGTCGTTCACCGAATTGATTCAGCCGTGCTCCAGCGCACCGCGTCCCAGCCAATAAGATAAAATTTACTTTAAATTCTATTGACCTGAACCTTTATCCGGGTTGGCCGTTTGAAGCGCGTGCCAGCGAGGAAACGCGATGATGTGGAATCTTGAAAAACTTGAGCAAGAGCGACTTGATCTGATCGAGGTCATTACTGCCCTGCGCCACACTGAACGCTTGTCGACAGCGGATCGCACCTCGATCTTTGAGAAAATTACGGCGCATATGGTGAGGTTAAGCGAGCTCGACGCAGAGAAAATGCGGATTCAGTCGGCCTTGGAGGCGAGCTGAAAACAGCCAACTCTGGTTAGAGGCTGCACATCGGCGCGACCCAAAGATTATCGATCTTTTTGAGAATTTTTGGAGCGGGTAGCGGGAATCGAACCCGCGTATTCAGCTTGGAAGGCTGCTGCTCTACCATTGAGCTATACCCGCGGTGGTGATTTTGATCCTGCGCAGAATGGTGGAGGGAGTTGGATTTGAACCAACGTAGGCGTAGCCAACGGATTTACAGTCCGTCCCCTTTAACCACTCGGGCATCCCTCCAGCTATCTGCTAGGATCGAGCAACCAAGCTCTTCAGATTTCTCTCCGGCGAAGCGCCGTTGCGTCGTCTGTGGCGCGTATATGACGGCCTCGTTCGCTTCTGTCAACACGCCGTTTCACGAATTTTCGGGAAAAAATTCAAACCTCTTTGCAGGCCTGTGGATTATCGCGGGGGCTGGTGTGCGTCGCGTCCCGGAGATATAAGGCGCCATGAGCAAAGACGATCCAAACGACAAATCCACCCGCGACACACACTACGCCACCCTTCGCCGTGCCGTGCGCGATGCCAAACGCGAGAGGGGCGAAATTCCGACCCCGCAGCAGCCGAAGCGCCGGAATCGTGGCGCGGAAGACTGGAAGCCGCCGCAGCTTGCGCCGGATCAGGTCCATCTTTACGGCCTGCATACCGTGCGTGCGGCGCTTTCCAACCCCGAACGGCAACTCATCAAGCTGTCGGTTACCCTGAATGCCTTTGCGCGTCTGGATATCGGCGAAGCGGATGCGCAGCCCTTCCCGGTAGAGATTGTCTCACCGCAGGATATCGACAAGGTGCTTGGCCCCGAGGCGATCCATCAGGGCGTGATGCTGGAAACCAGGCCGCTTCCGGTCAAGAAACTCGACGCGCTGAAGAAAAGCCCGTTGATCCTCGTGCTCGATCAGGTTACCGACCCGCACAATGTCGGCGCCATCATGCGCTCGGCGGTCGCCTTCAATGCCGGCGCCGTCATCACCACCATTCGCCATAGCCCGACGGAGTCAGGCGTGCTTGCGAAGTCTGCGTCCGGCGCACTGGAACTCATTCCCTATATCCAGATCACCAACCTCGCCGATACATTGGGCGAGCTGCACAAGCTTGGCTTCTTCTCGGTCGGTCTGGATTCGGAAGGCCCCGCCCCCATCGAGCAAACCTTCAACGGCGCAAAGATCGCCCTGGTACTGGGAGCCGAAGGCAAGGGTCTGCGCCAGAAGACCCGCGAAACCGTTTCGGCGCTCGCCCGTCTCGATATGCCGGGCGAGATCAAATCGCTCAACGTATCGAATGCGGCAGCCATCGCCCTTTATGCGACGCAGCAATTTCTGGGCAAAGCGTCGTCCTGACGCTTACCCTTCCTTGCGAAATCACAAAGCGCAACGCATGCTGCGCCTTTGACATTCGCAAGGAGCAAATCTCGACATGACCGACCTGCCCATCAAACCGACCGGCGAGCTGACGCTGCGGACGCTCGCAATGCCGGCCGACGCCAATCCGGCCGGTGATATTTTCGGCGGCTGGGTCATGTCCCAGATGGACTTGGCCAGCGGCATCCGCGCGGCGGAGCGGTCCCGCTGTCGCGTGGTCACTGCGGCGGTCAAGGAAATGGCTTTCGAGTTGCCGGTGAAGATCGGCGACACGCTGTCCATCTACACCGATATCGCCCGGCTCGGCCGCACCTCCATCACGCTGACGGTCGAGGCCTGGGCGCAGCGCTCCCGTTACGACAAGCTGGAAAAAGTCACTGCCGGAACCTTTATCATGGTGGCGATGGACGAAAACGGGCAGCCGACGCCCATCCCTCCGACGGAGTAGGGTGCGATGGAGGCCGCCGTCAACGCCGCGGAAGCCTATGCGCATATCCGCGCCGTCATGGGCATGGTGGTCGGCCTCAGCCTCGCCCGCTTGCTGACCGGCCTTGCCGGTTTCGTGCAGCATCCCAAGAAGGAGCGCATCTATCCCCTGCATATCGGCTGGGTGGCGTTCCTGTTTCTGATGCTCGTGCATTTCTGGTGGTGGGAACACCGGCTTTCCGCCACCAGCCACGTCCTCGGCTTCGGCGCGTTCCTGTTCCTGATCCTGTTCTGCTCGCTGTTCTATTTCCTGTGCGTGTTGCTGTTCCCCTCAGACATGAAGGAATACAAGGGATACGAGGACTATTTTTTTTCCCGCAAAAGCTGGTTCTTCGCGTTTCTCGCCGCACTTTTCGTCACGGATATCGGCGATACGCTGCTGAAGGGACAGGACTACCTCTCCTCGCTGGGCGCTGAATATCTCATCCGCACAGCTATTTACGTTGTTCTGTTCACACTGGCAGCTTTCATCGGCAACCGACGCTTTCACAGGTTTCTCGTCATTTTCGCCCTGATTTATCAGGTAGTCTGGATATTCCGGACCTACGACCTGCTGGCCTGAACATTCCCATCCCGACGCCGGGTGATAATTGAAAACAGGCCTCGTCTTTCGCCATCGTGTCGCGGTGACACGGCCCGATAAATATGGCATTTCGCTGCAATGGGATTCATTCGCAGGATAATGCAGGACAGAAGTTCGGCTGGCGCCATCGCCACGCTGGCGGTCCTGCTTTTTCTCCTGCAAGGGCTCGTGAATGGCCTGACCAGCGGCAATATGGCCTCAGCCGCGCTGGCGACCGGTGAGATCATCTGTTCCAGCCACATGCCCGAAGGCGGTTCGGGCAAACCGAACCCGGCCTCCAACCCTGCGGGCAAGCTCGCCGACAATTGCTGCGGCACGCTCTGCCGTCTGGCCTCCGTTACCATCGCCGCTCTTCCCGTTACTCCCGTGGAGCGTGCGGACGGGATCGTCCGGGTCGTCGAAGTCGACTTTCTCGACCGCGACACGGCATTGCCGCCGCCACCACCCAATCTGGAATCGCGCCCACGCGCACCGCCTCCCTCTCTGCAAATGTGAAGAGCGATCCGGCCCTGCCGGAAAATCAACTTTTCTGCGGAGACATCCATGTCCGTTACGACCTCTTTCGAGGGCGAGCGCGCGCCTGCGCAATCCTCGTCCGTCAACCTGTACCGCGCCGTATGGCGCTGGCACTTCTACGCTGGCCTTTTTGTACTGCCCTTTCTGATATCGCTGGCCGTCACCGGTGCGCTCTATCTGTTCCGGGACGAATTCGACAATTTCATTCATTCGGACCTGAAGCGCATCGAAGTGGCGCAGAACGTGCCGAAAGCACTCCCCTCCGATATTCTCGCCGCAGCCGTTGCGGCCGTTCCCGGCACTGCTGTGAAATACACCACGCCAGGCGATCCGGGTGCCTCGACGGAAATTACCGTCAGTACGGCCGAAGGGAAACGCGCCGTCTACGTCAACACCTATACCGGGCAGGTTGCCGGTTCGCTGCCGGATCGTGGCACCATCATGTGGACGATCCGCTACATCCACAGCCTGAAATATTTCGGCGCCTATACCCGCTATCTGATCGAGATCGCCGCCGGCTGGTCCATCCTGCTCGTCGCCACCGGCATCTATCTGTGGTGGCCTAGGAAGCAGAGCGGCGGTGTCTTGACCGTGCGCGGCACGCCGAAAAAACGCGTCTTCTGGCGCGATACCCATGCCGTCACCGGCATTTTCGTCGGCTTTTTCATCGTATTTCTCGCAGTCACCGGAATGCCCTGGTCGGGCGTGTGGGGCGCCAAGGTCAACGAATGGGCAAATGGCAGCAATTTCGGATATCCGGCAGGCGTGCGGACCGATGTTCCAATGTCTGGCGAACATCTCGATCACATGGCCAAGACCAGCTGGTCGCTGGAGCAGGCAAAAGTCCCGGAATCCACCGCATCCGCCACCGGGCAACCAATCGGAATAGATGCGGCCATCGCGCGTTTCGACGGGCTCGGTCTTGCCTCTGGTTATACCGTCGTGCTGCCGACCAAACCGACAGGCGTCTATAGCGGCTCCGTCTATCCCGACGACCTTTCAAAGCAGCGCGTCGTCCATCTCGATCAATATAGCGGCAAACCGCTGATCGACATGAGCTATTCCGACTACGGTCCGCTTGGAAAGGCGCTGGAATGGGGGATCAACGTGCATATGGGCCAGCAATTCGGCCTCGCCAACCAGATCGTGTTGCTGGCAGCCTGTGTCGGCATCGTCCTGCTTGCCGTTTCCGCCGGCATCATGTGGTGGAAACGACGCCCCAGAGGTTCGCTCGGCGTGCCACCATTGCCGCAGGATAAACGCGTCTTGCGCGGCCTGCTGGCGCTGCTCGCCATCGGCGGCATCCTGTTCCCGCTGGTTGGCGCAAGCCTGCTGGTGATGCTTGTTCTCGATCTGATCGTGCAGTCCCGCGAAAAGCAACGCGCTGCCTGACAAAAAACACGGCCGGGAGATATCCCCCGGCCGTGTCCTTCTGAATTCCGGGCGGTTGGCAGAAGCTTGGCCTTAGAGCACGTCCTGTTTAAACAGAATTGTTTGACGTGCTCTAACTGTTTGTTTCTACGAATTTTCCGGACGTAAAACCGCTACGCACTTTTACTGGAAATGCTCTAGAACATCGTATTCTTGTTTGCAGCCTTTTCCGGAACCGGCTGGATCACGTCCCAATGTTCGGTGATCTTGCCGTCGGTGACCCTGAAAATATCGACGATGGCGGCTCCGCGCGCACCCTCTTTATCCGTGGAATGGATGTGCAGATAAACCAGATCTCCATCCGTGGCGCTGCGCACGATCCGGGATCTCGCCTGCGGGTTTTCCTTGAAGAAGCCGGTGAAATAGTCGACGAATGGCTTCTTGCCATCAGGCACCATCGGATTGTGCTGCTTGTAGCTGTCAACGATGACGGCAGCGCCCTTCGCCACCTCGTGCTTGTTGAAGACGGTGTCGTAAAAATCGATCACCAGCTTGCGGTTGGCTTCTTCCTGAACCAGATCGCGCTTGGCGGTTTCCGCCAGAACGGGCGCGGCCATCAGCGCGGGCGCGATGGCAAGAGCAGCGATGGCAAGACGACGTGTCATGAAATTCATGGATGAGACCTCTCAGTAACCGACGGTGAAACGCTGGCGGGAATGCTGCGGCTTTTCGATTTCATCGACAAGCGCGATGGCGTAATCCTCGAAAGAAATGCGGCTGCCAGCTTCGTTGCTCAAAAGGCTGTCCTTGCCGATACGGAATTTGCCCGTTCTTTCCCCCGGCACAAATTCGGCCGATGGCGACAGGAAAGTCCAGTCGAGCTGCTTTTCCCCTTTCAGACGGTCCAGAAACTCGGCTCCCTTGGTCGCCTCTGCCTTGTAGGCGACCGGGAAGTCCGGCAGGTCAACCACGCGCTGGCCTGGCGCAATTTCAAGGCTGCCAGCGCCACCCACGACGAGATAACGGGAAACGCCCGAGGCACGGACGGCCTCGATCAGCGTCACCGGATCGCTCGCAGTGAAGTGCACGGCGCTGATCACGGCATCGTGACCCTTAAGCAGTTCCGAAAGCCCTGCCTGATCGAAGACATCGCCCTTTTTTGCCACTACGTTCGGCAGGCTGGCGATCTTTTCAGGGTTGCGGGCGATCGCCGTCACCTGGTGCCCCCGGTCGGAAAGTTCCTTCAGAATACGGGATCCGGCATTGCCGGAGGCTCCGATGAGCGCGATTTTAGCCATGGCTTTTCCTTTATAGGCATCGTTGTAGGTCTAGATAATAGACCGCTAGGGGAAGCTATGGTATCGCAGCCCCGGCCGCAAGAAGTCAGCCGACGCTGATCAGGTCACACGGCGATGACCTGAAAGGGCACGAAAATGGAAAGAGCAGGGAAAATGCCGGATACGCAAACCAAGGAAATCTTCACCTTCGACCAGCCCTGCCCCATCCGCGACGTGCTGGATCGCATCGGCGATCAATGGAGCCTGCTGGTTCTGGAAGCGCTTCAGGGCGGGGTTCTGCGTTTCAACGAACTGAACCGCAAGATCGACGATATTTCCAAGCAGATGTTGTCACGCACGCTGAAACGGCTGGAGGAAGACGGTTTCATTCGCCGCACGCTCTATGCGCAGGTGCCGCCGCGCGTGGAATACGAACTGACCAATCTCGGCCGTTCGTTTCTGGTGCCGATGCAATTGCTGGTGCAGTGGGCGGACGAGAACCACGTCCGCATTTGTACGGCACGGTTGGACTATGCCAATGGTGGAACGGGCTCGTAACACCGTTCCTCGTGCCGTGGCGAAACCTGTCCGCCACGGCAATAGAAAGGCCCTGTGGCGATCAGGAGCGGAAGATGAAGGAAGCGCCGAAAGCGATGAGCGCAAAACCGATCACGTGGTTGATCGTGATGCTTTCCTTCAGCCAGAAGACCGAGAACAGAGCAAAGACCGCAAGCGTGATAACTTCCTGAATGGTCTTGAGCTGCGCGGTCGAATACACCTCCGATCCCATGCGGTTCGCGGGGACTGCGAGCATGTATTCGAAGAAAGCGATGCCCCAGCTTGCGACAATCGCAAGGAAGAGTGCGCTGCCCTTGTGCTTGAGATGCCCATACCAGGCGAAAGTCATGAAAACATTGGAGACGATGAGCATCAGGACAGGCCAGATGTGGGCAGGGCTGATCGAGAACGGCATGATTGTTCCTGAATGAAGAAGGGAGGGATGTCACGAAAGGCAGTTTGAAAACGCAACCGTCATTTTTGTCTTTGCTTTAACTTACCGCCGTATGAAACGGAACCGGTTTCTATCAAAGCGTATTCGGCCGCTATGCAACGTATCCGGCCAAATTTTGTTCCCCGCGCTTCGTTTCCTTTTTGTACTCATTTTTTCTTGGCCTCCCCTTCCCTTTGCGCGTGACTCCCTCCATATTTCGCGCATGGCCAGATCACCCAAAAATTCCAAACCCTCGAATTCCGGCTTCGAGGAAGCTCCGCAATCGTCGTTCGAAGGCGCGCCGCTCAGCGGCAGCGTTGCCGATTGGGTAAAGCAGCTCGAGGCGGAAGCCGAAGCCGGCTCGGTGGAAACCCAGCGCGAAGTCGCCTCGAAAGCTGGCAAGCACCGCAAGAAGATCGAGATCGAAGCGCGCAAGGAAGCGGAAAAAGCGGCCAACAAAACGGCTAAAAACACCACGGCTTCCAAGACAGCGCGCGGCGTTTCCATCGGTGCGTCGAGCGATCCGAAAACCCGCGCCGCCGCCGGTCTCAATCCCGTGGCTGGCATGGACGTTTCCCTGGAGGAGGCGGCCAATCTCGCACCGGGTGCCGTCACCGCCACCGTCGAGGCACTATCGGCGCTTATCGAGAGCGGCAATCCGCTGTTCAAGGACGGCAAGATGTGGACGCCGCACCGGCCGGCCCGTCCGCCGAAATCCGAAGGCGGCGTTACAATCCGCATGGACTCGGAGTATCAACCGGCAGGCGACCAGCCGACGGCGATTGCCGATCTCGTGGAAGGCATCAATTCCGGCGAGCGCAGCCAGGTCCTGCTCGGCGTCACCGGCTCCGGCAAAACCTTCACCATGGCCAAGGTGATCGAGGCAACCCAGCGCCCGGCCGTCATCCTTGCGCCCAACAAGACGCTGGCCGCACAGCTCTATTCCGAGTTCAAGAACTTCTTCCCCGACAATGCGGTAGAGTACTTCGTCTCATATTACGATTATTATCAGCCGGAAGCCTATGTGCCGCGCTCCGACACCTTCATCGAGAAGGAATCCTCGATCAACGAACAGATCGACCGGATGCGTCACTCCGCGACCCGATCGCTACTGGAACGCGACGACTGCATCATCGTCGCTTCGGTTTCCTGCATCTATGGTATCGGCTCGGTGGAAACCTATACCGCCATGACCTTCCAGATGCAGGTGGGCGACCGGCTGGACCAGCGCCAGCTTCTGGCCGACCTTGTGGCCCAGCAATACAAGCGCCGCGACATGGATTTCCAGCGCGGCTCCTTCCGCGTGCGCGGCGATACCATCGAAATCTTCCCTGCCCACCTTGAGGATGCCGCCTGGCGCATCTCGATGTTCGGCGACGAAATCGATTCCATTACCGAATTCGACCCGCTGACCGGCCAGAAAACCGGCGATCTGCAATCCGTCAAGATCTACGCCAATTCGCACTATGTCACCCCGCGCCCGACGCTGAACGGCGCGATCAAGTCGATCAAGGAAGAGCTGAGGGTCCGCCTCGCCGAGCTGGAAAAGGCGGGACGCTTGCTGGAAGCCCAGCGGCTGGAACAGCGCACACGTTACGACATCGAAATGCTGGAGGCGACCGGCTCCTGCGCCGGTATCGAAAACTATTCGCGTTATCTCACCGGCCGCAATCCCGGTGAGCCGCCGCCGACGCTGTTTGAATATATCCCTGATAATGCGCTGCTTTTTATTGACGAAAGCCACGTATCGGTTAGCCAGATCGGTGGCATGTATCGCGGCGACTTCAGGCGCAAGGCGACGCTGGCCGAATATGGCTTCCGCCTTCCCTCCTGCATGGATAACCGGCCGTTGCGCTTTGAGGAATGGGATGCGATGCGGCCGCTGACGGTCGCGGTTTCGGCCACCCCTGGCTCGTGGGAAATGGAACAGGCAGGCGGCGTCTTCGCCGAACAGGTCATCCGCCCGACAGGACTTATCGATCCGCCGGTCGAGGTGCGCTCCGCCCGCAGCCAGGTAGACGATGTTCTCGGCGAAATTCGCGAGACCGCCGCTAAGGGTTACCGCACGCTCTGCACCGTGCTGACCAAGCGCATGGCTGAAGACCTGACCGAATATTTGCACGAACAGGGCGTTCGCGTGCGTTACATGCACTCGGATATCGACACGCTGGAACGCATCGAGATCATCCGCGACCTGCGCCTTGGTGCCTTCGACGTGCTTGTCGGTATCAACCTTCTGCGCGAAGGCCTCGATATTCCAGAATGCGGTTTCGTCGCGATCCTCGATGCCGACAAGGAAGGCTTCCTGCGTTCGGAAACTTCACTGATCCAGACCATCGGCCGCGCCGCCCGTAACGTCGACGGCAAGGTCATCCTCTATGCCGACAATATCACCGGCTCGATGAAGCGGGCGATGGAGGAAACCTCCCGCCGCCGCGAAAAGCAGATGGCCTATAACGCCGAACACGGCATCACGCCGGAATCGGTCAAGGCGAAGATCTCCGATATTCTTGATTCAGTTTATGAGCGTGATCACGTAAGGGCCGATATTTCAGGCGTTTCCGGCAAAGGCTTCGCCGATGGCGGCCATCTGGTCGGCAACAATCTGCAGTCCCATCTCAACGCGCTGGAAAAATCCATGCGCGATGCCGCAGCCGATCTGGACTTCGAAAAAGCCGCCCGCCTGCGAGACGAAATCAAGCGCCTCAAGGCCACCGAACTCGCCGTCATGGACGACCCGATGGCGAAGGAAGAGGCGAAATCGCTTGAGGGTGGCGGTAGAAGCAAGAAAAAAGAAACGAGCGCTCGCAACGGGTCGATCTCCCCTCTTGCAGGAGACATATCGGGCGTGACAGAGGACGGTGCCGCTTCCGCAAACGAAAGTGGAAAATCTCTCTTCGCCAAACCTTCGCTGGACGAAATGGGTCCCGGCTCGGACACGGGCAAGCCGCTGTTCCGCAGGAACACGCTGGACGAGATGACCGTTGGCCGCACCGAGAAGCCGGTGCGTGGCGAAGTTCCCGGCAAACCCGAGACGGAAACCGGCAAACGTTTCTCACCGCTCATGGAAGGCCAACCTGAGCGAACCAAGGACGATCCCCGCCCCCTCGTGCGCGGCAAGATCGGAGCGGGTTCCTATGAGGATGCCGGCGAACAGAAGCGCAAAAGCCGGACGAAGGGGAAGACCGGCCGTCCCGGTCGCTGACGCGCAACAGCGCAATCTGGATAGACACCGCATGCATCGAAAAAATCTGGCGGCCTTATGCCTCGTCTTTTTCTCAAGCCCAGTCCTTGCCGGGCAGATTGAGGACGCCACCTTCCACAGCGCCGCCCTGAACGCACCGCTGCCCGTCAACATCTACCGACCGGATGGCACGCCGCCGGAAAACGGCTGGCCGGTGCTTTATCTCCTGCACGGCCATGATGGTGACCAGAATAGCTGGCGAGACCTCGGCAATATCGAAAAGACGCTGGACACGCTGATTGCGGCTGGCGCCATCCGCCCGCTGGTTGTCATCATGCCAGGCGTTAAAAACAGTTGGTATGTGGATTCGGCCGCTGTCGGTGGTCCCGGCGATTACGAGACGGCCCTGACTGGCGATCTGCGCCATCAAGTGGAAAAAACGCTGCCGGTGCGAAAAGATCGCGAAGGGCGTGCCATCGCCGGGCTGTCCATGGGCGGTTTCGGCGCATTGCATCTGGCTTATGGCCACGAAGACCTCTATGGCGCAGTCGCCAGCCTGTCCGGCGCGATCTGGCAGAACGTGCCCGCCTCCGATCTCGACAAAACGCCCGCGGAACTCAAGCTCATTCAGGACAGCGCCTTCTTCCACCGCGTCGACCGCACCACCGTCACCAGCGGCATCGTGCTGCCCTCCACCGGCGATCACTTCTCCGGCGCCTTCGGCACGCCCTTCGATGCCAGACTTTTCAATGAGAAGAACGTCTTCACCCTTGTTGCACAGCACGTCGCCGAAAGCCAAGACTTGCCGGCCACCTATCTGACAGTTGGCGACGACGACGGCTTCTTCCTCTGGCGCGGCGCCATCGCCCTGCACGAAACGCTTCAGGCCGACAATCGTAAATCCGAATTGCGGATCACCGATGGCGATCACGTCTGGTCAGTGTGGAAAGTGTCAATTATCGACGCGCTGAAGTTCATCGATGGGGAATGGGACAAGGCAACGGACGTTGCGAAGGATTGACCGCCTACTCGATTACCCAGCCTTATTCCCCGTGCGTTTCTTTCCAGCCTTCCCCGCCACATTTAACGCCACCGCCGCGCGGATCAGCGCCACCAGTGCCTCCTCGTCGATCTCATCTCCCTCGTGAAAGTCGATGGCGCGCCGCGTATTGCCCTCAAGGCTCGAATTGAACAGGCCGGCCGGGTCTTCAAGCGACGCGCCCTTCGCAAACGTCATCTTCACGGCTGTCTTGTAGGTTTCGCCGGTGCAGATGATACCGGCATGCTCCCAGACGGGCACGCCGCGCCATTTAACCTCCTCCGTCACCTCCGGATCGGCCTTCCTTATCAGCGCCCGGATGCGCGCAAGCGTCTCGCCACGCCAGTCGCCAAGCTCCGCGATCTTTCGATCGATGAGAACCGACGGTGCATTCTCCTCCGCTTCCTTGCTGTCAGTGTTTTTTGCCATAACGTCCTCCGGATTTGGCGTGCCAGTGCTCCCGCTACCAGCATAAACCAAAATTTCCTGCGCTCCCACGCGGAACCAAATCCGGCCTTCACCGTTTCTTCCCCGAACGAAACGTTCAGCATACAAAGGGAAGAAACATCATGAAAATCAACGTCATCGCTCTCGCTGCCGCAGCAGCCCTCTCCTCTTCCGTGGCTTTTGCCCAGACGGCTGCGACTGCGCCTGCTGTTGGCGCCGATGCGACTTTGTCCGGTCCCGGCATCACCATGGGCACCAAGGCTAACGGCCCGCTGAAGTTCGTCAATGTCCAGAAAACCGACCTCACCGCCTCCCAGCTCGACGGTCTGGATATCTATAACGCCCAGAACGAAAACATCGGCGAAATCGAGGATGTCGTCATCGGCGATGGCAAATCGGTGATCGGCCTCGTTGCCAGCGTCGGCGGTTTTCTCGGCATCGACAAGAGCTATGTGGTGCTCGACCCGGCCTCGGTTGCAGTCCACAACGACAACGGCACCTGGAAGGCCTATGTCGATACCACCAAGGAAGCGCTGCAGAACGCACCGAAGCTCGACTACGACAAGCTGGACGACTGATTCCCCTGCAGTCGCAAGCTTGACCCCCGCGATCCGTCGCGGGGGTTTTTCGTGTGTGGAATTTCGGCGCAGTATCCTACAATCCCTCTCTCACGGCGCTTGCCTAGCAGCCCAGCTCTCGCCTATCTTCGGCGCGCAAGACACCAAGGATCGATGCGTGCCCGCCAAAACTCTCTCTTCCCTCACCATCAGCGCTATGACGATATTGCTGAGCACCCTTCCGCTGTCAGCACAGTCAGCCGGCTGGAAACCAGCCGAGCAGATAAAAACCTATGCGATCAGCGGTGATACGGGCGGAGCGCTCTACCAGTCCATAGGCGAACGCGGCCCGACCGCCGGTGTGCAGGCCATCGCCCACACCACCTTCAAGCTGACATGGCGGCGCGATTATCGTCCGCAACCGGACGGTGCCTGCGTACTGGCCACCGCCAAGCCCAATCTCACAATCATCTATACCTGGCCGAAAGCGCCGGCCAGATTGCCGCCCGCGGTCGCCGCCAGCTGGAAAACCTTCATTTCCGGTGTGGAAACCCATGAGCGCGTTCATGGCGAGCACATTCTCGACATGGTGCAGAAGATCGAGACATTCAGCACCGGTCTGAGAGCGGAAAACGATCCGAAATGCCAGAAAGTGCGCGTTGTCCTGCAACAGCGGCTTGGTGAGCTATCCAACGAGCAACGCCAGCGCGGACGCGATTTCGACCGGGACGAGCTTTCGCCCGGTGGCCGCGTGCATCAGCTCATCCTGGCGCTCGTCAACGGTCCCTGAGAACTCTAGGGGGAAACGGCTATTCCGCCGCCTCGCCTTTCAGCAGCGGTTCGGAGAGCGGTATGCTCTCCAGCTCGTAGGAATAGCCTTCCAGCATCGTATAGGCCTGCTCGATCGCCTCTATCTGCGCTTCCGCATTGCGGATGGCTTCGGCGATGGACTGGCTGCGCGCACGCAACATGGAACTCAAAACATCGGTCTCCGGCTTTCTGCCCAGCCGGTCCATATGTTTGCGCACCCGCGTGCGGTGACGCTCCAGTTCCAGAATGTGAAAGCGGCTTTTCAGGATATCGTCGGTCAGCTTGCGGCGCATGGCGGCCACTGGGTCGAAGCTGCCTGGCTCACGCTCGTCCAGAATGAATTCGTTGACCAGAGTTTCCAGCATCAGCAGGCCTTTGAGGTCCTTGGCATCGGCAAGCTGCGGATCGTAACCGGTATCGTCGAACACCTTGCGGCGCACCGGATCCTTCAAAAGCTCGTAAGCGGTTTGCAGGCGTGCGAATTGGTCGGTATCACCCCCGCTGTCGGGATGGGCGGCTTTCGCCACCTTCCGGTAAGCGGACTTGATCGCCGCCTCGTCGGCATCACGCTCCACGCCAAGCAAAACATAGGGATCGATCACTAAAACACCTTCAAACGCAAACTGTTACCGCATGCCATACGCCACCCCCGTGCGGCTCGCGCACAGATCATAAGCGAATTCCGCCCGCGCGGCACCCCCGCGCCGGCGCAAAAGCCCTTGATCCTCAAATTTGTCGGACCCATGGCGACTATAATCACGGGCGGGACAAAATTGTGGAAAGTCATGGCAAAACACGCCCGGCCAAGCTGTCTACCCATGCGGAAAACCGTGCAACCCGCAGGTTTTACGGTGCTTATGGTGGAACGGCTCCAACGGGTGTAAGCTTGGCTTTTGGATCTGAAGGGAGGGACGATCCGATGCCGCAAACCATTACCCAGACAGTGACGGATTATGTGCACGCCATGGCCTATGCGGATGAGGGCCTGATGCGTGATGTTTTCGATCCGCGCGCCAGCATCGTCGGGACGTTTCAGGGTGAAACGGAATGGCTCTCACTGGAGGACTTCGCCGAGCAGATACGGAAAAGCGAACGCGGCCTGCCCGATCACGACCCCGTCTTCGAAATCCTCGGCATCGACAAGGAAGGCGACAGCGCGTCCGTGAAGCTGACGACCCGTTTCGACGGCATGGATTTTAGCGAATACCTGTCCTTGCTGGAGCGCGATGGCAACTGGGCAATCGTGCACAAGCTATATCACATCAAGCCATAGGCATTGTGCGAATGCAGGAATAATAGCGGGGGAAATGGCCAAGCCATTGAAAATACTGGTGCCCCCGACAAGGTTCGAACTCGTGACCCCCTGATTACAAATCAGGTGCTCTACCAACTGAGCTACAAGGGCAATCCAGTGCCTTGCCAACTATCAGATTCTCACTTCGTGTAAAGCAAAAATTGATTGCGCGCCGTTGGGAGACCTCTTTTCCACACCGTACCTGTGGGTTTCAATCACCAGGTCGCGGCAAAAGGCCTGCAAAATAAGCGAAGTATTTACGCGATGTAGCTAAAATGGCGATAATTCATAACCATCCCACCGGGAATAACGCATCGCATGCGCGCAAGCATACAGAAAATCCAACTAACCGGTACGATCGTCATAGCGGTAAGTTCCATCTTGTTGGCAACCCTTGCCGCCCTGCCGAGCGTTTCCAGTTACTTACGCTACCGGACCAATGCGCAGCAACTCAGCCGCTTCGAAACGGCCCTCCAGTCCGCATGGCTGGTATCGGCCGAGCGTGGTCCTGCCAATAATTTGATGGGCGCGTCTTCCCCCGATGCAAAACTGGTCCAGGAGCTTGCCGCAGCGCGCAAGGCGACGGACGACAAGCTGGTGGAACTCGAAAACTCTTTTGCCGCGGAAATCAGGGCGCAGCCAGAATTGGCAAAATCGCTGGTCGATACACGCCGAAAACTGGCGCAATCCCGAGAAGCGGTCGATCAGGTTGCCGCACTTCCGGAATCCGCGCGCAGCTACACGGCAATGTCCAACGCAATTTTTGCGATGTTCAAGGCGGCGGACAGCGTCAACATGCTGCGTGGCAAGACCGCTCGCGCGATCATCAAGGTAACGCCCAATGTAGCGATCGACATCGCCATGACCGGCACGGCCGGAGTGATGCGGGACCGGATCGGTCGCCTCGGTTCCTACGTGGTCATGAGCCTGCGGGCGAACAGGCAGGACAAGTTGAGCCTCCGCGCCAAATTCGACACGGAAATACAGAGCCTCACACTGCTGAAATCGTCGCTGACGAACTACACCGCCGCTTACCTGTCCACACCACGCGTCGATGCAGCGTTTCGCGATATTGAAATCTTCTATTTCGGCCAGGCGCTTCCCTATGCGCAGAATACGATTGCGATGGTGGTGCCGTCCGCGCAGCCAAGCATTCGCGAATTCTCCGAAAACTACATCAAGGGCATGCGTTCCTCGAGCACGTTGCGCGACCTTATTCTCGCCGAAACACGGGCAAGGATAGAAAGGAACAAGGAACAGGCGTTGATCTATGGTGGAACGTCTCTCCTCCTCGCTCTCATCGCGGTTCTGGTATTGCTGCGGCTTGCATCAGTTTACAGAACGGCACTGTTCCGCCCCATGCAATCCGTCCAGACGCAGATCGCCGCAATCGCCGCTGGCGATCTTTCAGGAGCCCTGTATCAGGACAAGGCGGCTCCGGAAGTGAAGAAAATGTTCGAGGAACTGGATTTCCTGCGCGAGCAGCTTCGCCAGAAGGAAGAAATGGAAAAGCAGCAGTCTGCGCTGGCCGAACAATTACGCACGCTTTCAGAAACAGATGCCTTGACCGGTGTGTCCAATCGCCGTGCGCTGGAAAAGACCGTTCGTGCCATATTGAGCGGTGAGGAGCAGTTGCAGGCGCTTGGCGTGATGATTGTCGACATCGACCACTTCAAATCCATCAACGACCGCTATGGCCATGCCATGGGCGACCTCGCGCTACAGAAGACAGCGACTCTTTTAAGAGGCGCCCTCCGTAAAAACGATATTCTGGCGCGCTATGGCGGCGAGGAATTCGTGGTCGTGTTGCAGGATGTCAGCCACGCGACGGCGACCGCCACCGCCGACCGCCTGCGCCGGCTGATTGAAGCCCAGATCATTGATGAACAAAGCGGGCTGTCACTGACGGCAAGTTTCGGCGTGGTCTGGCAGGAGGCACGGGCGATCAACAGTTGGGACGAGCTGATCGCAATTGCCGACGACCGGCTTTATGAGGCCAAGCGTGCGGGCCGCAACCGGGTGTGGGCGACCTATTTCCCCAAGGTCGCCAACGGCTAGGCGGCCCGGAGCGGCAGGTCAGATCAGATCGAGCGTCATAACGACAGGGCAATGGTCGGAAGCCTTGGGGCGGTCCCAGCCGGTGCGCGGATAACGATCCACCTCCTGCCCCGGCGGAAAGACCGTCCTGTAAGGCTGGCCAGCGCGGATGATTTCGGGAACCCTTGTCGCATTGATCTGCGCAAGATGTGGGGAAAGCCAGATATAATCGAGCTGGCAGAGATGCTGTTCCTGTGGCCCGCGCGAATGATAGAGCGTCCAGCGATCCATGACGTCACGGCGCGACATCGGATTGGTCACAAAATCATCCGCCGTGAAGATATCGAGCGCGCTCCGCTCCTCTTCGACCGGCGTAAAGCTGTAGCCGCTGCGCCGGTCGCCGGAAATCGAAATGCGTTCCTGATAATCATTCATGTCGCCGCAGATGGCAAAATTCTTGTTGCGGGTATTGTTTGCGCCCCAGCGGTTTTCGATGATGCGGCGAACGGCCATGGCTTCCGCCTCGCGAATCGGCATGGTGGCGAGCCGGGCATCTATGGCGTCACGGGCATTGGTCATGGATTTGAAATGCGTGACGTAAAGCGTCAGCGGTTTGCCGCCGATCCTCAGATCGATTTCCAGACAATCGCGTTTGAAAATCTTGTCGTCTATCTGGTTGGTCGCGGCAAGTGCGGGATTGAAGAGATCGAGATTGCGGTAGGTTAGCGCGGCGTGGCTCTTGATGTCGATGACCTCGATCTTGTCGCCGTCTCGGGTCTGCTCGCGCATGACGACGGCGACATCGATGCCGCGGCTGTCATTGCCCTCGACCAGATATTTCTGCAGATAGCCGTTGCCGACCATGCGGTAGAGATAGCCATATTCGAAAGCCTGCAGGGCCGCCATGTTGTCGACTTCCTGCAGGCAGAGAATATCGGCATCCGCATCCGCAATGGCCAGCGCCGAAAGTTGCCGCGTATCGTCTGTGGAAGAGACTGCCCGCGCACTTTCCAGCGCCTGATAGGTTGCCTCGTCCCTGATATCGAAAAGCTGGATCGCCCTGTCGCGCCGCGTCTGGTTGCGAAAACCGGTAAAGTCGAAACGGGTGAGAAGATTTTCGATATTGAAGGTGGCGAGCCGAAGCGACATGTTTCATTCCTGTTGCTGGAATGGGAGCTTAGCCGCTCCCGTTCGGTCTCGCCAGTGGCCTGTCGCGTCGATCAGATTTCCCTATTCACGATGTCGGATTTTATGTGCCGGGATATTCCCCACCCTCATTCCTGTGCCCGTCACAGGGATGAGGGTGCAAGCAAATGCTAAAGACGCCACGCCGCACGAATCGCAACCGGCAACCGGTCACCGACCGCAACCGATTCTCGAGAATAAGCCCGAAGCGCCTGCCCGTCCGGCAGGTCGAGACGCAAGGCATAACGCTCGCCCTCGTAGAGAACCGAGGTCACGGTGCAGGTGATTCCATCCGCATCCCGCACCACGTCCTGCGGCCGCACGAGAATATCCGCCCGTGGTAATTGCCCACCGTTATCCATCGCTGTGCGGAGCGCGTCCCAGTCAATATCCCGCGAAGAACCTTCCGGCATCGGCACGGAGAGAATGGCGCCCTGCCCCACCAGCGAGCCGACAAGACGCCCCTCGGGTCGTGCATAAAGCTCGGCGGGCGGCGCGACCTGAAGCAGCTTGCCCTGAGACATCACGGCGACATCGGTTGCCAGCGCCATGGCTTCCGCCTGATCGTGGGTAACATAGATCATCGTCGCGCCGGAGCGGATGTGGAACTCGCGAAAGGTCTCCTCCATCTCCTGCCGCAAATGTCTGTCGAGATTGGCGAGCGGCTCGTCGAGCAGCACGACATCGGGTTCGGTGACGAGGCAGCGAGCCAGCGCCACGCGCTGCCGCTGGCCACCGGAAAGCTCGGCGGGACGGCGGTCCGCAAAGCCTTCAAGGCGTACGGCTGCCAGCGCTTGGGCCACCTTCTCGCGATATTTTTCACCGGAAATGCCGCGCACTTTCAGGGGATAGCCGGCATTGTCGGCAACCGACATGTGCGGCCAGAGCGCATAGGACTGGAACACCATCGCCATGTTGCGCCGCTCCGGCGGCACCATGCTGCCTGCATCGGCCAGCACCCGCTCGCCGAGCAGGATGGAGCCATCGGTCGGTTGCTCGAAACCGGCGATCATGCGCAACACCGTCGTCTTGCCGCAGCCGGACGGCCCGAGCAGCGCGAGGAAACCTCCCTCACGCACCGTGAGCGAGACGTCGTCAACGGCGGGTTTCGACCCGGCTCCAAAGCTTTTCGTCAGACGATTGAGGATCAGTTTCGCCAAGGTACCACTCCTTTCGGCAGATAGCGCCCCAGAATTTCGAGCAGCAGCATGAGGAAAATCACCATGATGACGACAAGCACCGAAAGTGCGGAGGCAAGATCGAAGCTGCCGCTGTCATCGAGGTTATAGATGAGCACACCGAGCGTCTGCGTGCCGGCGGACCAAAGGAGCGCCGAAACCGTCAGTTCATTGCAGGCGATCAGGAAAACGAGGATGACGGAAGCGCCAGCCGCAGGCCCGACCAGCGGCAGGATGATGTCCTTCAACCGCCGCCAGAAACCGGCGCCCGAAAGCCTTGCCGCCTCTTCCAGCGACGGATCGAATTGCAGGAAGGCGCTGACCATCGGTTTGAGGCTGACGGCGAAAAAGGAGGAAAAATAGGCGAGCAGAATGATCCAGATCGTGCCGTAAAGCGTGATGCCGAGCAGCGGAATGGGGGCCGCGAACAACAGGACGAAGGATACGGAAATCACCACACCCGGCAGCGCATAGGGAATATCCACCAGCGCCGACAGCAGGAACATGAAGCGGCTTTTGCCGCGCACCAGGAAATAGGCGGTCAACACCGTCACCGCAAGCAGGCAAAGGGATGTGACCGTCGCCAGAAACAGCGAGTTGCGGAAGGCTGTGCGGGTCACGCTCTGCCGGTAGAGCAGCTCCTCATAGGCGTGCATCGTCACGGTCTTGAGACTGAGCGGCACGCCATAGGCGGGGGCAAGCGAGCTTGCCACCAGCGCAGCAAGTGGTGCGACCAGCATGAAGAATAGCACGAGCCAAAGGACAAGCTCAGCAACTACACGCCAGCGCGACAGCTTGAAAGTCGCGGCCTTGCCGGAAAGACCGATGATGCGATAGTCTCTGCCCTTCATTGCCCGCTCTTGCAGCGCAAGACCGGCCACGGAGATGATGGCGATCATGGTCGAGAGAATGGCGATATCGCCGAAGGTGCTCGCACCAAAACTGGCGAAGCGGCTGTAGATCAGCGTCGGCAGGGTGAAGATCGAGGCCGGAATACCGAGGATCGCCGGAATACCGAAATTGCCGACATTGGACACAAACGAGATCGCCGCCCCGGCGATCAATCCCGGCGTCGAAAGCGGCAGGATGATATCGAACAGCACGCGGCGAGGCGAGGCACCGGAAAGCTTGGCCGCCTCGATGCCATCCTGCGGCAAAGCGAGCAGGCCGGCGCGCAGCGACAGATAGACAAGCGGCGCATGCTGCACGCCGAGCAAAAGCGCGATACCGGCAATGGAATAGAGCGGCTGCGGCGAGCCCATGGGCGGCGCAAGGCCGATGGCCTTTAAAAGCGTGCTCGACGGGCCGGTCATGCCGATCCACGACAGCGCCGTCACCTGCGGCGGGATCATCATCGGCAGCATGAAGAGGAAGCTTAAGATCGACTTGCCGCGTATGTCGCAAAGCGTCAGCGCCAGCGCGAAGCCCCCGCCGATCATGAGTGAAATCAGCATGCCGAAAAAAGAGGTGGACAGCGTGTTCAGCGCCGCATCCCAAAGGGCGGGATCAGCCAGCAATCGCCATATGTCACCGTTGAGTGACGAAACAATGCCGGTATAGGCGAGCCGCCCGAGCGGCAGGGCGCTGAGCGCAAAAACGACGCTCACCACAAAAGGAAACAGCCAGCGCGGCTGGCTGTTTCCATAGGCACTTGATCGGGACATGCCGCTATATCAGCCCTTGGAGCCGAAAATATCGGAGAAGGTCTTCAGATCCTGCTCTGAGTTCTTCAGCGCGTCCGCGGCGTTTAGCGGCAGGACCTTGAGCTTGTCGCGGGCGGGGAAACCTTCCGGCATGCCAGCGTCAGCGCGCGCGGGGATGTAGCCGAGCTTGACGAAGCCCTGCTGGCCCTTTTCTGAAAGCACGTAGTCGACGAACTTCTTAGCGGCTTCCTCATGCTTGGTACCCTTGAGGATCGCGACCGGTTCGGTCACGGCCGAAACGCCCTCTTCCGGGAAGACGAACTCCACCGGGGCGCCCTTGGCCTTTTCGCGGATCGGCATGTAGTCGACGACAACGCCGTAAGCCTTCTCACCTGATGCAACCGACTTCAGCACCGCGCCGTTACCGCCGCCGGAAATGGCTTCATTGGCCTTCAGCTGCTTGTAATAGTCCCAGCCGAGGCCGTTGGCAGCGGCCAGCGTCTGCGCGTGGATCAACGCTGCACCAGAGGTCAGCGGGCTTGGCATGGTCACGAGACCCTTGGCTTCCGCCTTGGCAAGATCCTTCCAGCTCGTCGGCTTCATCGCAGCGGCAGTGTTATACATGATGCCGGTGGTGATGAGCTTGGTGGAATAATAATAGCCGTCCGCATCGTAGAGCGAGGCGTCGATGTTCTTCGCTTCCGGGGACTTGTGGGCCATAAGCTGGCCATCCTGCTTCATGCGCTCGAGTGTGACGGTGTCGGCGATCAAGAGCACGTCGGCAACCGGATTGCCGGCGCTGATCTCAGCCATCAGCTTGGCCATGATCTTCGGCGTTCCGTCACGCACCCATTCGACTTCGATACCGGGATTGGCGGCCTTGAAACCATCAACGGTCGCCTGCGCGTCCTCGTTCGGCTGGCTGGTATAAAGCACCAGATCGGCGGCATTGGCAGCGGTGGCGATGAAGCCGAGCGATACGATCGCGGTAAAAGCGGAAAGCAGCGTTTTCATAGGTCCAGTCCCTGTTGTTTCGTGGGACCGCTAAAACATGATTGCATAACATGTATGTGACAGGCAGGATTTTAGGGGTGTGATCTCGGTAGCCAAGGTGGAGACCGGGGCCTACCCCCCTCTGCCCTGCCGGGCATCTCCCCCACAAGGAGGGAGATCGGCAAGACGCTCTTTCGTCACTTAATTTTCAAACGTTGAGATGGGCGAAACCTCACCACAGGTCGATCTCCCCACCTGTGGGGGAGATGTCCGGCAGGACAGAGGGGGTAAGCCGCACCTCCGTCGCTGCCGAAAACCTCGCAACCCTCAAATCGCCGGAACCACTTCGGTCGTCTCCGCCTGGGCCGTCGCGATCAACCGGCCAAGCCGCTTCATGCCTTCCTCGATCATCGCCTCATTGGCGCAGGAGAAGCTTATGCGCAGCGTGTTCGTGCCCGAGCCATCGGCAAAG
Source organism: Agrobacterium sp. A3-95 (assembly GCF_053521785.1). Lineage (NCBI taxonomy): Bacteria > Pseudomonadati > Pseudomonadota > Alphaproteobacteria > Hyphomicrobiales > Rhizobiaceae > Agrobacterium > Agrobacterium sp. A3-95. The sequence continues at coordinate 561,061 of NZ_JBNWDR010000003.1, read as the reverse complement.
AAGGCGCGACCCGGAACGAAGGCGACCTTCTCCGTTGCGATGGATTTTGCCAGCAGTGCGGCGCCATCCATGCCTTCCGGCAGGGTGACCCAGATGAACATGCCGCCTTCCGGCTTGGTCCAGCGCGTGCCCTTCGGCATGTATCTGTCGAGCGCAGCCAGCATCGCATCGCGGCGGGCGCTGTAGGCAGCCTTGATCTTGGCGACCTGTTTGTCGAAGCCGCGCGAAGCGACACGTTCGATGGCGATCTGGTTGATGGTCGAGGAATGCAGGTCTGCGGCCTGCTTCATCAGCACCAGCTTGCGGATAACAGGCGCAGACGCGACGATGTAACCGACACGAAGGCCGGGTGCGAGCGTCTTGGAGAAGCTGCCGCAATAGATGGTGCGGGTGTTCTCGATGCCGCCCGAGCGGGCAATGTCCAGCGCCATGATCGGCGGAACCGCCTCGCCGTCGTAACGCAGCGACTGATAGGCGGCGTCTTCGATGACGGCGATATCCAGCTCGTCAGCCAGCGCCAGAACCTTTTCACGGCCGGCAAGATCAACGGTTTCCCCGGTCGGATTGGAGAAATCGGCAGAGAGATAAGCGAACTTCACCGCGCCGCCGAGCTTTGCCGCGGTTTCGCGGTAAGCTTCGGGCGTGCGGTTACCGCCGGGATTGAGCTGGTCGTAATTCGGCTCATAGGCGTTGAAGGCGGAAAGTGCGCCGAGATAGGTCGGCCAGGTTACCAGCGCGGTATCCTTCGGCGACAGGAACAGCTTGCCGAGGTAGTCGAGACCCTGCTGCGAACCGGAAACGATGAAGACGTTGTCGGCAGTGCATTCAATGCCGATCTCGGCCATTTCGCCCGCCAGCCATTCGCGCAGCGGCTTGTAACCTTCGCTCACCGAATATTGCAGCGCCGAGTTAACCTGCGAACCCGAAAAAATTTCCGCATAAGCCTGCTGGAACTCCTCTGCGGGGAAAAGAGCCGGGTCCGGAATACCGCCGGCAAAGGAGATGATATCGGGCTGCTCGAGCAGCTTCAGCAGCTCGCGGATTTCAGACGCTTTCATGCGCGAAGAGCGCGTGGCGAAAATTTGTTCCCAATCAAGCATGGGTACGTTTCCTCTTGTGTCGTTTTTATGCGTGCATCTTTACAGAAATGTCGATACGTCAGCAATACTGACTTATCAGTTTTTCGAATTATTTCTGCCTCCCTGCACGTTACCCGCATTTGGGCCCGCCTTTGGCGGACAAAGCCAAATACACCCTTGCGCAAAGCTTCACAATCTTCCGTTTGCGATTGACGCGGCAAGGTTTTCCGGCTGGATTGCGGCCACGCGCCGCGACACGGCGAAAGCATCATGGGAGTTTGACGACATGCTGAAAAATATCGACCCGGCGCTGAATGCCGATGTCCTTCACGCGCTACGCGCCATGGGTCACGGCGATACGCTGGTGATTTCCGACACCAACTTCCCTTCCGATTCGGTGGCTCGCCAGACAACGGTCGGCAAGGTGCTGCGCATGGACAACATTTCCGCCGCCCGCGCCATGCAGGCGATTCTCTCGGTGCTGCCACTCGACACGCCGCTGCAGCCTTCGGTCGGACGCATGGAAGTGATGGGCGCACCGGACCAGCTGGAACCCGTACAGGTCGAAGTGCAGAAGGAAATAGACGCGGCGGAGGGAAAATCCGCCCCCATGTACGGTATCGAACGCTTCGCCTTCTATGAACAGGCTAAAAAAGCATATTGCGTCATCACAACAGGCGAGACCCGTTTTTACGGCTGCTTCCTGCTGACGAAGGGCGTCATCCCTCCGGGCAAGTAAGATCGAACGGCAAAATGGGTCGTGTGCTAAACCCGTCATGACAATTTCAAGTTGTTGTGGCAAAAACTTCCACTAGGTTTTGTAAAACCAACCGGAGGTGTGAGGTATCATGACCCAATATGTCCTGGCGTTCTGGAATGTCGAAAACCTGTTTGCGCCGGAAGGTTATCCGGCGCGCGAACCTTGGATTGCCGAGCGACTGAAGAACGATCTGAAAGGCTGGACCGAAGATCTGTTCAAGACCAAGCTCAGGCAACTCGGTTTGATCATAAGACAGATCGGCGGCGCCGGGCCGGATCTGCTCGGCGTGTGCGAAGTCGAGAACCGTTTCGTTCTGGAGACGCTTGCGGAACATCTGAACGACCTCATGCCCGAGCGCGCCTACCGTGTGGTGCATGCAGATTCCAGCAAGGACCAGCGCGGCATCGATACGGCCTTCATCTATGACAGCAAGAAGCTACTGATCAACGAAACCGAGATTTTCAGCCATTTCGTGATGCGCCGCACCGGTACCCGCGACATTACCCAATGCACCTTCATCACCAAGGGCGGACGCCAGCTTATCGCCCTTTCCAATCACTGGCCGTCGCGCTCCGGCGGCGCGGTGGAAAGCGCCGGTTTTCGCATGACCGCCGGTGAGACGCTTGGCTACTGGCACCAGCGGATCAGGGAAGAAAAAGGAAACGACATCGCCGTCGTCGCCTTCGGCGATTTCAACGACGACCCTTCCGATGCATCGCTGCGCTATCACGCCAATTCCACCCGCGAGCGCGACGATGTCGAAAGCTCGCAATCGGCAATGTTCTACAATCTCACCTGGAACTACCTGCGCCAGCAGGTGGTGGATTCAGTCGGTACGGCAAGAACGATCTATGGCACGCTCTATTTCAACGGCGACGCCAATATCTTCGACCAGATCCTCGTCTCAAGATCGCTTCTGACCGGGAGCAGCGGCTTCGCGGTGCGCGAGGAAACCGCGAAAATTGAAGCCATTGCCGCCATGGTCAGCCACAGCAAGAATGAGGGGCCGATCCGCTTCGGCCTGTCGAAAGGCGATGCAGTCAAAAACGTCAATCTCGGTGGTTTCTCCGATCACTTTCCCGTATCGGTCATTATCGAGGAAGCCGACGCCATCGTGTGATCCTAGCCAGGCGCAATGCAGAAAGGCCGGAGCTCTCGCCCCGGCCTTCCAATATTCTGTCAAGCAATGAAGCTTAGTTGACGGCCTTGTCAACCAGCTTGTTCTTGCCGATCCAGGGCATCATGCCGCGCAGCTTTGCGCCGACTTCTTCGATCTGGTGGGCGTCGTTGTTGCGACGGATGCCCTTGAAGCGTGCGCCGCCGGCCTTCCATTCCTGCATCCACTCGGTCGTGAACTTGCCGGTCTGGATGTCGTGAAGAACGCGCTTCATTTCAGCCTTGGTGTCAGCGGTGATGATGCGAGGACCGGTGACGTATTCGCCCCACTCGGCCGTGTTGGAGATCGAGTAGTTCATGTTGGCGATGCCGCCTTCATAGATCAGGTCAACGATCAGCTTCACTTCGTGCAGGCATTCGAAATAGGCCATTTCCGGTGCGTAACCGGCTTCGACCAGGGTTTCGAAACCGGCGCGGATGAGTTCTACGAGACCGCCGCACAGAACGACCTGTTCGCCGAAGAGGTCGGTTTCGCACTCTTCCTTGAAGTTGGTTTCGATGATGCCCGAACGGCCGCCGCCAACGCCGCAGGCGTAGGAGAGAGCGAGTTCAAGTGCGTTGCCGGAAGCGTTCTGGTGAACGGCAACGAGGCAGGGCACGCCGCCGCCCTTCTGGTATTCGCCGCGAACCGTGTGGCCGGGGCCCTTCGGTGCGATCATGACGACGTCGAGCGAAGCCTTCGGCTCGATGAGGCCGAAGTGAACGTTGAGGCCGTGTGCGAAAGCAATCGCCGCACCGTCACGGATGTTGCCGGCAATGTCGGCCTTGTAGATGTCGGCCTGCAATTCGTCAGGCGTCGCCATCATCAAAAGGTCGCCCCACTTGGCGGCTTCGGCAACGGTCATGACCTTGAAGCCGTCGGCTTCCGCCTTCTTGACGGTCGGCGAACCGGCCTTCAGAGCAATGACGACGTTCTTGGCGCCGGAATCCTTGAGGTTCAGCGCATGGGCGCGGCCCTGGGAACCGTAGCCGACGATGACGACATTCTTGGACTTGATGAGATTGAGATCCGCATCACGATCATAATAAACGCGCATTTTATGGTCCTTCCCTAATGCTTGTCTCTGTGTGAACCGGAACCTCAGGCGACCTTGCCGCCCAGTTCCGAATGTACCTTTTCCGTGCCGTAGAGTGTTAGAAAGGCGACCACCGCCTTCTTTGCCCGGGCGGAAAAATCCTTGTCAGGCGCCTCGCCCAGCAGCATGCGCACATGCAGATCCGAAACGATGAGGCCGTAAAAACTGCGATACGCCTCTTCGGCGTCATCGAAACGCAGGTAACCCGAACGGCGACCCGCCTCGATCAACCCGCGGGCGCGGCGGTCGATCTGGCGACGGCCACGTTCCAGAAGAAGATCGCCAAGCTTGGAACCATCACGGCTCGCCTGCCCTATCGCCAGACGGTTGAGCGCCAACGACACATCGCCCGCCAGCACATCAAGCAGATCATGTGCGAAAACCTCGAGATGATCGGCAAGCTGCGGCGCAGACACGCGGTCGCCCGCCTTCTCGAAGGTGCGAACCTTGCTCTGCTGGAAGGTGATCATCGCAGCCAGCAGGCCGTCCCGGTCGCCAAACCATTTGTAGAGGCTTTCCTTGGAACAGTTGGCCGCGCGCGCAAGACCAGAGGTCGTCAGCGCTTTCTCGCCACCCTCGACCAGAAGACGCAATGCCTGATCCAGAACGGCGTTCTGGCGCGGCGAAAATTCCTGCGCTGTGATCGGGTCGGAGGCCACTTATTTCCACTCCAGAGGCTCGATTAATGTACCGTACGGTACGGTTCGAGCGCCATTTAAGCGGAGGCAGCTTGCCCGTCAAGCGCTTTCTTCACAGTGATGTACGAATTGACGCGATGCGGCAGCAGGATGCGCCGCACCATAATGCCGCTTTATCCGGACGCGCTTATCTCACGCGAGGCGTCGACGTCGCGTGAGGGCGACATCCCGTAAAAGCGGCTGTATTCCCGGCTGAACTGCGAAGGGCTCTGGTAACCGACACGATGGCCGGCCGTGCCTGCATCCAAGCGCTCCAGCAGCATCAGCCGGCGCGCCTCATGCAGCCGCAGCTGCTTCTGGTACTGAATGGGGGTCATGGCCGTGATCGTCTTGAAATGGTGATGGAAAGACGACACGCTCATGCCGATATGCTCCGCAAGTTCCTCGATACGCAGCTGGCGCGCGAAATTCTCGCGCAGCCAGGCGATGGCGCGGGCAATCCGATTGCCGTGGCTTCCGGCAGCGACGATGTTCATCAGCTGCCCACCCGCTGGTCCCGTCAGGATTCGATAGAGGATTTCCTGCTCGATCAGCGGAGCCATGGCCGCAATATCCGCCGGGCGGTCAAGCAGGCGCATCAGCCGGATGGCCGCATCAAGCAGCTCCGGTGTGGCGGCGTTCACCACGATGCCGCGCTGGCCGCTTACCGGCTCCTGAGGCCGCTCGATCGGCATGCGGCTCATAAGGTCGAGCAGCTTTTCGCTGTCGATCGCAAGCCCGATGCAAAAATGCGGTACTTCCTCGCTCGCTTCCACCACACGCCAGGCAACCGGCAGGTCGAGCGAGGTCAGAAGATAGTCGCCGGCCCCGTAATTGATGGTGTCCGTTCCCAGCTGAACGCTTTTCGACCCCTGGATCACCATTGCCAAACAGGGACGATAGCTGCCGTGGCACGGCGCGCTGGGTGTGGACCGGCGGCTGATGCCGAGGGTTTCGATTGCCGTCTGGACCTCGCCATCGCGGGTGGCATGCCGTGCGGCGATGGAGGCGATCTCCTGATAGAGATTGAACGGCATGGTCATCTGGGAAACCCTTTAGGGAAGGAAGCAGCGTGTCTGTTTGCATTATCTAGAAAGCCGGGCCAGTTTCCGCAAATAGCCCACCGCAATTTTTTGCAGGATCGTGCAAAAAGCTCGGAGGATCGCTCTAACGCCGCGGCACCCTTCCATTGCATATTCCGCCGTCCCCAACTCCCGAAAGGATATTCAGATGGCCATTGCAAGAGGTTATGCTGCGACCGATGCGTCGAAGCCGCTTACCCCGTTCACCTTCGAACGCCGCGAGCCTAACGATGACGACGTTGTCATCGATATCAAATATGCCGGCATCTGCCACTCGGACATCCACACCGTCCGCAACGAATGGAAGAATGCCGTCTTCCCGATCGTTCCCGGCCATGAGATTGCCGGTGTCGTGAAGGCCGTCGGCTCCAAGGTCACGAAATTCAAGGTCGGCGATCATGTCGGCGTTGGCTGTTTCGTCGATTCCTGCGTCGGCTGCGCCACCCGCGACCTCGACAACGAACACTACATGCCCGGCCTCGTCCAGACCTATAACGATGTTGATCCAAATACGAAGACAGCCACCCATGGCGGTTATTCCGACTCGATCGTCGTCAAGGAAGGTTATGTCCTGTCGATCCCGGACAACCTGCCGCTCGACGCTTCCGCGCCGCTTCTATGCGCAGGCATCACGCTCTACTCGCCGCTGCGCCGCTGGAACGCCGGTCCCGGTCAGAAGGTCGCAATCGTCGGCATGGGTGGTCTTGGCCACATGGGCGTCAAGCTCGGCGCTGCCATGGGCGCGGATGTCACAGTTCTTTCCCAGACCCTGTCGAAGAAGGAAGACGGACTGAAGCTCGGCGCGAAGGAATATTACGCCACCAGCGACGCCTCGACCTTCGAAAAGCTGGCCGGCACCTTCGACCTGATCATCTGCACGGCAGGTGTCGCAATCGACTGGAACGCCTATCTCGGCCTCCTGAAGCCCAAGGGCAGCATGGTCGTGGTCGGTGCACCGGAACATGCGATCCCGGTCCACGCCTTCTCGCTCATCATCGGTGCGAAGAGCCTCTCCGGCTCAATGATCGGCTCGATCAAGGAAACCCAGGAAATGCTGGATTTCTGCGGCGAGCATGACATCGTCTCGGAGATCGAAACGATCAACATCCAGGATGTCAACGAAGCCTATGAGCGCGTGCTGAAGAGCGACGTTCGCTACCGCTTCGTCATCGACATGGCATCGCTCGACGCTTGAGCCCTGGATTGGCACAAGCTCGCCACATCCGCACTCCGTCACCCCGCACTTAATACGGCGTGACGGAGGAATGGTTTGGCGCACTGACCATAAACGCAAGCGCGGGAAGCCAATGCTTCCCGCGCTTTCCTTTACCCGCCCTGCCCTCAGGCCTCGTCCTTCAACGTCTCTTTCTGGGTGATCAGCCGCGCGCTGTGCTGGCCGCTGAGGTAAATCCACAGCCAGCTCCACGCCACGGCCAGCCGCGAGCGCGTTCCGATCAGGAAATAGATATGGGCAAGCCCCCAGATCCACCATGCAAGCACGCCCTTGAGCTTGAACTTGCCGAAATCGATCACCGCCGCGCGTTTGCCGATGGTCGCCAGATTACCCTGATGGCTGTAGCGGAACGGCGCGGGCTCCGGCTCTCCGGATAGCTGCGCCTTGATGACCTTTGCCACATGGGCGCCCTGCTGCTTGGCTGCAGGCGCAATGCCCGGCACCGGTTTGCCGTTTTCCTGATTGACGGCGGCCGTATCGCCGATGACGAAAATATTGGGGTCGTCTTCCAGATTGAGATGCGGCCCGACGATAGCGCGTCCCGCCCTGTCGGCAGCAGCATTCAGCCACTTTGCAGCGGGAGACGCCTGCACGCCAGCGGCCCAGACCACCGTGCGGCACGGATAAAAGGTCTCACCCACCGTCACGCCCTCATCGGTGCAGGCCGTCACCGGTGTGCCGAGCAGAACCTCGACGCCGAGCTTTTCAAGCGCCTGCTTTGCATAGGCGGAAAGATCGTCCGTGAAAACCGGCAGAACGCGCGGACCTGCCTCGACAAGCAGCACGCGGCTCTTTCTGGTATCCACATTGCGGAATTCCGGCGGCAGCGCCTTGTGGGCAAGCTCGGCGATCATGCCCGCCATTTCCACGCCCGTCGGGCCTGCCCCGATGATGACGAAGGTCAGTTGCGCCTGCCGTTCCTCTTCGCTGCTGGCAAGTTCCGCACGCTCGAAAGCCAGAAGCAGGCGGCGGCGGATCGTCGTTGCATCCTCGAGCGTCTTGAGGCCGGGAGCGGCACGCTCCCATTCGTCACGGCCGAAATAGGCATGACGGGCGCCGGTGGCCAGCACCAGCGTATCGAAGCCGATGACCTGACCGGAACTCAGATGCACGGTGCGGGCGTCACGGTCTACGCCGTTCACTTCCGCAAGCAGCGTCGTCACTTCCTTGCGGTCGCGGTAAAGATGGCGGATCGGCCAGGCGATTTCGGATGTCGCAAGAGCCGTCGTCGCAACCTGATAAAGCAATGGCTGAAATAGATGATGGTTGCGGCGGTCAATCAATGTGATGCGGACAGGGGCCCCCTCCAGCCCGTGTACCATTTGTAAGCCGCCGAAGCCTCCACCCACGACGACAACGTGATGTTCTTGCATGTGTCTCTGCCTTTAAAAGCTCGCGCACGGAGCATGCGCAAGCAGATTATAGGCAAAAAAATTGACTTTGGTTATGAAATAGCCTGACCGCAGGCGCGACAAAAACGCCGGACTGTTTCAGCCATGCCATATTCCAGCGCATCCGCCGTCAACCCGTGACCGATGGAGACCTCTGCAAGATAAGGTATGCGTTTCATAAGCTTGGGCAGGTTTGCTACAATCAGGTCGTGCCCGGCATTGACGGCAAGCCCGAGCGCTGCGGCGTAGTCCGCCGTCTGTCCGAGTTTTTCCAGAAGCGCGTCACCCTTTTGCGGATCGTCAAAACAGCCGCCATAGGGACCGGTATAGAGCTCGATGCGGGTAGCACCCGTCTCAGCCGCCAGCTCCACCGCTTCGCGCTCGCCGTCACCATCGGCAAAAAGCGAAACCCGCATACCGCCAGCCTTCAGGCGCCCAACGGCTTCTCTCAGGAAAACCGCGTGCTTGCGGAAATCCCAGCCATGGTCTGATGTCGCCTGCGACGGATCGTCGGGCACCAGCGTCACCTGCTCAGGCTGGGTCTGTTCGCACAGAACTAGAAAATCCTCCGTCGGATAACCTTCGATGTTGAATTCCGCACTTGGGAAACTGTCATCGATGAGCGCACGCAGCACCGGCAGGTCCGAAAAGCGGATATGGCGCTGGTCCGGTCGAGGGTGTACAGTCAGCCCGCTAGCACCCGCAGCGAGTGCAATATGCCCGAAATGCGCGACATCCGGCCATGGGAGATCGCGACGGTTGCGCAGCATGGCAATTGCGTTCAGATTGACGGAAAGTTTTGCGGGCATGACAGTCGAGGCTCCGGTTCGGAATTGACATCCTGTTTCACGCAGGTTGACGCCGACCGCAAGGAGGCCGATAAAATTTTTTAAGGATACGGGAACGAAAGCAGGCAATACAGGTTACGGTTCTCATGCAGCATCGGCAAAATGTCTTGATCAGAAGACAGGTCTGCGGTGGGGAACAAGTAACGAATGCCATAAAAAGCAGGCACACTGTCAAAACGCGCGAAGGGGGAAACGATGCAGAATGGCAGGATGCCGTTTGAACACGGCGACGAGGACAAACCCAATCTAAGGATCAGCAGCTTTTTACCGGATATAAGCCTGCCCTCCTCCCTGCCCGCCGAACCGGTTCCCATCGCCGACATGGCCAACATTTTCGGCGTAACGCACCGGACCCTGCATTTTTACGAAGAAAAGGCGCTGCTGACCTCGAAACGCATCGGCCAGATGCGGGTTTATTCCCACCGCAACGTGCAACGCATGGCGGTGATAAATGTCTGTCGCGAAGTCGGCATTTCCGTCGCAGCCATTACAGACATCATGGAAAAACTTGCACGCTCTCTCTCGCAGGAAGAAGCGGACGAGATATTCCACTCCGCGCTGCGGCAGCGAAAAAGAGAACTGACCGCGGAACGCTCCACGCTTCAGCGCCAGGCCCAGCAGATCGAGGAACTGCTCGCCACCGATAACGATACTGATGGCCTCGACGCGGCTGAGCGGGGACCGGGCAAGGATATCGCGCTGACAGACAACGAGCGAAAATGCCTGGAATTGATGGCGGAGGGGTACGCCCCGGTAAGGCTCGCGCGCGCTCTCGGCCTTTCAGGTAACGACCTCAACGAACTGGAGGCGAAGATCATCGGCAAGTTCAGTGCAAGCAACCGCTTTCAGGCGGTCGCCAAAGCGGTTCTGCTGGGCGTCATCCGCGCCTGACAGAACATTTCCACGAATACTGCACAGCGGTTTTCCGTCCGGACAATGCGCAGACAAAAGAAATGGAGCATTGAAGGTGTCCCGCTATTCACCGGAAATGCTCTATCTCAGCGAACGATTGTGAGTGTTTCTGCGGCGCGGGTGATGGCGGTGTAAAGCCACCGCTCGCGCGAATCGCGGAAGGCATAGCTCTCGTCAAAGAGAACCACATTGTTCCACTGCGAACCCTGCGCCTTGTGCACGGTCAGCGCATAGCCGAAATCGAACTCGTCATAACGCTTGCGGGTGGTCCACGGAATTTCCGTTTCCACATCCTCGAAAGCCGCCTTCAGCAATTTGATCTTGGCCGCGCCCCGATCCATATCGTCGTCTTCAGGCCGGATCATCAGGTTGATGCCGGGTTTCACCGTCTCGCGCGACGAACTCATGACCTGCCAGAGAGAGCCGTTCAGCAGGCCCTTGGCCGGATCGTTCCTCAAGCAAACCAGCTTGTCGCCGGATTGCGGATAATCGGCCGTAAATCCCTTCAGCTCGCGAAGCCGCTGGTTATAACGGCGTCGCGTGCGATTTGTGCCGACGAGCACCTGATCGGCATCGAGCACGAGCGACTGTGTCACCTCGGACTTGGAAATCACCTGCGCGGCACCGTAATCGCCACGCATGATCTCGCGGCCTTCCCGCACATCCATGGCAAGGTGGATGATGGGATTGTCCTTGGCCTGCCGATGAATTTCGGAGAGCAGGTAATCAGGCTCCTGCTCCGTGAAGAAGCCACCGCCTGAAACTGGCGGCAACTGCCCGGGATCGCCGAGCACGAGAATCGGCGTGCCGAAGCTCATGAGATCCTTGCCGAGCTGCTCATCCACCATCGAACATTCATCGATGATGATGAGTGCCGCCTTGGCGAGCGGGCTCTGGCGGTTGATGGAAAACATCGGTGCGACCGAGGTCTTGCCGGTTTCCTCGTCTTCCACGGTCTCTTCGCCGCGCGGGCGGTAGATCAGCGAATGGATGGTGCGGGCATTGGTCGCCCCGCGCGAGCGCAGCACCTGCGCCGCCTTGCCGGTGAAGGCCGCAAACAGCACTTCGCCATCGACATTTTCCGCGAAATGTTTGGCAAGCGTCGTCTTGCCGGTTCCGGCATAACCGAACAACCGAAAAACCGGCGTCCGGCCTTCCTTCAGCCAGCGGGAAACAGCCTTGAGCGCTTCGTCCTGTTGCGGTGAAAATAACATGCGCCCTCATCGCAGGATTCGAGCACCGTGCGCAACAGAAAAAGAACGAAAGATGAATCACACCATCAGAATGCGGCAATAAAACACGGCTGGTTTTTAAACCATGGCGGGTATCATGCCGCGCATGAAGATATTGATTCTGGGCGCAACGGGTTTCATCGGTTCCGAAGTGATCCGCAGCCTTCACGGCAAAGGTCACACCGTTACTGGGCTGGCTCGCACCATTGCGCGCGCGAAAGATAAATGGCCTTTCGCCAGCTGGGTTCCGGCCGATCTCTCGCGTATGACCAGCGCTGCCGACTGGGCGGCACTCGTTAGCGACCATGACGCCATTGTCAATTGCGCAGGTGCGCTTCAGGACGGCCTGTCGGATGATCTTGCCGCGACGCAGGAAAAAGCGATGCTGGCGCTCTACCGGGCAGCGGTAAATGCGGGCGGCAAGCTTGTGATCCAGATATCGGCCCGCACTTCCGGAGCCGCTTCCCAACTGCCCTTCCTCGCAACCAAACGCCGCGCCGATGTGGCACTTGCCGCAAGCGGTCTGCGCTTTGTCATTCTCCGCCCCGCACTGGTTGTCGGCCGCAACGCCCATGGCGGCACATCACTCGTGCGCGCGCTTGCAAGCTTCCCCTTCGCTGTGCCGCTCGTAAACGGCAAGATGCCTGTACAGACCGTCGCAGTCGAAGATGTCGCGTTGGCAGTCAGCGCGGCAATAGATGGCGAAATCCCGTCAGGTAGCGATATCGAGCTGGCAGCAAACGAAACGATGACATTGCAAGGCGTGGTCGCTGCGCACCGGCAATGGCTCGGCCTCACCCCTGCTCCCGCGCTAAATCTTCCGGCTGCCTTCATGCGCCCTGTCGCCCTCACGGCGGATATTGCGGGAAAGCTCGGCTGGCGGTCGCCGTTGCGCTCAACCGCCATGACGGTGATGTCGGAAGGTATCGTGACGGAGAACAGCCCGCCAAAAGCGACGACGTCGCTCAAGAGCTTGAGGGACACGCTGGCAGCTCACCCTTCCGGCGTGCAGGACCTGTGGTTTGCCAGATCATATCTGCTCAAACCCGTCCTCATTCTCTGCCTGTCGCTGTTCTGGTTATTGTCCGGCCTCGTACCGCTGCTTGATATCGACAGCTCGGCGGCGCATTTCCTGCCCTTCATGCCGCAAGTGCCAGCCGTCGCCCTCACACTCGCCACCTGCCTCATCGATATCGCCCTGGGCGTCACCGTCCTGATAAGACCACTTGCCAGAAAAGCACTCGTCGCCATGCTCCTGGTCACCGCCGCCTATCTGACTGGTGGCAGTCTGCTGGAGCCGGGTCTGTGGCTCGATCCGCTCGGCCCCCTCGTCAAGGTCCTGCCCTCCATCGCCCTGACACTTGTCGCCCTTGCCACATTGGATGAACGCTGATGACACCTGAAGACCTTCTGCGGCTCGCCCATGTCATCGGCGCAACCGTGCTGTTCGGCACCGGGGCTGGCATAGCGTTTTTCATGGTGATGGCGCGGCGGACGGCAAACCCGGCGCTGATCGCCCATGTTTCGGGCACGGTCGTCATCGCCGACACCATCTTCACCGCCACGGCGGCGATCATCCAGCCGGTCACCGGTTATTTTCTGGCGCGCATCATCGGCTGGCCGCTGAGCGAAGGCTGGATCGCCCTTTCGCTCTGCCTTTATGTCTTCACCGGCATTTTCTGGCTGCCGGTGGTGTGGATCCAGATCAAGCTACGCGATATCGCCCGCGATTGTGTCGCTGCGGACGAGGCCCTGCCGCCGCAATGGTTCCGTCTCTACCGCATCTGGTTTGCCTGCGGTTTTCCGGCTTTCTTCGCGGTTCTCGGCATCATCTGGCTGATGCTGACCAAGCCGGATATTGCCCTGTTCGGTTGATGCGCCTCAATTGATCGCCTGTCTTTCGACAAGCTGCGCCAGTTGTTCGGCAACCGTGTTCCAGCCGTCGAAAAAGCCCATCTCCGCGTGCTTGTCGCGATCCCCAGGATTTCTGTGCATGGCATAGGCCACATATTCCATTCCTTCAGGATGATCGCGAAAACTCATCACCGCGGTGAGGAATGGGCGCGCGGACGGGCGAAAGCCTGAAGTCAGCGCATCGGTGAAGACCAGACGCTCCTCATGATCCACCGCCAGGAAACATCCGCTTATGTGATCGCCAAATGCCTTCCCGTCTTCGCTGTAGCGGGTCTCGAAAGCGCCGCCGGGGAAAAGCTCCATTTTCTCGACACGGCATTGGCCGGGATGCGGCACCCACCACTGTTCGAGGCTGTTTTTGTCGACCCAGGCGTTCCAGACCAGCTGGCGCGGCGCCCTGATGATCCTTGAAATCTTCAGATCGAGATCGGGATTGAAAGTGTCGGTCATTTGTCATTCTCCCCTTTATCGGAGGTTCTGTCCTGCTGCGCCATGACGAACTGTTCAAGCCGGTCCGTCCGGCCTTCCCAGATGGCATGCTGTTGCGAAAGCCAGCCCTCGATCATCGAAAGCCGTTGTTTCTCCAGCGAGCAGAACCGCACCCGGCCCTGCTTGCGCGTCACGATCAACCCCGCTCCTTCCAGCTGGCGGATGTGTTTCATGAACGACGGCAGGGCCATGGCGAAAGGTTCGGAAAGCGTGCCGACGCTCGCATCCCCGCTGCCCAACCGCAAAAGCACGGCCCGTCGTGTCGGATCGGCAAGGGACTGGAAGATATCGTCAAGTGGGGCTGAATAGTTATCCATAAGACTAACTATCACGGCGAAACACTTAGCTCAACGGATAAGTTTAAAAATCGCACCGGCGGAGGGAATAAAGCAGTGACCTGCGGTGTCTTTTGATGTGCTGGCGGCAGAAGCCGCCCGAACCAAGGAGGATATGTCCATGAAAATCCGCTTTATCGTTCCCGCCCTCGTTTTGGCATTTGCCGGAACGGCCTATGCGGCACCCGCGGTCGAAACGGTCAAGACCGCCAAAGGCAATGTGCTCGCGGGCGAAAAAGGCATGACGCTCTACACTTTCAAGAACGACAAGAAGGGCGTATCCAATTGTTATGACAAGTGCGCCACCAACTGGCCGCCGTTCTTCGCGGCTACTGGCGACAAGGCCGAAGGCGCCTATTCTCTCGTGACGCGCAAGGACGGCAAGATGCAGTGGGCAAAGGACGGCATGCCGCTCTACTACTGGGCCAAGGACATGAAAAAAGGCGATGCAACCGGCGACGGTATGAACGGTGTATGGGATGCCGCAAAACCATGATGGCATGAATGGCAATACGCGGGGGAGCCTCTCCCCCGCAGCCGGCTCCTTCGAGGCGGAGATGCTGGCGCTGATACCCATGCTGCGGCGTTATTCTCGCAGCCTTTCCCGCTCCGACGCCGATGGCGAGGACCTATTGCAGGACTGCGTGGAAAAGGCGCTGACCAACAAGAGGCAATGGCACGGAACGGCTTTGAAATCATGGGCTTACGCGATAATGACGAATCTTTATCGCAACCGCCACCGCGCCGCGAAACGTCACCCGTCCGAAAGTCTCGACGGCCATGAAAGCCTGGCCGTTGCCGACACACTCGGCGACACGCTGGAAAACGATAGGCTGCACGTCGCGCTCGGGCTGCTGTCGCCAGAGATGCGGGCGGTGCTGATGCTGGTGACGGTGGAAGGCTACAGCTATCAGGAGGCAGCCGAGACATTGTCGATCCCCGTGGGTACCGTCATGTCCAGACTTTCCCGCGCCCGCGAAACCCTGCGCCAGCACCTGGCGGCGGACAATATCATTCCCCTGCGGAGACCACGATGAAAAGGCCCGATGCCATTACCGAAGACGATCTGCACGCGTATGTCGATGGGCTTTTGTCCGAAGACGACCGCGCGGCTGTCGAGGCCTGGCTGACCGAAAGGCCGCAGGAGCGGGAGCGTGTGGAAGACTGGAAAAAACAGGCTGAAACCCTGCGAGCCGCATTCGCCGCCTATGCCGCCGAACATCCGCACGACACCGCGATGCTTGCCGAAAGAAAACAGGCGCCCGCGTGGCGGCTGAAACCGGTTCTTCTGCGAACGGCAGCTGTGTTGCTGATCTTCGCGGCGGGTGCGGCAGCCGGCAGGCTTGTGCCGTCGCCGCTCGCCACGCCGCAGGACGTGGTTCTGGCGTCGTTGACGACTGACATTCCCGCGCAGGCGAAATCGGCCTATCTCATCTATGCAAGCGAGGTGCGCCACCCCGTTGAAGTTGGAGCCGAACAGCAGCAGCACCTTGCAAAATGGCTCGGCAAAAGGCTCGGTTATCCCTTCGCCATCCCCGATCTTTCCAAGATCGGATATGATCTCGTCGGCGGGCGCCTGATCCCCGTCAGCGGCAAGCCAGGGGCGATGCTGATGTATCAGGACAAGACCGGCCGCCGGGTAACGGTGCTGGTCGGCCACAACGAGGAAAACCGCACCACCAGCTTCCGCATGGCGAGCGCCGATGGCGTCGAGACTTTTTATTGGATCGACAACGAACTGGGCTATGCGGTTTCTGCCGAACTGACGCGCGCCGAGGTGCAGAAGATCGCCGAGGAATGTTACCGCCAGTTCCCTGCGTAGAATAACCTATACCCCCACCCCACATCCATGCGACTGGCACAGGGATGAAGGGAGAACCCCTATTTCAACATCGGCCAGAGGCTGACGACGAGAAGGACGGCCATGGTGATGTTGAACCATTTGAGCCGTACGGGAACGGAAAGCCAGTCGCGCAGGGCCGAGCCGAAGCCCGCCCAGGTCGAAACGCTGGGAAGATTGACGGCGGCGAAAACCACACCGACAATCAAAACGGTGACGAGATATTGCCCCTCATCCGTATAGGTCGCCATCGCCGTCACGGCCATTACCCAAGCCTTGGGGTTGACCCACTGAAAGGCTGCGGCGGCAAGAAAGCTCATCGGCACTGATGCAGCAGCACCCTCGTTCAGGCTGCGGGACGTGCCGATCTTCCACGCGATCCAGACGAGATAAAGTCCGCCCGCGAATTTCAGCACGGTGTAGAGCAAGGGCACGGAGTGCAGCAGCGCGCCAAGCCCAAATCCGACGCCGATCAGCAATGACAGGAACCCTGCCCCGATGCCCAGCATATGCGGGATCGTGCGGCGGAAACCGAAATTCACGCCGGAGGCAAAAAGCATCATATTGTTCGGGCCGGGCGTAATGGAGGTTGTGAAGGCAAACAGCACCAGCGCAACGAGGGTTTCGACAGTCATGATCTCTCCTGTGAAAAGACCCTATCCGCCGAACCACCATCAAACCAGTCCGATCAACCGATAGGCGTAGTCAAATTTTTTGATGGATCGATCCTTTCCATGCCGGGTTTGAGAAGTCGGAACAAAGGGCTATTCTCCGTCAACAACCGCTGGAGCGAACCGATGTATGACGACATTCCTTCCGTCACCCTGCCATCCGGAAAAGAGATACCAGCCCTTGGCCTCGGCACCTGGAACATGGGCGAGATGAGATCATCGGCTCCTCAGGAAGTCGAGAGCATTCGCAAGGCGATCGATCTCGGCATGACGCTGATCGACACGGCCGAAATGTATGCAGACGGCCGATCCGAAGAGGTGGTGGGCACGGCGATTGCCGGCCGGCGCGACGAGGTGTTTCTGGTCAGCAAGGTCTATCCCTGGAACGCCAGCGCCCGAGGCACGATTGAGGCCTGCGAGCGCAGCCTCGCAAGGCTCGGCACCGACCGGCTCGATCTCTATCTGCTGCATTGGCGTGGTGATCACCCGCTGGAAGAAACGGTGGCCGCTTTCGAAAAGCTGAAAAAAGCCGGCAAGATCGGCGACTGGGGCGTCTCGAATTTCGACACCGACGACATGGAGGAGCTTTTCGCTGTTCCCGACGGTAAGAATTGCGCCGCCAATCAGGTGCTCTACAATCTCTCCCGGCGTGGACCGGAATTTTCGCTTCTGCCCTGGTGTCAGTGGCACAGCGTGCCGCTGATGGCCTATTCGCCAATCGAACAGGGGCGCATCCTCAACAACCACGAACTCATCCGCATCGCCAAGGCCTATCAGGCTACGCCTGCGCAAGTGGCACTGGCCTTTCTTCTGGAAAGAGAAGGCGTCATCGCCATTCCAAAATCCGCCAGCGCCGCACGGGTGGAGGAGAACCGAGGTGCCACCGATCTCGAAATCACCGATGAGGACTGGGCCGCACTGGATGCCGCCTTCCCACCACCGACACGCAAGACGGCGCTGGAAATGCTGTGATTTAACAAAGCATTAAAATGTTTTTCGGAATCACGCACTCAAGCAATTGAATCGAAGTGTGAGCCCTGCGAACTGATGCTTTGGGCTGCACCATTTCAATTCAATAACGGCGCAGCGAACCGCGCCGTCAGTCTCCCAGACATGCTGCACCCAGTTACGGTATGCGGCGCTCATATTCCTCTTTCAGCCCCAGCCAGCTATCCCAGAAAGGCCCCGGCTCCTTTTCCTGAAGACGGGCGGCGAGAATGTCGAGATGCGCATGCCAGCCGGCGCTGACATTGAGCTTGGTCGTGCGATCCGCAAGCCGGCGGTGAACCAGTGTCAGAAGCACATCCTTGCCCAGAGCCTGAAGCTCGATCGACACCTCTGCGCTCTCACCCCAGGTGAAGACGAGGCGATGCGGCGCAACGACGGTGATGATGCGTGAGGTCATCCTGTTCTCTTCGGAAAAACCTTCCGGGCGGCTGCCCGGCGGGTCGGAAAGCTCGTCGTTGCGCCAGACGAGTTCAAATGGTGCGTCGGGCGCAAGCCGCATCTCGCCGGACGCCAGCCACCGGCGGCGAAGTTCGCTCTGTGTCAGATAGGCCCAGACCCGCTCGATTGGTCCCGGCAGGAGCCGTTCTATTTTCAGGGTTGTCGGCTCGACGAGCCGGCCATAGGCGTCAGGCATTGCAATATCAGCCATTGTCATTTCCTCCATCTGCAGGGGATTTTCCCTGATCATCCTCCCTGAGCATCTGCTCAAGAATATCGAGGCGGCTGTTCCAGAACTGCCGGTAGAAATCCAGCCATTCATGCGCCTCTGCCAACCGTTCCGGCGCAAGGCGGCAGACATGGGTACGCCCCCTCACCTCACGGCGAATAAGCCCGGCGTTTTCCAGCGCCTTGATGTGCTTGGATGCCGCAGCCAGCGATATGTCGAACGGCTCGGCCAGCTGGCTCACCGTTCGCTCGCCACGGGATAGATCGCGCAGCATCGTGCGCCGCGTCGCATCGCCAAGGGCATGAAAGACAGTGTCGAGATGTGGAACAGATAATTCAACCATGTTGTTGAATATAGGCCGCCAGACTAGAAAGTCAACCATATGGTTGAATATCAATTCACCGGAGCGCAGCCCATAAAAAAAACCCGCGGCGAACCGCGGGCTTGGTATTACAAGGATATTCGAAAGGCGGAGGATCACATCCCCTGCGAACCGCGGTTCATCGCTGCGATACCCGTGCGGCAGATCTCGATCAGGCCGAGCGGTTTGATGATGGCCACGAACTGGTCGATCTTGGACGACTTGCCGGTGATTTCGAAGATGAAATGCTCGACTGTCGCGTCCACCACCTTGGCCTGAAACGCATCCGCAAGACGGAGCGTCTCGGCGCGGGCTTCACCCGAACCGGCGACCTTGATCAGCGCTACTTCACGCTCGATCGGCCGTTCCTGCCCGAGTTCGCGGGCGCGAACGGTGAGATCGAGCACCCGGTGCACAGGAACGATGCGTTCCAGCTGCGCCTTGATCTGCTCCAGCACGATCGGCGTGCCGCGCGTTACGATCGTGATGCGCGACAGATGCGCCTCATGCTCGGTTTCCGAAACCGTCAGGCTTTCGATGTTGTAACCCCGGCCGGAAAACAGGCCGATGACCCGGGCGAGAACGCCCGGCTCGTTGCTGACGAGAACCGACAGCGTGTGATTTTCGACGGCAGCCGTTTCCTTCTGGATGAAATAGGCGGAGCCGGTGGGTTGTAGGTGTGCGTTCATGTCCTTTTCCTCTCCCGGCTCAGACTAGCTGACGGCCCTTGGCATCGATGGCGTTGGCAACAGCTTCATCCGTCGCCTCGTCCGGCAACAGCATCTCGTTATGGGCTTTACCAGATGGGATCATCGGGAAGCAATTGGCGAGATTGGCAACGCGGCAATCGAAGATGACCGGCCTGTTGACCGCAATCATCTCGGCGATCTTGTCGTCCAGTTCCTTCGGATCGTCGCAATACATGCCAACCGCGCCATAGGCTTCCGCCAGTTTGACGAAGTCAGGCATGGCTTCGGTATAGGAGTTGGACAGGCGGTTGCCGTGCAGCAACTGCTGCCACTGCCGCACCATGCCCATATACTGGTTGTTGAGGATCAAAATCTTCACCGGCAGACCGTACTGGATGGCGCAGGACATTTCCTGAATGCACATCTGGATCGAGGCATCACCGGCAATGTCGATAACCAGCGCTTCCGGATGCGCGACCTGCACGCCGATAGCTGCCGGCAGGCCGTATCCCATGGTACCGAGACCGCCCGAAGTCATCCAGTGGTTCGGCTCCTCGAAGCCGAAGAACTGCGCCGCCCACATCTGATGCTGGCCAACTTCGGTGGTGATGAAGGTCTCGCGCCCCTTCGATGCCTCGTAAAGACGCTGCAATGCATATTGCGGCATGATGACATCGTTGGAATTCTTGTAGGCAAAGGAGTTGCGGGCGCGCCAGCGCTCGATCTGCAGCCACCAGTCCGCGGTCTGCGCTTTTTCCGGCTTCTTCGGCAAAGCGCGCCACAGGCGAACCATATCTTCCAGAACATGGCTGACGTCGCCAATGATCGGAACGTCGACGCGCACGGTCTTGTTGATCGAGGACGGATCGATATCGACGTGAATCTTCTTGGAATTCGGCGAAAACGCATTCAGGCGTCCGGTAATACGGTCGTCGAAACGTGCGCCGATGCAGACCAGCACGTCGCAATCATGCATTGTCATATTGGCTTCGTATGAACCGTGCATGCCCAGCATGCCGAGCCAGTTCTTGCCGGAAGCCGGATAGGCGCCGAGACCCATCAGCGTCGAGGTGATCGGGAAACCGGTCAGCTCTACCAGTTCACGCAGCAGCCGTGTCGCTTCCGGGCCGGAGTTGATGACACCGCCACCGGTGTAGAAAACCGGCTTCTTTGCCTTAGACATCAATTCGATGGCCGCGTGAATGGCATTAAGATCGCCCTGAACCTTCGGCTTGTAGCTCTTCTGCTGAATGGCGGCGGAAGGCGGCGTATAGGTGCCGGTGGCGAACTGGATGTCCTTCGGAATATCGACGACGACGGGGCCGGGACGACCAGTCTGTGCGATGCGGAAGGCCTCATGGATGATGCCCGCCAGTTCGTTGACGTCCTTTACCAGCCAGTTGTGCTTGGTGCAGGGGCGCGTAATGCCGACGGTATCGCATTCCTGAAATGCGTCGGAGCCGATCAGCGATGTCGGAACCTGGCCGGAGAGGCAAACGAGCGGAATGGAATCCATCAGCGCATCCTGCAGCGGGGTGACCGCATTGGTGGCGCCGGGGCCGGAGGTAACGAGCATGACACCGACCTTGCCGGTGGAGCGGGCATAACCTTCGGCAGCATGGCCGGCACCCTGCTCGTGACGTACGAGAATATGCTGAATGTCTTCCTGCTGGAAAATCTCGTCGTAGATCGGAAGCACGGCACCACCAGGATAACCGAAGATGTGCTCGACGCCGTTGTCCTTCAGCGCCTTCAGAACAATCTCCGCACCTGTCATGCTATTGCTGTTTTCCGTATTATCCTTATCCGTCATTGCCTGTTTCCATCCCGCTTTGGCTTTGGATATCGAGGAGCCCGAGGGCCTGTTTGAAGACATAAAAAAAGGCCCCTAGAGGAGCCTCGTTCAGCGCATGGGTGCTTTCGCCGGATGGTTACACCATCCTGCCCATGCGCCGTCCCACCACGATAAGTACGTTAAGATTTTTCATGGGCCGGAGTGTTAGCCAGAAAAGCGCCAGTCGTCAACGCATATTGCGGAAAAAATCGGCGTCGGCTTCTTTTATTACCCGCAAGGCGCCATGGACGAAATTTTCGAACGCAACAGATACACAGGTTGTTAAATATAATCTTTTACAATCAAAAATGCAGATAATGCCCGAACCACCGCGATCATCCGCATGTACCGGGATAAGACGTGAATAGTGACGAGTTTCATAGAGCGTCCCGCATGGACGAAAACGAACGGCGATCCGGCCAGCAGCCGGCTAACCGCATGCTCGGCCGCGTCATCGCCTGTGATGGCGCCCATGCGACAATCGCCGCAGAAACTGAAATCGGTTCAACCGATGTCGCGCAGCTCTGGTCCGTCGGACGCCTGATCTCGATCGAAATGGGAACGAGCCGTGTCGCCGCACTGGTATATGCCATGCGCACGGGCGAAGAACACTGGTCGTCGGACAAGCCGAACAGGCTGCTGATCGACGTGGAACTCGTTGGCGAAGTATACCGCACCGAAGATGGCAGCGAACGTTTTTCCACCGGCATTTCCCGTTACCCCTACCTGGGCGCGGTCGCGCATCGCATCCGCACGGGAGACCTTTCCAAGATCTATGACAGCGGCAAGCGAGACACATGCGTCATTGGCAAGCTGACGCAGGACGACACGATTGGCGCGGCCATCAACATCCAGCAGATGCTGGCGAAACATTTCGCCGTCGTCGGCTCGACGGGCGTGGGCAAAACCACCGCCGTCTCCCTTCTTCTGAACAAGGCGATCGAGACGGACCCGAAGCTGCGTGTCCTCATTCTCGATCCGCACAATGAATTTGCGGCCGCCTTTCCCGATCATTCTGTCGTCATCGACACCGACACGCTCGACCTTCCCTTCTGGCTGATGCGCCTTGAAGAATTCGCGGAAGTGATTTTCCGCGGACGCAAGCCCGTACCGGAAGAGATGGACGTCCTTCGCGACATCATTCCGGAAGCGAAAAAGGCATTTCGCGGCACAGATGGCTCCGCCGTTCGCCGCACGTCCGACAAGAGCGCGATCACGCCCGACACGCCGGTGCCTTACCGCATGGCCGATATTCTCGCCCTCATCGACGAGCGCATCGGGCGGCTGGAAGGGCGCGGCGAAAAGCCGACTCTGCGATCCCTCAAGGGCCGCATCCTCTCGGCCATCAACGATACGCGCTATAACTTCATGTTCTCCAGCAATACGATCAGCGACACCATTCTGGAAACGGTGGCGCATATCTTCCGTATTCCAGGAGAAGGCAAGCCGATTTCGGTTTTCCAGCTGTCCGGCATCCCCTCGGAAGTGGTGAACTCGGTCGTCTCCGTCCTTTGCCGTATGTCCTTCGAACTCGCGGTGCTGGCGCGCGGCTCGCTTCATATGCTTGTCGTCTGCGAAGAAGCGCACCGTTATGTTCCCGCCGACCCTGAGCGCGGATTTTTCCCGACCCGGCAGGCGATCGCGCAGATCGCCAAGGAAGGCCGCAAATACGGTATTTCGCTTGGCGTCATCAGCCAGCGTCCGAGTGAGCTGGACCAGACCATCCTGTCGCAGTGCTCGACCGTTTTTGCCATGCGGCTGACGAACGAGATCGACCAGAAGATCATTCTGTCCGCCGTACCGAACGCCTCAACCTCGACCACCAGTTTCCTCTCGTCCATCGGCAATGGCGAGGCAATCGCCTTTGGCGAGGCGGTGGGCGTACCGATGCGCATGCGCTTCGACCGCGTCTCCACGGCAAAATTGCCGAAGGCGAACGGCGCAGTCAGCCATACGCCCCACGAAACGCCCGATACGGTGGATCTAAACACCATCGTCAGCCGCATGCGCGCGGTAGCCAAGCCCGTCATCACCGGCTTCCAGCAAAGCGTCGAAGCGGCCTTCTCCGATATGCAGGAACCGATGTCCGCTCCCAGAGAGGCGGACGACGTCGATCGCTGGAAACGCGAACTGGGGACGGCGGCGACAGAGGGATACGAACCTTACCGCCCCGACATGCTGCCCGGACGCACAACCCTCGCGCCACAGTCGCCCGCAACGGCAACGGATACCAGCGCTGTCAACGAATTGCGCAAAGTCGGCTTCCAGATGCAGGCACAGAGTGGCCCGCCTCCATCAGAGACACGCCCTTCGCTGCGGGAGAGCCTGATGAAAAAGCCGCTAGGCAGCCTTTACCGCAAGGACTGAGCGCGGCCCTTACGGCTGGATACGTGCCCAGTCCGGCCCCATCTGGTTGCGGAACCAGGTCATCTGCCGCTTGGCATATTGGCGGGTCGCGGCCGCCGATTTTTCGATGACCTCTACCTCACTCATACCGCCAGCCAGCATATCGGCGATCTGGGAAACGCCGATCGCCTTCATCGCTGTGGCGTCAGGCGCAAGTTTCAGGGCGAGAAGAGCCTTCACCTCTTCCACAGCACCACTCTCCATCATGGTTTCGAACCGCCGATTGATGCGGTCGTGCAGCACGGGCCGTTCCGGCAGGACCACGAATTTCTCCGCTCGGTCCGGATCAACTATCATCGGACCACTGGCTTTTTGGAACTCCATGATCGACTTTCCGGTCGCCTCCATGACCTCCAGCGCCCGGACGATCCGCTGGCCGTCCCCCGGCTGAAGCCCCTGTGCCATCAAGGGATCGCACCGCGACAGTTCCGCGTGCAGGACCGTTGACCCCTCTTCGATCAGCCGGGCGCGCAGCCTCTCGCGTATGTCGTCAGGAATGGCTGGCATATCGGACAAGCCGCCCGTCAGTGCCTTGAAATAAAGCCCCGTACCGCCAACGATGACCGGAAAACGCTGCTGCCTGCGCAAATCCCCAAGCAGGGCGGAAATGTCCCGCAGCCATTCACCCGTTGAATAGGAACTGCTTGCCGGCACATGGCCGTATAGCAGATGTGGCACGCCTGCCATTTCTTCCTCGGATGGCCGAGCGGTCAGCACCCGCAGCGTGTCATAAACCTGCATGCTGTCGGCATTGATCACGACACCGTTCCGCTCCCGCGCCATACGAAGCGCAAGCGCGGACTTGCCGCTTGCCGTCGGGCCGGTTATCAGGATCGCATCAAAATTCTCATCAAGGTTTTTCATCATGGCTTTCGTTGCCACGCTTATCGCCAATCCGTCAAATCCTGTTCTGACACCGGCCCTCGGCGAAGCGGCCGCCAATGCCGTAAACGCATCCGGTCTCTACTGGCTGGCCGATGGCATCGCCTGCGATATTGCCCTGCCCTCTGGCACCGATGCCGAACAGGCACGTGACGCGATTGCCGACGTGCTTTCGGGCCAGCCGATCGATATCGTCGTTCAGGAACAGGACAAGCGCCGCAAGAAGCTTCTGATCGCCGATATGGATTCGACCATGATCGGTCAGGAATGCATCGACGAGCTGGCCGCCGAAGTGGGATTGAAGGACAAGGTTTCCACGATTACCGCTCGCGCCATGAATGGCGAAATCGCTTTTGAGCCGGCGCTCCGCGAGCGCGTGGCGCTGCTGAAGGGCCTGCCAGTCTCCGTCATCGATGACGTTATCGAAAAGCGCATCACGCTGACATCAGGCGGCAAGGAGCTGATCGCCACCATGAAGGCGAAAGGCTACTATACCGCCCTCGTTTCTGGCGGTTTCACGGTCTTCACCGGCCGGGTGGCGGCGATGCTGGGGTTTGACGAGAACCGCGCCAATCTTCTCGGCGAGGCCGATGGCCAGTTGGATGGCACCGTTGCCGAACCGATCCTCGGCAAACAGGCCAAGGTGGATGCGCTGAACGATATCGCCGCAAAGCTCGGCATCTCGCCGGACGAGGCAATGGCGGTCGGCGATGGCGCCAACGATCTCGGCATGCTGCATCTGGCCGGCGCGGGCGTTGCCCTGCACGCCAAGCCCGCCGTCGCCGCCGAGGCGCAGATGCGCATCGACCATGGCGACCTGACCGCACTCCTTTATATTCAGGGTTACCGCAAGACGGATTTTGTCGTTCCATGATCATCCGCGAAACATCAAGGCTCATTCTGCGCGAGTGGAAGGAGAGCGACCGCAATCTGTTCCGCGAAATCAACGCCGACGAAAAGGTCATGGAATTTTTTCCCTTCCGCCGCAGCCATGCGGAAGCGGATGCGGTTCTCGAAACCATCAATGGCATGATCCGCGGCAGCGGTTACGGCTTCTACGCCATGGAACTGCGCGAAACCGGCGAGGTTATGGGATTTTGCGGCATATCGCCGGTCATGAACCTCGATCCGCCCTTCCCGCTCGGAACCATGGAAATCGGCTGGCGGCTCGCCACCCGTTTCTGGGGTCACGGCTATGTCACCGAGGCCGCGCAATCGCTGCTCGTCATGGCTTTTGACGAAAAGGAAACGCCGGAAATCGTCTCCTTTGCCGTCCATGACAACCAGCGTTCGACGCGGGTGATGGAACGTATCGGCCTCAAGCGTGACCCGTCACGAGACTTCGACCACCCGCGCGTCCCGGAAGACACCCATCCGCATCTGCGCCCGCATGTGACCTATGCGCTGACGCTCGCGGAGTGGCGGGAACGACGAGCGCAGTAGCGCCCTCGTCCGCCAGTTCGGCAATTACTTCACCGCCGCATTTCCGCCGTCGGCAAACAGGGCCGATCCGGCAACAAAGCTCGACATCGGGCTGGAGAGAAAAAGGGCGGCCTGCGCCAGTTCCTCCGGTTCCGCAATGCGCTTCATCGCATGCAGCCCCGCAGCCCACTCCTTCTGGGCCGCATCTCCCGCCATCGGCGTATCGACTCCGCCGGGAAGCAGTGCATTGGCGCGAATTCCCTTGAAGGCGTAGTCGGCAGTAATGCCCTTCACCAGCCCCATCAGCGCCGCCTTGGCGGTGCCATAGGCTGCCATGCCGGGTATGCCGGCGCTGGTGCCGACGAAGCTGGAGATGAAGACGACCGAACCGCCTCCCCGCTTCAACATCGCAGGGATCTGGCTGCGCACGCCGAGAAATGCGGAAGTGAGGTTGGCGGTGATCACGTGATCCCATTCCTCTACCGAAATCTCCGCAAGCGGTTTTGTTGCGCCAACGGCACCGGCATTGTTGACGGCGATATCGAGACCGCCAAAGACGGTCATGGCCGCATCCGTCAGACGGGCATGGGTTTCCGCAACTGTGACGTCACCCGCCACGGGGTGAACGCGACCGCCGGCCTGGCGAATGGCGGAAGCCACGTCCTCGAGTGCCTCGGCACCACGCGCGTTGATAATGACGGCCGCGCCCTGTTCGGCAAACAGCCTTGCCGTCGCCCGGCCGATGCCGGATGACGCGCCAGTTATGATCGCAACCTTGTTTTCCAATAATTTCATATCCTTGGCCTCCTTTGGCGGAGACCGAGGAATAGAGAGCAAGCCGAACCACAGCCGCCCGATTCCTGCCGAACCGGGCGAAAGAAGCTTTACTCCAGCGGCAGCGCCACGACGCGTAGATTGCCCTGTGCATCGGCAACCATCATATGCGCATTCTTGCGACCCTCGGATTTCAGGCCGTTGACACGCACAAGCACGTCGCCCGGAACCTCCATGAAGTCCTGTCCAACCTCGACGATGACATCACCCGCCTTCATGCCCTTCTGTTCGGCCGGCGAACCCTGATCGACGCTGGCAACAAGCACGCCTTCGACGCTTTCGGCAATGCCCTTCTCCGTCCGCAACTCGTTGCTCAGCACTACGAGGTTCATGCCGAGCACACGCTGCGGCGCTTCGCGCACCTCCGGCGTCTGGTCCTGCGCCTGATCGTCGGAACCGCCCTTGTCATCAGGCACGACCATGCCACCGTCACCGTCCTCGGCCTGCGGATCGTCGGTTGCGGCCTTTTCATCGGGCGCATCCTGCAACTGGCCAAGCTTTACCTTGACGGTCTCTTCCTTGCCGTCACGGAAGACCACGACATCGACTTCCTTGCCGACCGGGCTTTCCGCCACGATCCTCAAGAGGTCACGCATCTCGTGAATATCCTTGCCGTCGAATTTCAGCACAATATCACCGGCCTGGATCGGGCCGTTTTCCACCGGGCCACCCTTGGCCACGCCGGAAATCAAGGCACCCTTTGCCGCTTCCATGCCAAGGCTTGCGGCCACGTCGTCGGTAACCGGCTGGACGCGCACGCCGAGCCAGCCACGGCGGGTTTCGCCGAATTGGATGAGCTGCTCGACGATATTCTGGGCGAGTTCCGTCGGAACCGCGAAACCGATGCCAATCGAACCCCCGCTCGGCGAAATGATCGCCGTATTGATGCCGATCACCTCACCCTTCATGTTGAAGAGCGGACCGCCGGAATTACCCTTGTTGATTGCAGCATCCGTCTGGATGAAGTTGTCATAGGGACCGGCATTGATGTTGCGCCCGCGCGCGGAAACGACGCCGACGGTCAGCGATCCGCCGAGGCCGAAGGGATTGCCAACGGCCATGACCCAGTCACCGATGCGCATGCTGCGCGAATCGCCGAACTTGACTGCCTTCAGCGGAGCCTTCGGCTCTACCTTCAAAACGGAAAGATCGGTCTTGGTATCAGTGCCGACCAGCGTTGCCTTCAGCTTCGAACCATTCGGGAAAATCACCTCGATGGCGTCTGCGCCCTCAATGACGTGATTGTTGGTGACGATGTAGC
Source organism: Agrobacterium sp. A3-95 (assembly GCF_053521785.1). Lineage (NCBI taxonomy): Bacteria > Pseudomonadati > Pseudomonadota > Alphaproteobacteria > Hyphomicrobiales > Rhizobiaceae > Agrobacterium > Agrobacterium sp. A3-95. The sequence continues at coordinate 532,981 of NZ_JBNWDR010000003.1, read as the reverse complement.
CAGCCGGATCGATAACGAAGCCGGATCCCAGCGAACTGACCTTGTCGCCGCCTTCCGGTTTCTGGTTGTCGAAATAATCCTTGAAGAACTCCTGGAAAGGCGAACCTTCCGGCAGTTTCGGCGGCACAGGCCCTTTGCCTTCGGTCTTGACGTTCTGCGACGTCGAAATATTCACCACCGCATCAAGAAGCGGCGCGGCAAGATCAGCGACCGATGCCGGCCCATGGCTCTGCGCCCATGCCGCAACCGGTGCCGAAAGGCTACCCGCCACAAGTGCGAAGCCCGCGACTGCGGCAATGCTGCTGCGAAAAGGCGAAAGAAGGGTCACGGCCATAAGCGTCCTCGCGTTTCAAATCGTCATTCCCTGCATATATCGTCAAAGCATAAGGCGGAATGATGAAGTGTAAAAATACCTTTTCGTGAACAGCAACGGCTGCCTTGCTCACTGCCTACAGCATCGGCGCGAAAACGGATATCCCTTTCCGGGCGCGAGACAACAGGATTTTGTCCCCTTTCCGTTTTGCTGCCACCCAGCCATTCACTCAAAAAGAAAGGGCCGGTTAAAACCGGCCCCTCCAAAATCAATCGATCCGTTATCAATTTGCCGGCGGTGCGGCAGGTGCGGCCGGAGCCGTGGATGGAGCACCGTTGATGTCGTTGAAATAACGGAAGAAGGTCGAGTCGGGAGACAGGACCAGCGTAGTGCCGGTTCCAGACAGCGCGCTGGAATAGGCCGCCATGGAACGATAGAACTCGAAGAAGCTAGGGTCGCGCTGGAAAGCTTCACCGAAGACCCGGTTACGCTCCGCATCGCCTTCACCGCGCAGGACTTCGGACTGACGCTGGGCGTCGGATTCGAATTCCACGACCTGACGGTCGGCAATAGCGCGACGACGCTGTGCCGCCTCGTTACCGCGGGCGCGGATCAGTTCGGCTTCGGCCAGTCGTTCCGACTTCATACGCTCGAAGGTCTGCTGCGAGACTTCCTGCGTGAGATCGGTGCGGCGGATACGGACATCAACGATGCTGACGCCAAGCGATTCCGCATCGGGACGCAGATCGTCACGTACTTCCTGCATCATCGATGCACGCGCATCCGAAAGCGCCGATTCGAAGCCGCGAAGACCGTAGACCCGGCGCAACGATGCGTCGAGACGAGTGCGTAGACGCGATTCCGCCGACATCTGGTCACCGGAGACCGTCTGCCGGAAGCGGCGGGCATCCGTGATGCGATAGACCACGAAGGCATCAACCTCGTAGAACTTGCCGCCGGAAACCTGAACACGGATGTTGTCGTGATCGAAGCGCAGCGCCCGGTTCTCGATATATTGCACCCGATCGGCATCCATGAAGGCGAAGGGCAGCTTGAAGTAGAGGCCCGGCGCCGTTTTTACGTCCTGGATCTGACCGAAGCGCACAACGATGGCCTGCTGGCGCTCGGTGACGACGAAGATCGACGAATAGGCCAGGAAAAGCACGGCGGCGAGACCGACGAGAACGGCCGTAAGACGGTTGCTCATATCAGTTGCCTCCCTGCTGTGCCGCGCCCGGATTGCCGCGCATGATCTCGTTCAGAGGCAGATAAGGCACCACACCCTGTTTTTCGTCGATGATGACCTTGTTGGAACCCTTGAGGACCTGTTCCATCGTTTCCAGGAACATGCGCTGGCGGGTCACGTCAGGTGCCGTGCGATATTGATCGTAGATGGAAATGAAGCGCTGTGCCTCACCCTCTGCCTCGTTGACGACACGAGATTTGTAGGCGTTCGCCTCTTCGATGATCTGTGCTGCCTGACCACGTGCGGCACCCAGCTTCTGGTTGGCGTACTGGTTGGCTTCCTGCACGAAGCGGTCCTCGTCCTGCTCGGCACGCTGCACTTCATCGAAGGCGTCGGCCACTTCGCGCGGCGGCGCCGCGTCTTCGATGGCGACAGCATTGATGGAGATGCCGGCCCCGTATCCGTCCATGGTGGACTGGATGATGGTGCGCACATCCGCCGCGATCGCCTGACGGTTATCACGGAAAATGTCCTGTGCGGGACGACGGCCGACGATTTCGCGCATCGCGCTTTCGGAAACCTGCTGCAAGGTCTCAGCCGGGCTATCGACGTTGAACAGGTAGGATTTCGGATCGGAAACCGTATAGAGCACCGAGAACTGCACGTTGACGATGTTCTGGTCACCGGTCAGCATCACGCCGTTCGCGGAGGAAGACGAAGCGCGCGAACCGATATTCTGCTGCTGTTCGGTCACCTTGACGATTTCAACCGTCTCGATCGGCCACAGATGGAAATGCAGGCCGGGCATCGAAATCTCATCCTTCGGACGCCCGAAACGCAGCTCCACGCCGCGCTCGTCCGGCTGGACGGTGTAGATGGACTGAATGCCGAGGAAAACCAGAACGACGAGAGCGACGATCGCAATCGCGCCGCCATTGAACCCGCCCGGCAGGACATTCTTGAAGCGGTCCTGGCTGCGCCGGATGATCTCTTCCAGATCGGGCGGGCCGCCATTGCCGCCGCCACCGCCGCGAGGCCGGTTAGGTCCCTGCCCCCATGGGCCGCCACCGCCGCCCTGGTTGTTTCCGCCACCACCGCCGCCGCCCCAAGGGCCGCCGCCGCCATTCTGATTGCTCCAGGGCATCAATACCTCTTTATAAAAGCCTCTCCCGATCCCGTTCGAAAGCGATTGCTCGCGTGCGGCGGGAATATGGACCCGTTATAAGAAGGAGAAGCGTGCGTTTCAACGCAGAGGTGGTAACTAAATACCCAATCAGGGTAAATAGTTCACTTTGACGCGGCTCTGCGCAAATAAGTGGTGAACAGAACCGGATAATTGTCCTTTTCCCCGGCGGGAACGGCATTTTCCTCGATTTTTTCAAACACGGCGGGATCGATTTCCGGAAAAAAAGTGTCGCCATCAAGCTTTACGGCCACATGGGTGACGGAAAGTTGATCGGCAAACGGCATGGCCTGACGGTAGATTTCCCCGCCACCGGCCACGAAAACCTCGTCCACACCCAGTTCCGCAGCCTTGCTTTTGCCAAGCGCGAGGGCATCTTCAAGCGATGACACGACATCCACGCCATCAGGCCTGTAATCGGCATTGCGGCTGACGATGATGTGCGGCCGGCCCGGCAAAGGACGCTCGCCCACCGAGAGAAATGTCTTCCTGCCCATGATGAGCGGTTTGCCCATCGTCATCGCCTTGAAGCGCTTGAGGTCAGTGGAAAGCTTCCAAGGCATATCGAGGTCGCGGCCGATAACGCCGTTTTCCGACACCGCGACGATGATGGTGATGCGCGGCTCGCTCATACCGCGATCGGTGCCTTGATGGTTGAATCCGCCTCGTAGTTCTCCAGCGTAAAGTCTTCGAACTTAAAGGAGAAGAGATCTCGTACATCCGGGTTGAGGCGCATCGTCGGCAGGGCCTTGGGGGTCCGCGTCATCTGCAATTTCGCCTGTTCGAAATGGTTGGCGTAGATATGCGCGTCACCAAGCGTATGGACGAAATCGCCGGGCTTCAGCCCCGTGACCTGCGCCACCATCAGCGTCAGAAGTGCGTAGGAAGCAATATTGAAAGGCACGCCGAGGAAAATATCGGCCGAGCGCTGGTAAAGCTGGCAGGACAGCTTTCCATCCGAAACATAGAACTGGAACAGGCAATGGCAGGGCGGCAGCGCCATCTCGTCCACCAGCGCCGGGTTCCAGGCCGAAACGATGTGGCGGCGGGAATTGGGATTGGTTTTGAGGGCCTCGATCAAAAGCGCGATCTGGTCGATGTGGCGGCCGTCGGGCGCCGGCCAGGAACGCCACTGTGCTCCGTAAACCGGACCCAGATCACCATTTTCATCGGCCCATTCGTCCCATATGGAAACGCCGTTTTCCTTGAGATAGGCGATATTGGTGTCGCCCTTCAGGAACCACAGGAGTTCATGGATGATCGAGCGCAGATGCAGCTTCTTGGTGGTGAGAACCGGAAAACCTTCCGCAAGATCGAAACGCATCTGGTAACCGAAGACCGAACGCGTACCCGTGCCGGTGCGATCTCCGCGGTCGGAGCCGGTATCCATCACATGCCGGAGAAGATCGAGATATTGTTTCATGTGTTCTGCCGCCGATTCCCTGATATCAAGGGAATATAACAACACAGGGCGACAGAACCAATCACCAGCGGGTCGCTTATCCCCGCGAAAAAATCAGAGCGACTGGAGTTTGCCCAGTTCCTTGGCCACCAGATAATAAAAGGTCACACGCGACTTGGAGCGGTCTGCGGCCATGGCCTTGGCGGTTGCATCGATCGCCTTGTCGGCGCTCTCATCGGTAACGCCAAGCTTCTTGCCGCACCAGTTCGCCTTCACACGTGCAAGCTCTTCCGGATCGGAAGCGGACACCAGCGATGAATCCCGGTTGCGCAGGGCAATGCCGAGATGTTTGACGATCTTGCCGACAATCGCTTCGTCGGCTGCTGCGTCGTATTTCTTCACATCTGCGAGATAGTCAGTCATGTCCACTCCTTCGTGTGTCCCCGGCCCGGTGTTGCTTGTGGTGACCGGTTGTAGGGAGAATGTGTCAGCAATCCCTCGTCGTCAAGAATTGTCTAAATTGTGGGCGGCAAACACGAAATCTTTTCATGGAATTGTCATCGGCCCCTTTTCTCCGCCAAGGGAAACGCCTATATGAACCTTGCCGGGGCAACCCGGCTATGGCGATAAACGGTCGGTGTAATAAACCTATTGGACCCGGGGGCGGTACCCGGCGCCTCCACCAAAAACCGGCGGCTTTTCAAGATGAAGGCCGGCTTTTGATGGGGGCGAAATAGGATCGACAAGGGCGTAAAGATCGAACTTTTGCTCGGCATGATACCGCCGTTATCGGGTCACAAGTGTAGTTGCAAATGACAACAACGCTAAGGAATACGCTCTCGCTGCCTAATGGCGGTGCGGGAATTCCGCTCTAAAGTCCTCACGGTTAGCCCCGTGAGGCGGGGTTCGGAGGTACCTGGCAACAGAAACCTCCACCTTCTCCATTTTGCCTGAATTGGTTATATGATAGCTGACTTGCACACAGCATCGGCTTTTCCGTTGCTGCCGTTCAGGACATTGCGTATACTTGGGTAATGCGTAGCCGCCAGGATCGAAATTGATCCCGGCTTGCGGATTACGCAAAGATTCAAAGTGTTACAGCGTCCTTGGCGCACTTGGTGCGCAGCGCTTTAAAAGACGTTCGAATAAGGGAAAGACAGGACCGCATGGGGCAGGATCATATCCGTTACGACATTCTCGCACAGGATGCCCTTCGCGGCGTTATTCGCAAAGTTTTGGGTGAAGTGGCCGCAACCGGCCGCCTGCCCGGCGACCACCATTTCTTCATAACATTTCTGACCGGCGCGCCCGGTGTGCGGATTTCGCAGCACCTCAAGTCCAAATATGCCGAGCAGATGACCATCGTCATCCAGCATCAGTTCTGGGACCTGAAGGTTACGGAGATCGGCTTTGAAATCGGCCTGTCCTTCTCGGATACGCCGGAAAAGCTGGTTGTTCCCTATAACGCCATCAGAGGTTTCTACGATCCTTCCGTCAATTTCGAGCTTGAGTTCGATGTGCCCCTGGCAGACGAGGAAGAGCTGGAAGAGGCCGAAATCACCGCCTATCCCGTTTCCCATGAAGCAAAGCCGGCTACAACGTCGGAGACGCCCAAGTCCGGCGAGGAAAAGAAGGAAGGCTCCGTCGTTTCTCTGGATGCCTTCCGCAAGAAGCAATAACGGCTTTTTGCCCGACCGCGTGAAGCTCAAGGAGACATATCCGCATGCCCGCCGATATCGTCAATCTGCGTCAGTTACGGAAGCAGAAAGCCCGTAGCGAAAAAGAAAAACAGGCGGATCAGAACCGCCTGTCCTTCGGTCGCACCAAAGCGGAAAAAAACCTCACATCGGCCCTTAACGAAAAAGCCGCAAAGGCGCTCGATCAGGGGCGGCTTGAAAAGGACGATGACAGGACCGATAGGGATTGAAGAGCCGGCCTGCCCGGGCAAGCTTTCGGAAGACCGGAAAAAACACCGCTAAACAGAGGCTTGCAGGCACGACATGATTCAGATTCCCAACCGGACCAGCCGGAGAGATTGATCTGATGATCCGCAAGCACTCCACGACATTGCACGGCCACCGCACCAGCATTTCACTCGAGGATGCCTTCTGGGACGAGCTGAAAATCATCGCCGAAAAGCGCAAGATCAGTTTCGCCGCCCTGCTTGCGGAAATAGACGACAACCGGCCAGCCGACAGCAATCTGTCCTCATCCCTTCGGGTCCATGTGCTGAATTGGCTGAAGAGCAGGTGAGCTTTCTGCAAGGTGGCATCGAAAGATGACACTGCAGAGGCGCGCATATGCGCCGGCTCATCTCCAGCCATTCTCCGACTACAAACATTCTTGCCGAAAACTCATAATGTCGTGAAAGCATTCATTAAACATTAGCGCGCTAATTTGTACTGCAAGGCGCTTCAGTACTGCGTAGCCTTGCTTCCAGATTTGTATTTCAAGCTTTTCCTTTCCATCCGCACGCCACGAGGCGACCCATGGTTTCCGCCGCTTCGGGAACGAGCATCGCTGTTTCCGTCCTCTCCTCTTCATCCACCTCGTCTTCAAGCGTTGCCGAACTGAAATCGCAGATTGCCGAAAAGCAGTCAGAACTCGCCCAGACCTCCGAAGCGAAAGCACAGGAAGAACTGAAGAGTACTATTGCATCGCTGCAAGCGCAGCTCGAGGCACTCGAAAACAGCTCCGACAAATCGGCTTCCTCAAGCAACAGCGCGGACAAGCCCAGCCTGTCGGGGGAAAGCAGCAGGATCGGCACCAAGAATTTTGATGCCGACACGCCCTTCGGCAAGCGTGAAGCCTGGATTTAACAGGCTAACGGATAATTTTGGCAAAGCGGTCGAAGCGGCAGCTGTCCGGACCGTGTCAAAATTCGCCCTGAGACACGGGCTCTAACCTCTCCCCAAAACGCGCCGTCGTCGCGGCAAACTTACGGATTGGCCGGAGCGTTTTCGGGCGCCAGTTGCCTGATCGCATCTTCCGTTGGAGGCACCGTCAGGGCCGGCGTTGATTGCCGCTCGGGAACAGGTTGCTGCTGCTGCTGCTGCTGTTGCTGTTGCAACCGCTCCTGCTGTTCCTTTTCCTGCCGCAGACGCTCCTCTGCCGCCGCCTTAAGGCGCGCCTCCTCTTCGGCCTTGGCCTTGGCTTCCGCCTCCACCCGTTCCTTTTCAGCCTGACGTTCAGCCGCCTGAGAACGATAAAGCGCCGTTTCACGACGCAGGCGCTGCTTTTCGAGAACGCTGGCCTGCATGGCCTCGACGCGACGGCGTTCCTTTTCGAAAGCCCGGAGTGACAGATAATTGCCGAGCGCCGAAACATCAGTCGTCAAAGCCGGTGCGGCGAGCGGACCGTTATAGTTGAGACGCAGCGACGGTTCGGCCCCAGCAACTACTTCGGTGCCGGGATTGAAGATAAGATCGAGATCGCCATTCACGGTCGATGCTGCAATATCGACCGTCGCATCTCCGGTAAGCGTCACCGGATCGATCCCGGCGCGCAAATTCTGGAAGTGCAGCGCGCCGCCATTCAGGGTGAATGGCAGGGCTACGTTGCCGAGCGGTATTTCGCCCTGCCACAGGCTCTGATCCACCAGCGGCCGAACCTTCGGCGCGTCGATCGGCTGCTGCAAGCCTTCCGCCGCCTGCAGGATCGGCGGAAAGGCACCGGGATTAAGCCCTTTGAGCACAAGCCCGCTGGCACGCACTTCCCCCGAGCCACCTGCCGATTTCAAAATTTCACCAACGCTTTTGCCCGTCGATTCGGCGGTCAGATCGATCGCCACCCGGCCCGTCGCGACCGGGCCGTTGGCGTTCGCCCACAATATCGACTCGGGATTGGCGTCGTTCACCGCAATCTTGGTGCGGAAAATGCCCGCTCCCTCGCCTGTGGACATGGCAAGCCGCCCGGTCAGCTTTCCGCCCATGAAGGTGCCGGCGATATCATCAAGCGCGAGATTGCCATCATCATGCGTGATCTTGGTCGACAGACCCGTGACCGTACCGAAGGGACCGGCTTCGAAACTCTCCGCTTTCAGCGACAGCGCGGCCTTGAGTTGCGGGAAAGCCGGCATGGCCAGCGGCTTGGCGTTGAGCGTGCCCGTCTCCGGGTCGATCACCGGTCCGTAGATCGCATCTCCGAGCCAGGCAAGATCGACGGTCCGAAGGGCAAGATCACCGGTGACGGAATGGGGGGCCGCGCGCTGGAACGCCAGACTGCCCGAGAAGGGGTTGCCGCCCGCCTGCCCGCCGAGGGCGGAAAACGCAATCTTCTGCGCATCCACCGCCATTTTTCCGTTCGCCTTCAGCGCCATGCCACCACCAAGCTGGGGCAGGCCAACGGCGTTCATGATGAGATAGGGCTCTATATCGGCGCTTTCGAGCGCCAGATCCGCACTACCCTCGCCGAAATTGGCGGCGGCAACGGCAAAGGATCCAATCATCGAGAAATGCGTGCGCTCCGTCGAGAAACGGATATCGGTCTGGACGGGAGAACCGAGCGTGCCGTTGAGCTTGACGGAAAGCAGCCCTTCCCCGTCGGCATCGAACGGCAGAGGATCAAGCCCTGCCTGCCCGAACAGGATCGCCGTCGACTGGTTTTTCAAAACCCCTTCCAGCGACATCGCCGTATCGTCGGTGATGGACAGGAAATCCGGCATCTTGGCCACGGCCGAAAGACGGCTGCCGTTGACTGTGCCGGAAACGGCGACATTGGCGCCGCCATTTTCGCTATTGACCGAAACATCCATGGCAAGGTCGGAATTGGCGTACCACGGAGAACTCGCCGCCAGACGGCTGAGGAACGGATGACCAGGCAATTTCTGCTGCAGCATGGCGAAGAACGGCTGCATATCTGTCGCATGCAGGTTTACCGTGCCCTTGCCCGCATATTTCAGCAACGACCCCTGCAACTGCCCTTTCGCCTTGACTTCGGCACCGGCGATATCGCCAGCCGTCATCTTTTCAAGCGAGAGAACGCCGCCCGCCATGGTGAAGGCGGTTTCCACATGATTTGCAGTCACACCGGCCATGTTGAACCGGTCGGCCTTGAACTTGGCGTCGATGCGATGGTCGAGAACAGAACTTCCGACCTGATCGCCGAGCGCCAGGCTGCCAAGCGCCTTCAGGGCGTCGAGATCGATCTCGTTACCGGCAAGATCGATCGAAAGATTGGAGGCCTTGCCGTCAGAGCGCCGTTCCAGCTTCCCCTTCAGAGAGGCGTCGCCAATGGCAAGCTCGAGATTGTCGAAACGCTGGTTCAGCGTCGTCAACGAGACGTCGGCGGAAAAACCGGCGGCATTGAGCTGGCGGATCGCCGGATCGACAGAACCGGAAAGCCAGTTTGCCAGCCCGGATGGCTGGTTGGAGGCAACGAGCAGATTGCCGTTGAAAGCGGGACCATCCAGCAGCGTCAGGGAACCTTTGGCTTCTAGCTGCGTCCTGCCGGGCAGCGTTGCCACGGCGTTAACCACCTGCCAGCCGCTGCCATCAGGGCGCACGTCCAGCCGGATGTCACGAATTGTCGTGTCGTCGGAAACCAGCGCCGGTAGGCTGATACTGGCCTTGCCCGGGACCGGCGGAACCGGAATGCGGGCGACCATGGCGGCAAATGCCTCGATGCGCTGGCGCACGGAGGCGGTGGGCTGGCGCGAGGTCTTGCCGGTCTGCACGACGGGCGGTGCGAAACGATTGACGTCGATCTGCTGGCCATCCGCCGTGAGCAGGAATTCAGGCTTGGCCCCGGTATCCAGCGTTGCCTCGCCGGTCACAACGTAAGGATTTTCGTTGCCACCGAGCTCCATGCGGTAGCTCGGTATGCGCACGCTTTCATTCGTCAGTTCGAAGCTGCCGCGGGTGCGCGGCGACGAGAACAGCGATTGCCCGCCCTGCTGCTTCTGTTTTTGGTCTTCACGGAAACTGAAGGCGAAGGAACCGCTATAGGCGGGCTTTCCCGCAGTCGCGGCAATCGCACCGTCCAGATCGACCTCGACCGGATGTTCATCCGGCACCACGCGAATCCGCAGGCCCATGCGCCCATTGGCGTAATCCGGCTCGCTGCTCGACAGCGAGAACGAGCCTGGATGCCCGTCAACGGCGGCGCGCCCTTCCGCCTTCCATGGTCCGGCCAGCGAATTGGCGGACATGTCGGCGTTAAGACCCGTCACAACACGGTTGCGGCCGGATTGCTCGTCGATGAATTCGATCTGCCCGCCTTCGATCTGCACACTTTCCAGAACCACGGTGCGGGCTGGAATTTCCGCCCGGCTGCCGCGCATCCAGTCCAGAGTGCCGTCTTTCAAAAGCCGGATCTTGGCCTTGGGTTCCTCGATGCGCATGTCGAAGATACGCGCTTCACCGGAAAGGAAAGGCGCCAGCTCGGCATCCATGGAAAAACGCGCCACCTGAATGAGCGGCGATCCGTCCGCATCCGTTCCGGCGCGCACGTCATGCAGCGTCACCGAAGGGAAAGGCAGAAGCCGGGCTTCGACGCGACCGTGCACCACCACCTTCTTGCCCAGAATGCGGCTTGCCTGATCTTCGAAATCGCGGCGGAAATCCGTCCAGTCAACGAAATAAGGAATGAGCAGCGCTGAAAACAGCACCACGGCCAGCAGTCCGCCCAGAAAAACCAGAATACGCCCGAGCACTGAACTGCTTCTCCCTTCGCGAACGCTGCAAACCTATTCTTATTTGCCTTAACGGCAAGCAGCCTTTTGTACCAATCAATTGTGAGAATGATCAGACAAGACGGAACAGTTTGCCTGGATTGAAGATGTTATCGGGGTCGAGCGACGTTTTGATGGCGCGCATCACATCCAGCGCATTTCCCGCCTCTTCGGCCAGAAAACTCATCTTGCCCTGGCCGATGCCGTGTTCTCCGGTGCAGGTGCCGTCCATGGCGATGGCCCGGCGATTGAGACGCGCAACGAAAGCTTCGGTTTTGGCGACACTTTCGGCATCCTTGCCATCGAACAGGATGAGTACATGGAAATTGCCGTCTCCGGCATGACCGACGATCGGCGCCAGAAAGCCGTTTTCCTTGATATCCCGCTGCGTTTCCACCACGCAGTCCGCCAGCCGCGAAATCGGCACGCAGACATCGGTGGACAAACCGTCGAGATGCGGCGCGAGCGCCCGCGAGGCCCAATAAGCGTCATGTCGGGCCTTCCACAGCTTGTTGCGCTCGGCCGCATCGCTGGTCCAGCGGAAATCGACGCTGCCGCATTCCGCCGCGATCTCTGCAAATTGCTGCGATTGCAGGGCCGCCGTCTCTTCGGTGCCGTGGAACTCCACGAACAACGTCGGTTTTTCCGCGTAGTTCAGGCCGGAATAGGCATTGCAGGCCCGCACCTGCACTTCATCAAGCAGTTCGATGCGCGCAACCGGAACACCCATCTGGATCGTCATGATAACGGCATCACAGGCCGCCTGAATACTGTCGAAGGTGCAGACGCCACCGGCGATCTTTTCCGGGATACCCTGCAACCGCAGCGTAACCGAGGTCAGAACCCCAAGCGTGCCCTCGGCGCCGACGAAAAGCCGCGTCAGATCGTAACCGGCCGACGACTTGCGGGCACGGCGAGCAGTGCGGATTTCCTCACCATTGGCAACAACGGCGGTAACGGCCAGCACATTGTCCTTCATCGTGCCGTAACGCACGGCATTGGTGCCCGACGCCCGCGTCGAGGCCATGCCGCCGATAGAGGCATTGGCACCCGGATCGATCGGAAAGAACAGGCCGGTATCACGCAGATAGACGTTAAGGTCCTCGCGCGTCACACCCGGCTCCACCGTCACGTCAAGATCTTCGGCGTTTACCTCAATGATGCGATTCATCCGGCTGAAATCGATGCAGATTCCGCCATCAGGCGCATTGACCTGCCCTTCAAGCGACGACCCCGTACCGAAAGGAATGACCGGCACCTTATAGAGCGCGCAGGCTTTCACCACAGCTTTCACATCATCTGCGTTTTCGGCAAAGACGACACCATCAGGCGCCTGCAAGGTCAGATAGGTGGTGGTATGGCCATGCTGCTCGCGAAACGCCTGCCCAGTCTGGAGCTTGTCACCCAGCTGCTGCTTCAGCGCTGCAAGCACCGACGCGATGCCTTCCTCGTTGCGTTTTCCCGCGACTACATCTTTCAGCGCCATCGTCCATCTCCACCGCAAGATACCGCCGTAACGGACTCGATCCGTTACGAAATTCCGTTGGGTGGTATGGGATAAGGTTAAGGCTTTGTCCAGCATCGCGATTGCGCGGGACACATTTGGCGAGGACCGTTTATTCCGCCGCAAGCAGCTGCTTGTCCTCCTCCAGCGCCTTCCGACGCGCGGCAAGTTCCAGTTCGCGGTGGAGGCGGATTTCCTCATCGGCTTGCGGTTTGGCGAAACGGGCAATCAGCAGGTAGGAAACCGGGGTGATGTAAAGCGTCACCAGCGTCGCAAAACCCAGACCGCCAACGATGACCCAGCCGAGCGCGATGCGTGCTTCCGCCCCTGCTCCCTGTGCCAGCACCAGCGGAACGCCGCCCAAAATGGTCGCGATCATTGTCATCATCACCGGGCGCAGGCGGATGCTGGTGGCTTTTTCGATGGCCTCGCGCACGGTGGCGCCCTGGTCACGCAGATGGTTGGCGAATTCCACGATGAGAATGCCGTTCTTCGCCATCACGCCCACCAGAAGCACAAGCCCGATCTGGCTATAAACGTTGAGGCTCGATCCGGTGACGAGCAGCGCGATGACGGCGCAGGCAAGACCGAGCGGCACCGTCGACATGATGATGATCGAACTCAGGACACTTTCGAACTGCGCAGCCAGGACCAGGAAGATGATGGCGATGGCGAAACCGAAGGTCAGCAGCATGCCGCTCGAATTTTCCTCAAGCGTCGCCGCCTCGCCGAGCGGCAGAAGGCGGGCGCCGGGCGGCAGGAGGGATTGTGAGAGCTCGTTCACCTTTTCCAGAGCCTGACCGAGCGAAACGCCGTCCTTGAGATTGGCGGTAAAGCCGACGGAGGGAAGCTGCTGCTCGCGGTTCAGCTGCGGCGCCACCGCATTTTCCTTCAGGGTGGCAATGACCGACATCGGCACGATCTTGCCGTCACCCGTTTTCAGGAAGACGTTTTCGAGATCGGTCGGGTCGTTGATCGGCCGGGTGGAGGACAGCAGCCGGACCGGGATTGCATCCCCATCCACGAAGACGTCGACAACCGAACGTCCTTCCAGCAGCGATTGCATGGCGCGTGACAGGCCGGTGATATCAATGCCGAGATCGGAGGCGCGCTCACGGTCGATGGAGACGGATAGCTGCGCCTGGTTGGGCTCGTTGTCCAAACGCGGCGTTTCGAACAGGCCGCTTTCCTCCATGGAAAGCAGTAGTTTCTGCGTCGCAGCTGTCAGTGCCTGATAATTGCTGCCGACCATTGCCATCTGCAGGCCGTTGCCCGCACCGCGAATGCGCAGGCTGTTCGGCTGCATGGCGTTGCCGCGCAGCGCCGGCACCTTGTTGGCGGCAGCGGTAACGTCGGCGGCAATCTGGTTCTGCGTGCGGTCGCGATCAGCCCACGGCGCCAGCGTCAGCACCAGAAAACCGGTGTTCGAGGAACCGTTCATACCGGTGATGGAGTAAATATTGCGGATTTCGCCACTGTCGCGCAGCGGCTGGAGATTTTCCTCGATCCGCTGCAACTGGTCGCGCGTATAGTCGAGGCTGACACCCTGCGGCGCCGTCACACGCATCATCACCGAGGCGCGGTCCTCGCGCGGCGTCAGTTCGTTCTGGATCATGCCGAAGGCAATCCAAGACAGGCCCGAAAAGACGAGCGCAACGATGATGACGATGAGCGGGTTGTTGAGGCAGGCGGAAAGCGTCTTCTTGTAGGTGGAGGCAAAGACATTGCCGAACCACGCCAGCGGTCCCGTGGGTTCCTTCAATCCGTCTTTCAGCATCCGCGAAGCGAGCATCGGACAGAGCGTCAAGGCCACGATGGAGGAAAGACCGACAGCGAAGGCGAGAACGAAACCGAATTCACGGAAAAGGCCACCCAGCTGGCCCGGCAGGAAGGAGAGCGGAATGAACACTGCGGCAAGTGTCGCCGTCGTCGCAATCACCGCGAAGAACACTTCCTGCGTGCCGAGAACAGCGGCAGCGCGCGGCCCCATGCCCTCCGCACGGCGGCGTACGATATTTTCCAGCACCACGATCGCATCATCGACCACCAGACCCGTCGCCAGAACGATGGCGAGCAGCGTAAGGATGTTGATCGAGAATCCGACCATGTAGATGGCGATGATCGTGCCGATCAAAGCCACCGGCATGGTGATCGCCGGAATGAGGGTTGCCCGCCAGTCACGCAGGAACAGGTAGAGCACCACAACCACGATGAGTGCGGAAAGACCAAGCGCCAGTTCCACCTCGTGCAACGCGCCTTCGATGAAGACGGCGTCGTCACTGGTCACCACGATGCGCGTACCCTGCGGCAGGTTGGCCGACATGGCCTCGACGGCAGCCTTCACGCCGGTGGAGATATTGAGCGTATTGGACTGCGCCTGCCGGATGACGCCGAGACCCACGCCCTGCACACCATTGGACCGCAGCGAGGTGGATTCGTCATCCGCACCCAGCATCACGGTTGCCACATCGCGCAGGCGGATATTGTCCTTGATCAGAAGGTTGGAAAAATCCTCAGGCTTCGTGAGGCTCGCAGTCGCGCGCACGACGATGTCCTGCGTCGAACTTTTCAGCGATCCCGCCGGCACATCCAGCGCGGCACTGGCCAGCGCGGTGGAAATATCCGTCACCGTCAGACCACGGCTGGCAAGTGCGGCCTGATTGAGATCGACACGGAAGACTTTTTCCTGATCGCCGTAAAGCTCCACATCCGCCACGCCATCGACTGCGGCAAGGCGGTCGATGACTTCGTCATCCACCAGCTTGGTCAGATCTTCCATGCTGAGCGTGGACGAAGTGACGGCAAGACGCATGATCGGCTGGCTGTCGGAATCCGCCTTGATGATCTGCGGCTCGTCAGCATCATCAGGCAACTGGTTGGTTACGCGGCCAATGGCATCGCGCACATCGTTTGCGGCAACGGCCATATCGACATTGTCGCCGAATTCCATCGTTACGCGGCTGGTGCCGAATTGCGAATTGGAGGAGATGGTTTTGACGCCGCTGACGCGCGCAACAGCTCCCTCGATGGTCTGCGTCACTTCCTGATCGATGGTTTCGGGCGCCGCACCTTCATAGGTCGTCCTGACGCTGATGGACGGCCGGTCCACATCCGGCAACTCGCGCACCTCAACGCCAACCAGCGCGGCAAGGCCGGCAACCACAAGCAACGTATTGAGAACCGCTGCCAGAATGGGCCGGCGAACGAACAGTGCGGTGAAGGCGAGCTTGGAATCCTGACCCGAAGGCGACTGAGTCGTCATTGGCTGGCAACCTCCTCGGGCTTCGGCTGGCTTGCGACACGGACGGCACCACCCTCCCGCACCCGCTGCAATCCTTCGGTCACGACCTGATCGCCTTCCGCCAGTTCCGCTTTCACGAGAACGGCGTCGGGGTTACGCTGCACAATCTGCACCCGCACCTTGGCCGATTTATTGTCGGTCACGCGCCAGACATACGAACCTTCGGCATCCCACTGCACGGCCAGCGGATCGACGGATGCATAGGTCTCTCCGGCAAAACGCATGGTAACGCCGAAGGACATACCGGCCCGAAGCTCATCCTTGTCGTTAGCAAACCGTGCCCGGATGCGGATGGTACGGCTTGCGGCGTCGACACGGTTGTCGACGGCCTCGACCTCACCTTTGAACGTCTCGCCGGGGCGTGAAATCGAGGTGGCCTCCACAGGCATTCCGACGGTAATTGCAGTTACGAACCGTTCCGGCGCCCAGAAATTGACCAGAATTTGAGAACGGTCATCAATGCCGACGATCGTAGATTGCGTGGTGACATTGTCGCCGATATTGGCGGCCACGATCCCGACAACACCCTCAATCGGTGCGACGATGTCGCGGCGCCTGAGGTTCAGCTCGGCGGTGCTCAGTGCAAGCTTGGCGGCTTCCTCGGCAATCTGCGCATCCAGCACATCAAGGCGGGATACGGATTTCAGGTTACTGTAGGAACTCGATTTTTCGACGGCGCTGCGTAGCGCAACCTGCGCCTTGTCCCGCTCGATCACCTGCTCCTCGTCATCGAGCCGCGCGAGCACCTGCCCCTTTACGACGCGGGCGCCGGATGAAATGCGGATTTCCGAAAGCGTGCCTGATGTCTGCGGCATGACGACGACCGACTGGATGGCCTCGCCACTGCCGATGGCGTTCAGCCTGTCATTGACCGTGCCCTGCTTGACCGGGGCCATCGCCACCAGGGTCGCATTGTCATCGCGGCGTGCGGCGCCGGCATTTTGGCCGGATGACGAACCGGGTGTTCTGGCACCGGATGCGGCAACCTCGACCGCGCCAACAGGTGTTTTGCCGATGCCGATACCCGCGAGCAGATTCCGCGCTTCGGGTGAATAAAACCCCCAAAGACAGAGTCCTGCTCCCGCCACAGCAAGACAGACACCCACCTGTTTCCACACCCGCATACAATTCTCCGATTATCCGCACAGCATAAACCCGCCCCGAAAAGAGCTTTTCGGAACGGTAGAAGTATTCCCGCATGCGTTAACGAAGGCAACGCACAAATCCGTTCCTTACATAATTGTAATTTGTGATGAATTGTCGTCGAAAGCGCACTGACGGCCATTTCTGTCGCAAACATTCACCAATCCGGTAATCTGCAGCTGAAATAGCCATGACCGGAGGAATGCATGAGCACCGTAACGAAAGCCGAAAATGCCGAAGCCAACCCGCGCGTCAAGGCTGTGTTCGACGATATCCGCACAACGCGGAAATCGGATTTCATCAACAATATGTGGCTCTACCTCGCCTTCGACCCCGATCTTCTGGAAAAGACCTGGGCCGAGGTCAAGGCGGTGATGGCCACACCTTCAGCGCTCGATCCGCTGGTGAAGGAAATGCTTTATATCGCCGTTTCCGTCACCAATGGCTGCTCCTACTGCGCCCACTCCCATACCGCGGCTGCAAAAGCCAAGGGCATGACGGGCGAACAGCATGCCGATCTCATGCGCGTCATCGCCCTTGCCGCCAAGACCAACCAACTGGCCGTGGCGCTGCAATTGCCGGTGGACGCGGCTTTTGATGCCGACAGGCGGGCCTGAGACGAAAAAAACGTCTTGGAATAGGCGTTTTGACGGATGATACCGGAATAAAAGCAGAACACGGTTCTAGCCTTTATATCCCGAATCACTACATTGGGCCGCATGAGCAACAGTTTTGACGATATGCCGTTCTTCGACGAAGAACCTGAGGCGCCGCGCAAGGCGACGAACAATGCCGATGCAGGCAACGCCGGCGGGCTTGGCATTGCCGCGCGCGCCATGGCGGCACGCGATCAGGCCCGGCCCACGCCCGACTATCTTTCCGGCCTCAACCCGGAGCAGCGCGAGGCCGTGGAGACACTGGACGGCGCTGTTCTGGTGCTTGCGGGCGCCGGCACCGGCAAGACCCGCGTTCTGACCACCCGCATCGCCCATATTCTGGCGACCGGACGCGCCTATCCCAGCCAGATTCTGGCCGTGACCTTCACCAACAAGGCCGCCCGCGAGATGAAGGAACGTATTGGCGTTCTGGTCGGCGGCGCGGTTGAGGGCATGCCCTGGCTCGGCACCTTCCACTCCATCGGTGTCAAGCTCTTGCGTCGCCATGCCGAACTCATCGGCCTGAAGTCTGATTTCACCATTCTCGACACCGACGATGTGGTGCGGCTGATCAAACAGCTTATCCAGGCCGAAGGTCTTGATGACAAGCGCTGGCCGGCCAAACAATTCGCCGGCATGATTGACGGCTGGAAGAACAAGGGACTGACACCGCCGGATATTCCCGAGGGCGATTCCCGTGCCTTTGCCAATGGCAAGGGCCGCGAACTTTACACGGCCTATCAGAACCGACTGAAAACGCTGAACGCCTGCGATTTCGGCGATCTTCTGCTGCACCCCATCAGCATCTTCCGCCGCAATCCCGATATTCTGAAGGAGTACCACCAGAAATTCCGCTACATTCTGGTGGACGAGTATCAGGACACCAATACGGCGCAATATATGTGGCTCAGGCTTCTTGCCCAGCGCCCCAAAGGCGAGCCGCAAAACGTCTGCTGCGTCGGCGACGATGACCAGTCGATCTATGGCTGGCGCGGCGCCGAAGTGGACAACATCCTGCGCTTCGACAAGGATTTTCCCGGTGCCAAGGTCATCAAGCTGGAGCGTAACTACCGCTCCACCGAGCATATTCTAGGCACCGCCGGCCATCTGATCGCCCATAATGAAGGGCGTCTCGGCAAGACCCTGTTCACCGAGCGCAGCAGCCCCGACGATGAGAAGGTCGTGGTGCATGCGGCCTGGGATTCCGAAGAGGAAGCCCGCGCCGTCGGTGAAGAAATCGAGCAGCTTCAGCGCAAGAACCACAAGCTGAACGACATGGCCATTCTCGTTCGCGCCTCCTTCCAGATGCGCGAGTTCGAAGACCGTTTCGTCACGCTTGGCCTCAATTACCGCGTCATCGGCGGTCCGCGCTTCTACGAGCGTCTCGAAATCCGCGATGCCATGGCCTATTTCCGCCTTGTCTGCCAGCCGGCCGACGATCTGGCCTTCGAGCGCATCGTCAACACCCCCAAGCGCGGCCTAGGCGACACGACCATCCGCAATCTGCATGATTACGCCCGCGCCCGCGACATTCCGATGCTGGCGGCAGCGACCGACATCATCGAGACCGACGAGCTGAAACCGAAGGCGCGCAAGGCGCTGTTCGACGTGGTGCAGGATTTCCGCCGCTGGCAGGGGCTTCTGGAAAACACCGAACACACCACGCTTGCCGAGCAGATCCTGGACGAAAGCGGCTATACTGCCATGTGGCAGGCCGACAAGACGGCGGAAGCGCCCGGTCGGCTGGAAAACCTGAAGGAACTCATCCGCTCGATGGAGGCCTTCGAGAGCCTCCGCGGTTTCCTCGAGCATGTCGCGCTCGTCATGGATGCCGAGCAGAACGAAAATCTCGATGCCGTCTCCATCATGACGCTGCATTCCGCCAAGGGGCTGGAATTCGACACCGTTTTCCTTCCCGGTTGGGAAGAAGGTCTGTTCCCGCACCAGCGGGCGCTGGACGAAGGCGGCCGCTCCGGTCTGGAGGAAGAACGTCGTCTAGCCTACGTCGGCATCACCCGCGCCAAGAAGCTATGCCATATCTGGTTCGTATCGAACCGGCGTATCCATGGTCTGTGGCAATCCACCCTGCCCTCGCGTTTTCTCGATGAACTGCCGCCAGCGCACGTGGATGTCGCGGCATCCGACAGCAATTACGGTGGTTACGGCGGACGCGGCGGTTATGGCCAGTCCCGTTTCGACAAGGCGGAGCCCTTCGCCAACAACTACTCCACCCCCGGCTGGAAACGTGCCCAGGCCAACAAGTCCGACGCGACCCGCGATAACTGGGGCACACGCTCCGGCCATGCGGTCGAGAGGATTGGTTATGGCGAAAGCGGCCCCCGCGCCCGCACGATCGACGGCGAACTGGTGGCCAAATCGGTTGCCGACACACCGTCGAAATTCGTGGTCGGAGACCGCGTTTTCCATATCAAATTCGGCAATGGCAACATCTCCGCCATCGAGGGTAACAAACTGACCATCGATTTTGACCGCGCCGGACAAAAGCGTGTGCTGGATGGATTTGTGGAAAAGGTTTGATTCGACAACTATGAGTGTGCGAATGCAGTTTTTTCCATAGCCCCCGTCACGCCGTTGCAATAAAGGAGTTGCAACAGGGTGCAGAAACCGGGCGAGGACTGCTTTGCATATTTTACCGAAAAGCGGGCGCAAGCTTGCCGTTTTCCTGATCAATATGGACAGCGCCACCAAGCGCCTCGAGGACATGAACGCACGCCTCGACGCCATCGGGCTGAAGGCAGAGCGGGTCCCGGGCGTCAATGGCCGTGAACTGAATTATCCTATCCCGGAATTCAGCGAGCTTTCCTACATGCTCATGCATGGCCGCCGCACCTCGCCGCCGGAAATCGGCTGCTATCTCAGCCATGTCGCCTGTGCCAACAGGTTCATGGGCAGCGATGCCGATATCGCGCTCATTCTTGAAGACGATGTCGTCTTCGAAAAGGATTTCCTGGAAGCGATCGACGAGGCGATAGTGAACGGGAGCGACTGGGATCTGCTTCGGCTGACCACGGTCAGCAACGGTCGCAAGTTTCCGTTCCGCAAGCTCGTTAGCGGACGCTCACTCGCAATTGCGTTGACGCGGGAAAAGGGTTCGGGCGCATATCTCGTCAACCGCCGTGCCGGCAAATGGATCTCGAAGCTGATCCCCATGCGGCTTGCCTACGATATTGCCTTCGACCTGGAATATCTCGCCGGCCTGAAGGCAGCCTTCATTTACCCACTCTGCGCCACGCAGGATGCGGACGGGGAAAGCCAGATCCAGAACAATCTGCGGATATACCGTCTGCCCCGCTGGCGCTACTTCACCGTGCTGCCCTACCGCACTTTTCTGGAAACCAGCCGTTTCCTCATGCGCAGCCTCCGGTTTGCCGTTGCCAAGCTGACCGTTGCGCTGGAGCGCCGCAAGGGCAAGACCGTTCCCACCGGCAATTGACTGCGCTGGCTTACACTTCGCCGGGCGTGAACCCAACCAGATAGACCGCCGCGATCACAGCTGCGAGAGTGAAAATCGAAATGACGAAAATCGTCATCCGGTTCAAGGGTTTGCGCGTCGTTTTCTTCATGGTGGAATAATGCGAAGCGCGCGTACTGGTTCCCTACGGATTGTCAGCTTTTGCCTGCGGTAACCTGTGAGACAGGTAATCCCGCATCTGCTCCATTGCCTCGTCGCGCGTCAAACCACCGGACTGCAATCCTGAGCGCAACCAGAGGCCGTCGATAAGCGAAGTGATCCCAAGCGCGACAGTTGCGCAGTCTTGCCTCGGCACGAGATGCACCAAAGCCGACAAAAGATTGGAGCGCATCCGCGCATGGATCACCTTCTGGATCCTGGCGAGCTGCGGCTCGCGCGGAACCTCGGCGCAAAGCGACAGCCAGGCGTGGCAGATCGAGGGCTGAAAGAAGCTCTCGTCGAAATTCGCCTCGATAATCGCATCGAGCCGCTCACGCGGACTGACCGCCCGATTGAGGCGCGCCACCACGGCCTCCTTCAGCTTCACATTGGCTTCGCGCATCGCGTGCTCGAATAGTTCCTGCTTGTTGGCGAAATAATGCAGCACGATGCCTTTCGAGGCGCCTGCCTGTGCCGCCACCCTTTCAAGCGTGGCACCCGCCATTCCCTCACGCTGAAGAACTTCGAATGCAGCCCGCCTCAGCTCCGCCCGGCGAATATCGCTTATCTTGGTCAGTCGCATCTTTGTCTCCTTGCGTGAGCAATATTGACAAATTTTCCGTAAAGATCAATTATTGTCCCACCGGTCAATCTAATGACCCAATAGACAAAAAAGGTGGAACAATGAAAAAATGGGCAGGTGTTTTTTCGGCCGCGATGGTTTTGACAACCGTCGGCACTTCCGCGCTCGCATCGGATGCTGAAACTTGCAAGGTTGTGCGACTGGCCGAACCCGGCTGGAACGATCTTGCTTTCACCACCGGCATCGCCATGTCGCTGTTGAAATCACTGGGATATGAGCCGCAAAGCCAGCTTCTCGGGATCGACGTCATCTACACGAGCCTGAAGAGCAAGGATCTCGACGTCTTTCTGGGCTATTGGAACCCGGCAATGGTGAACTACTACAAGCCTTACAAGGAAGACGGATCGGTCGAAAAAGTCCGAACCAATCTGGTGGGCGCCAAATACACTTTCGCGGTTCCGACCTATGTTTGGGATGCCGGCGTCAGGGATTTCTCCGACCTGCAAAAATTCGCGGACAAGTTCGACAGCAAGCTCTACGGCATCGAACCGGGCTCCAACCAGTTGATGCTGGATGCCGTCAACGATCCGGCACTGGGACTGCACAATTGGGAAGTGGTCGAGTCCAGCGAACAGGGCATGCTTTCGCAGGTAACCCGTTTCGCCCGCAACAAGTCCTTCATTGTGTTCCAGGGGTGGGCGCCGCACCCGATGAACAGCAAATTCGACATCAAGTACCTGACGGGCGGCGATAAATTTTACGGGCCCGACTTCGGCGCTGCCACAGTCGATACGCAGGTACGCAAAGGCTACCTACAGGAATGCCCGAATGTGGCGAAGCTGCTCGATAATCTCGCATTCGACGTGGAGTACGAGAACAAGGGCATGGACTATATCATGAACGGTGGAATGTCCCCGGAAGACGCGGCAAAGCAGGCGATCAAGGATGAGCCGCAACGACTGGACGCTTGGCTGAAGGGCGTATCGACGTTCGACGGGCAGGATGGTCTCACTGCCGTAAAGGCGGGGATCGGCCTGTGACGGCAATATTGCAGGATGATTGGGAGAAGCGGAAGCAGTATGTAGAATTGCCCCGCGGTCGCCAGCTGGCTTTCATCGACACCGGCGGTCCGGGCCCAGTCCTGCTGATGCTGCATGGTTTTTCGGACACCAGCCGCAGCTTCTCCATGCTTGAGCCTTTTTTCAGCGAATACAGGCTCATCGTCCCTGACCTGCCCGGACACGGGGTTTCCTCGGCGGGACAGAGCCTGCATGTCGCTGATTTCGCCGAAACGGTCGATCGGTTTCTAACGCTCCTGGGTATTTCACGGCTGTTTCTGCTCGGCCACTCCATGGGTGCGATGACCACTATCGAACTTGCCGCCCGGCGAGGCGACACGATCCGGGCTCTTGCCCTCATCTCGGCAACGCTTGAGCCGGATTTTGGCGCGGAAAGCCAGTTGACCAGAGATATTCTCGCACTTCGGGACCCGATCGGACCCAATAGCGGCTTTCTGCGCGGCTGGTATTCGTGCAGTCAGCCAGTCGACGATGATTTTTTGTCGAAAATGAAACAGGATGCCGCCAACATGCCGGCTGCCATCTGGCATGGCGTCGTTGAGCGCTTTGCGGATACAAACCTGCATCACAGCGCGTCCAGAATAAAAAAACCGGTACTGTGCCTCGCCGGTTTCGAAGACCCCCTTTTCGGCGCGTCGCATCGTCGAAAATTGGCCGCCGCCTTTCCCGAGGCTCAAACCGTTACGCTCGATGGGCATGGCCACAATCCGCATTGGGAAAACCCGAAGGGCGTATCCACGCTGATCGCCGATTTTTTCGCGGATGTTATGTCAGACTGCGCTAAGTAAGAAGGTAGATTGCGCTGGTTGCACATGTTTCTGGAAACAACTGACAAATCGATTTCGATTCAGGTGCCGATGTTGTAACGCTTCGCTGAATAATCATATTTTGGCTGGCCATGACAGAAACGACCCTTCCCCGCCTGAACCCGTTGCACCTTGCCGCCGCCTTCGCAAGCGGCTGTCTTCTGACATTGATGGTGCATTTCAACGGCCAGCTTGCGCACTACGGTAACGCACTTTTCTCCTCCTGGACTGCACACGGCACCGGCACGGTGGCGGCGCTGATCTATCTCGCGATCATGCGCCCGAAGACGGAGGCGGGTTCGCTGAACAAACCGAAGGCGCCGCTCTGGGCCTATTGCGGTGGGGTGATTGGTGCGGCCATCGTCATCCTCACCTCCACCGCCGTCAATTCGCCGCTTGCCCTCTCCGGCACCATCGCGCTCGGGTTGGGCGGACAGGTGATCTTCAGCCTTCTGGCCGATTTCTTCGGCCTGTTTGGCCTGCCCAAACGGCGGCCGGATTTGCGTGACATGGCGGCGGTGGCACTGATTCTCTGTGGCAGCGCACTTATTATCCTTGTCGGGAGAACGGCATGATCGTCTGGATAGCCATGGCGTTTACCGGCGGCGTCTTTGTGGCGCTGAGCCGTCAGGTCAACGGTCGCCTCAGCCTGTCGAACTCACCGCTGATCGCCTCGTTCTGGAACCATATCGTCGGTTTCGGGGTATTGACCGTCATCGGCCTCATCGTCGGTGGCCTCATTCCGCCGGGCGCGGCCGACGCGCCGTGGCTTGCCTTTATCGGTGGCCCCATCGGTGTTGTCTTCATCGCTTCGGGAAGCTGGCTCATCCCCCGCATCGGCGCGGTCAATACCGCACTTCTCGTCATCAGCGGCCAGATGGTCTCAAGCGTCGTGCTCGACTTTTTCAGCGATCAGCCGCCGAAACTCTGGGCGAGCGCACTCGGCATTCTGCTGATTCTCGCCGGCATGGTGCTGACCCAGCGACGCGGCCGCTAGGGCATTTCTTCGGTAAAAATGTGCAGCGGTTTTACGTCCGGGAAAGCGTAAATCAGGTATCGCTGTCGCGTGAGAACATGCTGAGCAGGGTCTTGCCGCCACTCTTGCCACCGCTGCTTGCGAGCGTCGGGCGACCACCATTCAGCTTCGGCACCACGACCATGCGTTTGACTTCGCCACGTTTGAAGGCCGCAAGGAACCGGGAGTAATCGCGGAACACAACGCAGCCATTCGATTCACCACGTTTCGCCAGCATGTAGGTGTGGGCGAGAAGACCGTCGCGGCCATGCGGATTGACGCCATTTTCCGGCGTCAGACGGATTGCTTCGACGCCATGGAACCGCGCCTCGCGCATCGTCAGACGATAGCTGGAGGGCGGCGTCGAGCCGCGCATTCTCACATGAACATAGTCGGGGTTGTCGCGCATCTTGCCGATGCCAGAATGTGCCTCGAGCTTCTCGCCGTTCGGCATATGAACCAGGCCGGAGGAAATATCGTAGATCGCCGTGCCGTTGCCGCGATCCGGCCACGGAACCGCATCCATCTTGCTCGGCTCGCGCACCGGATTATCAGGTTTTGCAAAGGCGAGCATGCCGGCCGTGCCCTGCCGCGGCTGCTGGGGTGCACGCGCAGGCACCGGCGCATCGAAAGCAGGTGCGGAAGCAACGGCTGCCGGGTGTTCATCGGTCTTCGCTAGAACGGCGGGGCGGGGTGATGGCTCCACCGTTTCGGCAGCCGCAACCTCGGGCCGGAAGCTTGGCAAAGGGACGTCGTCCGGAAGGAGGCTGCTCGCCTCTTCCTCGATCTGCGGGCGCCCTAATGCCACTTCAAATGCCGGATGTTGCGATGCGGCGCTCTGATAGGCGACCTCTGTGGTGCGTCCAAGCGCCGAATCGACGATGGCGGAGGGCCGCAGCGTTGCAAGTTCCTTGACTGTCGCCTGCCCCTTCGCGTTCGCAGCCGCGCCAAAACGCTCGCGGAACTCCTTCTCGCCAATTTCGGGCATGATGCCGGCAAGGCGAACCGCCTTCTGCGGGCCATGGCTGTGGTCGCTCAGACGGGAAAATTTGCGGACGTGGATATCGCGTGCGGCTGCGCCGGAAATCGCAGCCTCGCCAGACTCCAGCCTCGCCACCAGCGTCTTCTCAAATTGCCCGACACCATGCGATGCGGCCGCCATCGTGTGAAGCGAGGCGAAGGCAGTGAAGGCGAACAGACCGGCGAAGGCACCACCGCCAAGCAGAGCGGACATTCGGCCAAGAGAAAAGGATTTGCCTCTCTTGAGGCAAGACGAACCGGCAAGACCGGCGCCATTATAAGCCGCAGCAGAATACGCCATGATACTCGTTACTCGAACCGTTCACGCACACCCGGGCAAAGCCGGAGGGATTTTGGGGCATCCGAACAGCGGGTGGACACCCGGCCGATTTCGGAACTGACTGGTTCGAAGCATGACGAATTATGGTAACCAAAGTGTTTACGAGTCCCTGCAAAAATAATTCGTTAAGGTCTGCGCATTATCGGGCGAAGGCAAAACAATGACTTGCGCGGGCTGGGCATGCATCTGCATCGCCTTTTCCCGGAAAATGCCCCGCAGGGCGTCATCGGCCTTTAAAGTTTACGTCGCCGCATCGTCAGGTAAATTCCGACTTTGCCGGAAATTTGCTGTAAATGCGGCAGGACTGCGACGGAGCCAATCTATGCCATCAGCCGTCAAGCACATACAAAGCTGGTAAGGGCACTTGATCCGTTGCTGCCGGCTTGGCATCCTGCCGGAAATAAGGGAGGCAAATCATGAAGGCGCTGCTGCTCATCGATATCCAGAACGGCTTTTGTCCGGGCGGCAATCTGGCTGTCGCCGATGGCGACCGGATCGTGCCCGTCGCCAATGCCCTGATCGACAATGGCGGTTACGATCTGATCGTCGCCTCGCAGGATTGGCACCCGGAAAATCACGGCAGCTTTGCCTCGCAGCATGTCGGCAAGAAGCCGTTCGATATGGGTGAACTCTCCGGCAAACCGCAGATGATGTGGCCGGACCATTGCGTGCAGGGCACGCCGGATGCGGAATTCCATCCCGACCTCAAGACGGAGGCTTTCGACTATATCCAGCAGAAAGGTGAAAATCCCGCCGTCGACAGCTATTCCGCCTTTCGCGACAATGATCAGGGGGCAACGACAGGTCTTGCCGATTATCTGACGCGCCAAGGCGTAACCCAGCTCGACATATGCGGGCTCGCCACCGATTATTGCGTCAGTTTCTCGGTGCTCGATGCCCTCGACATGCTGCCTGGCGTCAAGGTCCGTTTCATCGAGGATGCCAGCCGCGGCATCGATCCCCAAGGTATACAGGCGTCGATTGCGGCCATGCGGGAAAAAGGCGCCACCATCCTCAAAAGCCGCGACATTTTGCGCGACTGAGGGCCGGTCATCGCAGCCTCGGCTTCTCCAGCACGTCGATATCGCCTGCCGCATCCTCCAGACGCCGCAGGATCGCGGCATGCGCATCCTTGAGCCCCTGATTGTAGAAGACATATCCGACTTCTTCGGCCAGAAAGTCGACGAAGATTTCCGCCTGCAGCAAGCCGATCTCGGTTTCGGTCTCCCGGGCCAGATACTCCCGAACACGCGCGGCCAGCACGGCCCTGTCCTGCTTCTCCAGCATTGATCCTCCATTATTCAATCGTTTGGGCGGGGAGCAAAACCGGGTGAGGCCTTCCGTCCGACGTCGCGTATCGGCGTTACCGTAACGGAAGCTTCAAGGGAATCAATCGATCCATTCATGCAATTTGTTTGCCAGCCGGCCGGGACGGCGATAGAGCGGCGGGCAAGGAGTTCCTGAACAATGTCCAATGCAGATTTCCGCGAAGGCCTCAAAAGCGGCTTTCCGATCGCCCTTTCCGCCGCTCCCTTTGGCGCGCTGTTCGGCGCGGTCGCGGTCGATAACGGGCTGAGCGTCGCCGAAGCGACGATCATGAGCGGCACCGTCTATGCCGGTGCCAGCCAGCTGGTCGGCATCGAATTATTCGGCCAGAAAGTAGCCCCCTGGCTGATCGTTCTATCGGTGTTTGCCGTCAATTTTCGCCATATTCTCTATTCGGCCGCCATTGCTAGGATGATAACCAACTGGACTTTCCTGCAAAAGGCCATCGGGTTCTTCGTGCTGGTGGATCCACAATTCGCCGAGTCGGTCAGGAAATACGAAAACACCGGCGTGGTCGGTTTCGCCTGGTACATGGGCTTCGCCTCGCCGATCTATATTCTGTGGCTGGTGATGACCATTGTCGGCGCATCGCTAGGCAATCTCGTCGGCGACCCGAAAGCCATCGGCCTTGATGTGCTGTTGCCGATCTATTTCATGGGCATGGTTTTGAGCTTCCGCCAGCGGGAGAATTTTTACCCGGTGATGCTGGCAAGCGCTCTTGGCGCAACTGTTGCCTATCACATCGTCGGCTCGCCCTGGCATGTCAGCCTCGGCGCGCTTGCCGGCATTCTCGTTGCAGTCGTCTATCCGCCGAAACCAACCGGCGAGGCCAATTCTGAAAGCAAGGTGGAAACGCGATGAGCGATCTGCTGCACGCCGACACGATGATCCTGATCGCGCTCGCCACCGTCGCCACCTATCTTACCCGCATCGGCGGTTATGTTCTGATGACGCGGATGAAATCCATCCCGCCGCGCATGGAGGCGGGATTGAACGCCGTTCCCGTGGCGGTTTTGACAACCCTTGTCGCACCCGCCTTTTTTGAAGGCGGATACGAGGTGAAGATCGCCATGGTGGCCGCTCTTCTGGTCTGCCTGCGTTTCCCCGGCCTGACGATGCTGGCCATTGGCTGGGCCATCGTCGTCGCCATCAGGCACTTTTCTATCCTTTAAGCGCTCCGCTCCAGAGGCTGCGTGGCCGCAACAAGCCACACCTTCACCTCTTCATCCGCGATCAAAGGCGAGAGCTTTTCCAGAACGCCGGCGTGATAGGCATTCAGCCAGTCCAGTTCGTCGTCGGTCAAAAGTGCCGTGACGACCAGCCTGCGATCGATAGGGCACCAGGTCAGGGTCTCGAAGGACAACATCGGCTGATCGCCGCCCGCGACTTCCGCCGCCTCGCGCACATAGATCAGGTTTTCGATGCGGATGCCAAAAGCGCCGGGGCGGTAATAACCGGGCTCATTCGACAGAATCATGCCCGGCAGAAGTTCCTGCGTCGAAAGCCGAGAAATACGCTGCGGCCCCTCATGCACCGAAAGATAGGAGCCGACGCCGTGGCCGGTGCCATGAGCATAATCCGCACCGGCCTTCCACAGCGCGATACGCGCCAGGGGATCGAGATCGCAACCACGCGTTCCCTTGGGAAACCGTGCGTCGCTGATGGCGATCACGCCCTTCAGCACCAGCGTGAAGAAACGCCGCTGATCTTCCGGGACATTGCCGATTGCCACGGTGCGGGTGATGTCAGTGGTGCCGTTGACATATTGCGCGCCGGAATCGACGAGGAACATCTCACCATCGCCAAGTGTCCGGTCCGTATCGGTGGTGACGCGATAGTGGATGATGGCGGCATGTTCGCCAGCGCCCGAAATCGTATCGAAAGACACGTCCTTCAGAGGATTCTGGAGAGACTGCCCCACTTTGGCGCGCGCAGCCTCCAGCGCCTTCACGGCCGCGATTTCGGTAACGCTGCCCGGTTGCTGACGATCCAGCCAGCACAGATATTCAACCATAGCCGCGCCGTCCTGCACATGTGCCGCTGCCGAGCCGGCAAGCTCCGCCGCGTTCTTGCACGCGCGCGGCAAGCGGACGGGATCGGCCTCCTCGATCAAGGTGCCACCCGCCGCCGTAATCGCCCCTGTCAGCGCCACAGGCGTCAGATCGGCGTCCACTATGACGCGGCCCTTGGCGCTGGCAATGGCGTGCAGACGATCGGCGATATTCGATGGCGGCAATTGCGTCGCCAGCTGTGCCAGATAGGCCTCGGCCTCGATACCAGTCTTGCGTTTGTCGAGAAAAATATCGGCCTTGCCATCCGCATAGATAATGGCGCGGGCAAGCGGATGCGGCGTGTGCGGCACATCGTTGCCGCGAATATTGAAAATCCAGGCAATGGAAGACGGATCTGTCACCAGCAGGGCATCGGCTCCCTTGGCAGACACCGTCTCTGCCAGCGAGGCGATCTTTTCCTTCGCCAGCTTGCCGGTGAAGGCTTCCGGCTGAATGACGACGGGCTCCAACGGTTCTGACGGGCGGTCGCGCCACAGCGCATCGAGCGGGTTGTTTTCGAGCAGGACGACGGAACCGCCCTTCCCCGCAAGCGCCTTTTCCAGCCGCTTCAATTCAGCGCCGGTATGCAGCCATGGATCGATCCCGAGCCGAAAGCCCGCAGCCCCGTGCTCCGACAACCAGACGGAAGGCGGGGCACCGACCAGATCACCACCGCTGAACACCGATTGATCGACCTGCGACTTCAACTGCGTGGTATAGCGACCATCGACAAACACCACCGCCTCTGCGCGCGTTACCAGCGCAATGCCGGCAGAGCCGGTAAATCCGGTCAGCCATGACAGACGCTCAGATGATTCAGGTACATATTCGCCCTGATATTCATCGGCACGCGGCACCAGGAAACCATCGATACCAAGGGCGTCGAAACTGGCACGCAGCGCCTCGACGCGGGCCTTGCCGAATTGCGGCGCGGATTTGTTTTCGAAGGTCTGGAACATGGGCATCTTTCGGGAACTGTCATGAGGAAAGCGGTCGGTAACGCCGTCAAATCATTGGCGCGCAACGACAATGCCATGCCGGCAAACCCGGTTTCAAGCCATATGTGCCATCAACCATTACGACAGGCACGCGCGCTGCCATTTACCCCAAAGGCTGAGACAAGACGCCGCTAAATTGAGCAATTTTCCCAAAATAAGTAATATTGAAAAGCCGCAGACATGCGAAAAACGCATATCTACCTTGAAGCAAGACCCCTAACCAAACAAAAACACATCGCTTATCTTCAAGCCAACACAGCGAGAGACACACTCTCCTGGCAAACAAGGATTTGAAGCAATGGCAAAATCTTTCCTCCGCACCGCTTTCGATCGCGTCATTGAAGCACGCGAGCGTCAGGTCAGCCGTCATGTCAACGCAGCCCTGCTCAACCTCGACGACAAGTCGCTCGAAGCGCTCGGCATGAACCGCGCCGAACTTCGCCGCACCGCAAAGTCCAGCTACGTATTCTGATCACTTCGGGCGCGGCGATCCTCCCTCCACCGCGCAGGAACAGGAATACGTCGACCCGCTTGAGCGATTCTCCTCCAATATGCTCGCGGGTTTTCAGGCGGCGCGAAAGCGCCGCCTTTTCTTTGTCCGGAAACGGATGCTGCTAAAGCGTCAGTCCTTGCGCAGATGCAGCGTGACCCAGCCACTGCGCCAGATGGTGCGGACGTGGGAGAGCCGCGCGCCATTATAGGCCGCAAGCACCTTCCAGCGCTGCGATGCGAGAATTCCCGACAGGATGACGGTGCCGCCGGGCGCCAGATGCGTGACAAGCTGCGGCGCCATCTTGATGAGCGGCCGCGCCAGAATATTGGCGATGATGAGATCGAACGGGCCGTATTTGCGGAAAGCGTCGGAGTGGAAACCCGGAGCGGTTTCAAGTGCCAGCCCGGAGACGATGCCGTTCAGCCGCACATTCTCTCTGGCCACGCGCACCGCGATGGGGTCAATGTCCGTTGCGAGTACCGGAATATGGCGCATCTTGCGCACGGCAATTGCCAATACACCGCTGCCGGTGCCGAGATCGAGCGCATTGCGCACGGTCCGCGCCCGCAGAACATCCTCGATCATCTCAAGGCAGCCCGCTGTCGTGCCATGATGGCCGGTGCCGAAAGCCTGACCGGCCTCGATCTCGATGGCCAGATCGTTGGGCTTGATCTTATCGCGATCATGCGCGCCGTGAACGATGAAGCGCCCTGCCCGTACCGGTTTCAGCCCCTCGAGCGACTTGGCGATCCAGTCGATGTCGGGAACGATCTCCTTTTCGATGGCGAGGCCGGGAAAGGCGGGAGCCAGCAAGGTGTCGATGCGCTCGCGGAATTCGTCTTCATGCTCGGCCATCAGGTAAACCGAAGCTTCCCAGATGTCGCGTTTCTCATCCACCTCGGTGGTGGCGATCGCGACATCCTCCTCGCCGAAATAGTCCGACATGAGATCGAGGATTTCACCGGCCTTGATTTCGGTCGTGGTGACGTAAAGTCGGATTTCGCTCACGGCAGGCTGCTTTCTCTAGCTAAGGTTCTTAAGGCTTGCATTTGCCACAAAACCTCCGCCAGTCCAATAAGCCAGGCACAATTATGCCGTCTCGTTCACCCCTTCAGCAGATTCTGGAGCTTCTGCTCGGCAACATCGGGGTTCTCGCCATAGGCGATGGTGCCGGAAAAACGACCATTGGCGTCAAGCAGGATGACGGAAGCCGTGTGATCCATGGTGTAGTCACCATTCGGATCCTTGTCATCGACCGGCACCTTCTTGGCATAGATGCGATAGCCTTTCAGCGTTTCGGCAATCTTGTCGGCCGGACCGGTGATGCCGGTGATCCGTTTCGAGACGTTGGAGACATATTGCTGCATGAGCTCAGGCGTATCGCGCTCGGGGTCTACGGATACGAAATAGGCCTGCAGCTTGTCGCCGGCTGGGTCTACCTTCTCCATCCAGCCGTTCAGCTCGAACAACGTCGTTGGGCAGACTTCCGGGCAATGGGTGAAACCGAAAAAGAGCGCTGTGGGCTTGCCCTGAAACGCCTTTTCGGTGATCGGCTGACCGTTCTGCGCCGTGAGTTCGAACGGCACGCCATAGGCCGTTTCCACCATTTCCTCACGGGTCTTCGTCATTTCGAGCGTCAACCAGCTGACGACGCCGACAAGAACGACCACCACGGCCCACAATACGATGCGAATATTTCTCATTGTCCTAATCCTACCCCCGAAGGCCGGCCGCATGACGTGGGCCTCCATCGTCTGATAACGAACAGCGGTGGCGACGGCAAATCAACTGGGCGTATTTGCGTAAACCGCGCTGATTTGTCACAAAGCCGGGACGGGACGGCAGATTACAGACACCAGGCGATGCCGCTTTGCACGGCGGAGAGGAAAATATCCGTGCCGTGTCGCACCCAGCCATCAAAGGCAAGAAGCACGACGGCAAGCGAGGCCGCTACCGCAAGGCTTGCAAGAATAAACTTCAGCGGATTGGCAACGAGTGCGTTCATGCGTCTGTTATAACCTGTTTGCACCGGCACGAAAACCGCCAAAATACTGGGTTTTGCGAGCGCGGCACCGCCAATTGTTAGGGAAAGTTTAAAATCTTGCTGTGCAATATGGCCATAGCGGTTTTTAAGTTCCGACATGATGTCTCCCGGTCCATTCCGGCCACCGCATAAAGCTCAATCATGCATGGGCCTGCCTAAGAGCCGCCAGAGGAAACCTGCCGTCATGTCCAACGCCATCAAGCAATCCGGCGCATATCTCGAAATCGTTTCCTTCCATCTCGGCGGTCAGGAATTCTGCATCGACATCATGGCGATCCGCGAAATCCGAGGCTGGGCGCCGGTTACCCCGATGCCGCACACGCCGCCTTATGTTCTCGGCCTCATCAACCTGCGCGGCGCCGTCATCCCCGTCATCGACATGGCAGGCCGCCTCGGCATGAAAATGACCGAACCTTCCGAGCGCTCCGCCATCATCGTCACCGATATCGGCGGCAAGCTGGTCGGACTTCTGGTAGAACAAGTCTCCGACATGATGACCATCCGCTCCGAAGACCTGCAGCCGGCGCCCGACATCATTCCCGAAGAACAGCGCAACTTCTGCCGCGGCATCGTGGCGCTGGAAAAGAGCATGGTGTGCTTCCTCAACCTCGACACCGTGATTGCCGACGAGCTGGCGCGCGAAGCGGCTTAATAGAGCCGGTGAGGTTTTGATAATATAACGCGCAGGTTCCACAGCTTGCCCTGAGGGGCACGGCAGGGTCGGAAACCTCTCCTCCGTCATGCTCGGGCCTGTCCCGAGCATCTACAACCTATCGATTTTACGATACGTGACTGGATCCTCGGGACAGGCCCAAGGATGACGTCGCGGGTGAATTATGGTGTCAGCAGTGCCAAGGGCAAAGCCTCAAGGCTTGCCCTTTTCCCACGTCACCTGCTGGTTATAGAGCGGCACCGTCGAAATCGCCATCTTGGCCGAGCCATCCTTCAGCTCGCGCGCATGGACCAGATAGATCAGCGTGTCATTCGCCATGTCGTAAACGCGACTGACGACCAGCTTCTTCCACACCAGCGACATGCCCTGCCGGAACACCTCTTCGCCGCCCTTCGACAGATCGATATCACCGATTTCGACCGGACCCGTCTGGCTGCACGAAATGGCGTTGTTGGAAGGGTCCTCAAACCAATTGCCATTCTTCAGCCGGTCGATGACGCCACGATCGAAATAAGTGACATGGCAGGTCACGCCCTTGATCTTGGGATCGGCAATAGCCTCGATGACGATATCGTTGCCGATCCAATCGACACCGACCTTACCGACGACCTCCGAATGCGCAACCGTCACCGGAAACAACACCAGAAAGCCTGCAAACAAACCCGAGAGCGTTTTCATCGTCATCGCATGTTCTCCGTTATGCTACTTCAAACATAAGTGCCGGGAACGGTTACGCAACCCGCGAGACAACACGTTTTTTCATGCTGCACGGCTGATAGCCCGTGGAAGTGAGACGGCCGGCAACCATGCCGATCTTTTCCGGCAGGTCGCGGATATGGTCAACGCGCAACGCCCTGGCCGCCGCAATCGATGCCGCAGCGCAGACGACAGCATCTTCGGCGGCGTTGTGGTGCACGAAACGCAACTGAAGGTGATTGGCAATCACATTCAGCTTGTGCGACGCCAGCTGCGGCCAGACATGGCGGGCAATCTTGACGCTGCACAGATAGGAAAGATCAGGATAGGACTGCCGGTATTTATCGAAGGAAGCCCGCATGACGCTGAAATCGAAGGCGGCATTGTGGGCAATCATCGTGGCGCCGTGGAAATCGTCGATGAATTCTTCCATCACATCAGGGAATTCCGGCGCATCCTCTACATCGGCAGGGCGAATACCGTGCACGGCAATATTGAAGGGCGAGAACCGCATGTCCTTCGGCCGGATGAGCCGTTCCTCGACGCGAACGATCTCACCGTCTTCTATCCACGCAAGCCCGATGGAGCAGGCGCTACCCCGTTCCTCATTGGCGGTCTCGAAATCAATGGCGATGGTTTTCAAGAGTGATTCCCGTTGTTTCATTCCGGCATAGACCGGATTGGCGTCAAAGAGAACCGGCTTCGGTATACCCCGCTTCCGCAAGCATCCAGTCAAGCAGCCTCACAAGATCGGGATTATCAAGCATGCGCCGTGGATAAACCAGGAAATAGGCAAGCGTGCTGGCAATGTCCGTGCCGAAGGGAGCTATCAGCGCTCCCTCGGCAAGTTCGCGGGAAACAAGCGATCGCCGCGTCAGCGCAACACCATGCCCGGCCTTGGCCGCATCCAGCGCGCCGTTGCTGTCGATGAACACGATGCCCCCGGAAGCATCGACCTCTGTAGCCCCCGCCGTTTCCAGCCAGCGCCGCCACTCGTTGCGGTTTTCATCGTGCAGAAGCGGCACGCATTTCAGATCACCGGCCACCCGAAGCGGGCCATATTTTTCAAAAAGTTGTGGTGAGCAGACCGGCAAGGTGCTGTCGTCTATGAATCGGATGCTTTCCAACCCTTCATAGCGACCAAAACCGTGACGCACGGCCAGATCGACATCGTCCCTTGAGAAATCCACCAGCCGGTTCGTCACGCTGATACGAACATCCACTTGCGGATGTTGTTGCTGAAAGCCGGGCAATCTCGGCATCAGCCATTGCACCGCAAAAGTTGGCGTGCAGCTTAACGTCAAGACCGTAATCTCTGATCGCGCCGTCAGTTCCGCCGTCGCCTCGCGCATCATCCGGAATGCGGTGCGAAGGGAACCGTAATACCGCTCCCCTTCCCTCGTCAGCTGGATGCTGCGCGGCTTGCGGACAAACAGCTGCACGCCAAGGCGGGCTTCCAGCTCCCGGATTTGCAGGCTGACCGCGCCGGGGGTGACGTTCAACTCGTTGGAGGCAAGCGTGACACTGCGATAGCGCGCCGCAGCCTCAAAGGCCTGCAATCCTTTCAAGGAAGGGAGTTCTGCAACCATGGTTTAGCTGAGCTCAATTATCCGACGAGAAACTATCGTTTGAAAACAGCATAATATGAGGAGTAAATAGATGCAACGGGCGCAGACGGAACCAAGATTGCCAGACGACTGATTGAGATAAACTCAACCGATATCGGGTGGCTGAACGTGGCGTTCTCTGTGACTATTTCAATTTTCCAGCGGTGGGAGATACAAAGTGGCAATACAAAAACAGATGGATGCCAGCGAATGGGGGATGCTTGTGGCGCTCTCGCTGCTGTGGGGCGGATCGTTCTTTTTCATCGGCATTGCCGTCAAGGAACTGCCGCCGGTCACCATCGTCACGCTGCGTGTCAGCCTCGCTGCCACGGCACTGCTGATCGTCTGCCGCATCATGGGCCTTCATCTGCCACGGCAATGGGCCGTATGGCGCGCCTTTTTCGGCATGGGCCTGCTCAACAACATCATTCCCTTCTGCCTGATCGTCTGGGGCCAGACCCATATTGCCAGCGGGTTAGCCTCGATCCTCAATGCGACGACGCCGCTCTTTACCGTCATCGTCGCCCATTTCCTCACAGCCGACGAGAAGATGACGGGCAACAAGCTGGCGGGTGTTCTCATCGGTTTTGCCGGCGTGGCGACGATGATCGGCCCGGCAGCCTTTGGCGGTGCGATCTCCGGCCTCTGGGGTCAGATTGCCATTCTCGGCGCAGCTATCTCCTATTCTTTCGCGGGCATATTCGGCCGCCGCTTCAAGGCCATGGGCGTGCCGCCACTGATGACCGCCACCGGCCAGATATCGTCCTCGACACTGATGCTGATCCCCGCCGCGCTCCTCATTGACAAGCCTTGGACGCTTGCCATGCCGAGCCTCGGCACCTGGGGCGCACTCATCGGTATCGCGCTCTTGTCCACGGCCCTGGCCTACCTCATCTTCTTTCGCATCCTTGCAACTGCCGGCGCCACCAATCTCGCGCTCGTCACCTTCCTCATTCCCGTCAGCGCCATCCTTCTCGGTTCGCTCATTCTCGGAGAACAGCTGGAAATTAAGCACTTCGCTGGAATGGCGATGATTGCCGCCGGCCTTGCCGCGATTGACGGCAGGCTGCCGGCAAAACTAAGAGATTTCCTACGCAAGGCACCCGCTTGACAGTGACAGTTCGTAAAAGCATTCTCGCCATCATGATCGCTATCAAAACGACGACCACCCGCCATATGACGATGACCGGTCAACCGGCAGGGAAAGGCATGTCCGCGCACTGAGCGATCAACATCCACCCCTGCCGATAAGAGCAGGGGTGTCACGCCTGCTCCGAACGCGCCACAAGGAGACAGGCATGAACATGAAACCAGCGGATATTACAAACAAGCCATTTGATCTGAAGGACGTTGTCCTGCGCGCCACCCGGCTTGAAGACGTCGAAGCTTTGACGGAAATGCTCAACCTTCCCGGCGTCCGGCACGGCACCCTTCGGCAACCTTTCCAGACGATTGAAAAGACGAGAAAATCGATAGAAAACCGAGCCCCTACCGACATCGTCATCGTCGCGGAGTGGCACGGAAAACTCGTTGGTAACGCCGGATTATACCGCAGAGCGGGCAGACAGTACCATGTCGCCGATCTTGCGATGTCCGTTCACGACGATTTCGCCGGAAAGGGCGTCGGTTCAAGGCTTCTGACGGCACTCATCGACGCGGCCGACAACTGGCATGATATCCGCCGCATCGAACTGAATGTCTTCACCGACAATCTCGCCGCCCTCCGGCTCTATGAGAAACTCGGTTTCGAACGCGAGGGCACCTTGCGCAACGATGCCTATCGCGACGGCAAATATGTCGACGCCTACGTCATGGCACGTCTGCGCTGATGTTTCAGGCGGACAAATGATCGGCAATCACTTCCCGAATGGTCCGACGTGACCATTCGGCCAGTTTCTCATCACGTCCACGTTGAGCCTCAAGCGTGATCAACGCCTTCCACAGCGCCCAGCCGCGCCCGCGCTGCCATGTGGCATTGTCGAGATCCATCGCCAGGCGAAAGACGTTCCGGCTTTCGGCGTCGAGCACGTTCCATGCCAGAATGAGATCGGAAGATGGGTCTCCGACGCCGGAACTGCCGAAGTCTATGACGGCTGAGAGGCGGCCATCTCTTACAAGCAGATTGCCTTCGGCAATATCGCCATGCACCCAAACGCCCTGGCCCTGCCAGCTGCTCGAAAGAGCAAGCTGCCATATTTCCATGGCCAGCCTCTGATCGACCTCATCGGCGAGGCGCAACGTCGCCGCCCTCGCCTCGCCGTCATAGACCGCAAGCGACCCACCGCGGTGGAAATTGTGCTCGCCCGCAAGCGGACCATCCGTCGCATCGATGCCCTGCAGGGATTTTAAAAACGCTGCTACGTCGACGGCTATTGTTGCGAGATTTATATGCCCAAGATGCCGGGCGAGAGGCTCGCCATCAAGCCAGCCATAAACGGACCATGGAAACGGATAATCTTGTCCCGGCGCACCAATCGCCAATGGCTTTGGGATCGGAAGAGGCAAAAGAGGCGCAAGCTTCGGCAGCCAGCGATGCTCCTTCTCCACCTGTGCCACATAGCGGCCAGCGCTCGGCAGGCGAACGAGCATATCATCACCAAGGCGGAAGCTGCGATTATCCCAGCCGCTCAGTTCCACCGGCCTGACATCAAGCCCCGCCCATTGCGGAAACTGGCTTGCGATCAGCGTTCGAACCTGCTGCGTAGAGATGACGATGCGGTCATCCATGTCCCGTTCCCCGTTTAAGGATGAGACCCATAGCGGCGCAAAACAACGTGGCGATGACGGTGCTTCAGCCACCGATCAGCGCCAGCCACTCGTCCTCGTCCATGGTCTGAACGCCCAGCTCCGCCGCCTTGGCAAGCTTGGAACCTGCCCCCGGCCCGGCCACCAGAATATCCGTCTTCTTCGATACGGAGCCGGCCACCTTGGCGCCCAGACTTTCCGCACGGGCCTTGGCCTCGTCGCGCGTGAATTTTTCCAGAGACCCGGTAAAGACCACCGTCTTGCCCGCCACCGGGCTGCCTTCGGTCGAGGGCTTCTCGGCCTCCTTCGGCCGCAGCTCCCGTATCAGCCGGTCGATGACATCGAGATTGCGCGGTTCCTTGTAGAATTCGATGATGGCGCGCGCCACGACCTCGCCGATGCCATCGATACTGTTGAGTTCGGCCCAGGCATCGCTCGCCGGGTCGGCTGCCGCCTTCATGGCTTCCTCGAAATGCTCATAGGTGCCATAGGAACGCGCCAGAAGCTTCGCCGTGGTTTCACCGACATGACGAATGCCGAGAGCGAAGATAAGCCGATGCAGATCGATCTCGCGGCGGGCATCGATGGCATCGAACAGTTTCTTGACACTTACCTTGCCGAAACCATCTATGTTTTCGAGCTTGGTAAGATGCGATGCCTCCTGCCGCGCCTTCAGCGTGAAAATATCAGGCGCGGTCTTGATGGAGAGGGCCGGATCCTCGCTTTCGAAGAAGAAATCGATCTGCTTGGTACCCAAGCCCTCGATATCGAAGGCATTGCGCGAAACGAAATGTTTCAGATGCTCGACCGCCTGCGCCCGGCAGACGAAACCGCCGGTGCAGCGCGTGACCGAATCGAGCTTACCGGTTTTTTCGTTGCGCTCCCGCACCGCATGGCTGCCGCACACAGGACATTTCTCCGGAAACGCATATTTCACCGCCTCAGCCGGGCGCTTCTCCAGAAGCACATCCAGCACCTGCGGAATGACATCGCCTGCACGCTGCACGATGACAGTATCGCCAATGCGGATATCATGATCCTCGGGCCGAATGCGCTCGCCGCTATTGCCGATACCCTCGATGTAATCGGCATTGTGTAGCGTCGCATTGGTGACGACGACGCCGCCGACGGTAATGGGGGTGAGACGCGCAACCGGTGTCAGCGCGCCGGTGCGCCCTACCTGGATTTCAATGTTCTCGACCGTGGTGAAGGCCTGTTCTGCCGGAAACTTGTGTGCGGTGGCCCAGCGCGGGCTGCGCGAACGGAAACCCAGCCGTTCCTGAAGGTCAAGCCGGTCGACTTTGTAGACCACGCCGTCGATATCATAATCGAGATCGGGTCGCGCGACGCCGATTTCATTATAATGTTCAAGCAATTGTTCGGCAGAGGTGAATCGCTTCATCAGCGGATTGACCGGGAAACCCCATTCCCGGAATTTCTCGACGATACCATATTGCGTGTCGGCAATCCGCGTCGGCTGCCCGCCATTGGAAACCTCGCCAAGCGCATAGGCAAAGAACCGCAGCTTGCGTTTCGCCGTCACATTGGCGTCAAGCTGGCGCAGCGAACCGGAGGCCGTGTTGCGCGGGTTCACATAGGTCTGCTTGCCATCGGCCTCCATCTGGGCATTGAGCGCCATGAAGTCGCTCTTGGCCATATAGACCTCGCCGCGCACATCCACCACATCGGGTACATCGGCAGGCAGCTCGTTCGGAATTTCCTTGATGGTCTTGATATTGGCGGTGACGTTCTCGCCCGTCGTGCCGTCGCCACGTGTCGCCGCCGTCTTCAGCCTGCCGTTCTCGTAGCGGATGGACATGGAAAGTCCGTCGATCTTCGGCTCGGCGGTAAAGGCAATCGAATCATCCGGCAGGTGCCCGAGGAAGCGGTAGACCGAACTGACGAAATCGCGCAGATCACCTTCAGAAAACGTATTGTCGAGTGACAGCATCGGCCGCGCATGCACGATGGGCGCAAAGGTGGGAAGCGGCGTGAAGCCGACTTTCTTCGACGGGCTGTCGGCCCGCACCAGCGCCGGGAAAGCCGCCTCTATGGCATCGTTGCGCCGCTTCAGCGCATCGTAGTCCGCGTCCGAAATTTCCGGCGCGTCCTTGCCATGATAAAGCGCATCGTGGCGGGAAAGCTCGGCTTCCAGAAATGCCAGCTCGGAAGAGGCCTCAAGCTCGGTCAGGTTTTCGACGGGAATCTGGTCTTTCGACATGGAAGAAGCCTCACGGATGAATCTGCAATGCTTTTAGCGAATTATTGGCAAACGCAAAACCATCCTCGCTTTTCAACAGGGGGGAATCCGCTATTCTGAGCATCCGGATGAAACGGAAGCCGGAGCCCCCATGGAACTCACCACCCTCATTGCCTTTGCAGCAGCCTTCTTCGTGTTCGCGGCCAGCCCCGGCCCGGACAATATGACGATCGTCGCCCGCACAATCACCCATGGTGCCGCCTCCGGCCTCGCCTATGGGGCCGGAACCGTGGCAGGAATATTGATATTCCTCACGCTTGCAGCCTTCGGCCTGTCGATCCTCGCCGCCGAAATGGGAACGGTGATGGCGGTGCTGCGCTATGGCGGCGCGGCCTATCTCGTCTGGATGGGATTCAAACTCTGGACAGCGGAACCTGTGGTTCCCGATCTGCAACCCATGAATGGCCGCCATAGCCTTCTTTCGATATTCGCCACGGGAACCGCGCTCAATCTCGGAAATCCGAAAATGCCGCTCTTTTACGTGGCATTGTTACCGAACGTTGTCGGCGCCTCGCTGACGGTCGATCACCTTCTGGCGCTGGCATCCGTCATCGTCGTGGTGGAGGCGGTTGTGATCGGCGCTCATGTGGTTCTGGCTGTGCGGGCAAGAAAGCTGCTGCGTGAGCCAAGAATCGTCCGCAGGGTGAACCGGGCGGCGGGCGGGGTCATGATCGGCTCCGGCGTGGCGGTTGCCGTCAGCCGTTAATCCTTGGCGGCAAGCAGGCGGGCGGCGG
This sequence comes from Agrobacterium sp. A3-95, assembly GCF_053521785.1. Classification (NCBI taxonomy): domain Bacteria; kingdom Pseudomonadati; phylum Pseudomonadota; class Alphaproteobacteria; order Hyphomicrobiales; family Rhizobiaceae; genus Agrobacterium; species Agrobacterium sp. A3-95. The sequence goes on along the minus strand of NZ_JBNWDR010000003.1, from coordinate 491,522 downwards.
CAGCCCTCGCCTCATCGGTCACCGAGGCACCGGCAAGCATGCGGGCGATTTCTTCGGTGCGATGTTTCGGCTCCATGGTAGCGACACGCGTGGCGATGCGCTCGGTGCCGTCACCGGAGGGGCCTTTGGAAATGAGAAGATGTGTGGCCGCCCGCGCGGCCACCTGGGGCGCGTGGGTGACGGACAGAACCTGCACGGTTTTCGACAGACGACGCAGCCTCTGGCCAATGGAATCTGCCACAGCGCCGCCAACGCCCGTGTCGATTTCGTCGAACACCAGTGTCGGTGCCGAACCACGATCAGCCAGCGCGACTTTAAGCGCCAGCAGGAAACGGGACAATTCGCCGCCAGAAGCGACTTTCATGATCGGGCCGGGCCGCGTTCCAGGATTGGTCTGAACGTGGAATTCCACGATGTCGATACCGTCAGCCGTCGCTTGCTCCGGGTCGGAGCTGACTTCGACGGTAAAACGTGCCCGCTCCAGCTTGAGCGCCGGAAGCTCCGCCATGACAGCTTCGGAAAGCGCATTCGCCGCATTGCGGCGTTTTTCGGAAAGCGATTTGGCCGCGTGGTCGAAATCGGCTTTCACAACGCCGAGATTGGCTTCAAGTTTGCCGAGCTTTTCTTCGCCCGCATCGAGGTCGGCGAGATCCGCGACCATTTTTTCCGCAAGCGCCGGTAGATCAGGCACCGCGACATTATATTTGCGTCCGGCGGCGCGTAGCGCAAACAGCCGTTCCTCCACCCGCTCCAGCTCGCGTGGATCGAACTCGGTGCGGCGAAGTGCGGCCTCCACTTCCATCTGCGCGTTGGAAAGGCTGTCGAGCGCGGCATCCAGCAATTGCACGGTGTCTTCCAGCAATCCCGGCGCCTCGTGGCTCTTGCGTTCCAGGCGCCGCATCATGGATGCGATCATGGGCACTGGCGAGGCGTTGCCGTTCAGGAACTCGCTCGCTTCGGCGATATCACCGGCAATACGTTCGGATTTCTGCATCACCGCCCGACGTTCGGCAAGCTCCTCCTCCTCGCCGTCGCGCGGCGAGAGCACCTCAAGCTCCTCGACGGAGGAACGCAGATAGTCCGCCTCTCGGGCAGCAGCCTCAACCTTGGCACGATGGGTCTTCAACGCCCGCTCGGCGTCCTTCCATGTGCGGTAGAAACCCTGAACGGCACGGGCATCGTCGCTCAGCCCGGCAAAAGCATCCAGCAGCGTGCGGTGGGCATCGGTATCGACAAGAGCGCGGTCGTCGTGCTGGCCGTGAATTTCGACCAGTAGCTGCCCCAGCTGACGCATCATCTGCACGCTGATGGCCTGATCGTTGATATAGGCCTTGGTGCGTCCGTCTGCGGATTGCACGCGGCGGAAAATCAGGTCGCCATCGTCATCCAGACCGTTTTCGCGCAGGAGATGCCGTGTGGGGTGGCTGTTCGGAACTTCGAAAGTGGCAGTGACCTGCCCCTTCTCTTCCCCGTGGCGCACCAGACCGCCATCGCCGCGGCCGCCGAGGGCCAGCGACAGGCTGTCAAGCAGAATGGATTTGCCCGCGCCCGTCTCACCCGTCAACACGGAAAGGCCCGCCTCAAAGCCGAGGTCGAGCCTTTCAATCAGAACGATGTCACGAATCGAGAGCTGGACCAGCATGGCCTATGCCCTGTCTCAGGCGCCGATAAGCTTCTTGCCGGCGCGCGAAATCCAGGACCCCTTGTTTTCACGCGGCTCCAACCCACCGCCCTTCAGCAGCTTGTAGGAATCCGCATACCATTGGCTGTCGGGATAGTTGTTGCCGAGAACGGCGGCAGCAGTCTGCGCCTCGTCGGAAAGACCCATCGCATAATAGGATTCCGTCAGACGGGCCAGCGCTTCCTCGATCTGGTTGGTGTTCTGGTATTGCTCGACGACGATACGGAAACGCGAAACGGCGGCGAGATATTCCTTGCGCTCAAGGTAATAACGGCCGACCTGCATTTCGCGGCCAGCGAGCTGGTCGCGGGCGAAACGGATCTTGGCCTGCGCGTCGGCGACATATTCCGAATCAGGGTAGTCGTTGACCACCTTGCTCATCGCCTCGACCGTGCGCTGCGCGGCGCGCTGGTCCTGCGTCACGTCGGAAATCTGCTTAGAATAGGCAAGACCGATCATGTACTGAACGTACGCGGCATCCTTGGAGCGAGGATATTGGCGCAGGAAGCGGCTGCCCGACGCGATGGCCACGTCGTTCTTGTTGGTGCGCGTGGCGATGAAGGTCTGCATCACAAGCGCCTTCTGGCCCCATTCGGTGAAGGGATATTGCTTGTCGATCGCCTCGAACTTGCGCGAGGCTTCCGTCATGTTGCCGGCGTTCATGTTGGCAAGCCCCTGCTTGTACAGAACGTCTGGCGGATCGGTCTCGACGCCGAGCTTGGTAATGTCGATATCCGGATCGGACTGGCAGGCCGTGACGGCAACACTCGCACCGACCAACATCAACGAAACGGCGATCCCCCGCATCGTACCCTTCATTGCACCAGACCCTACATGCTTCATTCGACAGTTCCCACTTCCCGCGCAAATACATAAGCATCGGCTTTGCACTGGCGTTTCTAGCCATAAAAGCATCTGCAGGGCAACGCAATGATGATGCATTAACGCATTTTTATGGCATCGGCCCATGCAATCGCATGAATATCAGGCGGTATGACAAAACATCCCGCCCCTCATCGTGAAAAAGCCGCCCCGAAACGGAGCGGCTTTTCCTGTCAATCAATAGCCTGCAACAAACTCAAGCGGACCAGGGTGCAAATTCCGGCATGTTGACCGGAACGAATTCGCGGGCACGTACCTGGTTGCGGGCGGCCGGAGCCTCCACGATCTCATAGGCCGAGCGGTCGCTCAGCAAAGCCTTCAGCGCGTTGGCATTGACCTTGTGGCCGCCGCGATAGGAGCGATAGCAACCGATGAACTGCGCACCGGCAAGTGCCAGGTCGCCCACGGCGTCCAGCGTCTTATGGCGAACGAATTCGTCCTTGGCATAACGCAGGCCTTCCATGTTGATGACGCTATTGTCGTCGGAGATGACAACAGAGTTTTCAAGCGAGGAGCCGAGTGCGTAACCGGCAGCCCACAGGCGCTCCACGTCACGCATGAAGCCGAAGGTGCGGGCGCGCGAAAGCTCGTTCTTGAACGTATCCGCCGTCAGGTCGCCCTTCCAGGACTGCTTGCCGATCAGTGGCGTGTCGAAATCGATATCGACCTCGAACCGTGTGCCGTCGTAAGGGCGGAACTCCGCCCAGGACGCACCCGAATCGATGCGCACCGGCTTGATGACGCGGATATAGCGGCGCTTCACACCAAGGTTCTTGATGCCAGCCGATTCGATCGCATCGATAAATGGCGCAGAGCTGCCGTCCATGATCGGCACTTCCGGACCGTCGACCTCAACGACGAGGTTATCGAGGCCCATGGCGTAGATGGCAGCCATGACGTGCTCGACCGTTGCCACTGACTGGGATAGCGAGCGGCCGAGCACGGTGCACAGATCGGTATTGCCGACATTGGAAGACACCGCCTTCAACTCGGTTACGCTGCCATTTTCATGAAGGCGCTGAAACACGATGCCCGTTCCTGCTTCTGCGGGCTGGAACGTCATCGAAGCCGGATTGCCGGAATGCACGCCAATGCCCTTGAGCTGAACAGCATTTGCGATAGTCGTCTGAAATCCGAGCAGTCCGATAGTCATGCGTATATGCCTTGTTTTGAAAACCGCGCCGTATATTCAGCGCCGTTCAAGTTTTTCAAGCCGGTTTCAACAACCGGCGAGGTCTATGTTTTCCCTTACCCAGTCTCATACATACGCACATGAAAGTGCCAGGACAAATCACTGTTCGTTTCGGATTGTTACACGCACAAGCCATTGAAAAGATGAATTAATTTACTGTTAATAACGCACAATAAAACAAAACGCCCGGGTCGTGTGACCCGGGCGTTTGGAGAGGCGAACGGAATCGCTGTTAGTTGGACTGGCGACGCAGGAACGCCGGAATTTCCAGCTGGTCGTCGTCATGGTGGCTTGCCGAAGAAGGCGTCGCACGACCGTGATCGTCAAGCTGGCCACGACGCGGAGCGTAGAGGCTGGCTTCCGGCGAAAGTGCGCGGCGCTGCTGCGGCGCCATGCTCGGCGCATCCATCATTTCGGAAGGAACTTCTTCCTCTTCGCGTCGGCCAAGCGAGTTGGTGATGCGCTTCAGAAGACCCATCGGGCCACGCTCTTCCTGGGCTGCAGGAGCTGCGTGGGCACGGTGATCCATCTCGGCCTTCACGACCGGCGGAAAGTCCTCGACCTTCGGCATGCGGACAGGCTCGGGCTGGCGGGCAACAGGAGCCTGCTCCTGATAGACCGGAGCCTGCGGCTGCTGCAGACGCGGAGCGGCAACCTGTTCCGGCGCGTGATAGACCGGTGCCGGGGCAACCGGTGCCGGAGCAGCCTGCTGAACCGGCTGGGCCGGACGGAGAGCCGCCGGTGCTTCAGCCGGAGCGGATGCAAAAAGCTTGCTCTGCGGACGGAAATCCTGAGAGGGCTGCTGGTGTGCTGCGAAACCAAGTTCACGTTCCATTTCGGCTTCCGCCGAACGGATGGTCTGGGCGATCTGGTCTACGGTCTTTGGTGCCTGCGATACTGCTTGTGCAGGCTGAACTGCGGCCGGAGCGGGAGCAACGGCCGCGGAAGGACGGATAAGCGGCTTGGCGGCTGCGGCGCGCATATCGGCAATGTTCTGTTCGCCAACGCCCGCAACGCGGTCGATGCCGGTCGCGACGACTGAGACGCGGATGAGACCTTCAAGTGCCTCGTCGAAGGTTGCGCCGAGGATGATGTTGGCATCCGGATCGACTTCTTCGCGAATACGGGTAGCCGCTTCGTCGACTTCGAACAGGGTAAGATCGCGACCGCCGGTGATGGAGATCAGGAGGCCCTGTGCGCCCTTCATCGAGGTTTCGTCGAGCAGCGGGTTGGCGATTGCCGCTTCCGCAGCCTGCATCGCACGGCCCGGACCGGAAGCTTCGCCAGTACCCATCATTGCGCGGCCCATTTCACGCATGACCGAGCGAACGTCAGCGAAGTCGAGGTTGATGAGACCTTCCTTCACCATCAGATCGGTAATGCAGGCAACGCCGGAATAGAGAACCTGGTCAGCCATGGCGAAGGCATCGGCAAAGGTCGTCTTGTCGTTGGCAATGCGGAAGAGGTTCTGGTTCGGAATGACGATCAGCGTATCGACGGACTTCTGCAGTTCCTCGATGCCCTGTTCGGCAAGACGCATGCGGCGACCGCCTTCGAAATGGAAAGGCTTGGTAACGACGCCGACCGTCAGGATACCCTTGTTGCGGGCAGCCTGTGCGACGACAGGTGCAGCACCCGTGCCGGTACCACCACCCATGCCGGCAGTGACGAAGCACATGTGGGTGCCGTTCAGGTGATCGATGATCTCATCGATGCATTCTTCAGCGGCGGCGCGTCCGACTTCCGGCTGGGAACCGGCACCGAGACCCTCGGTGACGTTGACGCCGAGCTGGATGACCCGGTCTGCCTTCGTCATGGTCAGAGCCTGTGCATCCGTGTTGGCGACGACGAAATCGACACCCTGGAGACCAGCCGTGATCATGTTGTTGACAGCGTTACCGCCACCGCCGCCCACACCGAAAACAGTGATGCGTGGCTTCAGCTCGGTGATATCAGGCTTTTGCAGCTGTATCGTCATTTTACCATTCCTTCTTTCTCTGGCCGCATCGCCCCGCTGGCCGATTCTTGAAAACTCAACTTGGAAACCTCAGGCTCACGCCACGAGGCCACTCAGAAACTCTCTTTCAGCCATTGCCCTACCCGGGCTATCCGGCCGCTACCCGTACCAAACGGCGAGAACATTCCGCCTTGCGCCGCATGAATTTCGATGTCCGCCACCTGCGGATAGATCATCAGTCCGCATGCGGTTGAAAATGCCGGTCCCTTTGCCGCAACCGGAAGACCCGCAACCCCCATGGGGCGGCCGATACGAACGTTGCGGGCAAGAATGCGCCGTGCCGTTTCCGGCAGCCCCGTCAGCTGGCTCGCGCCGCCCGTCAGGACAACACGTTTGCCGACGATGGGGCTGAAGCCGGACTTCTGGATACGATCACGGATCAATTCCAGCGTCTCTTCGATACGCGCCCGCACGATGCGGGTAACAAGTGCCCTTGAAACTTGCGATGGTTGATCGCGATCATCTTCGCCAATCGGCGGGATCGAAATCATGTCGCGCTCATCCGCGCCATTCAGCAAAGCCGAACCATGCACCACCTTCAGTCTCTCCGCATCTTCGATTCGTGTCGAGAGGCCTCGTGCAAGATCTGTCGTAACGTGATGACCGCCAAGGCCGATCGCGTCGGTATGAATGAGACGGCCTTCGGCGAAAACCGAGATCGTCGTGGTGCCGCCGCCCATGTCGATGGCTGCACAGCCAAGCTCGACCTCGTCATCGACCAATGCCGCAAGACCGCTGGCATAGGGCGTTGCCACCATGCCCTCAACCGAGAGATGCGCGCGATTGACGCAAAGCTCGAGGTTCTTCAGCGCCGTGCGTTCGACAGTCACCACATGCATGTCGACACCGAGGAGATCGCCATACATCGACAGCGGATCACGAATGCCGCGCTCGCCATCCAGCGAATAGCCTGTTGGCAGCGAATGCAGGATCGCCCGGTCCTGACGCATGGACTGCTGGCTCGCCGCCACCAGAACCTTGCGCAGGTCGCTTGCTTCGACTTCCTGTCCGCCGAGATCGATGCTCGCGGTATAGATGTCGCTTGCCAGCCGGCCGGCGGAAACATTGACGATCAGGCTGTCGACGGTCAGGCCTGCCATGCGCTCGGCCGCATCCACCGAAAGACGGATCACGCCTTCGAGCGCGTCAAGATCGGCGATCACGCCGGATTTCACACCGCGCGAGCGCTGGTGACCAATGCCGATGATTTCCACCTTGTGGGTGCGACCCGGCAGGATTTCGCTTTCCTGGCGCGGCGTCAGCCGTCCGATCATGCAAACGACCTTGGTCGAGCCGATGTCGAGCACCGAGACGATGTGGCTGCGCTTGGAAGACAGCGGCTTCAGGCGAGGCAGACCGAAATGGGAAGAACCAAAAAAGCTCATGTGTTCTTCTCCGCTTTCTTGAGTGCCTTCGTGCGTGCATCTACCGCCGTCTGGCGGCGCTCTGCTGCGCCTTCGGTCAACTGGATCGTGGTGCGGTCCGTCAGACGCAGATCGACGGCAGCGACATCACGCGACAGAACCTTTTCCTCGAGATCGAGCCGTGCCAGCAATTGCAGTGCCTGCGGCAGGTTCTCTTCCGGCAGCTTGACGACGATGCCGTTGTCGAGATGCAGATCCCAGCGGCGGCCGGCAATCCGAACATAGGCGCGAACGCGGTTGCGAATTTCCGGCCAATCGGCCAGTTGCGCGACGAAACCGGCAGCACCCGTTTCCGCGTCACGTCCGACGAAAAGCGGCAGGGCGGCAAATTTATTGTCACGCAGCGGCGCGATCACGCTGCCGCTTTTTTCGATCAGCGACAGTTCCGTGCCATGCTGCCAGATGCCGAAAGCTTCACGCTCCTTCAGGCGAACCTCAACCGTCTTCGGGTAGACCTTGCGGATATCGACATCTTCGACCCAGGGAAGCTGGACGAGCTTGCGGCGTGCCGCATCGATATCAAGCGCAATCAAGGAGGTGCTGCCGTCAAGGCCGAGAAGCTGGAAGACTTCGATTTCCGATGTCTGCAAATTGCCGGATACCTTGACGTCCTCAACCGCAAAACCGGCGGCCGAGGTCGTGGTCTGGGTGACGATATTCGTATGTCCGCCAAGCGACATGCCGTAAAGCCCGATCACCGCGTAAAAGGCAACAGCCGAAATCGTGCCGGTATGGGCGGGAATGTGGATGCGTCCGGTCGCAAGGCTGACACCGAAACGCACGAAACGACGCAGCGGACGCGGCAGCACCCTGCGATCGTCGGCATTTGCCGTCGCCACGAATTGCTCGCGCTTTTTTGCCGTCGACTTTTTGCCGGTCACCGCAAACACGAAGCGTCCTCCACCATCCAGCTGACAAGGTTACCAAAGGAGCGGCCAGCATGGGCCGCCATTTCCGGCACCAGGGAGGTCGGCGTCATGCCCGGCTGCGTATTCACTTCAAGCCAGATAACTTCGCCATCTTCTGAGAAGCGGTCGTCGTAACGAAAGTCTGAACGGCTTACGCCACGGCACCCGATCGCCCGATGCGCCATAACCGCCAGTGTTTGAATTTTTTGGTAAATTTTTGGTGAAATTTCTGCCGGAATGACATGCTTTGAGCCACCGGCTGCGTATTTAGCGTCATAATCATAGAAATTGTGACCCAGCGGCACCACTTCCGTCACACCTAGCGCCTCGCCGTCGAGCACGCCGCAGGTCAGTTCGCGACCATGGATGTAACGCTCGACCATGACTTGGTCGCCGTAACGCCATTCGGACGAGGTAAGGATTTGCGGCGGATGCGACTGGTCTTCCTTGACGATCACCACACCGAAGCTCGAGCCTTCGCGCACCGGCTTCACGACGTAGGGCGGCGCAAGCGGATGTTCGCTGGTGAATTCGAACCGGTTCATGACGCGTTCGTCAGCCACCGGAATGCCAGCAGCCGCAGCCACTTTCTTGGCCTGCGCCTTGTCCATGGCAAGTGCAGAAGCGAGCACGCCGGAATGGGTATAGGGAATGGCGAGATATTCGAGAATGCCCTGAATGGTGCCGTCTTCGCCGAAGGGGCCATGCAGCGCATTGAAGGCGACATCCGGGCGCAGCTCGCCGAGTACGGCGGCGATATCGCGCCCCACATCGACCCGGGTGACCTTGTACCCCTCGCCCTCAAGGGCGAGCGCGCAAGCGTTCCCGGACGAGAGGCTGACCGGCCGCTCCGACGAAAACCCACCCAAAAGAACAGCTACGTGCTTGCCGCCCATCGATACCTCTGACACCAAATCTCCGCTACGATCCGCACCGGAACCAACCGAATTTGACGAACGGTGATTCTGGCACATGATCCTTGAGATCAGTTAAACGCCATTAAGGTTAATGAATCGTTTACTTTCGTTAACCGCCGCGCCCAACATGCCAGTTCCATTAAAGAATCAGCATCGATCCGAATTACCTCCTTGGAATCAGAGAGTTGGACGGATTGCAACATGCAGGTTTTCAATGATCGGAAATAGAACGAGGGTGCCGCACACTTCTATCCCTGATAAAGACAAGGCGAAAACGTTAACGGACGACGCTTTTCCCCAGCGAAAATTATCTGACGTTTCAGCGTTTTAAATCCGTCGCCTGAATCAGTCTCTCAATCTTGAGACTGCGTCCTCGCACACGCTGCGGTCCCTGTCGCACCAGCCGATCACATTGTCCGCTTTATTTCTTTTTTAGCATTCCAAAAGAACAAAAATTGCGTTAACGCAGTCAATGCCTCCCAAGGCATGACATGCAATCATCCAAAAATGGGACCAAAACCATGACTGACGCGATATCTCCGGTATCGCCGACAGCTGGCAATTCGAACGTTGTAAAGACAAATTCGCCTGCACGAGTTCTCACTGCCAGCCTGGTCGGCACGACCATCGAGTTTTTCGATTTTTACGTTTACGCCACGGCCGCAGTGCTCGTGTTTCCGACATTGTTCTTCCCGAACAATGATCCGATGACGGCACTTCTGGCATCCTTCGCCACCTTCTCCATCGCCTTTTTCGCCCGCCCGCTCGGCGCCGTCGTTTTCGGCCATTATGGTGACCGCGTCGGCCGTAAAGCTACGCTTGTCGCCGCTCTGCTGACCATGGGCGTATCGACGGTCGTGATCGGCCTCCTGCCGTCCTATGAGACAGCCGGTGTTCTGGCACCTCTGTTGCTGGCGCTTTGCCGCTTCGGTCAGGGCTTCGGTCTTGGCGGAGAATGGGGTGGTGCGGTCCTGCTGGCCACGGAAAACGCTCCTCCCGGCAAGCGCAGCTGGTACGGGATGTTTCCGCAGCTCGGCGCGCCCGTCGGTCTGTTCCTCTCCTCCGGCGTCTTCTGGATCTTGCTGCACTTCATGTCGCAGGAAGCGCTTCTGAGCTGGGGCTGGCGCATTCCCTTCGTCGCTTCGATCATCCTGATCGCGGTTGGCATGTGGGTTCGTCTGTCGATCACCGAAACGCCTGCCTTCCAGAAGGCAATCGAAAAGGAAGAACGTGTTGCCGTGCCGGTCGTGGAACTGTTCCGCAACCACAAGCGCAGCCTCGCGCTTGGCACTTTCGTAGCGTTGGCTACCTTCGTGCTGTTCTATATCGGTACCGCCTATCTGCTGTCCTACAACGTCAAGGTTCTGAAAATCCCGTTCCTCGACGCACTCGAAGTGCAGATCATGGGCTCCATCGTTTTCGGCATCTTCATCCCGATCGCCGGCAAGCTCGCTGAGCGCTTCGGCCGTCGCGAAATCCTGATCCTGACGACGGTGCTGATCGGCCTGTTCTCGTTCCTGCTGCCTACCCTGATGACAGGCGGTGAAGGTTCGATCTTCATCTTCGCGGCTCTTGCGATGACGCTGATGGGCATGACCTACGGCCTGATTGGAACGGCGCTTGCCGCCCCCTTCCCGACAAGGGTGCGCTACACCGGCTCGTCCATCACCTTCAACATGGCTGGCATCTTCGGCGCATCGCTGGCGCCCTACATCGCCACATGGCTGCAGGTGAATTACGGCATGGGATATGTCGGATATTACCTCTGCGTATCCGCCCTCATCACGCTCGCCTGCATTCTTCTGTCCCGCAAGGATGAAGTCTGAGCGACAGGCCACTAAAAGATCGAGGCCGCGAAATCACCTTTCGCGGCCTTTTTTTGTCTGTGATGATCCTCAGGCGATAATTTGACGGCCACCTTTCGCGCCCGATGAACAGATGCGATTACGCCCGCTACGTTTCGCCTCGTAGAGCGCCATATCCGCATTGTGCATGACCTTCTCGAAAATCTCCCTGTTCCCGCGCAAGGCCACACCTATCGAGATGGTGGTACTGATCTGCAAATCCTGAAAATGAACCGTTGTCGTGGCGATGTTCTCACGGACGCCTTCGCACTGTTCCAGGAACCGGTCCGGGGCAAGGGTGTGGACGACGACAAACTCTTCACCGCCCATCCGCGCCACATGAGCGGCTTCATCGAAACCTTCCCGAATTGTCTTGGCGACACTGGAGATAACCATGTCACCAGCCAAATGGCCGTACCTGTCATTCACGGACTTAAAATGATCAATGTCGATAAATGCGACGCAATACAGCGTGCTCAGGTGAACGCAATTCGAATAAAGACCTAGCCGGTTGTGAAGACCTGTCAGAGCATCAGTCTGGCTGAGCTGCGCAAAACGCTCGTGTGACTGGATCAGTAACTGCATCTGCCTCGCATTGAGCCAGCAAATTAAAAAACCGACGGTGAAAGAGATTGTCGTACTAAGGACCAGGCCGATTGTGAGCCCATTGCTCAAGTCCGAGACCAGGTCCAACTGCGCCATCGTCAGGATCGCAACGACACAGATAACGGCGGCTATGGAAGCGATCAGGCAAGCCAATCGAAATGATGACTGTACCGGGTCAAGCCGACGCCATCCATCCGGTGTCGCCACGGTGAATGTCGTTATCGCGACGAGTTCGCTTAAAAAACGTGAGAAGTGTCCGCTTACGCGATCGGCAATGAAAATGCTCATAAATATCACCCAAGCAGTAGAGTGGCGCAACGCTGCCTCTCCCGTAATCTAAATACTGCTTATAGATAAAAACTATTGATCGACCGTTACCCTTCGCCAAGGATGATATGAAACAAAAACTCCTGGCCGCTTGGTGCTGCCAGGAGAGATATGAAACGGCTAACGCAGTTGCTCATGGCAATCGCGAGGCATCGCAATTTTCAGGCGCCGAGGAAGGGCTCCACTTCACGACCCGGCATGAATAGCCCAAGCCGTTTGATTTCCCACTCCAGCCGAATGCCCGACTTCTCGAACACGCGCTTGCGAATGGTCTCGCCCAGATATTCCAGATCGTAACCGGTCGCATGGCCGGTATTGATCATGAAATTGCAATGCAGCGATGACATCTGCGCACCGCCGATAACCAGACCGCGACCGCCCGCTTCGTCGATCAGCTCCCAGGCGGAATGACCTTCGGGGTTCTTGAAGGTCGATCCACCGGTCTGTTCACGGATCGGCTGCACGGTTTCGCGGTGGTGACGCACGGCGTCCATATCGGCGCGGATCTTCGCGCGGTCTTCCGGATAACCCTCAAACAGGGCACCGGTGAAGATCAGACCAGCATCGGCGCCGGAGTGGCGATAGCTGTAATCCATATCGGCATTGGAGAGCACATGCTGGTTGCCCTGACGGTCCACCGCATAAACCTCCACGACACGCTCACGCGTTTCACCGCCGTTGGCGCCCGCATTCATGCGCAGAGCGCCGCCGATGGAGCCGGGAATACCGTAATAGAAATGGAAACCGCCAATGCCATTATCCATGGCCATCGCGGCAATATGCTTGTCCGGGCAGATGGCGCCTGCCTTGATGCGGTTTTCACCCGAAAGCTCCACCGAGCCGAAACCTTTGGCGGAAAGACGGACGACGACACCTGGAATGCCGCCATCGCGCACCAGAAGGTTCGAGCCGACACCGACCACGGTCAACGGCACGTCCTCCGGCAGGATTTTCAGGAATGTAACCAGATCGTCGGTATCGTGCGGCTGGAACATGACTTCCGCAAGACCGCCGGCTCTGAACCACGTCACGCGGTCCATGGGCGCATCCGGTGTCAGACGTCCCCGCAATTCCTTTACCCCGTCGCCGAGCCTCCCCAGCAATTTAACCCCATCGACCTGTCTCATTCAGACTTTCCTGATATGCTCTTCAATTCCGAAGGCAGCGCTGCCGCCCATTGCGTGATATTTCCGGCCCCCAAGAGAACCACGAAATCGCCCGGATTCGCAATGCCTGCAACCACTGACGCGAGATCTTCCCGTTTTTCGAGAAAACGGGCATCGCGATGGCCGGCAGCCTTGATTGCGGAGACCAGCGCTTCCGAGCTTGCGCCCTCGATCGGATCTTCGCCCGCTGCATAGACCGGAGCAAGAATAATCGTATCGGCATCGTTAAAACAATGCGCGAAATCATCGAACAGGCTGGAAAGGCGGCTGTAGCGGTGCGGCTGGTGCACGGCGATGATGCGGCCCTTGCAGGCTTCGCGCGCAGCCGCGAGCACAGCCTTGATCTCAACCGGATGGTGGCCGTAATCGTCGAAGACCTGCACGCCATTGGCTTCGCCCGTCAGCGTGAAACGACGCTTGACGCCGGCAAAGGAGGCAAGGCCCTTCTTGATGTCCGCTTCCGAAATACCGAGACGATTGGCGACGGCAATCGCGGCCGTTGCGTTCGAAACATTGTGGCGACCGGGCATCGGCAGGACGAGGTCCGTGAAGGAGAATATCTTGCCGGTGCGGCGCCGGCGAATTTCCACATCGAAGATAGACCGTGTGCCATCGATGCGCACATTCGAAAACCGCACGTCGGCCTGTGGGTTCTCACCATAGGTGATGACCTTACGGTCTTCGATACGCCCAACCAGAGCCTGCACCTCGGGATGGTCGAGACACATGACGCCAAAGCCGTAGAACGGAACATTCTCCACGAATTGCCGGAAAGCAGCGCGCACGGCATCGAAATTGCCGTAGTGGTCAAGATGTTCCGGGTCGATATTGGTGATCACGGCCACATCGGCCGGAAGCTTCAGGAATGTGCCATCGGATTCATCGGCCTCCACCACCATCCACTCGCCCTCGCCCATGCGGGCGTTGGTGCCATAGGCGTTGATGATGCCGCCGTTGATCACGGTCGGGTCGAGATTGCCGGCTTCCAGCAGGGTCGCGACCATCGAGGTCGTCGTGGTCTTGCCGTGCGTGCCACCGATGGCAATGGCGTTGCGGAAACGCATGAGTTCAGCCAGCATTTCGGCACGGCGAACGATCGGCAGGTGTTTTTCCCGCGCGGCGATCAGCTCCGGATTGTTCTTCTTGATCGCGGTGGAAACGACCACGACCTCGGCATCACCGAGATTATCCGCCGTGTGGCCGACGAAGACCTCGATGCCCTTGTCGCGCAGGCGCTGCACATTGGCGCTGTCGGCCTGGTCGGAGCCCTGTACGCGATGACCGAGATTGTGAAGCACTTCGGCAATGCCGCTCATGCCGATCCCGCCTATGCCGATGAAATGGACAAGGCCTATGGCTTTCGGCATCTTCATGCCTCAACTCCTTCAATGTTCTTCTTGAATTCCTGTACGGACTTTCCGCTCGCAATCGCCTCGACCAGATCGGCCAGTACATCTGCCGCGTGCGGTTTTCCTGTCGCCTTGGCCGCCGCCGCCGTTGCGGACAACCGATCCGGCTCGGACAGCGCCGAGGACAGAAGGCCGGAGAGCTTCTGCGGCGACAGTTCCGACTGCTTGATAACGCTTGCACCGCCGGCTGCCGAAAGCGCTGCCGCATTGGCCGCCTGATCGTGATCCAGCGCATGCGGATAAGGCACGAGGATCGAGGGTCGGCCGATGACCGAAAGCTCCGATACCGTCGATGCACCCGAACGGCTGATGACCAGATCGGCCTCACCGATGCGCGAGGCCATGTCGCCGAAGAAAGGCGAGACATCCGCCTTCACGCCCAGCTTCTGATACGAGGAGATCACACTGTCCTTGTCTTCGGGGCGCGCCTGCTGGGTCACGACGATGCGCTTGCGCTGTTCGTCCTTCAACAGGCAGATCGCCGCCGGAACGGCGCTGGAAAAGAACTGCGCTCCCTGGCTGCCGCCAAAAACCACGAGCTGGAACGTCTCGCCGGTCTGCGAAGGCGTATAGGGTATCTCTGACGCCGCCAGCACCGCCGGGCGCACGGGATTGCCGGTCGCAACCGTCTTGTCGGAATATTGGCCGTTGGCGGGCGGCAGAAAACCGCCGGCAATCGCCTTCACACGGGCCGCCAGCGCCTTGTTGGCACGACCCATCACCGCATTCTGCTCGTGAATGATCGATGGCACGCCAAGCCCGGTCGAGGCAAGCAGCGGCGGCACGGTGGGATAACCGCCAAAGCCGACGACCGCAACCGGCTTCAGCTTCGTGATCAGCCGGCGCGCTGAACGCAGCCCTGTCCACAGCTTCCACAGCGAACGCGCCACGGAAATCGGGTTTTTCGAACCAATGGTGGCGGATGGAACGACGTGAATTTCTTCCGCCGGAAACTTTCCCGCATAACGCTCGGCACGGCTGTCGGTGACCAGATGCACCTGATAACCGCGCGCTTTCAGCGTGTGCGCCAAGGCCTCGGCTGGAAAGACATGGCCGCCGGTACCCCCGGCGGCGAGCAGAACAATACCCTTGCTCATGATCATTTACTCCGCAGGAACGCCGGAACCGACGCGGAAGAAGCTGCGCTCCTGCGCCCTCTTTTCCGGCCTGTGGCGTGTCAGCGCCAGAAGGAAGCCTGCCGTGACGCAGATCGCCATCATCGACGAACCACCATAGGAAATCAGCGGCAGCGTCATGCCCTTGGCGGGCATAAGCTCCAGATTAACGCCGATATTGATCATCGACTGCATGCCGATCTGCAGGACCAGACCGGCCACGGCAAAGCGGCAGAAATCGTCTTTTTCCCTGAAGGCGTGCGAGAGGCCGCGCAACACGATGAAGGCGAAGATCGCCACAAGGAACATGCAGAAAACAATCCCGAATTCTTCCGCCGCCACCGAGAAGATGAAGTCGGTATGGCTGTCGGGAATGATACGCTTGACGATGCCCTCACCCGGGCCGCGACCGAACCAGTCGCCACGAATGATCGCCTCGCGCGCCGTATCCACCTGGAAGGTATCACCCTCACCGGTCCAGAAACGGTCGATACGGCCGGCGACGTGCGGCAGGAGCAGATAGGCGGAGACGATGCCGAGAACGCCGAGGCCGCCGAGCACGATGATCCAGAACCAGGGAACACCGGCCATGAAGAACATGCCGCCCCACACCACCGATGTCAGGATGGTCTGGCCAAAGTCGGGCTGGGCAATCAGAAGTGCCGCCACGATACCGAAGGTGATGATAGCAAAGAGGTTACCGGGAATTTCGGGGTGGCGCGCGCGTTCGGCAAACAGCCAGGCGCAGACAATGACGAAGGCGGGTTTCATGAATTCCGATGGCTGGATCGAGAAGCTGCCGATGGAAATCCAGCGCCGTGCGCCCTTGACCTCGATACCGAAGAACAGCGCGAAAATCATCATCAGCAGCGACGCGATCAGCATCATCACCGCCACGCGTCGGACCTGACGCGGCGACAGGAAGGAAAGACCGATCATGATCGCCAGCGAAGGCACCATGAACATCGCCTGACGTTCCACGAAGAAGAAGCTGTTGAGACCGATGCGTTCGGCAACCGCCGGCGATGCCGCAAATGACAGCATCAGGCCGATGCCCATCAGCGCGATGAACGCCGCCAGAAAGAAACGGTCGATGGTCCAGAACCATTCCGCGACCGGACCGCGATCAACTCGGCTTACCATGGCCTCAGCCCCCTTTTCCAGAGTGAACGAGCATCGTCACGCCATCGAGCGCCGCAACCTGCGCGACGAACGAATCACCTCTGATTTCAAAGTTCTTATATTGGTCGAAGCTTGCGCAAGCCGGGGATAACATCACGATACTGCCGGCCGTCGCATCTTTTTCCGCATCCGCCGCCGCATGCTGCACCGCCTTGTCCAGCGTGCCGGATATTTCATAAGGCACGGCTTCGCCGAGCGTCGCTGCAAATTCCGCCGCCGCCTCGCCGATCAGATAAGCCTTGGCGATGCGCGGAAACAGGGGCGCAAGGCTGGCAATGCCGCCGGCCTTTGGCAGACCGCCCGCGATCCAATAGATGCGCTCATAGCTCGACAAGGCCGGTGCTGCGGCATCGGCATTGGTGGCCTTGCTGTCATTGACGAAAGTGACATTGCCGCGCCGACCGACCGGCTGCATGCGATGTTTTAGGCCGGGGAAGGACTTGAGACCTGCGCGAACGTCCTCTTCGGAAACGCCGACGGCAAGGCATGCGGCAATTGCAGCCGCTGCATTCTGGGCATTGTGGCTGCCGCGAAGCGTCTGGATGCCGTCGAGATCGACCAGCAGCGAGGACTTGCCCCCATGCGCCCGCAGGATGCGGCTGCCTTCGGCATAAAGACCTTCGGAAACGACATTGCGCTTGGAAATGCGCTCCACCTTCACGCCCGCACGCTCGATGCGGTCGGCGATCAGCGTGGAATAGCTGTCATCAACGCCGACAATTGCCGTGCCACTGCCGGCCACAAGCCGTTCCTTGACATCGGCATAATGCTGCATGGTGCCGTGCCGGTCGAGATGGTCGGGCGTCAGATTGAGCAGAATGCCGGCCGTCGGATTGATCGTCGGCGCCAGATCGATCTGGTAGGACGAGCATTCAACGACATAGAAACGTTGCGCTTTCGGCGGATCGAGGCTCAGCACGGCAGTGCCGATATTGCCGCCGAGTTGTGTATCGCGGCCCGAAGCCTTGAGGATATGGGCAATCAGTGCGGTCGTCGTGGATTTGCCGTTCGTGCCGGTGATGGCGATGAAGGGGCAATCCGGCGCATGTGCCCGGCGCTCGCGAATGAAAAGCTCGATATCGCCGATAATCTCGACGCCCGCCGCCCGGGCAAGATCGACCGACCAGTGCGGCTTCGGATGCGTCAGCGGCACGCCGGGTGCGAGCACGAAAGACGAAAAGGAATGCCAGTCTATCGTTCGAAGATCAGCCGTCGTTATCCCTTCGGCCTCAGCCTTGGCGACGCTGTCGGGATTATCGTCGAAAGCAACGACATCCGCGCCGCCGGCAACCAGTGCCCGGGCCGTGACGAGGCCCGAACCGCCAAGCCCGAAAAGCGCGACCTTCTTACCTCTGAACGACGAGACCGGGATCATCGCTCACCTCAGCTTCAGCGTAGCGAGGCCGAGCAGCGCCAGACCGACGGAAATGATCCAGAAACGGATGACCACCTGGCTTTCCGTCCAGCCTTTTTTCTCGAAATGATGGTGGATGGGCGCCATCAGGAAAACGCGCCTGCCGGTGCGCTTAAACCAGAAAACCTGGATGATGACCGAGAGCGTTTCCATCACGAACAGGCCGCCGACGATGACCATGACGATCTCGTGCTTGGTGGCGACAGCGATGGAGCCGATGAGGCCGCCGAGCGCCAGCGAACCCGTATCACCCATGAAGATGGCGGCGGGCGGCGCGTTGAACCACAGGAAGCCGAGACCAGCCCCGACCACCGCGCCGACGATGACAGCGAGCTCACCCGTTCCGGGCACGAAGTTGATCTGCAGGTAATTGGCGAAAACCGCGTTACCGGCGAGATAAGCAATCACGCCGAAGGTGGCGGCTGCAATCATGACAGGCACGATGGCGAGACCATCGAGACCGTCGGTCAGGTTAACCGCATTGCCGGCGCCGACAATCACGAAAGCACCGAACAGCACGAAGAAATAGCCGAGATTGATCACGAGTTCCTTGAAGAACGGAAAGGCGATGGAGCTTCCGAGCGTGCCGCCATGCGGTGCGGAAGCAAGCGCCACCTTCATCATGAAGAACACGGCAATCGCCGCAATCAGGAATTCGATGCCGAGACGGGCTTTGCCGGAAAAGCCCTTGTCGCTCTGCTTCGTCACCTTGAGATAGTCGTCATAAAAGCCGATAGCCCCGAAGCCGAGCGTCACCATCAGAACGGCGACGACGTAGACGTTCGACAGGTCACCCCAGAGGAGCGAACCGCCGAGAATACCGGCAAGGATCATCAGCCCGCCCATGGTCGGCGTGCCAGCCTTCTTGAAATGCGTCTGCGGCCCGTCGGCGCGGATTGGCTGGCCCTTGCCCTGGCGCACGCGCAGCGAATTGATGATCGCCGGTCCGAAAAGGAAGACGATCAACGCAGAGGTGAACATCGCCGCACCCGCCCGGAAGGTGATGTACCGGAAGAGGTTGAAGACTTGAATTTTATCCGACAGTTCGACGAGCCAGATCAGCATAATTGCCCTTTCAAAAGGCTATTTCAGACTTGGCGTTCCGTCTCGGGGAATGCCGGATACTTGTCAAGCAGTGCCGCGACAATCTTGCCGAAACCCAGCCCAAGTGACGATTTTACCATCAGCGCATCGCCCGGTTGCACCCATTGCAGGGCAAAATCGGCAAGTTCAGCTGTCGTCGGGAACCAGATGACAGTTACACTGTCCGGAAGCGCATCGCGAAGGGCGGCCATCGCCTCCCCAGCCAGCCAGACATGTTCGATACCACCGGCCAGCAGCGGTCCCGCCAGTTCCTCGTGTAGCTGGGCTGAGAATTCGCCCATCTCCAGCATGTCGCCGAGAACGGCAACGCGACGGCCATAACCCTGCGTTTCTGTTTCCGCAAGCACGGCAATCGCCGCCCGCATGGAGGCGGGGTTGGCGTTGTAGCTCTCATCGATCAGCAGGAAGGAGCCGCTTTCAATCGTCAGGCGATGGCGCTGTCCGCGCCCCTTGACTGCCTCGAGCGTTCCGAGCACCTCGAAGGCGCGGTCGAGATTGGCGCCGGTGACGGCAACAGCGCCAAGCACCGCCATGGCGTTGTCGGCAATATGCCTGCCGGGAATGTTCAGGTGCAATTCGCTCGTTTCGCCGTTCAGGATCGCCCAGATGGTCGAGCCCGTGGACGTGCTTTCGAAATCGGCCAGCCGGAAATCGGCCTTGGCATGCTGCCCGAAGGTCAGGATATGCTCGATACCCTGGTCCTGCGCCGCTTCTTCAAGTTGCTCGAACTGGGAGTTGTCACGGTTGAGGATGACGAAGCCGCCCTCCTCCAACCCTTCGAATATCTCCGCCTTGGCGCTCGCGATCTCTTCTATGTTCTTGAAATTGCCCAAATGAGCTGGCGCGATGGTGGTAATGATCGCGACATGCGGACGTACCATCTTGACCAGCGGACGGATTTCGCCGGAGTGGTTCATACCGATTTCGAAAACGCCGAATTCGGTATCGGCGGGCATGCGCGCCAACGTCAGCGGCACACCCCAGTGATTGTTGAAGGACGCCACCGCCGCATGAACCCGGCCCGAAGGCGCCAGAGCCTGCCGCAACATTTCCTTCGTCGTCGTCTTGCCGACAGAACCGGTCACCGCGATGATCCGCGCCGTGGTCCTTTCACGCGCCGCAATGGCGAGCTTGCCAAGCGCCGCGAGGACATCCTCCACGACGATCATGGGCACGGTCAGGCGGCCGAGGGCCGGCAGCTTGCCTTCGGCGACGACCAGCAGGCCCGCACCATTGGCGACAGCAAAACTCGTATAGTCATGGCCGTCGACCCTATCGCCCTTGATGGCGAAAAATGCTTCACCAGCCTTCACAGTCCGGCTGTCGATGGAAATGCCGGTGATACCGGTCGGCAGGTTCCCGACGGGACGCCCTGCCGTGATGGCGATCATGTCGGCGACTGTCCATAACCAATTCAAATCTTCAATCCTTCCAGCGCGGTACGCACCTGTTCATGATCGGAAAACGGCAGCGTCACGGAACCGACGATCTGCCCCTCTTCATGCCCCTTGCCCGCGACGATCAGCGTATCGCCGTTCGAAAGCAGCGACACCGCGTGACGGATCGCCTCTGCCCTATCGCCAATTTCCAACGCACCCGGCGCAGCCGCCATGACTTCGGAACGGATCGTTGCAGCGTCTTCCGAGCGCGGATTGTCGTCGGTAACGATGACGATGTCGGAAAGTCGTGTCGCCACTTCGCCCATGATCGGGCGCTTGCCCTTGTCACGGTCGCCGCCGCAGCCGAAGACGGTGATGATGCGGCCGGAGGTGAAGGGCCTGACCGAGGTCAGAACATTTTCAAGCGCATCCGGCTTGTGGGCATAATCCACATAGGCAAGCGCGCCGTTCTTCGTCTGGCCCACAAGTTCCAGGCGACCGGCAGCACCGATCAGCTTTTCAAGCGCCTTCATGGCCGTTGCGGCGGAAACGCCGGTGGACATGGCAAGACCGGCGGCGACGAGAGCATTGGCTACCTGAAAATCGCCGGCCAGCGGAATGTCGACTTCGTGGATCACGCCGTCATGGTGCACTTCGATCAGCTGCTTGTGACGGAAATGCTCTACACGCTTCAGCGTCAGATAATCGCCCTTCCGGCCAACGGTGCGCACATTGAGGCCTGCATCCGCGGCGGCGCGAATGGCCTTATCCGACCAAGGATCGTCGGCAAAAATGACGGCCGACGCGCCTCTTTCCATCAGCGTGTCAAACAGCCGCATCTTCGCGGCCATGTAGTCCTCGATGGTCGGGTGATAATCCATGTGATCACGGCCGAGATTGGTGAAACCGGCCGCAGCGAGCTTCACGCCGTCAAGGCGACGCTGGTCGAGGCCGTGGCTCGAAGCTTCCATGGCTGCATGGGTCACGCCTTCGGCAGCAAGCTCGGCGAGAAGCGCATGCAGCGTCACCGGATCCGGTGTGGTAAGCGCGCCATAATCTTCGCGGCCGGGAGCGATGACACCCGTCGTGCCGATCTGGGCGGCGGCATGGCCAGCGAAAGCCCAGATTTGCCGCACGAAGGAGGCAACGGAGGTCTTTCCCGCGGTGCCGGTAACGGCGACCATGGTTTCCGGCTGTTTTCCATAAAAACGGGAAGCGGCGAGCGAAAGGTAGAGGCGCGGGTCAGTGACAGCAAGGACCGGCACATCGGCATCCACCGCATGCCCGGAAACGACGGCAACCGCACCCTTGGCGACCGCGTCCTTCACATAGGCCGCGCCATCCGCCTTGGTTCCCGCAACCGCCACGAACAGGCTGCCGGGCGCAGCCTTGCGGCTGTCTGCGGTAATTCCCCCGATTTCGATTGCCCCTATCTCAGACAGGAGCAATTCATTCAATTCCGGAAACGCCGTCCCGGATATATCTCGCAAATTCATCGACTGTGTCCGTCTTGTCCCCCCGGCGCGATTCGCCGGAACACCATAAGCTCTAACAATCAATAAGACACGAGCAAGGCCGAGCCATCCTTGCCGAACTTCGGCTTCACGCCCAGCACTGCCGCCGTGCGGCTGATGATATCGTGCACCATCGGCGCAGCCGAGGTGCCTGCAAGTGCCGCGCCATTGCCCTTGTCCGTCTTCGGTTCGTCGATGAAAGAGAGCACCACATATTGCGGGTCGTCCATCGGGAATGCCGAAAGGAAGGCATTGAAGTTCTTGTCATGCACATAACGGCCATTGACGACCTTGTCAGCCGTACCGGTCTTGCCGCCGACATTGAAACCGTCGACGCGCGCATTACGGCCAGAACCGTTGACACCGTTCCATTCGAACAGGAAGCGCATATCCTTGCTGGCGCCGGGCTTCAGCACCTGTTTTGCGACCTGATCCGCCTGTTCGCGCGTGCGCGGCAGGAATGTCGGCTCGATCAACTTCCCACCATTGACGAGCGCGGCACCGGCAACTGCTGTCTGCAACGGCGTTGTTGAAACGCCGTGGCCGAATGAAATGGTGATCGAGTTGATCTTCTTCCATTCGCGGGGCTGCGAAGGCAGCGCCACTTCAGGCAGTTCGGTCTGCATGCGCGTCAGAAGGCCAAGCCGCGTCAGGAATTCCTTGTGTCCTTCGGTCCCCACGGTGTCGGCGATTTTTGCCGTACCGATGTTCGACGAATACTGGAAAATTTCCGGCACCGAGAGCATGCGGCCCTTGCCGTGGAAGTCCTTGATAGTGAAGCCACCGATGCGGATCGGATAACGCGCGTCGAACATATCGCCAAGGCGGACGCGACCCGAATCGAGACCCATGGCAATGGTAAAGGATTTAAAGGTGGAGCCCATTTCGAACGTGCCGTTCGACATGCGGTTGAGCCATCCTTCCTTGGCACCTTCTGCCGGGTTGTTCGGATCATAATCCGGCACGGAGGCCATAGCGAGCACTTCGCCGGTATGCACATCCAGAACCACAGCCCCCGCGCCGATCGCCTGGAACTTGGTAATGGCCGAGGTCACGACTTCACGCACGATGGACTGGACGCGTAGATCGATGGATAGCTTCACCGGCTCCAGCGGCTGATCGCTGGTCATGCCGAGCGCCGTCAGATCGGCCAGTCCCTGGCTGTCGACGTAACGTTCCATTCCGGCAACACCGCGATTGTCGATATTGACGTGACCGACAACATGGGCAGCTGTTGGCCCGCCAGGGTAGAAGCGGCGCTTTTCCGGGCGGAAACCGACACCGGGAATGCCGAGCGCCAGGATCTGGCTCTGCTGCTTCGGCGTCAACTGACGGCGCAGCCACTGAAAGCGCGAATTGGAGGAAAGCTTCTGATAGGTGCCGCGCTGGTCGAGATCTGGCAATACAGTGCGCAGCTTCTCGATGGCTTCGTCGATATCGACGATGCGATGCGGCTCTGCAAACAGCGAGACAGTGCGGATATCAGTCGCCAGAACCTCGCCGTTACGATCAAGAAGATCGGGACGCGACGCCATCAGCCGGTCGGCAGGGGCAATGCTCGAAACCGTCTCCTGCTCGGCAAGGCCATATTGCACCAGACGGCCGCCCACGACGCCGTAAAAGGCGATGAAGCCGAAAATGATGAGACCGACGCGGCTTTTCGCCTGGGCCGCCCTCTTCTTGCGAGCGCCCTCGAAAGCTGCATGGTCAGTATGAATGCCGGTGGTGCTGGCGGAAAAGTGAGCCTTGCTCTTCAGAACCATGACGCGGGAGAGAAAAGACATCAGCGGTCCACCGATCCAGTTATGGTTTCATCCATTTCGCCATCTTCATCGCCTGCGACAGCGGCGACGGCAGGAGCCGGAGCCGCCGTGGGACGGGAAACACGCGCCCGCGGTGTTGGAACAGGAGCGCCATTGGCGGCAATCTGGCCGGCGGGCGGTGATTTCTTCTTGGCAGTTCCGCCAAGCGTAGCGCCCGGCTTGGAGCCGTTGACGGCAGCGGCGATGACATCCGCAACGCTCATGCCTTCCGGCTCGGGCGGCTGCGGCAATTGCGAGCGCAGCATCGGCAATTCGCGCGGCTGCGCCAATTGTGTCGGCAGCGTCGGCGAAAGGCCAAGCTCGTCCTGATAGGCATTCACGAGACGATGAAGGCGGTTCGGCTGCGTCAGCAGTGCCCAGTCTGCCCGCAAAAGATCAATCGTGTCTTTTTCGAGCTTGATTTCGGTCTCGAGCTTGCGGACCTGTTCCAGCTTGAGATCGGTCTTGTGCTTGATCGAATAGGTCACCACCGCCGCAGCGACCATGACCCCCATCAACACGACATCGAATGTGCGCAGCATATCAGCCTCCCATCTTTTCAAGGCTGGCGAGATCGGGAAGTTCGAAAATCGAAAAATCTGCCGCCCGGGCAGGTGCCGCCGTGCGCAGGCCGGCGCGCAGCTTGGCCGAACGGGCCCGCGGATTGATCTCCGCCTCCTCGTCGCTTGCAGCGACCATCGGCTTGCCGATATTTTCGAAAATGGCGGGCTTGTCCTCCACCATCGGCAGATGGCGGGAACCCGCCGCCTTTCCGGAACGTTCGGAGAAGAATTTCTTGACGATGCGGTCTTCGAGCGAATGGAACGTGACGACAACCAGCCGGCCGCCGGGCTTCAAGGCCCGCTCGGCAGCAAACAGGGCCTGCGCCAATTCGCCGAGTTCGTCATTGACGAAAACGCGCAGCGCCTGAAACACCCGTGTTGCGGGATGGATCTTGTCTTTAGCCTTGCGCGGCGTAACGATTTCAATGAGGCCCGCCAGATCACGCGTGGTGCGGAATGGCTCTTCCGCCCTTCTCTTCTCGATGGCGCGGGCGATGCGGCCCGGCTGCTTTTCCTCGCCGAGAAAACCGAAGATGCGGATGAGATCGCCGACCTTGGCGCGATTGACGACATCCGCCGCCGAAACGCCGGAGCTGGACATGCGCATGTCGAGAGGACCGTTCTTCTGGAAGGAAAAACCGCGCTCGGCCTCGTCTATCTGCATGGAGGAAACGCCGATATCGAGAACCACGCCGTCAAGACCGCCTTCCGGCGCGTGCCTTGCCAGATCGGAAAATTGCGATTGAATGAGGGTAAGCCTGCCGCCATTTGCAGCAACCATGGCCTGGCCGCCGGCGATCGCGTTCGGATCGCGGTCAAGCGCGATGACATTGGCACCTTGATCGAGAATTGCCTGGGTGTAGCCACCGGCGCCGAAAGTGCCGTCGAGGATGACCTTGCCAGATGCGGGTTCGAGCGCAGCGATCACTTCGCGAAGCAGGACCGGGATGTGACGCTGAGGTCCCTCACCGGCATCAGAAGATCGCCCGCCAGAATTCGCCGCCATTCCGTGTCCCCGTCCTATGCGGGGCGTGCAGCCGAAAAACCGCGCCCCGCTCTTGCTGCCGCCTGCGCCGCCAAAAACGCCTGCGGTTGCCAAAGCTGAAAATGATCCGCTCGTCCAACGAAGGTGACATCCGTGGATATGCCGGTAAATTCCCGGACGAAATCCGTCACCATCAACCGACCTTCCTGATCGAGCTTCATGAAAACGCCGCCGCCGTGTACCAGCAGCGACATTGCGTTTGCCTCCGGCGAGAAGGCATCCATGGACGCGATCTGCCGCTCGTAGCGCTCCAGCAAATCCGGACCGCCGACACTGATTGCCGGAAACGCGAAATCCTGAAGACAATAAAGCTCCTGAATCCCACGCTGTGCCAGCACCGAACGAAACGGAGACGGAACCGAAACGCGCCCCTTGGCGTCGATCCTGTTCGTTACGTTCGATAAAAAGCGGTCCATTACTCAACTCGCCAAAACCGCATTCCGCAAAGCGAATCATCCGCCCCACAGACAACACCGGTACGCACGACACATCGCCAAGCGTCAGGGCGACATGCCCTGCAGCAGCCCGTTGCAGGCTCCTCACTCGTTTCAGCGATTGCGGGTCAAAAACACGACCCAGTGTGGTGTGCATTTGGGATACCATGGGACACTATGGGCGTCAATGGGAGAAGCCGGCACGATACCGACTCCGCATCGGAAATTCATAAGCCGTTAAGTTTAACGAATGGTTTACTTCGCACCCCATGATGCTTTTTCACGGCACACGAAGGCACGGTAAAACCACCGTTTTTCTATTTTAAAACAATGAAATGGATATTTCCTGCCGCGGCGCTCGCCTGCGGAATGGAAAAGAAATTCGCCAGTTGGCCTGTAAGCCGGGTTCTGTATGGCCCCGGTTTGACCCGGAACGTGGCAGCCATTCATCTGGGACGGCATTTGCATGCCGCCTCTCGCAACCCACCCGGATGACGGGCCCGGAAACCGGCTGTAGACGAAGGCTTTCGCCCGCGCCCCGTGTCATCCCTATTCGGTCTTGCTCCCGGTGGGGTTTACCTTGCCACCACTGTCACCAGCGGCGCGGTGGGCTCTTACCCCACCCTTTCACCCTTACCATGCCAGGCATGGCGGTTTGCTCTCTGTGGCACTTTCCCTGGGGTCGCCCCCGCCGGACGTTATCCGGCACCGTATTTCCGTGGAGCCCGGACTTTCCTCACCTTACCGTCTTTCGACATTGGTAAAGCGCGGCTGCCCAGCCAACTGGCATGGCGTCAATACCCATGTTCTTTGGCGAAAGCCACCGAAAAGCGTAACGGAAGATCAAAGAAATGCAGGCTTGAAATCCGTTGCATAGGCGTCGTTGCCAATTTTTCCATCCCGCAGCAACAGGGCGCCTAACCGCCCGATCTCGTCGGAACTCTTGGCCGCCGTACCGTTGCCGCCAGTCAGAACCGCAATGCGCGGTGACGTCGTAAAGCCGATGGCCGGATAACCGCCCGGCGTTTTGGACACCACGCAGGCGGCCATGGAAATGCGCGACCGGTCGATGGATGGCACCAAGGTCCCGACGATGGCGGAGAGATGGTCGCGAACGCTTTCGCGCCCGCCGGAACGGAACCATGCGCGTATTTCGGGATCGCTATCGAGCTTCTTATCATCGGGATCGCCGCCGATTTTCAGATAGAACCTGCCATCGGGATAACGGACGGGCGGCAGGAGATAGATATGTTTCGTCGTGTCGCGCGGCTCGTAAATCAGCGACGGCATGCCCGCATATTGTCCCAGCTCCGCCTCGTCTACCTCGAAGAAGGCGACGGTGCGCGCATAGACATTGAGAGCGACGGGCTGCGGCAACAAATCCTTCGTGATCGAGAAGCCACCCGCAGCGACCAGCACCCGGTCTGCCGTATAAACCGCGCCCGAGGCCGTCTCGACGCGTGCACGGCCAGCCTCTTCCCGCGTCGAGACGACTATATCGTCGATGAGCGTAACGCCGGCTTTGTCTGCCAGAACGCTCTGCGCCTTCACCAGCGCGCGCGGATTGACGTAACCGGCATTGTCCTTTTCGAACACGCCCTCGCAGCCCGGCTCGAAGGAGAAATAGGGAAAGGCGCTTTTCAGACCTGCGTCGTCAAGCATTTCCGTGGAAACCCGCAGACGCGCCGCTGCCTCACAGACGTTGTCGACAAAGGGATTGTCGCCACCGCGTTCAGGCCCAACCATCAGACAGCCGACGGGAGCGTAAAATTCCACGCCGCTCCTTGCCGCGATGTCGGTGTAGCGCGCGATCGAGCGGTTGGCGAGTAGCGCCCAGTCCGCATCGCCATCAATGGTGCGGGTAATGCGCGCCTCATCATAATGGCTGGCGAAAACACCCGGATGTGACTTGATGTCGGCAGGTTCACCGGGGCCGATCAGGGCCACACCTTCGGTGGTTTCCGCCAGATGGCGGGCGGCGGCAGCACCCATCATGCCACGACCGACAACGATATATTTGAAATGTCCCGACATGCCGCCCTCTTCGCCTCAACCCGCTCTAGTACAGCTGCGATTTTGTAGCCACTTCGCTGCTGAATGTCAGATAAAAACCGGCGACATTTCGGCGGCAAAATCACTCTCGGTCAGCTGGCCATGCAGAAGCAGCACCGCGCTTAGCCGCCCGATTTCGTCGGAAGACTTGGCGGAAACGAAATTGCCACCGGTCAGAACCGCGATATTGGAAGATTGCGTATAGCCTATATATGGATAACCGCTACGAGTAATGGATGCGACGCAGGAACCAGAGGTCACGGGGCAGCCCGCAAGTTCCGGCATGAGCGATAGCGCCCGTTTCGTCAGGAATTCCACTTCGCCCGGCGTGCCGTCGGAATGAAACCAGCCGACTGCTTCGGCCAGCGTTTCCAGCCTGCCCTTTTCGCTCTCACCGCCGATCTTCAGATAGACCTTGCCGTCGGGGTAACGCACAGGGGGCAGAATATAGACGATATCGTCCTCGGTCTCCGCCAGCACGATGGTCGAGGGCATGGAGCCGAAGAGGGCTTGCCTTGCTTCGTCCAGTTCGAAAAACACGATGGTGCGGCCCGTTGCCGCCATATCGACCGGGGAAGGCAGAAGATCAGCCATGTTGGTGAAACCGCCAGCCGCCACTATGACCTTTTCGGCCGTGTGTACGGCCCCTTCCCTGGTGGAAACTTCCACACCTTGGGAGGTATCGCGAACATGCGCCGCCGTCTCGCGGATCAGTCGCGCGCCCTGCGCAGCAGCAATCTTGCATTGCGCCCTCACAAGCGCACGCGGATTGACGTGGCCGGCATTGTGCGCCTCGAAGTAACCGTCGTGATCCGACGGCAGGGAAAACATCGGGAACCGGCCAGCCAGCGCATCGCTGCCAATCGTTTCCACGCCTAGACCGAGACGGTCGGTCGAGACCAAGGCTCGCGAAACGTAGTCTCCGGCAAGCCCCTTACCGTTTCCCGTAAACAGGCAGCCCGCTTCGGTGAAGAAACGGATGCCGCTTTTTGCTTCGATCTCGGCATAGCGCCGGATGGAGCGTTGCGCCAGCTCCGCCCATACGGGATCGCCATCGAAACCACGGGTGATGCGCGCCTCGTCATAGTGACTTGAAAACACACCGTTATGGGTCTTGCGATCGGCGGGTTCATCCGGCCCGATCAGCGCCACGCCATCCGTTTGCGCCGAAAGGTGTCTCGCTGCCGCCGCACCCATCATTCCGGCACCGACCACGATATATTTGAAATCCGGCATGTCATGCTCCGCATCAGGTTTGCTCCTGACTACAGCATGAACGCATAAACCGGAATCGATTTTCGTGACGTCCGAAACATGCCGCGCAAGAGCGTGCAGCGGTTTTGCAATAACGAGATGCGTTAAAACAAGGACCTAAAGCTTATGGCCAATCTGAAACATCACGACACGCTTGAGCAAAAGACCTCAGCTGGCCAGAAGCGCCTGGACCTTGCCGCAATAACGCTTGGACACCGGGTTCATGCGGGTGGCGCCGTGGCCGGCATTGTAACGCAGGATCGTGCTGCAAACCTCACCGCCGCCAAGCTGGTGTGCGGTTGCCAGATATTGCATGCCCCAGCGAATATTGGTCTCGGGGTCGAAGAGGGCTTTGGTCGTGCCGCGAAAGCCCATCATGCGCGCCGTTGCCGGCTTGATCTGCATCAGCCCGACCTCGCCTGCGCTGCCGCGAGCCCTAGGGTTGAACTTGCTTTCTACAGAAACGACGGCATGGGCCAGATTGGTGGGGACGCCGTAACGCTTGGCATATTTGACGATCAGATCGGAATAGTCGTTCTTGAGCGACGAAGGCAGGCTCTTTTCGGGAACGGGATAACCGGGCGTACGGAAGAAGGTCCCCAGCGTCACGGTTTTGGTCTTGACGTCCTCGTCTTTGGCAAAAGCAATCCCCGCCTGCGAAACGAGCATAGCAACGCCCGCTGCGACAGCAACAAAAACTCTGTTCATCTGTTGAAATAGTCTCCAGATCGGATAACCGGAACAATGAAACGATAAAAACGTCCAGCGCGCGGAAAGTCGATTACGACCTTCTACCGTCCAGTCTCCTTGATTGATATTGACGGCAAGCTCCCCTGAAGAACAGCACCGCGTCCACTGCGGCTCTTAGACTTCCTCAATGCGGATTAACTGTGGCACAACAAAAAAATCGACTTGCGCGACCGGGAAACGGGGAAGGCTTTTCCAGAAACGGCGTTCAAACGGCCGAAAATTTCGGAAGGCTGGCAATCAGCCGATGCAGCGTGTCGATCGTGGAAAAATCCGCGATACCATCCACCAGCGCCGGGCGGAAATGCCGCTGAAAGGCGGCCACGGCACCTTCTGTTTTTTCGCAATATGCGCCTGTTATTTCAACGCCATATCCGTAAATGGATAGCATGGACTGGAGCGCTTCCACCGGCTGGCCGTGATCGCCGCGCTGAAAAAAACGTCCGCCGCGGATCGGCGCAGGCTCCACCCAATGACCGACACCGTGCCGCGACAGGATGTCCCATGGGAATTTTTCACCCGGATCAACCTTGCGGATCGGCGCCACATCGGAATGCGCAAGCACCCTTTCAGGGGCGATAGACCACCGCTGGCCGCAATCGCGACACAATTCGATGACGGCAGCCACCTGTTTTTCCGGAAATTCCGGCAGGCCGCCCGGATGGCCCTGATTGGCGATTTCAATCCCGATGGAGCGGGAATTGATGTCCGCCTCCCCCGCCCAGCTGCTTTTGCCCGCATGCCAGGCGCGGCGAGTTTCCGCAACAAGCTGCATGACACGCCCGTCTTCAAAAACGAAATAGTGGCTGGATACCTGGCTTTCGGGATTGCAGAGCCACGAAAGGGCGCCATCGGCTGTCGTCATGCCGGTATAGTGCAGGAGAATGATATCCGGGCCTGCCACGCCCTGTCTTTCGCCATGGTTGGGAGAAGGCACAATGGTTGCGCCCCCGAAATCCGGGTTGAAATCCGGCAGAAATTCACTCATGCGACGCGGCGTTCTTTCTCGATGGCCTCATAGGCGGCATTGAGAGCCGCCATACGCTCATTCGCGGCAGCGTGCAATTCCATCGGCACACCGCGCGCGATGAGCTTGTCCGGGTGGTGCTCGGCAACCAGTGAACGGTAACGCTTGCGGATATCCAGAAAGTCGTCCGAGGGCGAAACGCCAAGCACACGATAGGGATCGCGCCCATCCATATGGACGTGCCGTGCCATGATCGTTTCGAAATGATCTTCGGTAATATGGAAGATTTCCGCGATACGGCCGAGGAACGCCAGTTCCCGCTCGTGGATCAAGCCGTCTGCCTTGGCGATGTGGAACAGGCCATCGATGACGCTTTCCAGCATCTCGCAATTGTCATGGCCGGAGCCGCAAAGACCGGCAAGACGCTCGGCATAGGCCTCGTATCCCGCAACGTCCTGGCGTGCGAGATTATAAAGGCGGGCAACGTTTCTGGCCTCTTCTTCAGGAAAATCGAAAATCTGCCGGAAGGCGCGCACTTCGGCATCGTTCACGACACCATCGGCCTTTGCCATCTTTGCCGACAGCGCGATAATGGCCACGGAAAAAGAAACCTTGCGGCGGGTCTCCGGATCTCCCTCGAAAAGGGTGCGGATCGCCTCCACCACGCGACCGAGCGTGCTGCCTGCCGCGTCACCGATCGCGCCGAGCAGCCGTTCCCACAGGGATGAAATATGCAAACAGGCGAAATCGAACATCATGACGCCAAGCATGACGGCATATCGCCGTGAATGCAATATGCGCGGCGCCGCTGCGGCATTAACTTTTATTCATTTTTGCGACAGTTTTTCTTCAGGAGCAAGGGGGCGGCAAACGGGAGAGCAACGGTTTTCCACAGACGGCGAAGCCTGGTGCAAGGTTGGAGGCGATTGAAACGATTATATTCGGCTTCGTTGCCCAAGCTGCTGAAAAACCGCGAGAAATCGGCATTTTTCGTGATAAATTCACTTTACACCTACACGTGGCTGTCGCATCCATTTGCCAGACATATCTTTCTATCCAAGCAAAGGAGAGCCACAATGGCCAAACAGAAAGTCGCAATGCTGACCGCGGGTGGCCTTGCTCCCTGTCTCTCTTCAGCCGTTGGCGGCCTGATCGAGCGTTATAGCGACGTCGCGCCTGATATTGACATTGTGGCCTATCGTTCCGGCTATCAGGGCGTGCTTCTGGGCGACCGGATCGAGATCAACAAGGACATGCGCGAAAAGGCGCATCTGCTGCACCGTTATGGCGGATCGCCGATCGGCAACAGCCGCGTAAAGCTCACCAACGCTGCCGATTGCGCCAAGCGCGGGCTGGTGAAAGAGGGTGAAAATCCGCTGCGCGTTGCCGCCGAACGGCTGGCTGCCGACGGCATCACCATTCTCCACACCATCGGCGGCGACGACACCAACACGACGGCCGCCGACCTTGCCGCCTATCTCGGCGCCAATGGGTACGATCTGACCGTCGTCGGGCTGCCGAAGACCGTGGATAACGACGTGGTTCCGATCAGGCAGTCGCTCGGCGCATGGACCGCGGCCGAAGTGGGCGCTTCCTTCTTCGACAATGTCAGCAACGAGCAGAGTGCTGCGCCGAAGACCTTTGTCATCCACGAAGTCATGGGCCGCCATTGCGGCTGGCTGACGGCTGCGACCGCCCGCGCCTACATCCAGAAGACCAACGGCAATGAATATGTCGAAGGACTGATGATGAACACGCAGATGAAGAACATAGACGGCATCTACCTGCCGGAAATGGCGTTCGACATCGAAGCGGAAGCCGAACGGCTGAAGGCGATCATGGACAAACACGGCTACGTCACGTTGTTCGTTTCCGAAGGTGCGGGGCTCGATTCCATCGTTGCCGAACGCGAAGCCGCCGGTGAGGCCGTCAAGCGCGATGCCTTCGGCCATGTGAAGATCGACACCATCAATGTCGGCGGCTGGTTCCAGAAGCAATTCGCCGGCCTCATCGGCGCCGAACGCTCCATGGTCCAGAAATCCGGTTACTTCGCCCGCTCCGCTCCCGCCAATGGCGATGATCTGCGCCTCATCCAGGGCATGGTCGATCTTGCCGTCGAAAGCGCGCTGAACAAGGTCTCGGGCGTCACCGGCCACGACGAAGACCAAAAGGGTAAATTGCGGACCATCGAGTTTCCGCGTATCAAGGGCGGAAAGCATTTCGACCTGTCTGCAAAATGGTTTACCGAAGTGATGGAACACGTCGGTCAACCGTTCACAGCGGCCTAATTTTACGATAGGCTGGAGAAAGCGGCGACAGGGAGGGCAAGGAGGAAGAGAATGTCTGGACAGGCGTGGCTGGTTTTTTGTGCAGCATGTGCCGTTGTGTTCGCACTTCCCTCTCCCCTTGTATTCTCTGTCGCCTCCTATGCCGCTATCCGCGGCAGAAAAACGGTGTTTGCCTCTGTCACTGGCGGCGCGCTTGGCATCGTCACAGCCATGACGATATCTGCGATTCCAGCGGCTGGCCTTGCCTATCTGCCGCATGCCTTTGTGGAAATCGTTCAGTGGACTGGTATCGGCTGGCTGATTCTTTTCCTGTTATGGAACTTTGCCACCCCCGCCGCCCAGGCAGCCAATGCAGACAATGACAATCTGCCCGGCAAATCATCCAGCGGCATTTTCCGTGATTGCTACGCCATTGCAGCGTTGCGTCCGCGCTATTTCATGTTCTTCCTGGCACTGTTGCCGCAATTCGTTTCCACCTCCGGCAATGCGGTCGAAACGCTGGCCGTAGCGCAGGCCGCAATCCTGTTGCTGGCACTTGGCATTCTGGCAGCGCAGGCACTCTTCGCCGGCTCCACGCTGGCACTGGTGCGCCGCATGTCCGGCAACAAAAAAATCCGGCCGAAATACCGCACTCACTTCATTTCTGGCCGTGCCGTCAGCGCCGGATACCGCCGCATCGCCGCCTGAAAAACCGCGACGCCACGTCCCGGCTTGCCGCTATCCTTACAATAGGTTAATGAAGGCTCGATGGGACACTGCCTGCTTCGCTCGACGCGGGGGTATCGACAGACAGGCATAACGAAGGCGGCAACATGCGAAATTCGGCAAAATTCCGCGGAAGAAGCGCACTTCTTCTGTCTTCCACGGTGGGCCTTGCACTGGCTTTGGCCGGATGCACCAGCGTAGAATATGCCGCAAAGGAAGGGCCGAACGGCCCGAAAATAGCCGCAGTCAACCAGACCGCACCGGCACAAGCCTCCGCACAGTCGGAAACGGCTGGTACCCCGGCTGATACCGCCGCACCGGCAGCACATGCCACTGACGTGACAGCCTCTTCCCAGCCCGAATCGCTTCCAACCGTCGCCGCCGTCAAGGGTGGCCGCGTGGCGCTGCCGCCGGCAGCCGAAATTGCAGCGGCAGTGGCGAGCCCAACCCAGATGCAGCCGCAGCAACAACAGACAGAGGTCGCGCAGGCAACGGTAACGACAGCCGCGCCGACGACGGCTGCGGCTCTTGCACCGCACGCCGCAACGCCGGCAGCCGCAGCGATCGAAACCGCAAGTGCCGCCGCGAAACCGGCGGCCCACAACTCTGCCGCCGACCTGCCGCAGGTGGTTGCCGTCAAGGGCAGCTTCCCGCCCGCACCGCCGCCGCCCGGAACGCCGTCGATCGGTACCGAACTGACCGCGGAACGGAAAGTCATTCCCCTGCCCAAGCCGGACAGCACGGTTCTGGCCTATGCGGCCGGTCCGACCAACGCCGCCCTTGCCGCTATCCGGCAGAACGAAACGATGACGGCGCCGTACAAATCCGCGCCAGCCGGACGTGAAAAGCTGAGCGGGCTTATTTCGAAATACGCTGTCATGTATAATGTGCCTGAAGATTTGGTGCATCGCGTGGTGCAGCGTGAAAGCAGATACAATCCCGGCGCCTATAATGGCGGCCACTTCGGCCTGATGCAGATCAAGCACGCCACGGCCCGCTCCATGGGCTTTGATGGCCCCGCCTCTGGCCTGTTCGATGCCGAAACCAACCTCAAATATGCCGTCAAATATCTGAGCGGCGCCTGGCTTGTTGCCGACAACAACCGGGACAATGCTGTCAGGCTTTATGCACGCGGTTATTATTACGATGCCAAGCGCAAGGGCATGCTGCACGTTCTGCGCAAGTAAGCCTTTGAGCAGCACCGGGAATGCAATGCGGCAAAGCGGCTTTTCTTAAAAACGTCGAGCACGTCACTTTTGTCATCCTCGGGCTTGTCCCTGGGATCTGCAAGCTTTTGATTTTACGATATGTGGCTGGATCCTCGGTACAAGCCCGAGGATGACGTCGCATCCAAATCAAAGCTTGAGACCCGAGTGGTTTCACACCGCCTTTTCGATTCGTTACGTCGGCCCACAACCCCTGTCATCAAACTGTAGCGTCGTGACTGTAGACGCCTCTCAATCTATTGAGAGGTGAACATATGACGAGTGCGGCACCCAAGACCGGCTTCAGCAAGAATACGAAACTGAAGTCCGCATTGCTCCAGCACAAGGCGCTCTCGAAAAGCGGTTTTTCCGAACGGTTCTTCGGGGTTCTCTTTTCCGGTCTGGTTTATCCGCAAATCTGGGAAGACCCGGAAATCGATATGGAAGCGATGGAGCTTGCTGAAGGCCACCGCATCGTCACCATCGGCTCGGGCGGCTGCAACATGCTGGCCTACCTCTCCCGCAACCCTGCCAGCATCGATGTGGTGGATCTCAACCCGCATCACATCGCCCTCAACAAACTGAAGCTTGCCGCCTTCCGCCATCTCCCGGCCCATCAGGATGTGGTTCGCCAGTTCGGCCGCGCCAATACGCGCAGCAATAGTCACGGCTACGACCGATTCATCGCCGACCATCTCGACGACACGACCAAGGCCTACTGGTCGAAACGCACCCTATCCGGCCGTCGCCGCATCTCGGTATTCGACAGGAACATATACCGCACCGGTCTGCTCGGCCGTTTCATCGGCGCCGGCCACCTTATGGCGCGCCTGCACGGCGTCAAGCTGACCGAAATGGCCAATAGCCGCACGCTGGACGAACAGCGTCGGTTCTTCGACAGCAAGGTCGCACCGCTGTTCGACAAGCCGGTGGTGCGCTGGCTGACGAAGCGAAAAAGTTCGCTGTTCGGCCTTGGCATTCCACCCCGCCAATATGACGAGCTGGCAAGCCTTTCCAGCGACGGCACCGTCGCCTCCGTCCTCAAGGAGCGGCTTGAAAAGCTTGCCTGCAACTTTCCGCTCAGCGACAATTATTTCGCCTGGCAGGCCTTCGCGCGCCGTTATCCCGAGCCGCATGAGGGTGCCCTGCCCGCTTATCTCAAGCGGGAATATTACGAGACGATCCGCGACAACACCGCCCGCGTTGCCGTGCACCACGCCACCTATACCGAGCTGCTTTCCAAAAAGCCGGCAAACGGCGTCGATCGCTACATTCTGCTCGATGCGCAGGACTGGATGACGGACGTGCAGCTCAACGAATTGTGGTCGCAGATCAGCCGCACCGCCGCTCCCGGCGCCCGCGTCATCTTCCGCACCGCTGCCGAAAAGAGCGTGATCGAAGGCCGTCTCTCGGCCGATATCCGCAACCAGTGGATCTATCTCGAGAAACGCTCCAATGAGCTCAACGCCATGGACCGTTCGGCCATCTATGGCGGCTTCCATATCTATCAGAGGGCTCTGGCATGAAAACCATCGGCGAGAATGTCGGCCTTGCGGATGAGGCGCATGCGAGCCTGATGGACCGCATGTATCGCCACCAGCGGCATATCTACGATATTACCCGCAAATATTACCTTCTGGGCCGCGACAGGACCATTTCCGGCCTCGACGTGCCCAAGGGTGGCACGCTGCTTGAAGTCGGCTGCGGTACCGGCCGCAACCTGCTGCTGGCCAGCCGCAAGTTTCCGGAAGCAAGACTGTTCGGTCTCGATATCTCCGCCGAAATGCTGCTGACCGCATCCGAGAATTTTACCGGAAAGACGGAACGCCCCGTTCTGCGCGTGGCCGACGCCACCGCTTTCCGCGCCGCAGAATTCGGTCAGCCGGACGGTTTCAACCGAGTCATGATCCCCTATGCGCTTTC
The DNA here is from genome assembly GCF_053521785.1 of Agrobacterium sp. A3-95. Classification (NCBI taxonomy): domain Bacteria; kingdom Pseudomonadati; phylum Pseudomonadota; class Alphaproteobacteria; order Hyphomicrobiales; family Rhizobiaceae; genus Agrobacterium; species Agrobacterium sp. A3-95. Next base: position 454,456 of record NZ_JBNWDR010000003.1, on the reverse strand, counting down.
GATGATACCGGACTGGGAAAAGGCGATTGAACAGGCACTGACAGCTCTCAAGCCCGGCGGCTCGCTGCACATCGTCGATTTCGGCCAGCAGGAACAATTGCCCAAGTGGTTCCGCGCACTTTTGCAGGCATGGCTCACCCGCTTCCACGTCACGCCCCGCGCCAATCTCCGTTACGTTTTGGCCAACATGGCAGGCCGTTTTGACGGTAATCTCGAATTCGAGGAGATTGCCCGGGGTTACGCCTGGCGGGCCATCATCACGCTTCCGGTCGCCGAAGTGCAGCCAAAAGTCAGCCGTATTCTGGCAGACGCCTGATCTTCAAGGGTTAAGGCGCCTCGCCTCTGCAAATGCGGGCAAGACGCTGCCAGCCTACGGTCCTACAAGTATACGCCACTGGGACTGAAAGACCGCAAATCTCTTGGAATCCAGCGACTTGCCAGCCGAAAAAAGGCCACTGCCCCTTGCCATAACGGCTTGTTTACCATGTTATGGGTAAATCGGGAGACGCGGTGCGCCATTTTGCGGCTGCGGATGGGCAACAATAATTCATCAGGGTTCCAATGCGGCTGCGTCTATCGGCACTTTTGTCGGCTATGTTGTTGATCGGCGGCTGTACGTCCACGAGCTATGACCTGCTTGAAACCGCGTCTGTTTCCAAGCCGAAATTCTCCGATACCGACCCGCAGGATTTTGGCACGAACAACCCGCATCGCCACGAGGTGCATGGCATCGACGTGTCCAAATGGAATGGCGACGTCGACTGGCGGACCGTTCGCAAATCCGGCGTTTCCTTCGTCTTCATCAAGGCCACCGAAGGCTCAGACCGCATCGATCCGAAATTCGGCGACCATTGGCGCAGTGCGGCGGCGGCAGATATCCTGCACGCGCCATACCATTTCTATTATTTCTGCTCGACGGCGGACGCTCAGGCCGACTGGTTCATCAGCAACGTGCCAAAGGAAGCCGTCACCCTGCCACCGGTTCTCGATGTGGAATGGAACCCCTCCTCCCCCACCTGCAAGACGCGCCCGGCCCCTGGCATCGTCCGCGCCGAGATGCAGCGTTTCCTCGACCGCCTCGAGGCCCATTACGGCAAGCGCCCGATCATCTACACCTCGGTCGACTTCCACCGCGACAACCTCGTTGGCCAGTTCAAGAATTACCATTTCTGGGTGCGCTCCGTCGCCGCGCATCCCGCCAAGATTTACGAAGACCGGCAGTGGGCCTTCTGGCAATATACGGCCACCGGCGTCGTGCCCGGCGTCAACGGCCCAACCGACATCAATGTCTTCGCCGGAAGTGAGAAAAACTGGCGGAAATGGATCGCTTCGGCCAAATAATACGGCCAAGAAGCAACACATTCGAAAAATCGGCGTTCTTCTGCACCGGCAGATCGCTGGACCCGTTTTTTTGTCGCAAACATGTGGGTAAAGCGGGCTAACAACCTATCGAGGAAATTCCCATGCCCACTTTTCGGTCGCGCAGCATCATTTTTGCCGCCGCTCTGTCGCTTCTCTCCACCGGCTCCGCCCTTGCCACACCGCCTGTGGCCTCGCCTGACGATCCAAAGCAGGTTGCCTGCGGCGGTGATCTCGGCGCATTTCTCGAGGGCGTGAAGGCTGAGGCCGCTGCCAAGGGTGTTCCGGCGGCTGCCATCGAAAAGGCGCTGGCCGGCGCGCAGATAGACCCCAAAGTGCTTTCACGTGACCGCGCACAGGGCGTCTTCCGCCAGACCTTCCTCGAATTTTCCCAGCGCACCGTCAGCCAGGCCCGTCTCGATATCGGCCGCAAGAAGCTGCAGGAGCTGTCATCGACCTTTGCCCGTGCCGAGAACGAATTCGGCATACCGGCTGGCGTCATTGCCGCTTTCTGGGCCATGGAGACCGATTTCGGTGCCGTCCAGGGCGATTTCAACACCCGTAACGCGCTGGTGACCCTCTCGCACGATTGCCGCCGCCCGGAACTCTTCCGTCCGCAATTGCTGGCGCTCATCGAAATGGTCCAGCACGGCGATCTCGACCCCACGTCCAACACGGGTGCATGGGCCGGTGAAATCGGCCAGGTACAGATGCTGCCCAAGGACATCATCGCCTTCGGCATCGATGGTGATGGCGATGGCCATGTCAACGTCAAGAGCAGCGCACCGGATGCAATCCTCACGGCGGCGAAATTCATCCAGCACCTCGGTTTCAAGAAGGGCGAACCCTGGATGCAGGAAGTTTCCGTACCGGAAAACCTGCCCTGGGAGAAATCCGGCCTCGGCGGTTCGCTCACCGCCGGTGACTGGTTTACCCTCGGCGTGACCCCGCGCGACGGTAACAAAAATTTCGCCTCCCTGCCCGCAGCCCTCATCATGCCGCAGGGCCGCAAGGGACCGACCTTCCTCACCTATCCCAACTTCAACATCTATCTGGAATGGAACCAGTCGTTCATCTACACGACCTCGGCTGCCTATTTCGCCAACCGTCTGATGGGCGCCCCTGTCTATAACAAGGGCAATCCCGATCCGGGCTTCGATGACGCGACGATGAAAGAGTTGCAGACCAAGCTTGAAGCGCGCGGCCACGATGTTGGCAAGGTGGATGGAATTCTCGGTTCCGGCACCCGCGTCGCCATCCAGAAGGAACAGCAGCGTCTCGGAATCCCTGCGGATGGATGGCCGACCCAGGCACTTCTCCAGGCGCTTTAACCTGTGTTAATCGCACCTTCGGGCCTTTAATCTATCGGCCGGAATCAAGGCTTAAACTGTTAATCTCGACCGGATGACTGGGGATAACACCCCGGTCATTTACTTTTTTTAAAGATATGAAGCACTGCGTGATGAGAAAATAATCTTTTATTTTCAATGAATTACAGAAGTTACTTTTTTTAGCGGCGACAAAGCATGCTGCACCGCATCACAGAAACCGCTTTTCAAGTGCCACAAAACGGTCATATTATCGAACCTGTCAACAACAGGAGGCACCCATGGGACTTACAAAATCTCTCAATGCCTTGGCAGTCGGTTTGGCGTTTTTGTTCGTAGCGATGATGCTTTTCATCTGACGAGACGTGAAGACCAAACGCAGAAAAGAACCGTAGATGACACGAGTTTGAAAAGCGCAGGTCCTGTCGGGCCTGCGCTTTTTTCCTGTCGTAAATGGGATATCTGAAATCAGGCGGCGCTGCGGCGCAAACGCTCAAGACCGAGGTTCTCAAGCACCGCATCGACCAGCGGCGCACGGTTCATGGTGTAGAGATGGAACTCGTTGACACCGCGCCGTTGAAGATCGGCGATCTGCTCGGCAGCAACTTCCGCCGCAACGCGGGCGCGTCCCTCGAGATCGTCATCATAACCTGCAAAACGCTCATCAAGAAAACTGGGCACACTGGTACCGCAGCGGCCGGCGAAACGCTTGAGCTGGGTCAGGTTCTGGATCGGCATGATACCCGGAACCACCGGAATGGTGATGCCCGCAGCCGTAACCCGCTCCATGTAGCGCTCGAACACGTCATTATCGAAGAAGAACTGCGTCAACGCCCGCGTTGCGCCATTGTCCGCCTTGCGCTTCAGCATATCGATATCGACCGCATCGCTGGCGCTCTCCGGGTGCTTTTCGGGATAGGCAGAAACGGAAACCTCGAAATCGCCGATATCGCGTAGCCCCTTCACCAGGGCGGCAGCATTCTCGTAACCTTGCGGATGCGGCCTGTAATCCGTGCCGATACCGGTCGACGGATCGCCGCGCAGCGCCACGAAATGGCGAACGCCAGCATTGCGAAACTCTTCAACGACCTGATGCACGTCGTCACGGCTGGCATCAACGCAGGTCAGGTGCGCGGCGGTCGGCAGATGACTGTCACCGATCATCCGGCGCACCGCATCCAGCGTCGGCGCCTTGGTGGAACCGCCCGCGCCATAGGTGACGGAGACGAAATCCGGATCCCATTTCTTCAGCTCGGCAACCGTTTCCCAGAGCTGGTTCTCCATCTCGGGGTTCTTGGGCGGGAAAAACTCGAAAGATAACCGGATATCGCCCCGGATTTCGCCATTGTGGCGCGCGGTTTCCGACCTCAACATATCATGCCCTCCCGGCAGCAAGTAAAACGGCCTCTTGCACCACATCGTCTGCCATCAGCAGCCGCTGGTCGCGGGCAACCCATATCGTGACGTCCAAGGATTCATCGGACGCCCGTTCAGAATGAAGATCGACGGCACGGTCGAGCACGAGCCCGGCCTTTTTCAGCCATTCATCCATAAGCGGATGCGAAAAGCCGAGCCGCACATGTGCATGCTCATCACGAAGATGCTCGAAGGAATGCGGTGCAAGATCGATGACGATCAGCCGGCCACCGGGACGCAACATGCGGGCGGCTTCGGAAAGCGCGATCTCCGGCTGGTCGAGAAAATGCAGAACCTGATGGATGACGATCAGATCGAAATCCTGGCCTTCCAGCGGCAGGTTGAGAATATCGCCATGGCGAACGGATGCATTGACCACGCCCGCCTTGTCCAGATTGGAGCGCGCCACCGACAACATGTCGCGGCTGGCATCGACCCCGATTGCCCGGCGATAGATGCCGCTCAGAAGCTGCAGAATGCGGCCCGTGCCGGTACCGAGATCGAGCAGCGAGTCGATCGGGGTGGTTCCGACCAGCTTCAGCAACGCCCCTTCCACGGCCTCGTCGCTCACATGCAGGCGGCGCAGCTCGTCCCAGGCGGAGGCATTGCGGCTGAAATAATCCTGCGCCCGCTCCGCCCTCACCCGCTTGACGGTGGCAAGGCGTTCGCTGTCGCGCTGGAGAACGGCGTCAGAGGGCGATGCGGCGCCCAGCAGCTGCCTGATAACAACGGCGGGCTCGCCATCCTGCCGCAGGCGGAAATAGGCCCAGGCGCCTTCCTGATAGCGCTCGATCAACCCTTCTTCCGTCAAAAGCTTGAGATGACGGGAAATACGGGGCTGGGACTGGCCGAGAATTTCGGTGAGATCGGTGACGGTCAGATCGCCGGCCGCCAGAAGCGCCAGCAAGCGAAAGCGCGTCGGCTCGCCGGCCGCCTTCAAGAGATCCACCAATTTATCCAAACCGAACGCCACGTCTGCCGCACCTTGCAATCTAATCAACATATAAAGATATCTTTATGTCGGCGTGACGCGAGATGCAAGCGCAATTTGCCACGCTCTCCCCTCAAGCCCCATTTATTGCATCAAAAAAGGCCCGCTTTTGGGCGGGCCTTTCTGAAGTGATCCGAGAACAGGATTAGCGCGTCAGGCGCTTGTAGCTGACGCGGCCGGGCTTGATGCTCTCAGGGCCGAGACGACGGACCTTGTCCTTTTCATAGTCTTCGAAGTTGCCTTCGAACCATTCCACGTGGCTGTCACCCTCGAAGGCGAGGATGTGAGTGGCCAGACGGTCGAGGAACATGCGATCGTGGCTGATGATAACGGCGCAACCGGCGAAGGCTTCCAGCGCTTCTTCGAGCGCTGCCAGCGTTTCCGTATCAAGGTCGTTGGTCGGTTCATCGAGCAGCAGCACGTTGCCGCCTGCCTTCAGCATCTTGGCAAGGTGAACGCGGTTACGCTGACCACCGGAGAGGTTGCCGACCTTCTGCTGCTGATCGCCGCCCTTGAAGTTGAAGGCGCCGCAATAAGCGCGGGAGTTCGTTTCGAACTTGCCGAGCTTGATGATGTCGTTGCCGCCGGAGATTTCCTCCCAGACGGTTTTGTCACCCGCCAGCGTATCGCGGCTCTGGTCGACGTAACCAAGGTGCACGGTCTCACCAATGGTCACCGAACCGCTATCGGGCTTTTCCTGACCGGTGATCATGCGAAACAGCGTGGTTTTACCCGCACCGTTCGGGCCGATGACGCCGACGATGCCGCCCGGAGGCAGCTTGAAGGTGAGGTTTTCGATCAGAACCCGGTCACCATAGGACTTTGTGAGGTTTTCCGCCTCGATAACGACGCGGCCCAGACGCTCGGCGACCGGAATGACGATCTGCGCGTCGCCGGGACGGCGATTTTCAGCGGCTTCCACCAGTTCGTCATAAGCGCGGATACGCGCCTTGGACTTCGTCTGGCGAGCCTTGGGGCTGGAAGCGATCCACTCCTGTTCGCGGCTGATGGCCTTCTGGCGCGAGGCGTCTTCGCGGGATTCCTGCTGCATGCGCTTGGCTTTTGCCTGCAGATAGGCGGAATAGTTGCCTTCGTAGGGAATACCACGGCCACGGTCGAGTTCGAGAATCCAGCCGGTGACGTTGTCGAGGAAGTAGCGATCGTGGGTGATCATCATCACGGCGCCGGGATAGTCGCGCAGGTGCTTTTCGAGCCAGGCGATGGTTTCAGCGTCAAGATGGTTGGTCGGTTCGTCGAGCAGCAGCAGGTCAGGCTGCGAAAGCAGCAGCTTGCAGAGCGCCACGCGGCGACGCTCACCACCCGAAAGGCCGGTTACTGCCGAGTCGCCAGGCGGGCAACGCAGCGCATCCATGGCCATTTCGACCTGATTTTCCAGATCCCACAGGTTCTGGCTGTCAATGATGTCCTGAAGCTTTGCGCCCTCATCCGCCGTTTCGTCGGAATAGTTCATCATCAGCTCGTTGTAGCGGTCGACGATTGCCGTCTTGCTCGCCACACCTTCCATGACGTTTTCCATCACGGTCTTGTTTTCGTCGAGCTTCGGCTCCTGCTCGAGATAACCGAGCGTCGCACCCTCAGCGAGCCAGGCCTCACCGGTATATTCCTTGTCGAGACCGGCCATGATCTTCAAAACGGTCGACTTACCGGCACCGTTCGGACCGAGGATACCGATCTTGGCATCGGGGTAGAAGGAGAGATGGACGTTCTCAAGAACCTTCTTCGCGCCATAGGACTTGTTCAGCCCGGCCATGTGATAGATGAATTGACGTGCCATTGTAGCGAATGCTCCACATCGGATTTTAAAGAGTACGTATCGGGAAATTTGCCGCTATGTAGGGTAAATAGGACCTTGGGGCAACCTCTGGCACGATTATGACCCCATGATTATGACAAGGGATACCATGGCAGGCACGGGTGAAAGCATGAATGAGACGACGGATGACTTGACGTTCAGCCGGATTGAGAGGCTCGACGCTCCATCAGGCGCATCCATCGCCTTTCGCCACCAGCCCTCTGCCCTTTCTCCGGCGCGCGGCGTGCTGATGATCTGCCACGGCCTGGTGGAGCACGCCGGCCGTTACCGCCGTTTTGCCGATGTCATGGCAAAGCAGGGTTTCGAGGTCTATGCCCACGATCATCGTGGCCATGGCCGCACAAAGGCTGCCGATGCGCCGATTGGCCGCTTCGCTTGGAAGGACGGAGCCAGCAAGGTCGTTGCCGATGTCATGGCGATGCGCATGATGGTCGGCGAAAGACATCCCGGCCTGCCGGTCATCCTGTTCGGCCATTCCATGGGCGGCCTTGTGGCGCTCAACACCGCCGTCAGCCATCCGGATGCCTTTGATGGTCTGTCCATCTGGAATTCCAACCTCAATCCCGGTGTCATGGGCCGTCTTGCACAGATCGTGCTGCGCCTTGAAAAGATGCTGAAAGGCTCTGATGTGCCGAGCGCCATCCTGCCCAAAGCAACCTTCCGTGCCTGGAATGCCAGAATGCCGGAAAAACGCACTCATGCGGACTGGCTGAGCCATGACAGGGTAGCGGTGGACGCTTATGTGGAGGATCCGCTTTGCCAGTTCGAGGCGAGCGTCTCCCTGTGGCAGGACGTCTTTGAATTGTCCTATCGTGCGCCGAGGCTCATCGAACGCCTGCCGAAGACGCTGCCGATTTTGCTTGTCAGCGGCGATCAGGATGCCGCGACCAATGACGGCAAGGAGATCGTCTGGCTTGCCGAACGCTTCCGCGAAGCGGGTTTCGGCCATGTCGAACACACGATCTATCGGGGCATGCGCCACGAAACCCTGAACGAGATCGGCTGGCAAGCCGTAGCTGCGGATTTCGCCGCCTGGTGCGGCCGCGTCGTTGGCAACTGACGAGCCTTTGCCGAAACGGAATAAGTCCATGAGATAAAATCACATGCGGCAATGCGGGGAGACGTCTATAAACCGGCAAGCAGAAAACACCGGGGGACAAATGACCGAAACGCCGAACAGGAAACCGCCACTATCAGGCATTCGCGTCATCGAACTGGCGCGTGTTCTGGCCGGTCCCTGGGCGGGGCAGATGCTGGCCGATATGGGTGCGGATGTCATCAAGGTCGAGAACCCTGAAGGTGGAGACGATACCCGCGCATGGGGTCCGCCCTTTGTCGAAAGCGCCGATGGCGAAAACCTCTCCGCCGCCTATTACCATGCCACCAATCGCGGCAAACGCTCCATCGTCGCCGATCTCAAGACGGCGGAAGGCTGTGCGCTGGTGCGGCGGCTCGTGCGAACCGCCGATGTTGTCATCGAGAATTTCAAACGCGGCGGGCTTGCCAAATATGGCCTCGACTATGAGAGTCTCAGGGTTCTCAATCCGAAGCTGATCTATTGCTCCATCACCGGCTTCGGCCAGACCGGACCCTATGCCGATTTCGCCGGTTACGACTATATCGTGCAGGGCATGTCCGGTTTCATGTCGATCACCGGCGAACCCGACGGTCAGCCTATGAAGGCGGGCGTTGCCGTTGCCGATATCTTCACCGGCATCTATTCCGTGTCAGCCATTCAGGCCGCGCTGATCCACGCCATGCGGTCAGGTGAAGGCCAGCATATCGACATGGCGCTTCTGGACGTGCAGTCGGCCGTGCTCGCCAACCAGAATATGAATTACCTGATTTCCGGCAATGCCCCCGTCAGGCTCGGCAACGCCCATCCGAATATTTCCCCCTATGAGGTGGTGCCGACGGCTGATGGTTTCCTGATCCTCGCGGTCGGCAATGACGGCCAGTTCCGCCGCCTCTGTAATATTCTCGGCATTGGCGCGATTGCCGATGACGAGCGTTACGCGACAAACAAGGCCCGCGTGGCGCACAAGGTCGAGGTGCGGCGGATCGTTTCCACCGAAACGCTGAAATGGCAGAAGCGCGATCTTCTGACCGCCTGCGAGCAGAACGCCGTACCGGCCGGGCCAATCAACTCCATCGAGGAAATGTTCGCCGATCCACAAGTTCAGGCACGCGGCCTGCGTGTTGATCTCGAGGCGCAGGATGGCACCGTCATCCCCGGTGTGCGGACACCGATTATCATGTCACAGACGCCGCTGCGTTACGAACGCCCGAGCCCGAAGCTTGGCGAGCATCAGGCGCAAGTGCTGGCCGAACTGGAAAACATCGAAAGGACCACGACGCCATGAAAGCAACCGGAATGAAAAGAACAGGCGGACAACTGATCGTCGAAGCGCTGAAAGCCAATGGCGTCTCCCGCGTTTCCTGCGTTCCCGGTGAAAGCTATCTGGCGGTGCTGGACGCGCTCTATGAAAGCGGCATCGAAACCGTGGTCTGCCGCCAGGAAGGCGGCGCTGCCATGATGGCCGACACCTGGGGCAGGCTGACCGGCGAACCCGGCATCTGCATGGTAACGCGCGGTCCCGGCGCAACCAACGCCTCGGCCGGCCTGCATATCGCAAGGCAGGATTCCATTCCGATGATCCTGTTCATCGGCCAGGTACAGCGCGAAGCCCGCGAGCGTGAGGCGTTTCAGGAAGTGGAATATCGCCGCGCCTTTACCGAATTCGCCAAATGGGTGGGCGAGATCGACGATGCGCGCCGCATTCCGGAATTCGTCACCCGCGCCTTTGCCGTCGCCACCTCCGGCCGCCCCGGCCCCGTGGTGCTGACGTTACCCGAAGACATGCTGGTTGAAGAGGTTGAAGCCCCCGAGGCAAAGCCCTATACCCCGGTCGAAGCGCATCCCGGCCCGTCGCAGATCGCCGCTTTCTCAAAAATGCTGAGCGAGGCCAAGCGGCCAATCTTCATCATAGGCGGCACACGGTGGTCCGAAGAAAGCGTCGCAAGCTTCACGGCTTTTTCCGAAAAGAACAAACTGCCCGTCGGCTGTTCCTTCCGTCGCCAGATGCTGTTCGATCACTTGAGCCCGTCTTACGCGGGCGATGTCGGCATCGGCATCAACCCGGCCTTGGCGAAGGAAATCAAGGAAGCCGACCTCGTGGTGCTGCTCGGCGGTCGCCTCTCGGAAATGCCTTCCTCCGGCTACACGCTGATCGACATTCCCTACCCGTCGCAAAAACTTGTCCACATCTACCCGGAAGCCGAAGAGCTTGGCCGCGTCTATCGCCCCGATCTCCCAATCTGCGCCTCACCGGATGATTTCGTCGCCGCCCTTTCTTCCGTAACGCTCCCCGATAACGCGGCCTGGGCGGACCGCACGGCCACCATGCATTCGGCTTACCTCACCTGGTCGACACCGCCGCAGACCGGTCCGGGCGCGGTGCAGATGGGTCCGATAATGGACTGGATCGAGGCCAACGTGCCGGATGATGCCATCTTCACCAATGGCGCGGGCAACTATGCCACCTGGGTGCACCGCTTCCACCGCTTCCGCCGCTTCAACACTCAATCGGCGCCGACCTCCGGCTCGATGGGGTACGGCCTGCCGGCGGCCGTGGCCGCCAAGCACCTGTTTCCCGAGCGCGAGGTGATCTGCTTTGCCGGTGATGGCTGCTTCATGATGCATGGGCAGGAATTCATCACCGCCGTGCGGTATGGACTGCCTATCATCACCGTGCTGGTCAATAACGGCACCTATGGCACGATCCGCATGCATCAGGAGCGGGAATATCCCGGCCGCGTCAGCGGCACCGATCTCGTCAACCCGGATTTCGCGGCCTTCGCCAAGGCCTATGGTGGCCACGGCGAAACGGTCGAAAAGACGCAAGACTTCGCCGCCGCCTTCGAACACGCCCGGGCAAGCGGCAAGCCCGCCATCATCGAGGTGAAGCTGGATGCCGAAGCGATCACGCCAACCCGCACGCTGACCCAGATCAGAAGCCGGACCTGATATTGCGCATGGACATGGCTCCGGCATGGTGTAAATCCTGACTAGAACATACAGGTTAGGAGACGACATGCCGGATGCAGCCCCTCCCGTCATCACCCCACGTGGCGCAAAGATCGAACCTTCGGCCGGTGCGCCATTCGAGGCCGTGCGCGTGGCACGCGATGTCCTGCACACATCCCGCACAGCGGCGCTCGCGACCCTCGATCCGGTCAGCGGTTATCCCTATACGACCGCCACCAATATCGGCATAGAGCCGGATGGTACGCCGTTCTTCTTCGCGGCGGGCCTGACGCTGCATGCCCGAAACATGGAGGCCGACCCGCGTATCTCGTTGACACTTGCCCCCTTCGGCAAGGGTGACGCGCTGACGCTGCCGCGGCTGACACTGGTAGGCAAGGCGGAACTGATCGATCCGGAAGAAATCCCGCTTGCCAGACAGCGCTACATCGACCGCTATCCCAAGGCAAAACTCTACCTCTCTCTTCCCGATACAAGGCTCTACCGGCTGCGGACAGAGGGCGTGCAGATCAATGGTGGCCCTGCCCGCAATGCCAGCAACATCAAACCTGCCGATCTGCGCAGTGACCTTTCCGGCGCGGAACAGCTGATGGCTGCGGCAGCGGACGAGGCCGCGCGCCTCAACGCCATCAAGGGTGAGGCATCACGGCTGGCCGCTCTTGCGGGTGCGAAAACCGCACGCTGGAAAATCACTTCCGTAGACCCTGATGGTATCGACCTCGCCTCAGCCAACGACCTGGCACGGCTGTGGTTTGCAGAACGGGTGAAGACGTTGAAGCAGCTTGAGAAGGCGCTCGCCCAGCCAGTGAAGTGATGGGCGCAAGCGATTCACAAACCTGGGACAATCGCCTCTCCTCCGTCATGCTCGGGCCTGTTCCGAGCATCTGCTACCTATCAATTTGCGATACGTGATTGGATCCTCGGGGCAAGCCCGAGGATGACAAAACGGGCGTTTCGAATTTTCCCAACAAAAAAAGCCGGGCTGCATTCCGCAACCCGGCCTTTTCTCAAAATCAAACCGTTAGTCAGAGAGCAGCGGTAACGATGAACTCAACCTTGTAGTCCGGAGTAGCAAGCGCCGCTTCGCTGGTGGCGCGGGCCGGCGGGTTTGCCGGGTCGATCCACCCTTCCCAGACGGCGTTCATTTCGCCGAAGGTGGACATGTCGGAGAGGTAGATGATGGTCTGCAGGATCTTCGACTTGTCGGAACCGGCAGCGGCCAGCAGACGATCGACTTCAGCCAGCGCCGACTTGCTCTGATCGGTCACGGACACGCCCTCACCGACCTGGCCGGCCAGATAAACGGTGTTGCCGTGGATGACGGCGCCGCTCATGCGCTTGCCCGGTTCGATACGCTTGATGGTCATGGAAAACTCCTGTTGATTGGCTTTAGAAAATCGAATTATCCGCGGAAAATCAGCCGCGCAGGTGGTGGGTCTTTTCGTAGATCGCGGTCGAGCGCGCGCCGGAACGGCAATAGCCGAGCATCGGGCGCTGCAATTCGTCAAGCGCATCCACCATGCCGGTAACCGCATCCGCATCGACGCCGTAGCGGCCAACCGGTACATGCACGATGGTCAGGCCAAGCTGTTCGGCACGCTCGGCGATATCGGCGAAAAGCGGCTGGCCTTCTTCTTCGCCATCCGGGCGGTGGCAGACGATCGACTTGAAGCCGAGTGCCTTGACCTCGTCGAGATCGGCAACGCTGATCTGTCCCGTGACCGAATATTCGTCGTCTATGCGCCTGATATCCATATTAATGCCTCCGCTTAAACCGGCGCCTTGGCGCCGCTGGCACGCTGTCGCCACTGTCTGAAATCCGCATCCGATGTAAGGGCTCAAAACTCTTGCGTCAATGATGCGGCGCCTTCATTCGGTACACCATTCAGTCCCCTATTCAGAGGATGGAAAAGCGAAGACCATAGGAGCGGCTTTCGCCCGGCTGCAGCATATTGAACTCGCCGGCGGCCTCAAGCTCGCCGCGCCCCACCCAGCGGTGCGAAACCGGTTCGATGCCAAGCACATTGGCCGGATCCTTCTGGTTCCGCCACATCTGCAGATAGGGCAACGTCTCCGTGCCGAAACGTACTTTCAGCGTCTTGCCGCCAATTGCGGCAATCGGACCGAGCGCAAGTTCCGCCCATTCGTCCTGACCGGCGGGTACACAGAACACCGTGCCCGGCTCCTCGCCAAAGCGCCAGCCATGACCACCGCCATCGAACATGGCACCTTCCAGCCGAACGGCCTCGTCAAACAGCCGCGCGCCGACATTCATGTGGTACATCAGAAAGACCGGGATCGGCCGCGAACTCGTATTGACGATCCGGTCATCGAGGCTCACTTCTCCGCTTTCGCCATCGATGCGCCATGTCCGCTCGAGAAGGGCCGTGTCGCCATCGGCAAGGTTCACGGGAACCTCGGCACGCGCCAATGCATTGGACTCATGAACATCGAAGGCAACTATTTTGGCGGGATGCGCGGAGAAGGACCCATGCAAAGGATATCGACGCCCCTCGCCCTCACCGCCGATCGGTTCGGGATGGCGGATATGATCGGGACCGCAGGTGAACAGAAAGCCTTCCAGCGAATGGTCAATGCGCGGATCGCCATCATCTGGAATGGCACGGCCGGGCGCGATGTCGATACCATCGACAACACAGGCGCCAATATCGAAAACGGAGGTTTCATCGAGGAAAATGCGTGGCGATTTGCCGGCCTGAAACGAACGCAAGACAACCTCCCTGTGGCAGTAAAAGCGCAATAATCACGGAAACGCTACTAACCGTGACGTAAATTAAGATTGCTTTAACCGTGAATTCACCTTTTTCACAATAGGGTCAAGATTACGGTGTGTTTATCGGTGAACGAAGTAAGGGATAGCAGAATCGTGAAACAGTTTGTTAACGCAGCTCTGGGTCTGGCGATTGCCTTGGCGGCGGTTTGCGCGCCTATACAGGCTGGCGCGCAGCAGCGTTATGGCTATCAGGAACAGCCGGTTCTGGTGACGCCGGATGGCCGTGTTCTCGATTTCGTGCCCCAACGTGGCGACATCGTCATCAGTCGCGACAATATGGGCCGCACGGTATTTTATGATCGGTACGGCAACCTGCTGGCCACTGAAATGCCGTCAGGCTATCAGCAGCGGCAACAGGTACAGCAGCGCGACACAACCTATTACCCCCCCGCCCCCGGCGGTGAATATCGTGAGCCGCAGCGCGATTACGGTTATCAGGATAATGGAAGCGTGCGCGATTACCGCGAATATCGCGGCAATGGTTCCGGCGACGATGTCTATACCGGCTCGGTTCCGGGCCCGGGCGCTGTCGAAAGCGCGCCGCTCAACCAGCCGATGCCCGAAGAAAGCACCACGGCTGCCGTTCCGCAGCCGCAGCACCTGATCGAACGCCACACGCCCGTCACCACACCGGTCAACCGGTCTCGCCAGGAGATCGTGGCACTTCAGACTTTCCTCGACCGCGAAGGCATCTCGCCCGGCGTGATCGATGGCAAGATGGGCGACAACGTCAACAAGGCGATTGCCGCCTGGCAGGACATGACCGGCGAAAAGCTCGACCCGAACAATTCCGAGGACATTCTCGAGCGTCTGCGCGCCTCCGGCGGCATGCCGATCGTCGATTATACGATCACCGCAGCCGATGCAGCCGGCCCCTATGTCGCCTCCATTCCGGATGACTATGCCGAGAAGTCGCAGCTACCCGCCCTCTCCTTCACCTCCACGTCGGAGGCGTTGGCCGAACGCTTCCACATGGACGAGACCTATCTGAAAGAACTGAACCCCGGCATCGATTTCTCCGTGCCCGGCACCATCATCAAGGTGGTCAATCCCGGGGAACCCAAAAAGGGACAGGTGGCCCGCATCGTCGCGCATAAGGGCATCAAGCAGGTCTTCGCCTATGGAGAGGATGGCGCTCTGATCGCCGCTTATCCCGCCACCATCGGTTCTACCGACACGCCTTCGCCAAGCGGCACGCACACCGTCGAGCGCGTCGCGCTTAATCCGGGTTACACCTACAATCCGAAGATCAACTTCAGGCAGGGCCAGAACGACAAGATCCTGCAAATTCCGCCCGGTCCAAACGGCCCTGTCGGCACAGTCTGGATTGCCCTGTCCAAACCGACCTACGGTATCCACGGCACGCCGGAACCCTCGAAGATCGGCAAGACCAACAGCCACGGCTGTATCCGCCTCACCAACTGGGATGCAACGGAGCTGGCAAAAATGGTACGCCCCGGCGTCGTGGTTGAGTTCGCGGAATAGGTTTGACCGCGAAGACGAATTGCAAAAGCCCGGCGGGTGTCATTCCGCCGGGCTTTTTCGTTGATTGATGTTATCCGCGCTTTTCAGTCAGGAAGTAAAGCAGCGCCGCCGCTGGCAGAGCAAAGCCAACCCAGGACGCAGCACCCCATTCCCCGACGGAATAGGCCCAGCCGCCGACGGCAGAGCCAATCGCACCGCCCATGAAAAATGTCGCCATGTAGACGCCGTTCAGACGGCTGCGGAATTCGGCGCCGAGCGTGAAGATGGCGCGCTGACCCAGCACCAGATTGGTGGTGACGCCGAAATCGAGAACGATGGCGGCGACCACGAGAATGCCGAGTGCCAGATGCGATCCTTCCGGCGCAAGATGCGTGACGGCGAATGACAGCGCCGCTGCCACCATCGCGGCAAAAGTAGCGGCATAGGTCCAGCCCCGGTCAGCCATGCGCCCCGCAATCGGCGCGGCGACGGTGCCTGCTGCACCGGCAAGGGCAAACAGCGCAATCTGGCCCTGGCTGAGATTGAAATGCGGCCCGCTCAGATAAAGCGGCGTCGTCGTCCAGAACAGGCTGAAGGCAGCAAACAGGAAGGCGTGATAGATCGCCCGCCGCCGCAGGATAGGCGTATGGGCGGCAAGCCTGCCCATGGAGGCCATCAACGCCCCATAACCCAGCCTTGCCTCAGGCACACGAACGGGCAAAAGGCGACAGAGCACAACGGCGAGAATTGCCATGACGCCAGCCGAAGTCAGGAACACACCGCGCCAGGAGACCACTTCCGACAGGAGGCTGGAAACCGGGCGCGCCAGCATGATACCGGCCATCAATCCGCTCATGACATTGCCGACCACCCGCCCTCGAACAGCGTGCGGCGCCATGTGCGCCGCATAGGGAACGATAACCTGCACCGCGACCGAACTGATACCGACCAGAAAGGCCGCAATCAGAAAAGGTGCCGCATGCGGGGCAAAAGCCGCCGCGAGGAGCGCAAGCACCGCCATCGAAACGGTGCTGACGACCAGCCTGCGATTCTCGACCAGATCGCCAAGCGGCACGACGAAAAGCAGGCCGACGCCGTAACCGATCTGCGTCAGGGTCACGATCAGACCGGTTGCGCCGGCAGACAGGCCAAGCTCCGCCCCGATGATGCCGGCAAGGGGCTGGCCATAATAAAGATTAGCCGCAATCAGTCCGCAGGCGGTAGCCAGCAGAAAAGTCAGGGCCGGGGAAATGGATGTTTCGTAAACATCCTCCCCTTCAACTACACGCGTCGTCATCATTTTCTCCAAAATGGAAACGAATGTTTCCTAAATAGCCACGAAATTATTCGGCAAGTTTCAGGGCGATATCCACCACGGCCGTCATCTCTTCCAGACTGCGCCCGGTCTTTCCCACCACCCGCATCCCGTACATCATGCACAACATCGCTCTGGCGAGATCATCGGGATCAGTCTTCGACTGCACGGAACCATCCCTCTGCCCCTCAGCCACCAGCCGGGCAACGATCCGCTCCCTCGCCTTCACCGCCCGCTCGACCACGACAGCGATATCGTCGTCCAGTGCGGCGAGATCGGCGGCAGCGCCAACCACGAGGCATCCATCCGAACCGGTGGCACCGTGCGACCGTTCCGCATAAAACATCAGGCCGGCTCGCAAACGCTCGTAACCGGTATCATAACCGGCAACGGCGGCTTCAAACCGCTCCGTCTGCAAGGTCCTGTAGCGCTCCATCGTCGCGATGAAGATGGATTTCTTGTCCTTGAAAGCCTTGTAGAGACTGCCCTGCGCCAGTTCCATCGCATCTGTAAGATCACCGACAGAGGTGGCGTGATACCCGCGCCTAGAAAAAACACGGATTGCTCCATCAAGCGCGCGGTCGATATCGAACTCGCGCGGCCTGCCGCGATGGCGTTGTTCCGGGGAATTGGTGTGGCTGGCATCGGTCATGATTGCAATATAGGAAATGATCATTTCCAAATCAAGTCAATAATGAAACCCGCTAGATTGATGAAGCCGAGCGTTTGGCAAGTTCGCGATAAAGCGCTTCGGGGGAAACGCCTATTTCCTCAGCCAGGCTCTTCCATTGGCCCTTTGGCGAAAGCTGGCCATCATTGAATGCGGTCCACGCATCGAGCCGCGCCCCGACCGAGCGCAGCGCCAGTATCTCGGCGCGCGTCCTGACCTTCTGCAACTCGCCGGAAACATGGCTCATCCATCCGTGTGCGAATACCGGCTCCCGCTCCAGCAATTGCCGCACTGTCATCATCGGTACGAGCAGGACACGGCCAGCCATCATCGCCACTGCATCGCAATGATATTGATCCGAGAACACCGAGGCTTCGGCAAGAACCGTCATCGGTCCTGCACGTTGCAACACTGCGCCATTTCCATCGGCCTGAAACCGCATCAGATGCACATATCCCTCCGCCACGAGAAACAGCATGTGTATGGCATCGCCTCGATGAAAAAGGGTCTCGCCCTTTTCAAAAAACTTCGAGGCGGCAGCCTTCGGACGAAGATAGTTGAAAATCAGATTGGACATGATCTCTATCATGTCCAGCAAAAGCATCGGCTGGCAAGGTCAAGAGATCGAAGCAATCAGGTAGCCACCATGAAATCCACTCTCCTTCTTCTTCTAGTCGCCCTCCTGCCCCTCTCCGCCGCAGCAGAACAGCAGCATCAGCATCCTTCGGCTCCGGCCAGTGGACATAGCTTAAACATCAAAAGCCTCTCGGCTGAAGACATTGCCGAACTGGAGAAGGGTGGCGGATGGGGTTTTGCGAAAGCGGCCGATCTCAATGGAATTCCGGGGCCTTCGCATGTTCAGAAAATGGCGGAGCAACTGGCATTGACGGCGCAGCAGCTGGCCTCGGTGCAACGGCTGTTCGAGACCATGCAAGACAATGCCGCGACAGAGGGAAGACAATTGATCGCCAGAGAAGCGGCATTGGAGGCCGCTTTCCGTGATGGCACGATAGATGCGGATCAACTGCGTGTCCGCCTCGATACTATCGAGGCAAGCCGCGCGAAGCTCAGATACCTCCACCTTGCCGCCCATCTCGAAACGGTCAAGCTGCTGAACAGGGAGCAGATCGCGCGTTACAACGAACTGCGCGGCTCCACACGCTAGCCGGGGAAATTGTGCTCAGGCCGCCTTGCGGGGTGAAAAAGCGTGCGGGTTGGGTACCCAACCGCGACAGGCGTTTCGGCAAAAGGCCTAGCACCTCGCTCGCGAATGCTTTCGCATTCTCCACCGCCTTGTCGATATTGCTGACCTTGTCCTTGTCGAGACAGATAAGCGTTCCGCCATAATCGAAAATATCGCGATAAGCCGCTCTTTCGACAATGGGCGTATTCAGAACCGAAACGTTTTTCTCGGCCAGCAGCATTTTGACGAGCAGCAGCGAGCGGGTCGCCACCATGGCATTGACCCGCGTCAGCACGATGGAGTGGGCGATCGCCTTGCCCATCTTGCGGTTCAGGAATTCGATATGGTCAAGAACCTCGGCAGCCCCACGCGCATCCATGGCGCAGCCCTGCACCGGTATCAGCACATGGTCGGAAATACCAAGCGCCATGGTCAGAAGCGGGTTTTTCGCTCCCGGCAGATCGATGATGAAACAGTCGGTATTGGCATTGTTTTCGCGGATATGCCCCTCGAGGGACGCCATCGTGACATGCGAAATTACCGAGAGATTTTCGATCTCGCCTGATAATTCGTGCCAGCGGGAAATCCACAATTGCGGATCGGCATCCAGAACCGTCACACGGTGGCCGCTGCGGGCAAGTTCGGTTGCCAGAAGCAATACGGCAGTTGTTTTTCCCGCGCCGCCCTTGGTGTTGGCAAAAGTAATGACAGGCATGATATCCCCTGATGATCAGAGCCGTTTCATGCTCATTCATGCACCGAACCAATCATGGTGCTTTCCATAACCTTAACGAACATGGTTAAGAAAAGACTAAGATCGTTTGTGTGGACAACAAAAAGCCCGCGATAAATCGCGGACTTTTGCCATCTGATTGATCACGCCAGCTTTCGGCAGGAACCCACATCGTCCGCGCGCAGGCGGCCGGCTTTTAGATCCTCGTACTTCGGCAAGTTCAGGGAACTGCCCAGCCTTTTCTCAACGGTTGCACGATCAAGCGTAATCACGCGTCCGGCGCTCGTGAAGGACACCATGCCGTTCTTTCCAGAATACGCCATAGTCGCGCGCATTTCACAGAAATAGCGGTCTGAACCCCTGGACAAATTCCATCCCCGGATCCCCGCCTTATTGCTCGACAGAGCTCCGACTTTGTAACCCTGACCGGAAAGTTCCCTGAAAGAAGCGGCCTGCGCCACAAGGGGCAGGCTTAGAAACGCCACTGCGAGCAATGGCGAAAAAACTGAAAATCTCATGGCTGCCAAAACTACCCTTTAAAAGCAGTCCTCAAACAATTTCCTGGTATTCTCCAGCGTCATCGGCACCGGATTGCCGCCGCAGCTCGGATCCTTGATCGCTTCTGCCGCCAGTTCGTCAATGCGGTCAGGCTTAATGCCCATGGCGGTCAGGTTATCAGGCACGCCGAGTTCCTTGCGAAGCTCCAGCACATAATCATAGAAACCATCGAAACCGCCCGAAATGCCGAGATATGCGGCAGCGCGGGCAATCTTGTCTTCGATGGCCGGGCGGTTGAAACGCAGGACGGCAGGCATGACCACGGCATTGGTCATGCCGTGATGGGTGTTATAGACAGCGCCGATCGGATGCGAGAGCGAGTGAATGGCGCCGAGACCCTTCTGGAAGGCAACCGCCCCCATCGCAGCCGCCGCCATCATATTGGTGCGCGCTTCGATATCCGTGCCGTCCTTATAGGCGCGTGGCAGGAATTCCTTGACCAGACGCAGGCCTTCAAGCGCAACGCCGGCGCTCATCGGATGGAAGAACGGCGACGAATAGGCTTCGAGGCAATGGGCAAAGGCGTCCATGCCCGTGCCTGCCGTGATGACCTTCGGCATGCCGACAGTCAGTTCCGGATCGCAGATGACGACGCCGGGCAAAAGCTTAGGATGGAAGATGATCTTCTTCACATGGGTCTGCGAATTGGTGATGACGCTGGCGCGGCCAACTTCCGAACCGGTGCCCGCCGTCGTCGGAACCGCGACGATGGGCGCAATCTTCGAGGCGTCCGCCCGCGTCCACCAGTCACCGATATCCTCAAAATCCCAGACCGGGCGCGTCTGCCCGGCCATGAATGCGATGGTCTTGCCAAGATCGAGGCCGGAACCACCGCCGAAGGCGACGACGCCGTCATGGCCGCCATCGCGATAGGCTTTTACGCCGGCTTCCATGTTGATTTCGTTGGGGTTCGGATCGACGTCGGCGAAGATCGCCCGGCCGAGCCCAGCCTCTTCCAGTACATCGAGCGCATGCGCGGTAATCGCCATATTGGCAAGGCCGCGATCCGTGACGAGAAGCGGCTTCTTGATGCCGAGCGTCTTGCAGGCTTCCGCCAGTTCCTTGATCCGGCCACGGCCAAGCTTGACGGCGGTGGGATAGCTCCAGTTGGCGACGATATTCATTTCGTGACTTTCTTCAGATGGTAGGATTTCGGTCGGGTCAGGTTCTGGAAACCGAGAACGGAGAGCGAGCCGCCACGGCCCGTTTCCTTCACACCTGTCCAGCAGAGCGCGGGATCGAGATAATCCGCACGGTTCATGAACACGGTGCCGGTTTCGATCTCACGGCCGATACGCCCGGCACGCGCTGCATCCTGCGTCCAGAGCGAGGCGGTGAGGCCATATTTGCTGTCATTCATCAGGGCGATGGCCTCGTCGTCGTTTTTCACCTTCATGATGCCAAGAGCGGGGCCGAAGGTTTCTTCGGTCATGAACTCCATGGAATGATCGACATTGACGAGCACTTGCGGAGCGACGTAAGCGCTCTCGCCGTCATCGGCAGGGAAAAGCTTGGGATCGACCAAAGCCTTGGCGCCCTTTGAGACGGCATCAGCGATCTGTGCGCGCACCACCTTGGCGAAACGCTTGTTGGCCATCGGCCCCAGTGTCGTTTCCTGTTCCAGCGGATTGCCGAGCTTGTAATTGGACACCCACGCCACGGACTTCTCGACGAATGCGTCATAGAGGTTTTCGTTGACGTAGATACGCTCGATGCCGCAGCAGCATTGCCCGGAGTTATAGGTCGCGCCATCCATCAGCGTATCGACGGCAGCGTCGAGATCAGCATCCTCCATCACATAGCCGGGGTCCTTGCCGCCGAGTTCAAGCCCGAGACCGGTGAAGGTGCCGGCAGCAGCACGCTCAATGGCTCGGCCGCCTTCCACCGAACCGGTGAAGTTGACGAAATTGAACAGGCCTTCGGAGATCAGCGCCGAGGTCGTGCCGTGATCGAGGAAGACATTGATGAAGACGTCGTCAGGCACGCCCGCCTCTACGAAAGCCCGCACCATCCGCTCGCCGACGAGAAGCGTTTGCGCCGCATGTTTGATGACGACTGTGTTGCCGGCCATCAGAGCCGGGGCAACGGTATTGATCGCCGTCATGTAGGGATAGTTCCACGGCGCGATGACGAAGACCACGCCATGTGCTTCGCGCTCGATGCGGCGTTCGAAATTGCCGCTTTCCTCGATGACGAGCGGCGCCAGCGCATCCGCCGCAATGGAGGCGACATAATTGGAGCGCTCGTTGAAGCCCTTGAACTCGCCGCCATAACGAACCGGTCGGCCCATCATATGCGCCAGTTCCGGCACCACCTCGGCCACCATTTCGTTGAGGCGCGCCACACCTTTGAGAACCAGCTGAATGCGGTCCTCAAGCGGACGTCGCGCCCAGTCCTTCTGCGCCTTGCGCGCTTTCGAAACGGCGGCGCGCGCCGCTTCCAGCGACATCGCCTCCCGCTCGGCATAAACCGAGCCGTCGATGGGCGAGATATTCTGGATCATGGTCATGATGTTTTCCCGTAATGATTAGGCTCTCTCGAAACCGCGCGCCACTTCCCAGTCGGTCACGCGGCGGTCGTATTCTTCCTGCTCCCACCTTGCGGCGTGCACGTAGTGATCGACCACGTCGTCGCCAAAGGCCTCACGCAGCATTTTCGATCCGTCCAGGAAGGCGGTCGCGTCGCGCAATGTCTTGGGTATCTCGCGCACGTCCTTCCCGCCATAGGCGTCACCGACAAAAGCGGGCTCAAGTTCGAGTTTATTTTCAATGCCGTCAATGCCCGCCGCAAGAAGAGCGGCCATGGCGAGATAGGGATTGAGATCCGACCCGCCGACACGACACTCGATACGGATGCCCTTGGTTTCCGCGCCGCAAAGGCGATATCCTGCCGTGCGGTTGTCGAGGCTCCATATCGCCTTGGTCGGCGCAAAGGTGCCAGCCATGAACCGCTTGTAGGAATTGATGTAGGGCGCCAGGAAATAGGTGATGTCGCTGGCATGCGCCAGAAGCCCGGCAACATAATGCCGCATCACATCCGACATGCCGTGTTCGCCGTCCTTGTCGAGGAAAGCCGGCTTGCCATCCAGGCTCCACAGAGACTGGTGGATATGCGAGGAACTGCCAGCGGCATTGTAGTTCCACTTGGCAAGGAACGTCACCGCCTTACCCTTCGACCAGGCGATCTCCTTGGTGGCGTTCTTGATGATGGCGTGCCGGTCGGCCATGGTCAGCGCCTCGGCATAACGCACATTGATTTCCGCCTGACCGGGAGACGCCTCGCCCTTGGAATTCTCGACCGGAATTCCCGCACCCTGCAGGCCCTTGCGCAGCGCCCGCATGACGTCCTCTTCCTTGGTCGTCTGGAAGATATGATAGTCTTCGTTGTAGCCGCTGGCGAGGTTCAGGTCCCTGTAGCCGCTGGCGCGTGCCGCATCGAAGGTCTGGTCGAACAGGAAAAATTCGAGCTCGGTGGCCATATAGGCCTTAAGCCCCATCGCCTCCAGCCGCGCCACCTGCTTTTTCAGCAGCGCGCGCGGCGAATGCGGCACTTCTTCATGGGTGTGGTGATCGAGCACATCGCACAGAACCAGCGCCGTGCCTTCCAGCCACGGCACCTTCCGCAGCGTCGAAAGGTCGGGCTTCAGCGTATAGTCGCCATAGCCCTTTTCCCAGCTTGAGGATTTGTAACCGGGAACGGTTTCCATCTCCATGTCGGTGGCAAGCACATAGTTGCAGCTATGGGTTTCCTCAAAGGCGCTTTCAACGAAAAACTCCGCCTGGAACCGTTTGCCCATCAGACGCCCCTGCATGTCGACAAGGCAGGCCAGAACCGTGTCGATGCGCCCTTCGGCCACATCCATCTTCAGCGCGTCGAATGTATAGCTCGTCATTTTGTCCATCCCTTTTCATGTGGCGAGCAGGCGGCCGGTATGCGGCCGCCCGTCAGTTCGAGCATCAGGCCTTTGCAGCCGCCGCTGCCATGGCAGCCTGCTTGTGCTCCAGCGCGAACTCCTCTTCCGGCGACAGGATGAGGCGATGGCGTCCGACAAAGGCGAAGTAGGCAATGGCAACCGCAAACCATACGGCTACCCACAGCACACCCTTGGTGAAGTTCGGATCCTGGATCTGATAGAGCAGCGTCACGATGGCGATGATGATTGTCAACACCGCGCCCGGAATGCCGAAGGGCGAGCGGAACGGCCGCTCGATATGCGGCAGATTTTTCCTGAGCAGGATGAAGGAAATCGCCTGCAGGATGTAGGAGAACATCGCACCGAACACGGCCATGTTCAAAAGCACGCTGCCGATGATGCTGCCGCCCTGTTCCGCACCCAGCGAGAACCAGATGACGAGCATGACCGCAAGGCCGACGAGCGCGCCGGCAATATTGGCAACGTATGGCGTCCGATATTTCGAATGAGTGATCGACAGCACGGTCGGGAAGTAACCCGCACGCGACAGCGAATAGATCTGGCGGCCCTGCGCATAAAGGATCGTATGGAAGCTGGCGATCAGGCCGGTCAGCGCCACGAGACCGAGCAGCACCACGCCGCCATCGCCGTAGATCGCCTTGAAGCCATCCAGCAGCGGTTCAAGGGACGAGCTGAGATGAAAGGCGCCGACGCCCGGTAGTGACGGGTTCAGCAACACGATCATGAAGGCCGAAACCATCAGCGTGATGACGCCGAGAATGATACCCTTGGGCATATCGCGTTTCGGATCAACGGATTCTTCAGCCGCCAGCGGCAGCTGCTCGATGGCGAGAAACAGCCAGACCGCAAAAGGCAGCGTGGCAAGAACGCCCGAAAAACCAAATGGGAAAAAGGAACCGTTGCCTTCCGGCAGCTCCACAGCCTTGCCATCGGGTCCGACACCGATATTAAGCGCGTAACGCGAAAAATCCATGTTCGGAATGGCGCTGACCCAGAAGAACACCAGAACGCCGAGTGAAATCAGCGTGATGACCAGGGTGACCTTGAAGGAAAGCTCAAGTCCGAAGACGTTGAGAGCAAGGAAGATCGCGTAGAAGGCTATCCACACGAAAGGTGAATAGGCCGGATCGAGGCCGAGAATGGAGTTCACATAGGCGGTGATGAAGGTAACGACGACCGCCGGCGTCAGCACATATTCGACATTCTCGCAAAGTCCCGTGACGAAACCGCCCCACGGGCCCATGGCCGTGCGGGCGAAGGAATAGGCGGCACCCGTGTGCGGCAGCGCCGGGCTCATTTCCGCAATCGAGAATGTCAGCCCGAGATACATGATGGCGATGATGATGCCCGCCACCAGCATGCCGCCCCAGCCGCCGGTGGAAAAGCCGAAATTCCATCCGGAAAAATGCCCTGATATAACCGCGCCGACGCCAAGCGACCACAGCGACCACACGCCCGCGTATCGGGATAGTCCACGTTTTTCGAAATAGGATGCATCAGCCTTCTTGTAGCTGACGCCTGATGATGAACCGTCCATGCCCTTCTCTCCTTAATAGAAAAAAAAGCCAGCCAGCCGTTATTGGCCGATTGTGCCCCCAGTTTCCGGCATCGCCCGGGAGGTTTCCCGCACTGCGCCGCACGCATCTGCTGTTCCCTTGCCGCTTCATGCCGTTCCGGCTTTTGTCGATTGCGGCAGTCTCATTGACGGTCGGCCGCGGTGTTTTCACCATAAGCCGCCCCATTGCTCCCTCACTCATCGATTGATGAGAGCGCCTTCCCCATAAGCTCGTGGAGAAAATCGGCAATTGCCGATTGGTCTCCTTCATTGGCGATCAGATCGTTGCGGATCTCGATCATGACGTTCAAAAGTCCGTCCGGCAGCGCATGCAGCCGCAATGTATGCGTTACACCGTCTTCCGGACCGTAGGGATCGTTGCGCTTTACCGTGAGCGCAGAACCCTCGGCGCCAACCAGCATCGCATCGGCCAGCCGGCTGTCAGTATCGTGCAGGATGCCGATCTGCACTTCACGGAACTGACCGTGATAGACCGGCGTGAAACTGTGAATGGTCACCACCACCACCTTGCGGCCGCGGTCCTGCCGCTCGGCAATAATCTCACTGACACGGTCGTGAAACGGCACGTAAAGCGCCGAGGTTCGGGCAAACCGTTCCGCCTCGCTCAGATCGAGATTGCCGGGAATATTGTAAATCTCGCTTTTGACCGGCATGGCAGAAGGCGATTCCGGCGGCCGGTTGCAATCATAGACCAGGCGCGAAAACCGCTGATGGACGAGCGTGGCATCGAGCTTCTGCGAAAGCAGCCTTGCAACCGCCAAGGCACCCGGATCCCAGGCCGCATGGCTCGAAAGCACGTCCGGCGAAAGACCAAGCGTACCGAGTTTTTCCGGGATGGTGGCTGAAGCATGTTCGCAGACGAGAACGACGTCGCCCTTTGCTGCGGCGTTCTCGACGCCGACAGCCTGTCCTTCCGCTTCCGTGAAAAACCGTGAACGCACCGTCATGCACGCATCCCGCCCCGAAACCTGCCATTCCGCCGATGACGAAAAGAATTCTTCACATTATCGCGAGTGTCAAATGGAATTTTGAAATTTTCTCTTCATTTTCCCCATTGACTCGATAGCTGGCACAGATGCTTATATTCGCCAATACACCGGCAAAAAGACCGGAAGGGGAAAGATTTGCGCAGTACGACGGCCACCGTGTCGGATGTCATCCATGCCCACTATGACGCGCTGACCCGTTCGGAAAAACGGCTGGCGGAGAGCCTTCTCGGCAACTACCCCGTCTCGGGCCTCGGCAGCATCACCACGATTGCCGAAAATGCCGGTGTTTCGACGCCGACGGTGGCGCGCATGGTGCAGAAGCTCGGATACAAAGGTTACCCGGAGTTTCAGGCCCATCTGCACCAGGAACTGGAAGCGACGATCTCCGGCCCGGTTGCCAAACATGACCGCTGGGCAACCAATGCGCCGGGTCTGCATATTCTCAACCGTTTCGCCGACGCCATAACGGGCAATCTGCGCGACACTTTGAGCGATCTCGACACCGCGGTCTTCGACAATGCCGCAAGGCTGCTCTCGGACCGCAAACGCAGCATCTATTTCGTCGGCGGGCGCATCACCGGCGCGATTGCCGAATATTTTTTCACGCATATGCAGGTGATCCGGCCGAAGACGACGCTGATGTCTTCCAACTCCAGCGCCTGGCCTCAATATATGTTGAATATGAGCGCCGGCGATGTGCTGGTGATCTTCGACATCCGCCGCTATGAGCACGACATGACGACGCTTGCCGAGGTGGCGAAGGCAAACGGCGTACAGATCATTCTTTTCACGGATCAGTGGACATCGCCGGTGGCGCGCCACGCGCTGCACACCTTCCGTGTGAAGATCGAAGCCCCCTCGGCATGGGATTCATCGGTCGTTACATTGTTTGTCGTCGAAGCGCTGATCGAAGCAGTGCAGAGCAGCACCTGGGATGAAACCAAGGAGCGCATGAACGCGCTGGAAGGCCTGTTCGAGCAGACACGTCTGTTCCGCAGGCCGGACCGGACATGAACATTAGTAGCCGGCACAGTGCTTGACGCGGAAACCGCCGGCTGATTGGATACCTGAAATCGCTACCAGCGCGATAAAGCGGGATAAAAACAAGCTGGGGAACATATCTGTCCAACACGAATGATGATGGGATTACCCCGCGATTGCAGGCACAAAGCCGGGTGATGGCGGAAAATGGGCGTAAAGTGACGGAATCCGGATAAATAAATTGCAATCCAGCCGTCACATTAGCTTCATCCAGAATCCGTATCAGCGTCCGTAATACGAGAACACGAAGAGGAGAAAAAAGTGATCTCTCATTGCCGTCGACTGCTTGCTGCCACCACCGCTCTGGTAATGGCCTCCACCGCGATCGCTGCCGCTGCGCCAAGCGCCGAACTGATCGCTGCCGCCAAGAAGGAAGGCATGCTGACCACCGTCGCGCTGCCGCACGACTGGTGTGGTTACGGCGACGTCATCGCCGCTTTCAAGGCGAAATATCCGGAAATCACCGTCAACGAACTCAACCCCGACGCCGGCTCTGCCGATGAAGTTGAAGCGGTAAAGGCGAACAAGGACAACAAGGGCCCGCAGGCTCCTGACGTTGTCGACGTCGGTCTCGCTTTCGGCCCGCAGATGAAGGCCGAAGGCCTGCTGCAGCCTTACAAGGTCTCCACCTGGGACGAAATCCCTGACAACGTCAAGGATCCGGAAGGTTACTGGTACGGCGACTATTACGGCGTGATGTCCTTCTTCGTGAACAAGGACCTCGTCAAGAACGTGCCGAAGGATTGGGCCGACCTGCAGAAGCCGGAATATTCCGGTCAGGTAGCACTTGCCGGCGATCCGCGCGCTTCCAACCAGGCTATCCTCGGCGTTCTCGCCGCCGGTCTTGCCAGCGGTGCGAAGTCCGGCAAGGAAGCCGGTGAGGCAGGCCTGAAATATTTCGCCGAGCTCAACAAGGCTGGCAACTTCCTGCCAGTCATCGGCAAGGCCGGCACGCTGGCACAGGGTGCTACCCCGATCATCGTCGCCTGGGACTATAACGCGCTCTCCTGGAAGAAGACGCTGAACGACAACCCGCCCACGGAAGTCGTGGTTCCGGAAAAAGGCGTTCTGGCCGGCGTTTACGTTCAGGGCATTTCCGCTTACGCCCCGCATCCGAACGCTGCCAAGCTCTGGATGGAACACCTTTATTCCGACGACGGTCAGCTTGGCTGGCTGAAGGGTTATTGCCACCCGATCCGCTTCAACGCGATGGTCAAGGCCGGCAAGGTTCCGCAGGAACTGATCGACAGCCTGCCGCCGGCAGCAGCCTATGAAAAGGCAATCTTCCCGACGCTCGAAGACGTCGACGCCAACAAGGCCGCCGTTACCGGCGGCTGGGACAGCGTCGTCGGCGCGAACGTGAAGTAACCTTTGAAAAATGCACCCCGGCTTTTCAAAAAGCCGGGGTGCTTCTTTGACAGCATTTCAGGTAAAACTCCCTAGGTTTTACCCCTGGAAATTGCACAAAACAAAGATCGAAAGTGCGTCTGACGATTCCGTTTTAACCGGACGTGCGATAATAAAGAACTTTATAGACAGACCGTTTGAAAACGGCGTTTGGGGACCAGGCATGCCATCAACCAACACCGGCGGACCATCCGATGCGGGAAGAAAGTTGCCGCTTCATTGGTTAGGCGTCGTACCTTTTGCTGTTTTTGTTCTGCTGTTTCTGATTTTTCCGACGATGAAAATCGTGGTCGGTGCGTTCCAGCGTCCCGATGGCAGCCTGACGCTGGAAAACGTCGCCGGGCTTTTCACCTCGTCCATCCTCGCGGCCTACTGGATTTCGATCAAGATCAGCCTGGCCTCGGCGGCTCTTGGCTGCCTGATTGGTTTTGCCGTCGCCGCCGCCGTGGTTCTGGGTGGTCTGCCGCAGCGCATTCGCGGACCACTCCTGACATTTTCGGGCGTCGCATCGCAATTTGCCGGCGTGCCGCTCGCCTTCGCCTTCATCGCCACACTCGGCCCGGTCGGCCTACTCACCGTGTTTTTGAAGACGCAGATCGGCATTGATCTGAGACTCCTCGGCTTCAACATCCTGTCCTTCTGGGGCCTGACTGTCACCTATCTGTTCTTCCAGATTCCGCTGATGATCCTCATCATCACGCCGGCGCTTGACGGATTGAAGCGCGAGTGGCGCGAAGCTGCGGAAATCCTTGGCGCGACCGGCGTGCAATATTGGCGCATGGTGGCCTTCCCCATCCTCCTGCCATCGTTGCTTGGCACCATGTCGCTGCTGTTTGCCAATGCCTTCGGTGCGGTGGCCACCGCGATCGCGCTTACCGGCTCGTCGCTCAACATCGTGCCCATCCTGCTTTTCGCGCAGATCCGCGGCGACGTTCTCGGCAATCCGCATCTCGGTTACGCTCTCGCCTTCGGCATGATCGTCGTCACCGGCATCGCCAATGCGCTTTACATCTGGCTGCGCGCCCGTAGCGAAAGGTGGCTCAAATGAAGAAGTTCTTCGCCTGGGGTGCGCTGATCTTCGGCCTGCTCTATTTCGCCCTGCCGCTGATCGGCATGACCAACTTCTCGCTGAAAATGCGCCGCGGTGAATATTCCTTCGACGCCTATGGCAAGGTGCTCACCGACCCGCGTTTTCAGGAAACCTTCAGCTATTCTGTGGTGATGGCTCTCTTCACCATCGTTTTCGGTGTGCTGCTGGTGGTGCCCACGGCCTATTGGGTGCGCCTGAAACTGCCGGGCCTGCGCCCCTATATCGAATTCATCACGCTCCTGCCGCTGGTCATCCCGGCCATCGTCATCGTGTTCGGTTATATCAGGCTTTACAACACCTCCAGCTGGCTTCCGCTGACCGGCACGACCTTCGGCACCAACCTGCTTTTGATGTTCGGTTATGCCACGCTCGCCTTGCCCTACATGTACCGCGCAGTCGATACTGGTCTGAGGACCATCGACGTCTCGACGCTGACGGAAGCGGCGCAGAGCCTTGGCGCGGGGTGGACGACCATTCTGTCGCGCATCATCCTGCCCAATGTTCTGGTCGCCGTGCTGTCAGGTGCGTTTTTGACCTTCGCCATCGTCATCGGTGAATTCACCATGGCCGCCCTTTTGAACCGCCCGGCCTTTGGCCCCTATATGCAGCTGCTTGGCGCCAACCGCGCCTATGAACCGGCTGCACTTGCCGTGATCTCCTTCGGCATCACCTGGGGTTGCCTTGGGTTGATCCAACTCGTTTCACGCTACCAGAAGGGCGCGCCTCCCAAGGCCTGAGGACAAGATTTTCATGAGCTTTTTGACACTTAGCAATATCAAGAAATCCTTCGGCTCCGTACAGGTCGTCCATGATTTCAACATGGCCATCGAAAAGGGCGAGTTCGTCTCCTTTCTAGGCCCGTCGGGCTGCGGCAAGACCACCGTGCTGCGCATGATCGCCGGTTTCGAAATCCCGACTGGCGGCTCGATCGTCATCAACGGCAAGGACCAGACGACGCTCAGGCCCAACCAGCGCAATATCGGCATGGTGTTTCAGGCCTATGCGCTGTTCCCCAACATGAACGTCTACGAAAATGTCGCCTTCGGCCTCAAAGTCGCCGGCAAGCCGAAAGCCGAGATCGATGCACGCGTGAAGGAAATGCTCCAGCTCATCCATCTGGAGCATCTGGCGGATCGTTACCCCTACCAGATGTCAGGCGGCCAGCAGCAGCGCGTGGCGCTTGCCCGCGCATTGGCCCCGAAGCCGGAAGTGCTTCTGCTGGACGAGCCGCTTTCCGCGCTCGATGCCAAGATCCGCGTATCGCTGCGCGAAGAAATCCGCCAGATCCAGAGAAAGCTCGGCATCACCACAATTTTCGTGACCCACGATCAGGAAGAGGCCCTGTCGATCTCCGACCGTATCGTTGTCATGAATTCCGGCCGCGCCGACCAGATCGGTTCGCCCTTCGATATCTACAACAAGCCCGCGACCCGGTTTGTCGCCTCCTTCGTCGGCACGCTGAACCTGATCGACGCAACCGTCGTCGATTCCTCTACCAGCACAATCCGTGTCGGGGAGCAGAACGTGACGCTCCACAAGCCGGTCGATGTTGCAAACGGTGAAAAAATCACCCTCGCCTTGCGCCCGGAAGCAGGAGCTCTCGGCGCTGACGCGAAGGGAGACGTGGCTATTTCCGGTATCGTCACCTCAAGCCAGTTCCTGGGTTCGGTCATCCGAACCCGTCTTGATCTCGGCGGTTCGACCTTGTCTTTCGACATGTTCAACGATCCCGGCACCGCACCGCCCGCCCTTGGCGAACAAGTAACGCTTAAATTCGCGGCTGGTGATCTTATGGTGATCAAAGATTAAATGGCTTTTCTCCAGCGTCGGAAGCAGATAGAGCAGGTATAATTCAAATCTGCTTACCGACGATGTGAGGCTAGGATGCGCGCGCTTTTTTACGAACTGTTCGGCGAGACCCCGATTGTGGCATCCTTGCCTGATCCGGAACCGACCGACGGCGGCGTGGTCATCGAGGTGAAGGCGACGGGCCTCTGCCGCAGCGACTGGCATGGCTGGATGGGCCACGATACGGATATTCGCCTGCCGCATGTCCCTGGCCACGAATTCGCCGGCGTTATCGCTGCGGTCGGAAAGAACGTTACCAGGTTCAAGACGGGCGACCGTGTCACCGTTCCCTTCGTTTCCGGCTGCGGCCGTTGCCATGAATGCCGCTCCGGCAATCAACAGGTGTGTGAGACGCAGTTCCAGCCCGGCTTCACCCATTGGGGTTCTTTCGCCGAATATGTCGCCATCGATTACGCGGACCAGAACCTTGTTCATCTGCCTGATACGATGAGCTACGCCACTGCCGCCGGTCTCGGCTGCCGTTTCGCCACGTCCTTCCGGGCTGTGACGGACCAGGGTCGCCTGAAAGGCGGCGAGTGGCTGGCGGTACATGGCTGCGGCGGCGTCGGCCTCTCCGCCATCATGATTGGCGCAGGCCTCGGCGCTCAGGTCGTCGCCATCGACATTGCGGAAGACAAGCTCGAACTTGCCCGCCAACTCGGCGCAACCGCCACCATCAACAGCCGCTCGGTTGCCGACGTCACGGAGGCGGTGCGCGAAGTGACCGGCGGCGGCGCGCATGTCTCTATCGACGCGCTTGGCCACCCGCAGACCTGCTGCAATTCCATCAGCAACCTGCGCCGGCGCGGGCGCCACGTTCAGGTAGGGCTGATGCTGGCCGATCACGCCATGCCAGCCATCCCCATGGCCCGGGTGATTGCCCACGAGCTGGAGATTTACGGCAGCCACGGCATGCAGGCATGGCGCTACGAAGACATGCTGGCGATGATCGAGAGCGGTAAGCTCGCGCCCGAAAAACTGATCGGCCGCCACATCACCCTTTCCGATGCGATCACCGCCCTTCCCGCCATGGACCGTTTCCAGGAAAGTGGCATCAGCATCATCGACCGGTTCGAATAACAGTCACAGCCGGAACGTCCCGGAAAATGCCGTTTGTCTAGACGGCATCAGGGATTCCTGCGTCCGAATGGCCGTGCTGCCATCCCCGCGCGATTTGGCGCGGCCTCCGGTCTTCTGGTCGGCGGTGCAACCTCATTGAGAGCGGGCGTATAATCCTGGGTAACTGGAGCACGTTGCTGACGTATGGTCGGCGGACGGGGTTCCGGTAATTCGACGACCTCCTCGATATCTTCACGCTCGAGACGAGCGTTTCTGCTACCCGACCGATAGTACCAGCGAATACCCCTGCGCAGGAGCACGAACAGGCCCACGAGCAGCACAAACCCACCTATCAGTCTCCCTATAGGCTCAGCCGTTTCCGAAGCCGCCGCACGTTTTTTGCGGTCCTCGACGGTAGGGTCAAATCCAAGCATACTGGAAATGCCCTTAAGGCCCACCTCGTCCAACTTCACGTATTGGTCGCCATTATAAAGAACATAAGCGTCGCCACCACTGCTGTTCAGATAGCCGAGGTCAAAGAACTTCCCTTCCACCACGAAAGTCGTTTGATTGGGCAAGTCGTAGACCCTGTCGATCGTCTCACCGCGACTGAAGCCAGGCACCGCAAAAAACCGAAAACGCTTGGCATCGGCATCCACAGCAGACGCGAACAAAAATATGATGGCGACGTAAACCAGCGCAATCTGATTCATATCTTCCCCGCAATACAAAAATACCGGGATATATTTCTACAATCGCCTTAATATAAAATTTAATCGATGACTATTCATTTAATTACTTTGAAAATACACAGATGTAATTTTGATACTTATAATATACATCAATATAATATATTCCTCTTCCGCCGCAAACGGACGCACAGAAAAAGAAGCATCGATAAAGAGGATTGAAAATGCTGTTTCTCGACAGCGTGACCATGAAGGAAACTCCGGACCGAAGGGACGAATACCCCTTTACCGTTCCGGCGCTGCGCCAGCTGGAACGCCTCGAATTCAAGACGCCGATCACCTTTTTCGCCGGCAATAACGGCTCCGGCAAATCCACGCTGCTTGAAGGGCTGGCGGCCGGAATGACGGCCTATGCCATCGGCAATCATGGACAGGTTGCCGGCGACCTCTATCTTCAGCATGCGGAAACCGTGGCCAAGGCATTCTATTTCGCCCGCAAGAAATACCCGAAAATCCGCATGTTCATGCGCGCCGAAGACGTGCTTGGCTACATCCGCAAGCAGAATGAAGAGATCCTGGATGACTTTCGCTGGGAGCGGGAAAAAGCCCTGAAAAGAGGCGAAGATTTTCCCGAGGAAACACCGGACACTTTCAGGCATATCGTTAGAAGCAACGTCATAGACCGGCGTTCGCATGGCGAGGGATTTCTCGATATCATGCAGCAGCGCCTGCACGGCGCCGGCCTTTATTTTCTCGATGAACCGGAAAGTCCTCTTTCACCGCAAAAGCAGCTGGAGCTTGCAGCCCTCGTCCGTCACACGGCAGATAGTGGTGGGCAGTTGATCATCGCAACCCATTCGCCGGTGCTCTTGGCCATTCCAGAAGCGACGATTTATTACTTCGACGAGAACGGCATCACCGAGCGTCTTTATGACGAGCTGGAAAACATCAGTTTCCTGCGGCGCTTTCTTGATCGTCCATCAAAATTCATGAGCGATTAGGAGCTGATAAGGCTTGAAATCGCGCATCGCTTGCCTCATGCCCATTAGCAACATGTGAATTAGAAAAAGAAGCAGGCTTATGTCTCCCACCACCACACCGGCAGCTGTCCGGCCCCTGAACAGGCAGGACTACAGAACTCTCGGCCTTTCGGCCCTCGGCGGCGCGCTGGAGTTCTACGATTTCATCATTTTCGTGTTTTTCGCCACCGTCATCGGCCATCTGTTCTTCCCGCCGGAAATGCCCGATTGGCTGGTGATGATCCAGACCTTCGGCATCTTCGCCGCCGGTTATCTGGTGCGGCCGCTGGGCGGCATCGTTCTCGCGCATTATGGCGATCGTTATGGCCGCAAACGCGTCTTCGCCTTCTCCATCCTGCTCATGGCGCTTTCGACGCTCGGCATGGCGCTGATGCCGACCTATGCCACCATCGGCGTTGCGGCCCCCATCCTGCTCATCGTCCTGCGCATGCTGCAGGGTGCGGCGATTGGCGGCGAAGTGCCGGGTGCCTGGACCTTCGTTGCGGAGCACGTGCCCTTTCGCCGCGTCGGGCTCGCCTGCGGTTTTCTGACGTCCGGCCTCTCTTTCGGCATCATGCTCGGTTCGCTGATTGCCTTTGCCATCAATTCCCTCTTCTCGGCAGAAGATGTGGCGGCCTACGCATGGCGCATTCCCTTCCTGCTCGGCGGTATATTCGGCCTGATTGCCGTCTATCTGCGCCGCTGGCTGGAAGAGACGCCGATCTTCATGGAGATGAAAAAGTCGAAGTCGCTGACGGACAAGCTTCCGCTTGGCCTCGTGCTGAAGCACCATATGCGCGGCGTGATCATTTCCGCGCTGCTGACCTGGGTTCTGTCCGCAGCCATCGTCGTTACCACGCTGATGACGGCAACCTTCCTGCAGAAGCTCTATGGCTACACACCGACGCAGGCGCTGGCAGGCACCAGCTTCGGCACGCTATTCCTCATCTTCGGCGTCATCATCGCCGGCGCATTGATCGATCGTGTCGGCTCCGGCATTTTCTTCATGGCCGCCAGCATCTTCTTCGGCATCGCCACCTTCACATTCTACAGCTATGCCGGCACATCGCTAGAAACCATGTTCGTGCTTTACGGCGTCATGGGCCTGTCGGTTGGCATGGCGGGTGCAGTGCCCTATGTCATGGTGCGCGCCTTCCCGGCCTCGGTCCGCTTCTCGGGCCTCTCCTTCGCCTACAACGTCTCCTATGCCATCTTCGGCGGGCTGACACCGATTGGCGTAACGATGGCGCTAGCCGTCAATCCAATGGCGCATGCGTGGTATCTGGTGTTCATCGCCGCCCTCGCCTTCTGCATCGGCGTTTACCTCTATCTGCGCGGTAGCGAAATCGAAAGCCATGTCGGCATAGAGGAACTGGCGGCCTTAAGGTCGTAAGCCCAACGACGACACAAAAAAGCGCGGGCAGGACCCGCGCTTTTTATTGCAACAACGGTGGCCGAAACGTCAGGCCGCGCTGTCGATCTCCTCGGCACCGTTTACCGGTACGTAGTTGAGCACCGGTCCGAGCCAGCGCTCTACCTCTACCAACGGCATGTCCTTGCGACGCGCATAGTCCAGCACCTGATCGCGTTCCACCTTGGCAACACCGAAATAATAGCTCTCGGGATGGCCGATATAGAGGCCGGAGACGGAGGAGCCGGGCCACATGGCATAACTCTCCGTCAGCTCCACGCCCGCCGCGTTGGTGGCGTCGAGCAGGGAGAACAGGGTTTTCTTTTCGGTGTGATCAGGCTGGGCCGGATAACCCGGCGCAGGGCGGATACCGGCATAGGCCTCGCCGATCAGCTCATCGCCGGCAAGAGCTTCTTCGGGCGCATAACCCCAGAATTCCTTGCGCACCCGCTCATGCATACGTTCGGCAAAGGCTTCCGCAAAACGGTCGGCCAGCGCCTTGACGAGAATCGACGAATAATCGTCATTGGCCCGCTCGAAGCGTTCAGCAATCGCCACCTCCTCGATACCCGCCGTGACGACGAAGCCGCCGACATAATCCGCAACGCCGCTATCGACAGGCGCGACAAAATCGGAAAGCGCCACATTGGGGCGTCCGTCACGCTTGGAAAGCTGCTGGCGCAGCGTGAAGAAGGTCGCCAGTTCTTCGGAGCGGTTTTCATCCGTGAACAGCCTGATGTCGTCGCCCACCGCATTGGCGGGCCAGAAGCCGATAACAGCCCGCGGCCGGAACCATTTTTCCTCGATGATCTTCTTCAGCATCGCCTGCGCATCGGCATAAAGCTGCCGCGCAGCCTCACCCTGCTTCTCGTCTTCAAGGATAGCGGGATAACGACCCTTCAGCTCCCAGGTCTGGAAGAACGGCGTCCAGTCGATGTAACGGGACAGTTCCTCAAGGTCATAGGTCTCGAACACCTTGGTGCCGAAGAATTGCGGCTTCACGACACTATAGGTCGACCAGTCGATCTTGTGCGCATTCTCGCGGGCGCGGGAAAGCGGCAGACGCTGCTTTTCGCGCTCATTGCGGGCGTGCGCCTCCGCCACCTTGGCATATTCAGCCCGGATGCCGTCGATATAGGCTGGCTTCTGCTCGGCGGAGAGAAGTGCGGAGACGACGCCCACCGCACGCGAGGCATCGGTGACATAGATCGCCTGGCCCTGTTCGTAACGCGGATGGATTTTCACCGCCGTATGCACGCGGCTCGTCGTTGCGCCGCCGATCAGCAGCGGGATGTTGAAACCCTGCCGCTCCATTTCCGCCGCCACATGCACCATTTCATCAAGCGATGGCGTGATGAGACCGGAAAGACCGATCACATCGACCTTTTCGGCAATCGCCGTTTCAAGGATTTTCGTCGTCGGCACCATCACGCCGAGATCGATGATCTCGTAATTGTTGCAGGCAAGAACGACGCCGACGATGTTCTTGCCGATATCGTGCACATCACCCTTCACGGTCGCCATCAGCACCTTGCCGGCGGCCTTGTTCTGCTCACCGCCATTCAGGCGCTTTTCCTCTTCCATGTAAGGAAGCAGCACGGCGACGGCCTGCTTCATCACGCGGGCGGATTTCACCACCTGCGGCAGAAACATCTTGCCAGAGCCGAACAGGTCACCGACCACGTTCATGCCCGCCATCAGCGGCCCTTCGATGACATGCAGCGGGCGGGCGGCCTGCTGGCGCGCCTCTTCCGTATCGGCTTCGATGAATTCGGTAATGCCGTTGACCAGCGCGTGTTGCAGCCGCTTTTCGACGGAAAGCTCGCGCCAGGAAAGATCCTGCACCTTCGCCTGTTTTTCACCCGTGCCGCGGAAACGCTCCGCCACGTCAAGCAGCCGCTCCGTCGCGTCGTCGCGGCGGTTCAGCACCACATCTTCGCAGGCCTCGCGCAGTTCCGCATCGATGTTGTCGTAAACCGCAAGCTGCCCGGCATTGACGATGCCCATATCCATGCCGACCTGGATGGCGTGGTAGAGGAACACGGCATGCATCGCCTCACGCACCGGCTCATTGCCGCGGAAGGAGAAGGACAGGTTGGAAACGCCACCGGAAATATGCGTCAGCGGCATGGTTTCGCGGATAGTCTTGGTGGCTTCAATGAAGTCCACGCCGTAATTATTGTGCTCCTCAATACCCGTGGCCACCGCAAACACGTTTGGATCGAAGATGATGTCTTCCGGCGACAGGCCCGCCTTTTCGGTCAAAAGCTTGTAGGCGCGCGTGCAGATCTCCACCTTGCGCTGATAGGTATCCGCCTGCCCGACCTCGTCAAATGCCATGACCACGACCGCAGCACCGTAATTGTGGACGAGCCGCGCCTGCTGGAGAAACTTCTCCTCGCCTTCCTTCAGCGAAATCGAATTGACGATCGATTTGCCCTGCACGCATTTCAGACCGGCTTCGATGATTTCGAACTTGGATGAGTCGATCATCACAGGCACGCGGGCAATATCAGGCTCGGCGGCAATGAGGTTCAGGAACTCCACCATCGCCTTTTGCGAGTCGATCAGGCCCTCATCCATGTTGATGTCGATGATCTGCGCACCGTTTTCCACCTGATCGCGGGCAACAGCCAGCGCCGCCGTGTAATCGCCGGCGGTGATCAGCTTTCGGAAGCGGGCCGAGCCGGTGACGTTGGTACGTTCGCCCACGTTGACGAAGGGAATGTCCTTGGTCAGCACGAAGGGTTCGAGACCCGAAAGCGACATGAAGGGCTTGTGCTCGGGAATGGGGCGCGGCTTGTAGTCCTTGACGGCTTCGGCAATCGCCCGGATATGCTCGGGCGTCGAACCACAGCAACCGCCGACGATGTTGACAAGACCGTCGCGGGCAAAACCCTGTACCTGGCGCGCCATCATCTCGGGTGTTTCATCATATTGCCCGAATTCGTTCGGCAGGCCGGCATTCGGATAGGCGCAGACGAAGGTGTCGGCCACATCCGAAAGCTCCTGCAGATGCGGACGCATGGCATCTGCACCAAGAGCGCAGTTGAGGCCGATGGTGAAGGGGTTGGCGTGTCGCACCGAGTTCCAGAAAGCAGACGGCGTCTGGCCGGACAGCGTGCGGCCGGAAAGGTCGGTGATCGTGCCTGATATCATCACCGGCAGACGGATGCCCTTGGCCTCGAAGCGCTCCTCGCAGGCGAAGATTGCGGCCTTGGCGTTCAGCGTATCGAAGATCGTCTCGATGAGGATGATATCCGCGCCGCCATCGATCAGCCCGTCGATCTGCTCGCCATAGGCGATGCGCAGATCGTCGAAACTGACGGCACGGTAACCAGGATTGTTGACATCAGGCGAAATCGATGCGGTGCGGTTGGTCGGACCGATAGCGCCCGCAACGAAGCGGCGGCGACCATCTTCGCGCTCAGCCCGCTGGGCAGCACGGCGGACGATCTGCGCCCCTTCGCGGTTGAGATCGTAGACGGCATTTTCCATCTCGTAGTCCGCCTGCGCGATGCGCGTCGACGAAAACGTGTTGGTTTCGAGAATATCCGCGCCCGCCATCGCATAGCGATAGTGGATTTCTTCGATGGCATCCGGCTGGGTCAGGATCAGAAGGTCGTTATTGCCCTGCTGGTGACAGGCGCAGCCGATGAAACGATCACCGCGAAAATGATCTTCATCAAACCCCAGTCCTTGAATCTGCGTGCCCATTGCGCCATCGAGAATGAGGATACGTTCGCTGGCGGCCTGGCGCAGCGCGCGCAAAATTTCCGCGCCGTCGCGCTTTGCCCCTTCAGGGCCGAACAGATCGTCAAACACGGGCGCACTCCTCATTTCGATTTGCAAGATCGCAAGCCGTCAAGTCACATAAAGATATGTTTATGTCAATATATCTTCAAGGTATAGGTATGGCTTTGCGTCGTTGCGGCAGACTACGAAATTTCACTGACAGATGACAGGTTTATGCAGCAAGGATATAAGCCGAAGCAGCAAACCGCATGGAGGACGAAATGCCCGAGGACGACCACAACAACCGGAACTGGAACACCTTGCCATGGCATCGCCAGTGGCTGGTCAAACAGGCCGATGGGCTTTTCGACTTCTTCCAGTACCGCGCCGTCAATCCGGCCGGCGGCTTCTTCGATCTCGATGCCAAGGGTGCGCCGCTGCAGAAAAACGATCCTGTGCGCGGCATCCATGCCTCGGCACGCATGGTGCATTGCTTCTCCATCGGCCACCTGCTCGGACGGCCGGGCTGCGGCGATATCGTCGATCACGGTATGACCTACCTCTGGAACAATCATCGTGACAGCGAGCACGGCGGTTATTTCTGGCAGGTCAACGATGGCGGCCCGGTGGACGCCACCAAACAGGGTTATGGCCACGCCTTCGTGCTTCTGGCCGCCTCCTCCGCCAAAACTGTCGGCCACCCGCTTGCTGACAAGATGTTGGCCGATATTACCGAGGTTCTGGAAACCCGTTTCTGGGAAGAAAAACACGGCGCTATCGCCGAGGAATTCAACCGCGACTGGTCACCCATCGACAATTATCGCGGCCAGAATTCCAACATGCATCTGACCGAAGCGCTGATGGCCGCCTATGAGGCGACCGGCGACAGCAATTACCTGACAAAGGCCGAACGCATCGCCGATCTCGTCATCCGCCGCCGCGCCGGTGAGCTGGATTTCCGCGTACCGGAGCATTTTGACGATAACTGGACGCTCGACAAGGAGTATCGTGGCAACGAAATGTTCCGCCCCTCCGGCTCCACTCCCGGCCACTGGCTGGAATGGGCGCGCCTCATCCTGCAATTGTGGGTGCTGGGCGAACGCCGCCATGACTGGATGCCGGTGGCGGCAAAATCGCTCTTTGTGCAATCCATGGCGCTTGGCTGGGACCGCGAAAAAGGCGGCTTCTTTTATACGCTCGACTGGCACGACAATCCCGACAAGACGGCAAAGCTCTGGTGGCCCATGTGCGAGGCGGCGGGTGCAGCCCACTTCCTTAACGAAAATCTGCCGGCGGACGAATTCTACGAAGACAGCTACCGCCGCATCTGGAGCACGATCGCCAACAATTTCATCGACCACGACAATGGCGGCTGGCACGAGGAGCTGACGGAAAATCTGATTCCAGCCAACACGCTTTTCCCCGGCAAGGGCGACATCTACCACGCGCTTCAGGCCTGCCTGATCCCGCTATTTCCGGCAACGGGAAGTTTGACGAAAGTGATCAAGGAAGGCGGCGGCTCCTATTGAGGCCGCTGCAAGAATGAAGCATCTGACACGCTGCGTCATGCCGGACGTTATCATGCTGGACCCCGGATCAAATCCGGGGTGTCGGCATATCGAGGCGCCTCAAAATCCGATAGTTTCCTCGAAATCATCCCAGGACTGGTACATTTCATAACGGCCGATACCCGGGATCGGCACATGTCCGTAATAGGGTGAAAGCTGGAACTCGGCGGCAGCCTCGCTTTTGCCGGCAACGGCGCTCACATAGATCGCGGAGGCGAGCCCGGTTCGGTTGGCGCCGTGTTCGCAATGGATGAGGATCGGTTTTTCAGCGTTGCGCAGCACGGCGACGAGCGTTTCCGCTTCCTCCACCGAGACCTTCTCGCTTGAACTCAGCGGATAATCGACCAGCCGGACGCCGTTGTTTTTCGCTGCCTGGCTTTCGGCGTCATACCAGCCTTCACGCTTTTCATCGCGCAGATTGATGATCGTCTTGATGCCGTAGGCCTTTGCATAGGCCGTGATGTCCTTGCCGCTAGGCTGGGCCGAACGATAAAGTTCGCCGGGAATGACCTCGTGAAAATTTCCGGTCAGCTGGCCAATGCCCATATGCGCGCCGGCCAGAACCGGCAGAGCCACCAGGCCAATGGCGGCAATTTTCAGAAACTTCAGAAGTATACGCAAAACCTAAACCCGCAACATTCATCGGACGGGTGGGCAGGTGGCATTGCAAATCGGCGAAAACAAGTCCCGCAACGGCGAAAGCGGCCTCGGCGTGACCGGCAACGACGCGGGCACCTTTACGAACCCCTTGCGAAACAAGGGGTTCAGGCGACAGCACGAAAATGTTCAAGAAACCGTGAGGGTCGGAAGCAGCGACAGCCGTTCAATCGAATTCCGCAGAAACGATGGTGACGCGCCATTCCAGCCGTTGCGGATCTACCGTTTCGTTGTTGCGCAGTCGGAAAGAGCGGCACGCGGCAAAGGTCTCCCCGGCCTCGATCCGCCTTTCACTCACCTGATAGGGATCAAAGGCGACGGAGGCGCGGAAGGCAGGCTCGAACCCTTCAAGCGTATAGGTCAGGCGCTGCACGGCAACATTATTGTCGTTGCGGAAGCTGACGCGGATCGGCAATGCCGCATCCGTGCACGCCGCATCGAAGCTAGCCGTCGCAATAACATGGTCGAGCCGCTGGCTGCCGCGCTGCCAGTCGTAAATGACAAAGGCGGCAGTGGTTCCCCAGATCAACAGCAGGCAGATGACGACCGGTTTGAGGTGCCGCGGAAACGCGATGAGGGTGAGAAGAAGAATGGCACTGAGAACGGCTCCGACAATCACGTCGCCCCTCCCCCATGAAAACTAACCCGCATGCGATCCTGTCCTCCCTTGCCCATTCCTGCCCGCAACATCAGCCCTATCCAGGTGTCGAACCACCGGCGTTGCCGCAGACCGGCACAACTCTATGGTCGTGCCCCTCGCTGTCAAGACAACCAAGCGTGACCCCGCTCCCGTTGCTTTGACAAGGCGGCGAAAGGAACCAAACGCCGTTGAAGGCGTTCGCCGCATCAGAACAGCATGACGGGGCGGTAACTCGAGGGAACAATTTGCCCCTTGGAACCGCGGATCTCCAACCCATATTAAATGCACCTAATATATGTTATAGAAGTCAATCAGCTCAGGGAGAAAAACGATGAAAACGCTGATCGTAACGTCACTCTTGGCCCTGTCCGCCAGCACCGCGATGGCTGCGGATGCCGTCTACGAAACCCCGGCGCCTCCGGTCGCGCAGGAAACCCTGCCGGTATTTACCTGGTCTGGTCCCTATCTTGGTATTCAAGGCGGCGCAGGCTGGGCGAACGGCGATTTTTCGGCTGGCGGCCCCGTCGCGTCGGATAGTTTCGATGGCGGCATTCTGGGCGCTTTTGCCGGTTACAATTACCAGTTCGACAATAATTTCGTCCTCGGTATCGAAGGCGATGTAGATTATAACTGGAACGACAATGACTATGCCGGCGTGAACATCGGCACCGACTGGCAGGGTTCTGTTCGTGGCCGTGTCGGTTACGCTTTCGACCGTGCCTTGATCTATGGTACCGCCGGCTGGACAGCGACGCGCGGTTTCATCGAAACGCCTGGCGCCGGCAAGGATAGCACCACGTTCAACGGTTACACCGTCGGCGCTGGTCTGGACTATGCCTTCACCGACAATGTGTTCGGCAGGATTGAATATCGCTACAATGACTATGGCGACAAGGACATCTTCGGCGTCAACACCGATTTCGACCAGAGCACCGTCAAGGTCGGCCTTGGTGTGAAGTTCTGATAGCGTCGACAAACGTCAGCAAAAGAGCCCGGCCAAGTGCCGGGCTTTTTCTTTATCGGAACGCCGCACCAGCTTCGCCCTGAGACTGTAAAAACGTGGAAAATGTGAACATCGCAAAAATGAGATATTCACGGACCGTTCAGCCGGCGCGTGCCATCATGCGGGCATAATGAGCCTCTATCTCCCGAAGCAGGCTTATGGAGTAGCCCTCGATGAAAAAGATCATTCTTACAACCCTTGCCGCGCTGGTTGCCACCGGCAGCGTCTTCGCGTCCTACGGCACCGCTGCCGCGCAGGACTATCCCTATCGTCCGCGCTACGACCGTGGCGGCCCGCCTCCACCGCCCTATCGCGAACACCGCCGCCACAATGATGGTGCTGCGATTGCCGGCGGACTGGCTGCAGGCGTTATCGGCGGCCTGATCGGCGGCGCAATCGCCAACGGCGGTAACAGCGGTCCCCGCTACTACGAGCCACCACCGCC
This sequence comes from Agrobacterium sp. A3-95, assembly GCF_053521785.1. Classification (NCBI taxonomy): domain Bacteria; kingdom Pseudomonadati; phylum Pseudomonadota; class Alphaproteobacteria; order Hyphomicrobiales; family Rhizobiaceae; genus Agrobacterium; species Agrobacterium sp. A3-95. Next base: position 410,655 of record NZ_JBNWDR010000003.1, on the reverse strand, counting down.
GCCCCGCCCACGCTGCTGGTTCGAAGACCGCCGCGTTCCCAATTCCTATGATGGCGGCTGGCACACCGAAAGCATGCGGGTCTGCGACTGACCCCATAGCTGAAAATCCGTAATGAACAATCCGACCAGTCTTAATGGCTGGTCGGATTTTTTGTTGGATGAGCAAAATCCAAGGAATGCGCAATGATCGATGATGTATCGACTTGCTATACGGAATCGCACCAACTCGTTCAAAATATAAGGAAAATGGTGGGCCCGGAGAGACTCGAACTCCCAACCAAGCGGTTATGAGCCGCCGGCTCTAACCATTGAGCTACAGGCCCTTTCGGAAAAATTATCCGAAACACCGGCTTCGCAATGGTTCGAATCCGGTGGGTCACGCTCTAACGTAATTTTTACGGCCCGACAAGCCATTGATGCTATCGCAAGCTGCCGTTGCCGTATTAGCTTCACAATCTAAGGCAATACCCTGCAAAGGGACACAATCAACGAGGAAACACCATGACGACGACAAAGGCCCGCCTTTTCGCACTTAGTGCATTGACCGCAGCAGCAATAATGCCGCTTGCCGGTAATGCTCTTGCGCAGGATGCCATCCCGCGCGAAGCAACCATCAGTGTTTCCGGCGAAGGCCAGTCGGCAATCGCGCCCGATATGGCGATCCTGTCATTCAGTGTCGTCAAGCAGGCGGAAACGGCGGCTGCGGCTTTGACAGAGAACTCCAAGGCGCTCGCCGAGGTTCTGAAATCGCTGAAGGCGTCCGCTATCGAAGACCGCGACCTGCAGACGAGCAATTTCTCCGTGCAGCCGCTTTACAAGCATTATGAGCCGAAAGACGGCGTTTACGTCGCACCGGAAATTACCGGCTATCAAGTTTCCAACGGACTGACCGTGCGCGTACGCGACCTGAAGAAGCTGGGCGAGATACTCGATACCTCCGTCAAGCTCGGTATCAACCAGGGCGGCGATATTACCTTTACCAATGACAAGCCGGAAGCAACCGTGACCGAGGCCCGCAAGCAGGCGGTTGCCGATGCGCTGGCCAAAGCGAAAACGCTGACGGAAGCGGCGGGCGTGAAGCTTGGACGCGTGATCCAGATCAGCGAGAACATGCAGCGCCCCATGCCGGTGCCGCAGACCATGATGCGCGCTTCGATGGCGAAGGAGGCGGACAGCGTGCCGATCGCTTCGGGTGAGAACAGCTACAGCGTGGTGGTCAACGTCACCTTCGCCTTGGGCGAATAAAACAGTCGGAGCGGCGGCACTGCCCGCCGCCCGCATTTGCCGAACGGCTGCGCGTAACCGCCACCCAAGAGGCCACAAAAAGAAACGCCCCCCGCCTGTCATAACAAGCGAGGGGCATTTTTTTTGATCCGCGCGAAGGGCGCGGGATTTCCGCGGATCAATATCAGCCGTTTAGCGACGGATCACCGGGCAACCACGCTCATTGGCGAAGAAGATGCGGTCAGGGCCGCGACGGTCGAAGCCTGCAACCACGACACGGCGCGGCGATACATCGACAACGCGCGCGCGGCGAAGACCCATGCGGCTAGCCTTTTCCTCCGCAAGCCGCGGCGAGCAACCGTAACGCGGGCGGTCAGGACGGCCCCAACCCGGACCAGGACGATCGGGACGACCCCAGCCCGGGCCGCGGCCTCTGTCATGACCGTATCCATCCTGAACCTGAACTCTGAGCTGAACATCCGGGCCAGCCGAAGCAGCTGGAGCGGTGACGGAAATTCCGCCAAGGGCGATGAGGGCAGCCAGGCCGGCTTTTGCGAAGGTGCTGAACATGAACTCACTCCGTTTGTTTCTGCGCCGGCAGGGACGTCCCCCGGCGATTGACGAGACCCTAGACCCGCCCGCCTGAACGCCGACAGAACCGCATGTTCAGCAGACGTTCAGAGACATTAACGGGAAAACGAAAGGAAAAGGCAGGGCTTTTGACGGGAATCATGGGGAGATATGCAGAACGATTTCACGGCGGTGCGGCCGGTCGCGATGTTCGAAAAGATAAAGGCCCTGCCATGTGCCAAGGGTAAGCCTGCCATCGCTGATCGGTACTCCGATGGAAACCGCGGTCAGGGCCGATTTGATGTGAGCAGGCATGTCATCAGGGCCTTCGAGCGTGTGGACGACCCAGCGCATGGAGACATCGTCGGAAGGTGGCACGAGGCGGGAAAAAAATATCGCCAGATCGCGCCGGACATCCGGATCGGCATTTTCCTGGATAAGTAGGGAGCAGGATGTGTGTCTGACGAAGACGGTCAAAAGGCCTTCGTCCACGCCTGCCTCCTTCACAAAGCGCTCGGCCTCGGACGTAAATTCGTAGAGCCCCTGCCCGTGGGTGGTGGTAATGGTCATTTTCTTCTGCGGCACGTTATTTCCTTTAGAAAATTCGGAACAAATTAGGCACTGCAAACATTGGACCATGTCGAATTGTAACTGATGGCGAAAAGGCGTGCTTCCATGACATGGCGGCTGCCTTTAATAGAACGGAATACCGGCGTCACGGTTGCAAAAAACGGGGAAGGATTGGCACTATCAGAATGAACCATTCAGGCTTTCCCGTCTGCGGACGACTAAACTATTTTCAGTGCAAGACAGGCAGAGGGTGCGAGAGATAGATTCATGGCATCCACTGATTATAATGTCGACCTGACAAATTGCGACCGCGAACCCATCCACATTCCAGGTTATATTCAATCGCACGGCTGCCTGATCGCTTGCGATAACGCCATGCGCATGGTGCTGCGGCATTCGGAAAACTGTCGCGAGATTTTGCGCGTCGATGGCGATATCAACGGCAGGACCGCCGAAGAGGTTCTTGGTAAAAATCTCGTCCATGACCTTCGCAACGCACTCACGGTAACCGGCAGAACCACCCGCCCTGCCATGCTGCCCAATATGGAACTGCGCGATGGTCGCAGCTTCGATATTGCGCTCCACCGCTATAAATCCACGACGATCATCGAATTCGAACCGTCAGGGAGCGAGACCCAGCCGCTTGGCACCGCACGCAAGATGGTGGACCGCATTCGCGAGGCAGACACGGTCGAAAGCCTGATTTCGAGAACAACCCGGCTGGTAAAGGCGACCTTGGGTTACGACCGGGTGATGATCTACCGTTTCGAGGATGACGGTGCAGGCAAGGTCGTGTCGGAGGCAAAGCAGCCGGAACTGGAAAGCTTTCTCGGACAATATTTTCCGGCAAGCGATATACCGCAACAGGCCCGCACGCTCTATCTTAAAAACACACTGCGCATCATCTCCGACGCCAGCGGAATACGAGTTCCCGTATTGCCCGCCATCGATGTGTCTGGTGAACCGCTTGATCTGTCATTCGCGCATTTGCGCAGCGTTTCTCCCATCCATTGCGAATATCTTCGCAATATGGGCGTTGGTGCCTCCATGTCGATTTCGGTGATCGTCGATGGCGCCCTGTGGGGTCTTATCGCCTGCCACCATTATTCGCCACGCGTTCTGACGATGTCAGTCAGGATCGCCGCAGAAATGTTTGGAGAGTTTTTCTCCATGCATTTGCAGGTCCTTAAGCAGAAGCGCAAACTCGATACCGTCAACCACGCCCATGCCGCTCTAGACCGCTTCCTGCGGCTCGCCGCCCATCACGCGCACATCGAGGAACTGCTGATCGACAGTTTCCAGGATTTTGCCGATCTGATGCCATGCGACGGCGTCGGGCTTTGGGTGGACAACAACTGGCACGGCCACGGCGCAACGCCGCCCGCGGATGCCATTCCCAGGCTGGCCCGCTTCGTAACCTCTGTCAGTGAGGGAAGGGTCTGGGCAACCCATGCCATCTCGCAAGCCATACCGGAAGCGGAGATTTATGCGGATATCGCTGCCGGAATGCTCGCCATTCCGCTGTCGCAGGTCAAAAACGACTATCTGCTGTTTTTCCGCAGGGAGATCGTGCAGAACCTGAACTGGGCCGGCAACCCGGAAAAATCCTATGAGACCGGTCCGCTCGGCGATCGTCTCACCCCGCGCAAGAGCTTCGCGATCTGGAAGGAGACCGTGCGCCTGCAGGCGCAGCCATGGTCAGATGCGGACCGGGAAATTGCCGAAGCCGCAAGAATAGCGTTGGTCGAGGTCGCATTCCATCACAGCGAGCTGATGGCGGGCGAAAGGGAGCGCGCGGAAGTGCGCCAGCGCATGCTGAACGAGGAACTCAACCACCGCGTCAAGAACGTTCTCGCCATTATCAAATCGCTGGTCGGCAATCCCTCGCAGGAGGGTAAAACCCTGCAGGAATATGTCGGTGCGCTAAAGGGTCGTATCCAGGCATTGTCCTTTGCCCATGACCAGATCATTCGCGGTGAAGGCGGCGGGTCATTGCGCGACCTACTGGACGCCGAATTGTCGCCGCACCGTTCAGCCGAGGCGATTGTTGATCTCGCCGGACCACAGGTCACGCTCGATTCGCGCGCATTTTCCGTCATGGCCCTCGTACTGCATGAACTGGCGACGAATGCTGCCAAATACGGCGCGCTTGCTCAGACCGGCGGAAAACTGGATCTACGCTGGGAAGTCGACGAAAACCGCGATTGCCTGATACATTGGCGCGAAACTCTGCCTACCAAGCTGCCCACACCATCACGCTCCGGGTTCGGCACGGCGCTCATCAGCCGCAGCATCCCCTACGATCTGGGCGGACGCAGCACCATTCGGTATTTGCCTGATGGGCTGGAGGCGGAAATTCTCCTGCCCTCCCGCCATATCTCAGCAGTCATGACAGCTTCCGAGATGAAGACGGAGGATGACACCGTACCACAACCCAGACGGTCCAACCGGGAGGAAACGTTGAAAATATTGCTCGTAGAAGACCAGATGCTGATCGCCATGGATGTGGAGAACATGCTGGAAGACAACGGCATCAAGACAATCGAAACCGCGACCTCCTCGGCAATGGCCATCGAGAAGCTGAAGAGCTACGTGCCGGATGTGGCTATCCTCGACATCAATCTCGGTTCCGACACCTCCATCGCCGTCGCACGCGAGCTTCACCGCCGCGGCATCCCCTTCCTGTTCGCCACCGGCTATGCCGATGCCAGCATGGTGCCTGACGACTTCGGCAACGTGCCTGTTATCAGGAAGCCGTACGACGAAGATGCGCTGATGGCGGGTATCGGGCTGTTGGTCGGGGATACGGAGAGGGTGTAAGCTCCTAGCCCTGCTGACCGACACATGTCCAGACTGGACGTCATCCTTGGGCTTGTCCCAAGGATTTAAACACGTCTACAAAATCAGTCGGTTGCATCTCCTCGGGACAAGCCCGAGGACGACGGAGTGGCGGACGGAAACCTTCGTCAGCAAACCAAAAGTTTAAAAAAACTAGCCTTCATTGAAATCGAGTGAAGCCCCGCTTTTTCGCCTCATCCGGTGTTAAGGCGTTCCCAATCTTAAACCGGAATGCCGTTACGGCGTAGTTATCCAGATCGACCTCGCACTGAAAAGACACATCGTGCCAGCTATTGCCGGTGTTGAATGCGCCGCCGGAAGCATCAATCGAATTCCCCGATATCCTCCCGCCCGTATCCGAATAGGGTATCATGCCACGGGCGGCAAAACCCGCGCCCTGAATTTGCGCAAGAGCCTCCGTGCTGCAAAGCTGAACAATGCGGCGGCGGGGCGGCAGATCACCAAACATCTGGCGTCTTTGGGCCGGAGAAAGCAGCGACGAAGACAATAATTGTTTGGCGGCCGGAAGTTTCGCGGGCTTCTCCTTTGCCACCTCGGCAGGTTTTTCGTCAGCCGGTTTCTCCTGCGGCACCGGCGCTTTTTCCGGCTCAGCCTCTTGCTTGACGGGTGAAACCGCAATTTCTCCCTGTTCGGCGGACGCCTTGAGATCGCCGTTGGCGGCAGATGGCGCGGGCTTGTCCTCAGGCGTCTTTTCAGGCTGGCTTTCAGGCTCCTTGGAAGGCTCGGCCTTGTCCGCTTCCTCCGCCTTACCTGGCTTGTCCTCTGGGTCCGCCTGCGTCTCCTCCGGCCGCATGGCGATAGCCGGTAGCGTCGCCTGCAAGGGCGGCGAAGGTTTCGGCTCCTCTGCCGGCGGAGCGGGCGGCGGCGGTGGAGGCTGCGGCTTTTCTTGCTTTGCCTGCTCGGCTGCGGGAGGCTTGGCTTCTTCCGGCTTCTTTTCCTCAGGCGGCGGCACCAGATCGACGCTGATGCTTTCCGGCTCCTGCGGTTCGACTATGCGTTCGGGCAGTTCAAAAAGAAAGATTGCGACCACAGCCAAATGCAGCAACACGGAGACGGGCACCGCCCATCCCTTCCCTCGCCATCTGCTTGCCGAAACCTGTTGCATGTTATCGAGCCAAATCGAACCTGAGCATTTCCGAAAACGCGGAACGCTTTGTTTTCACACATAAGGCTTGTCGCAGAGATCGCCAGTGCGGGAAACAAAAAACCCGGCCAGAGGTGACTGACCGGGTTCAATTTTAAAGCAGGCAGAGGCTTAGCTGTCGAGGAAACTTCTGAGCTTTCTGGAGCGGCTCGGATGCTTCAGCTTGCGAAGTGCCTTCGCCTCGATCTGACGAATACGTTCGCGCGTGACCGAGAACTGCTGGCCGACTTCTTCCAGCGTATGGTCGGTGTTCATGCCGATGCCGAAACGCATGCGCAGAACACGTTCTTCACGCGGCGTCAGCGAGGCGAGAACGCGGGTCGTCGTCTCGCGCAAGTTCGCCTGAATGGCGGCGTCGATCGGCAGCAGCGCGTTCTTGTCCTCGATGAAGTCGCCGAGATGCGAATCCTCTTCGTCACCCACAGGGGTTTCGAGCGAAATCGGCTCCTTGGCGATTTTCAGAACCTTGCGCACCTTTTCAAGCGGCATGGCAAGCTTTTCCGCCAGCTCTTCCGGGGTCGGCTCGCGGCCGATCTCGTGCAGCATCTGGCGCGAGGTGCGAACGATCTTGTTGATCGTCTCGATCATGTGAACCGGAATACGGATCGTGCGCGCCTGGTCGGCGATCGAACGGGTGATCGCCTGTCTGATCCACCATGTCGCATAGGTCGAGAACTTGTAACCACGGCGATATTCGAACTTGTCCACCGCCTTCATCAGGCCAATATTGCCTTCCTGAATGAGATCGAGGAACTGCAGGCCGCGGTTGGTGTATTTCTTGGCGATGGAGATCACGAGACGCAGGTTGGCCTCGACCATCTCCTTCTTGGCGATACGCGCTTCGCGCTCACCCTTCTGCACCATGGAAACGATGCGGCGGAATTCGGCGATGGAAATACCGGTTTCCGTCGACAGATTCTGGATTTCCTGACGGATCTCGCGGATCGTGTTGCTTTCCTCGCGGGCGAATTCCTTCCAGCCGCGGGCGGCCAGATTGGCAATCGACTTCATCCAGTTCGGATCGAGTTCCGCACCGTGATACTGCTCGAGGAAGCTGTCGCGCTTTACGCCATAGGATTCGGCAAGGCGCAGCAGCCGGCCTTCGTTCTGCATCAGACGCTTGGAAATATCGTAAAGCTGCTCGACAAGGCTGTCGACACGGTTCTGGTTCAGCGACAGCGACTTCACAGCCGTGATCAACTGGTCCTTGAGATCCTTGTAGCGGCGCTCCTGACCGGAGGACAGGGTCCCCGTGCAGGCAAGGCGAGCCTCGACCTGCTGGTCCTGAAGCTTGCGCAGCTTCTTGTAGGTGTCGGCAATGGTGTCGAGCGTTTCCATGACCTGCGGACGCAGCTCGGCTTCCATCGCGGCGAGCGAAAGGTTGGACTCGTCGTCGTCCTCTTCTTCCTCTTCCGGCGGCAGGCCATCGCCACCCACGTCAGTCACATCCTCGTCACCGGAGGGCGCACGCAGTCTGCGGGTCTTTTCCTTCTCTTCGGCGGCCTTGCGGTCCGCCTCGATCTTTTCCGGGCTCTGGAACTGCGGGGCAGCCTTGGCTTCCGGGCCGGAATAGGTGGTTTCGAGATCGATAATCTCGCGCAGCAGCGTAGTGCCTTCGTTGAGTTCGTCGCGCCAGATGATCAGCGCCTGGAACGTCAACGGGCTTTCGCAAAGGCCGGAGATCATCGTTTCGCGGCCGGCCTCGATGCGCTTGGCGATGGCGATTTCGCCTTCGCGCGACAGAAGCTCTACGGAACCCATTTCGCGCAGATACATGCGCACAGGATCGTCGGTACGGTCGGTCGGTTCTTTTTTCTTCGCGGTCGCAAGCGCGGTACCGCCGGAAGGTGCCAGTTCGCCGCCTTCGGACTCTTCGTTATCGGAATCGTCGCTTTCGGCTTCGCCCGGTGCTTCCTCGGCATCCTCGTCCTCGATAACGTTGATGCCCATATCGGACAGCATCGCCATCGTGTCTTCGATCTGCTCGGACGTCACTTCTTCGGACGGCAGGACGGAATTCAGCTCGTCCATCGTCACATAGCCGCGCTTCTTGGCGGCCTTGATCATCTTTTTGACCGCGTCATCCGAAAGATCGAGAAGCGGACCGTCCGTCGCACCGTCGCGTTCGTTTTCTGCTTCTTCGTTTTCTTTGACTTTGGTTGCCATCTATCTCGTCGCTTTCCCTGACGCTAACACCTGTTCCGCCGCATCGCCGTTCGCCTTGAGAGCATCCGGCTGATAACAGCGAATCACTGTCAGACACCTAACGGAGTGATCTTTAATTGCCGATTAACCACGGCAGCCTCAGGCAGAATGCAAAGACAGTGCACCCGAAAATGCTTGCTCATGCAATTTCTATCCGCCAAGGCTCATTCCACCTTACTATTCCTGAATTGGTGATTCCCGCTATTTCCCGCCCCGTCAAGCCTTTGAGGGCGAGACAGCCACGGAAATTCATAAAAAGGGCCGCATTTTGCGAGTTATCACCAGACTACCCCCTATTTAGGGCGCTTGCAGCAAAAGGCAACCCCACACGTCTTTCTATTCTTGGCCGCAGTCCTCAGCCATGGCCGACAGCCGGACCCTTTACCCGGCCGGACATGACGCCGAAACCATCGATGATCGCTTCCTGATTTTCCATTCGGCCGATTTCCAGCTGAACTTCGGCCAGCGCCCGCACCAGAAGCGTGCCGCGTTCGTCGTCCGTCGCCTCGCCTATTTCCCGCTCCAGCTCGCGCTTCTGCCAGAGCAGGGATTTCGTCCTCTTGTGCAGGGAAAGCGCCTGCACATATCCCTCACGCGCATCTTCCAGCGCCGCCTGTTCCGTGGCCGTCCACAGGCGCGCATTGCGCACCTGCTGGTCCATGGTTTTCAAAAGAACCTCGAAACCCTGCTGCGACAGGCGCTCGATCAGCCCTGCCCGCGAAATCTCGGCCGCACTTTCCGCAGCAAAGGTCAGCACAGTCGACCACAGGCGTTGCAGATCGCGGTTCTCGTAATCGATCGCGGCGATCTCGTCATATTCCTCAAGCAGCAGTTCGGGATGGTTGACGATGGTGATGGCGAGAACGCTTTCGCGAAGTGAAGGCTTGGTCTGGTGCCCCCTGACCAGACCCGACTGGGTAAGCCGGTCGGAAATGTTGCTGGCCGGCGCAGCCATGGCTCCACCCCGTCCGGAAGCGTTCCTCTGGAACCCGCGCCCATTACCCTGCTGGCCATCGCGGCGGAAATTTCCACCCTGCGAACCGCCCTGCTGAAAACGCGGCTGGAAGAAGGCATTGAGCCTGTCGCGCATATCCTGCTGGTAAAAACGCCGCACCGCCTCGTCGCCGATGACGGCAACGATCTGCCGCAGCCGGCTTTCAAGCTGGGCACGCTTTTCAGGCGTATCGAAAGTCACCGAAGACGTCTCGCGGCTCCAGATCATCGCCGCGAGCGGTTTTGCCTCGGAAAGCACACGGTCAAAAGGCGCACGCCCCTCCAGCCGCACGAGATCATCAGGGTCTTTTCCGTCGGGCAAAAGCGCAAAACTCACCGAACGATCAGGCTTGATATGCGGCAAGGCGAGATCGGCTGCACGGTTGGCGGCACGAATGCCGGCGCCGTCGCCATCAAAGCAGAGGATCGGCTGCGGCGACATTTTCCACAGGAGCTCAAGCTGGCTTTCCGTCAGCGCCGTGCCGAGCGGGGCGACAGCATTTTCGACACCCGCCTGATAAAGCGCAATGACATCCATATAACCTTCGACGGCAATGACGGTCCCACCGGAAGCCTGCGAGGCGCGCCGCGCGCGGGCGAAATTGTAGAGAACATTGCCCTTGTGAAAAAGCTCGGTCTCGTTGGAGTTCAGATATTTGGCCACTGCATCCGCCGCCATGGCGCGGCCGCCGAAAGCGATCACCTTTTCGCGCGACGACAGGATCGGGAACATGATGCGGTCGCGGAAGCGGTCATAGGAAACCGGCACGTTTTCATGCACCACCAGCCCGCAGGCTTCCATCTGTTCGCGCGCCACACCCTTGCTCGCCAGATGCTCCTTCAGCGCATTGCGGCTATCTGGTGCAAAACCGAGCCTGAATGTCTCGATGGTGCGCCCAGTCAGCCCGCGATCGCGCAGGTAAGCCCGCGCCCGCGCACCAAGCGCGGTCTGCAACTGATCCTGAAAGAACAGCGTCGCCATTTCCATGACGTCCTGCAACGAGGTGCGCTCGCGCTCGCGCTTCTCAGCCTGCGGATCGGGCTGCGGCATGGAGATGCCGGCCATGTCGGCGATCTGCTGAACGGCTTCGGGGAAACTCAACCCCTCGAGATCGGTGAGAAACCGGAAATGATCGCCGGAAACACCGCAACCAAAACAATGGTATCGCCCCTTGCGATCCTCGCAATGAAAACTCGGGCTTTTTTCGCCATGGAACGGGCAGCAGGCCCAATAATCGCCCCGCGGCGTATTGGTCTTCTTCTTATCCCAGGACACACGTCTGCCGATCACATCGGAGATGTTCACGCGGTCGCGTATCTCATCGAGAAAAGAATTGGAAAATCGCATGGGTTACCTGTTCGAGGCCAGTCTTTCATATAAGCGCAGAAAGGGGTCAGTACCAAACCCAAAGAACCGGAATACCCGATATTCACAGGCCATCGCACTAAAACCGCATCGCCGCTGTCGCCCGCTTCGGGCAAATTTATGGCAGCGCATCATCACAAAAAATTATGTTTTTGTAATTTGAGCCAACCGTCGCCGAGGTATAAAACATATTCAAAGGCAGCGCCCGGACATTCTCATAAAGCTGCTGACGCCCGCAGGCACGTCCCCCGAAAAACGCCTGCGCGTGACCGCATTTTGATCCGCCGAAATGCGCCTTCGTCGGCAGCAAAAAGGCAGGGTAGCCATGGCTACCCTGCCTTTACTTTTTCCGAACGGGCGAGACCTACTTCAGCAAATCCTTGACGACGCCGGAGGCTTTCGCGAAGTCGATCTGGCCGGGATAACGCTCCTTGAGCGCATTCATGCACTTGCCCATGTCACGCAGGCCGGAGGCGCCGGTTTCGCTGATGACGGCCTGGCACAATTCGCGCACCTTTTCGGCCGGAATCTCTTCCGGCATGAATTCCTTGATGATGACGATTTCCTCGCGCTCCTGAGCGGCAAGCTCGGCGCGACCGGCGCCATCATAGATGCTGGCGGACTCTTCCCGCTGCTTCACCATCTTGGTCAGGATCTGCATGATCTCGTCGTCGGTGACGGGGTCCTTGCCCACGCCGCGATTGGCAATATCGCGATCCTTGATGGCCGCCTGGATGAGACGCACGGTCGATGTACGCCGGGCGTCACGAGCCTTCAGCGCGTCTTTCAGAGTATTAGCGAACGTGTCGCGCATCATTTCTTCTTCTCCTTGGGAAAGTGCATTCCGCAGCTTCTCGACACGGAAACTTTCCACCTTATTTTTCGAAACGACATAACCGAGCAAACCCGCTCAAGCAAATCAAATGCATAAGCCCTTGAATGTGCGAAGGTTTAATTCCGCGTAAATCTTGAGCCTGCGGTTGACCGTTTAAGCAGCTTTCGTTATTTTCCGGCACCTGCACGAGATTTTAACGAAGGGTCAAAACGCGAGTTTTTCGCGCGCCCCTTTATGTCACGAAGCCTGCGACAAAAAATGGCCCCTCTCCCCCTGCCTTTCAAGAGGCGGGGTGCGAAGCGGCAGAAACGGAACGAGATGACCGAGACAGCGCCCTGGACTACCCGCAAACCGACCGCAATGCTTGTTCTTGCCGATGGCACAGTGATCGAGGGAACGGGGATCGGCGCAACCGGCAAAGTACAGGCCGAAGTCTGCTTCAACACCGCACTGACCGGTTACGAAGAAATCCTGACCGATCCGTCCTATCTCGGCCAGATCGTCACCTTCACCTTCCCGCATATCGGCAATGTCGGCACCAATGAGGAAGACATCGAAGACCTGACGCCAGCCGCCCGCCGTGGCGCAGTCGGCGTCATCTTCAAGGCCGACATCACAGACCCTTCGAACTTCCGCGCCGCCAAACATCTGGATGCCTGGCTGAAAGCCCGCGGCGTCATCGGCCTTTGCGGCATCGACACGCGCGCGCTGACGGCATGGATACGCGAAAACGGTGCACCGAACGCGGTGATCGCCCATGATCCCAACGGCGTGTTCGACATCGAGGCGCTGAAGGCGGAAGCCAAGGTATGGAGCGGTCTCGTCGGCCTCGACCTCGCCATCGAAGCCACATCCGGCCAATCCTCCACCTGGACGGAAACGCCTTGGGTTTGGAACGAGGGTTACGGCACGCTGAATGAAGCCGATGCGAAGTACCATGTCGTCTGCGTGGATTTCGGCGTCAAGCGCAACATCCTGCGCCTCTTCGCCGGTCTCGATTGCAAGGTCACGGTGGTTCCGGCCCAGACATCCGCCGAAGACATTCTGGCATTGAAGCCGGATGGCGTTTTTCTTTCCAACGGTCCGGGAGATCCGGCCGCGACAGGCGAATATGCCGTACCGGTCATTCAGAACCTCATCAACAGCGACCTGCCGATCTTCGGCATCTGCCTCGGCCACCAGATGCTTGGCCTGGCCGTCGGCGCCAAGACTGAAAAGATGCACCAGGGCCACCACGGCGCCAACCATCCGGTCAAGGACTTCACCACCGGCAAGGTGGAAATCGTTTCCATGAACCACGGTTTTGCGGTTGACGCCAAGTCGCTGCCTGATGGCGTCGAAGAAACCCACACGTCGCTGTTCGACGGCACTAATTGCGGCCTGCGCATCGTCGGCAAGCCGGTCTTCTCCGTCCAGCACCATCCGGAAGCATCGCCCGGCCCGCAGGACAGCCACTATCTCTTCCGCCGCTTCGTCAACTTGCTGCGCGAGAGACAAGGTGAGGCAGCGCTCGCCGAGCGCTGAGACATCTTCGGAAAATCAGGAAAAATATACGGCCCGCTTTCAGCGGGCCGTTTTCATTTCACGCTTCACCAGAATGACGAAACGTATAGTCAGGAGAACGGCCGCCGTCGAAAGGCCGATCACGAAACCGAACCAGACGCCACGTCCGCCAAAGCCGAGCGGAAAGGCCATGGTCCAGGCCAGCGCCAGCCCGATCGGCCAATAGGAAATCAGCGCCAGCATCGCCGGAATGCGCGCATCCTTCAATCCGCGCAGCAAACCTGCTGTCACGGCCTGGATACCATCGACCAGCTGGAAGATGCCGGCGATCACCACGAGGCTGCTTGCGTAGGCAAGCACTTCCGCCGCTTCCGGCAACTTCGCGTCAAGAAACCACTTCGCCAGAAATTCCGGAACAGCCGCAAACAGGATGCCGCCGCAAACGGCAATGCCGCAGGCAATCGCGTAAACCATGATGGCGGCGCGCACGAGGTTCCTGAAATCACCCTGACCGAACGCGACACCGACCCTCACGGTCGCCGCCTGCGACAGGCCGAGCGGGATCATGAAAGCGATGGAGGCAAGCTGCAGGGCGATTCCATGCGCCGCAAGCTGCACGGTGCCAATCTGTCCCATCAGGATCGAAGCCGCCGCAAACAGCGTCACTTCGGCAAGGATGGTGATGCTGATAGGCAGGCCAAGGCGCAGCACTTCGAACAGCGCATGCCAGTCCGGCCGCCAGAAGCGCACGAACAGCTCGTATTTCCTGGTTTCCTCACGCGTCTGCACATAAGCGACGATGAAGATGAAGCTGAAGGCATTGACGATGACGGCGACGACGGCCGCGCCGTTCATGCCCATCACCGGCAATCCGAAATGGCCGAAGACCAGCGCATAGGCCATCAAGCCGTTCAGCACCAACATGATGATGGTGACATACAGAATGATACCGGCACGGCCGATGGCACTGACAAGCCCGCGCAGCACATAAAAAAGCAGCGCCGGCAAAAGGCCGAACTTGGCGATGGCGAGATAATGGCCGGTCAACGCCGCAACTTCGGGGTTTTGCCCGAGATAGACCAGAATGCGCTCGGCGTTGAAGAATATCGGCAGGGCAAGAATCCAGTACGCGATTGCCACCCACATGCCCATGCGCAGCGAGCGGCGGGCAGCCGTCGCATCGCCCTGCCCGTAAGCCTGCGCCACCATTGGTACCACGGCCACGGAAAATCCCGAGCCGAAAATGAAGACAACGAAGAAGAACTGCCCGGCCAGCACCATGGCCGCCAGCTTCTCAGCTCCGAGCTGACCGACGATGACCATATCTGTAGTGTGGATGCCAAGCTGCGCGAGCTGCGCACCGACAAGCGGAATTCCAAGCGCAAGCGTAGCCTTGAAATGCGAAAGCCACGACCCCGATCCAGAGGGAACGGTTTCTGCAACAACCGACGAAGACATTGTAATTCACCTGAATTTTGGCCATTGCCCGCGAATTGCGCAATGGCAGCAGGTGATGAATAAAATATTCCCTTCCTGCACGCAACCTTTGCGGATCAATGATCAAAATTTACGCAGAACGGCAATTTTACGTCCACTTGGGCCGAAACGGCGTGACATAAAACAAATTTAGCCGAATTTTACCATTTCACTTTACGCATTAGAATATCGCGAAGTTCTTTCAAACCATAAGCTGCATGACGCAGAATATTCCCGCCATTGAGGCATGTCTTTCCCATTATTTTCCAAGATGAGCCGAATGGCCACATCTGGTTCCAAGGACGTGTAGCTTGCCCAAAAAAACCAATCTCATGACGCGCATTCTGTTTGCGGCGTCATCGCTTGTCGTCGCCGCTTTTGCCGGCTTTTCCTTCTATATCGACAGTCTTCAGCACCAGGTGACAACGCAAGCCGTAGCGGAAAATATCGATTCGTCCGGCAAGCAGGCAGCGCAAAGCATCGCCAACTGGCTGAACGGCCGCATCATGCTGACCGAAACGGTTGCGAAGACGCTCGCCAAGCTCCCAGATGACGACGCCAAACTGCAGTTCCTCCAGAACGACGTGCTGACGGCTCAGTTCATGTCCACCTATTTCGGCAATGCCGAAAGCGGCAGTTTCACGACTTTCCCGAAATTGCCACTGCCGGAAGGCTACGACCCGCGCAAGCGCCCCTGGTATCTGGACGCCGTCAAGGCCGGCAAGCCAGTACTGACCGAGCCCTATAGCGATGCGTCGACCGGCGGCCTTATCATCACTGCCGCCATTCCCGTGTCCATCGGCGGCAAGCTGGCCGGCGTGACGGGTAGCGACTTCTCGCTGGATTCGCTGGTCACGATGATCAAGTCGGTGGATGCCGGCAAGGATGGATACGCCTTCCTCGTCAGCAAGGACGGCAAGATCCTCATGCATCCCGATGCGAAATTCGTCGACAAGCCGCTGACCGATCTCTTCAAGGTTGATACACCGGCAATTTCTTCCGCGATTTCGCAAACCGAGATCGACGGCAAGGGCAAGATCACCAGCTTCATTCCCGTCGCCGGTCTGCCCTCGGTCGATTGGTATCTCGGTTTCGTTGTCGATTCCGACGTCGCCTACAGCGCGATCGGCCAATTTCGCCTCGCGGCAACCATCGCCACGATCCTTGCCGCCGCGATCATGATCGCCCTGCTGGCAACCGTTCTCAGCCGTTTCATTGTTCGCCCCGTCACGCAGATGACTGCTGCCATGGAAAGGCTTGCCGCCGGCAATCTCGATGTCGCCATTCCCGGCCAGGAGCGCAGTGACCAGATCGGCTCGATGGCTGCGGCGGTTGCCGTATTCAAATCGAACGCCACGGAACGTCTGCGTCTTGAAGGCGACGCCGAACAGAACCGCACGCTTTCCGAACAGGAGCGCAACGACCGCGAACGACTGGCGGCGAAAGACGCGGCCGACATCCAGTTCGCAGTCGATTCGCTGGCAAAGGGACTGACGCACCTTTCGAATGGCGACCTCAACTACCGGATCGAGACACCTTTCGTGACCCGCATCGACCGCTTGCGCGACGACTTCAACAACTCCGTCGCCAAGCTGAACGTTGCCTTGAGCACAGTCGGCCAGAATGCACGCGCAATCGATGCCGGTGCTGGAGAAATCCGCCAGTCTGCCGACGATCTGGCCAAGCGCACCGAGCAGCAGGCCGCCTCTGTCGAGGAGACTGCGGCCGCGCTTGAGGAAATAACCACGACGGTCAAGGATTCCGCCCGCCGTGCCGAAGAGGTAGGCCGTCTGGTAGACCGCACGCGCAACAATGCCGAGCAGTCCGGCATCATCGTCGAGGACGCTGTTCGCGCCATGGAAGGCATCGAAAAATCGTCGTCGGAGATCAGCAACATCATTGGTGTGATCGACGAAATCGCCTTCCAGACTAACCTGCTTGCGCTGAATGCCGGCGTGGAAGCCGCCCGCGCCGGTGAGGCAGGCAAGGGTTTTGCCGTCGTCGCACAGGAAGTGCGCGAGCTTGCCCAGCGCTCTGCAAATGCCGCGAAGGAGATCAAGACGCTGATCAACGCCTCAACATCGCAGGTGCAATCCGGTGTCGATCTCGTCGGAAATGCCGGCAAGGCGCTGGAAACCATCGTCCGCGAAGTCCAGGAGATCAACCGCCATATCGACGCCATCGTAACGTCGTCGCGCGAACAGTCCACCGGACTTCAGGAAATCAACACCGCCATCAACACCATCGATCAGGGCACCCAGCAGAATGCCGCCATGGTCGAAGAACAGACTGCGGCAAGCCACGGCCTCGCCTCGGAAGCGGCGGCACTCAACGAATTGCTTGCGCAGTTCCAGCTCGCCACGGCAACACGGCGGCAGGCTGAATATGGGCGTGCCGCGTAGAGCGAGAATAGCTCACTGGTGAGACAATCGCACCCTTACCCCGGATCCAGTCCGGCATGACGGAGGAGACGTTTCAGTCTTCATTATGGCCGGAGCGATCCGGCCATTTTTCTTGTCCGCCCTCAGCACGCGAAAAACCCTGTTCACGCCACTCACACGATCAGCTAGAGCTTGGTCGATCATGATTTGCGGAGGGATCTATGCTGGATTTGATTTGGCGCGGTATTGCCATGGGGGTTGGTGGCACCGTGTTTATGGATATATGGGCGATTGTGCTGCACCGGTTTTTCGGCCAGTCCGCCCCGAACTGGGCACCGGTCGGCCGCTGGTTCTGGCATGTGCCGAAGGGCAGGATATTCCACGATTCTATCGCGACGGCCGCACCTTACGAGCATGAACTGGCGCTCGGCTGGGTCTCGCATTATGCCGTCGGCATTCTCTACGGCATCATTCTCGCCCTGATAGTGCCGGCCTCGTGGTTTTCAGAGCCGTCCTTCATTCAGCCTTGGATCGTGGGCATCGTCACGGTCGGCGCGGGCTGGTTCCTGCTACAACCTGGCCTCGGCATCGGCTGGGCGGCATCGAAGACGCCGAACCCGAACAAGGTTCGCTTTCTCAACCTCGTTGCACATACGATCTTCGCGCTTGGCATGTATGCCGTGGCGCTGTTGATGCGCTGAATAAAAAGGGGGCTGAAAAGCCCCCTCGTTCATTTGATTATCAGATATTCGCCGAAAAGGTGTCGCAGTCCTCGACGCGTCCGTTCTGGAAGCCGCGCTTGAACCATTCCATGCGCTGCGCCGACGTACCGTGGTTGAAACTGTCAGGCACAACATATCCTTGAGTCTGCTTCTGCAGGGTGTCGTCGCCGATCTGGTGGGCAGCGTTGAGCGCTTCCTCAAGGTCACCGGTTTCTAGAATTCCCTTCTGTTCGGTGAACTTGCCCCAGATGCCGGCATAACAATCGGCCTGAAGCTCCACACGCACCGACATCTTGTTGGCATCCACCTGGCTCATGGACTGGCGGCGGCGGTTGAACTCCGGCAGGACACCGGTCAGGTTCTGGACGTGGTGGCCCACCTCATGCGCAATCACATAAGCCTGCGCGAAATCGCCAGACGCGCCGAAACGCTTGTCCAGTTCACTGAAGAAACTGGTGTCAAGATAGACCTTGCGGTCACCAGGGCAATAAAACGGGCCGCTGGCCGCAGAGGCAGAACCGCAGGCAGACGCAACCTGCCCGGAAAACAGCACAAGGGTCGGTTTCTGATAGGTCTCGCCGGCGGACTGGAAAATGCCGCTCCACGTATCTTCCGTCTCAGCCAGCACGGTGCGCACGAAAGCCGTCGTCTCGTCGGACGATTGGCCCTGCGGCCGAGTGCCCGCCTGCTGGCCGGATTGCTGCGTGGTACCGCCCCCATCCAGTGAAATGTCTCCGCCCGAAAGCAGCGTCAGCGGATTGATGCCAAGCACCCAGCTTATCAGCAAGATCAGCAGAAGACCGCCAATGCCGATGCCGCCGCCGCGGCGCCCGATCGGCACGCGCATTCCGCCACGCGAAAAAGGATCGTTGCCGGATGGCCCCGATCCCGCCGACATCCCGCGCCGATCCTCGATATTGTCCGACTGGCGGCGCCCTCTCCATTCCATGCTTTTCTCTCCGCAAACGTCGCCTCAACAGGCAACCTTATAACGGCACTATAATACATCTTGTTCCGGAAGAAAGCGGAGGTGGGTGCATTCGTTCAGGAGGCTCGCCGCCTTTGCGTAAAGACGGTCAGAGACAGCAGGGCAAACACGAACACACCCGCGAAAAGCACCACAAGACCCGGCTGACCGTCACCGAAAGCAACCTCGTGAATGATCCGCCCCGGAACGAAGGTGAAACCGCCTGCGATGACGATACCGCCGAGATAAACACTCTGCATGATCCTCATATGGCGCCTGATTTCGCCCCTGCGCGCGAAAAGGACGGATTGCAGACAGCCATATATGGTGAGAACCGATAAAAGATGAATCGGGCTGAAACCGTAAAACACCCTCAATTCATGAATGAAGAAGGTCGAAACGGACGTCATGACCATCAGCGTCACCCAAATCCTGCCGAGTAGCCGGTGGATGGCGGTTCCTTTTGGGCGAAGAAAAACGAAGGCACCGAGAATCGCGGCCGGAACAACGGTGGCGACATGGAATTGCACGGCAAGCGGTGCGTCTAGCAAAGGCTGGAGTGACATGGTGAAGCGTTTTGACCCGGTTGAAATTATCGCTAACTTCGGCAAAACATGCGCGAAAGAAAAACGCATTGGCGTCAACCGCAGGAAAACTTCGTGGATCACCTCTCTTTGCAGTCCACGCTTCGTGAAATGCACGCCATCCTGCAATCGCGCAGACTGTGGCTGACCTTCCTTGCCATATTGGCGATCTTCATTCTGACCGGCCCTTTCGGGACAAGTGAGACCATGAGTTTCGCCGACCGGCTGCTTTACTGGACAATCGTTCAGGCTGGCGCATGGACGTTCGCAATATCCTTTTCCATCCTCGCCAACACCATCCTTGCCAGCAGCATTGAAAATATGCTGACACGCATGATGATCGGCTCGCTGTCGGCAGCCCTGCCCATCGGGCTGCTGCTTTCCATCATGAACCAAATCTTTTCCGGCAGGGAAATGGGTTTCGCTGCCTTTCTGAAAAGCAGCCTGTCGGCCCTGCCGCTCTGCGCCATCTTTTGCCTGCTGAGCTACCTCACGGCCTGCCAGTCACGCGCAACGGCAACGGATGCCGTTGCGGACCCGAATGGAGATGCCAAAGGTGAGGTGAAAAGCATCGCGCCGCTGCTGGAGCGGCTGCCGCCGCAAAAGCGCGGAGAATTGCTGCGGCTGTCGGTGCAGGACCACTATACCGAAATCGTCACCACGCGCGGCCATCAGCTCGTTCTGCTGCGTTTTGCCGATGCGCTGAAAGAAATAGGCCTCACGGAAGGCTTGCAGGTGCACCGTTCCCACTGGATTGCCATTTCCGACGTCGTCTCGTTGCGTAAACAGGCTGGCCGTCTGCACGTCATTACAAGAGACGGCTCGGAAATACCCGTCAGCCGCTCCCATAGCGCGGCCGTGCAGGCCCGTTTCGCCGCGCATACACCGGCGGGTTAAGAGTTTCTGTCGATTCCGGAATTTATGGGGTTCCGTTCTCAAAAACATTTGCCTATAAGCCGCTTCTAGCCTGAAAACTTTGAATTGCGCGCCCCGGCCGGTGATCTTTCACCCTGGCTGGTGTTTTGCGCAACCAAAACGCGGAACGAGAGAGCCATGCCGAAGCGCCAAGATATCAAGTCCATCCTCATCATTGGCGCAGGACCGATCGTCATCGGCCAAGCATGTGAATTCGACTATTCCGGCACCCAGGCCTGCAAGGCGCTGAAGGAAGAGGGTTACCGGGTCATTCTGGTCAACTCCAACCCGGCCACCATCATGACCGATCCGGGCCTCGCCGACGCAACCTATGTCGAGCCGATCACCCCGGAAGTCGTCGCCAAGATCATCGCCAAGGAACGCCCGGACGCGCTGCTTCCCACCATGGGCGGCCAGACCGCGCTCAACACTGCGCTGTCCCTGAAGCGCATGGGCGTTCTCGACCGCTACAATGTGGAAATGATCGGCGCCAAGCCCGAAGCCATCGACATGGCCGAAGACCGCGCCCTCTTCCGCGAGGCCATGGCTCGCATCGGCCTCGAAACGCCGAAGTCCATGCTGGCCAACGCCACTGAAATCAAGGACGCCGACCGCAAGAAGCACGAAGCTGCCCGCGCCGAACTCAAGGCGAAGCTTTCCGGTGCGGAACTGGACAAGGCGCTGGACGATCTGGAAAACCAGTGGAACCTTGGCGAGACCGACCGCAAGCAGCGTTACATGGCGCATGCGATTGCAATCGCCGCCCAGGCGATCGACCATGTCGGCCTGCCCGCCATCATCCGCCCGTCCTTCACGCTCGGCGGCACCGGCGGCGGCATTGCCTATAACCGCTCCGAATTCTTCGACATCGTCTCGGGCGGCCTCGACGCTTCGCCGACCACCGAGGTGCTGGTCGAAGAATCGGTTCTCGGCTGGAAGGAATATGAGATGGAAGTGGTCCGCGACACCGCGGACAATTGCATCATCATCTGCTCCATCGAAAACATCGATCCGATGGGCGTCCACACCGGCGATTCCATCACCGTTGCGCCAGCGCTGACGCTGACCGACAAGGAATACCAGATCATGCGCAACGCCTCGATTGCGGTGCTGCGTGAGATCGGCGTGGAAACCGGCGGCTCGAACGTGCAGTTCGCCGTCAACCCGAAAGACGGCCGCCTCGTCGTCATCGAAATGAACCCGCGCGTTTCGCGCTCGTCCGCTCTCGCCTCCAAGGCAACCGGCTTCCCGATCGCCAAGATCGCCGCCAAGCTCGCCATCGGCTATACGCTCGACGAGCTGGAAAACGATATCACCGGCGGCGCGACGCCGGCCTCGTTCGAACCGTCGATCGACTACGTCGTCACCAAGATCCCGCGTTTCGCCTTCGAGAAGTTCCCGGGCGCCTCGCCGATCCTCACCACAGCCATGAAGTCCGTCGGTGAAGTCATGGCCATCGGCCGCACCTTCGCAGAATCGCTGCAGAAGGCGCTGCGCGGCATGGAAACCGGCCTCACCGGTCTCGATGAAATCGAAATCCCCGGCTTTGAAGAGGGCGAAGGCTCCAAGAACGCCATCCGCGCCGCCATCGGCACGCCGACGCCGGATCGCCTGCGCATGGTCGCCCAGGCGCTGCGCATGGGAATGACGGAAGAGGAAGTCCACGAAAACTCGAAGATCGACCCCTGGTTCATCGCCCAGTTCAAGGCAATTGTGGACATGGAAGCCCGTGTCCGTGAGCAAGGCCTGCCGCAGGACGCAGAGAACCTGCGCATGCTCAAAGCCATGGGCTTTTCCGACGCCCGCCTGGCAATTCTGACGGGCAAGCGCCCGAAGGAAGTGGCCGAGCTGCGCAACAGCCTCAATGTTCGCCCGGTCTTCAAGCGCATCGATACCTGCGCGGCAGAATTCGCCTCGCCCACCGCCTACATGTATTCGACCTATGAAATCCCCTTCGTCGGCGCCGCCCGCTCTGAAGCGCAGGTTTCCGACCGCAAGAAGGTCGTCATCCTCGGCGGCGGTCCGAACCGTATCGGCCAGGGCATCGAGTTCGACTATTGCTGCTGCCATGCCGCCTTCGCGCTTAAGGATGCAGGCTTCGAAGCGATCATGATCAACTGCAACCCGGAAACGGTTTCGACCGACTACGACACTTCCGACCGCCTCTATTTCGAACCGCTGACGGCCGAAGACGTGATCGAGATCATGCGCGCCGAACAGGAAAAGGGCGAGTTGGTCGGCGTCATCGTGCAGTTCGGTGGCCAGACGCCGCTGAAGCTGGCCGAAGCGCTGGAAAAGAACGGTATCCCGATCCTCGGCACCGCGCCTGACATGATCGATCTTGCCGAAGACCGCGACCGCTTCCAGAAGCTGCTGATGAAGCTCGACCTCGCCCAGCCGAACAACGGCATCGCCTATTCGGTTGAACAGGCGCGCCTCGTCGCTTCGGAAATCGGCTTCCCGCTGGTCGTGCGTCCTTCCTATGTTCTGGGTGGCCGCGCCATGCAGATCATCCATTCGGAAGGCCAGCTCCAGACCTATCTGCTCGACACGGTTCCGGGCCTCGTGCCCGAGGACATCAAGCAGCGTTACCCGAACGACAAGACCGGCCAGATCAACACCCTGCTCGGCAAGAACCCGCTTCTGTTCGACAGCTACCTGACCAACGCCGTCGAAGTCGACGTCGATGCACTGTGCGACGGCGAAAACGTCTTCGTGTCGGGCATCATGGAGCACATCGAAGAAGCCGGTATCCACTCGGGCGACTCGGCCTGCTCGCTGCCTTCCCGTTCGCTGAGCAAGGAAACCCTCGACGAGCTGGAACGCCAGACGACGGCGCTTGCAAAGGCGCTCAACGTCGGTGGCCTGATGAACGTTCAGTACGCGATCAAGGACGGCACGATCTACGTTCTCGAAGTCAACCCGCGCGCCTCGCGCACGGTACCCTTCGTTGCAAAAACCATCGGTGCGCCGATCGCCAAGATCGCTGCCCGCGTCATGGCCGGCGAAAAGCTTGATGCGGCGATTGCCGCTTACGGCAAGAAACCCGACCCGCGCAACCTGAAGCACATCGCCGTCAAGGAAGCCGTTTTCCCCTTCGCCCGCTTCCCCGGCGTCGACATTCTGCTCGGACCGGAAATGCGCTCGACCGGCGAAGTCATCGGCCTCGACACCGATTTCGCACTCGCCTTCGCCAAGAGCCAGCTCGGCGCCGGCGTCGACCTGCCGCGCTCCGGCACCGTCTTCGTCTCGGTGCGCGACGACGACAAGGACCGCGTATTGCCCGCAATTCGTATTCTGGTCGAGAGTGGCTTCAGGGTACTGGCAACCGGCGGCACCCAGCGTTTCCTTGCTGAACAGGGCATCAACGCCGAGAAGATCAACAAGGTGCAGGAAGGTCGTCCGCATATCGAAGACGCCATCCGCAACCGGCAGGTCCAGCTGGTCATCAACACCACCGACAGCAACAAGGCGATTTCCGACTCGAAGTCGCTGCGCCGCGCAACGCTGATGCAGAAGGTGCCCTACTACACGACGATGGCCGGTGCCGAAGCAGCAGCCCTTGCCATCAAGGCGCTCAAGGCCGGCAACCTGGAAGTGAAGCCCTTGCAGAGCTACTTCCTGTAAAATCAGGCGCCAACGAAGATCATGGAAACGCCGCGGGTCATGCCTGCGGCGTTTTGCATTGTCTCACAAAAAGCTCAAAAGCCTCACGCCGCCAAGGCTTCGCGCACGCAATTGCGCCCATCCGTCTTGGCGCGGTAAAGGGCGCGGTCCGCCATTTCCGCCAGGGTCTGAAGATCGCAGCGTGCATCTCCGCTGGTTGCGACGCCGATGCTGATCGTCACACCGACACGCAAACCGCCGCAATCGACTTCGGTTATCGCAATCGCATCGCGAATGCGTTCTCCGATCATGCAAGCCTTTTGAACACCGGCACCCGGCAGGAAGATGATGAACTCCTCGCCACCGTAACGCGCCAGCACGTCACCACCGCGTATGCTGCCGCCGATACGCTTCGCCACTTCCTGAAGAACGCTGTCGCCGACGGCGTGGCCGAAGCGGTCGTTGATTGATTTGAAGTGGTCGATATCGAGCAGCATCGCCGCATCGTTGGGACCCGGCACCGCCGGCATGGCCTGGAAGAAAAAACGACGGTTCTTGACGCCCGTCAAAGGATCGGTGTTGGCGAGAACCAGCAATTTGCGCTCTGACCGCTCGGCTACCAGCATCATCACGAACAGCGCAATGGCGAAGTTCAACATGATGATCAAGAAAAACGCATTGACCAGATCGATGGCGGCGTATTGGGGCAAAAGCACGCTCTTTGCCACCGACAACGAAATCAGGCCGGAAATACCCGCAATCGCGCCCAACGCGAAGCGGGACAGGAGTGGCTCCTTGCGCCACCGCGCAAAAAGACCGCCCGCTCCCGCAAGATAGGCCACAGCCGCACAGCCGTTGAACAGGGCCGCACGATAAGCGTTATTGTCAGCCACCTGCTGTGCAAGGACAATTGCCAGCAAGGCAATCAAACAGACAGCTGATACTGTCCCCCTGCTGGCAGTACGTCCATCGCTCACGATTTTCAGGCCAAGCCAGATCAGCGCATAACCCACGATACCGAAGACGATGCTGCCGAATTGCCACAAGGCCGGAGACATTATTCCCCATTCGCCGTACCCAGCGAGCGTGGAGCCGGCAGCCATGGCTGCGAAGCCTGCTGCAAGAGCTGTCGGGCCGTGCAAACCACGATTTGTGAGCTTCAGATATATAAAACTCAGCATTCCAACAATGTAAGAACACTTTTGCATCAGTATCACTGTTGCAAGATCTAGCTCGCCGAGCATCATACATCCACGCAATGAATAAATATAAATATCTGAATTATGGTATCAAGTATAAAATTTCAATAAAAATAACAATAAACAAAAATTTAATCATATCGATGAAGACATCGATGATCATTCAATATAGCATAGCAACACACAAAGCAGTCTATTAGAATAATCTTATAAAATCAATTTCATTCCTGAAATTCTGCATTTCCGCCTCCTTCTGCTGCGAGTCGGGAAGGCGAAGAAGATAGGAAGGGTGCACCGTGACAAAAAGCGTCCGCTCCTCCTGCATCGGTATCGGGCGACCCCGAACCTCGGACACCTTTTCCTTTCCGCCTGTAAGCGCATAAAGCGCAGTTGCACCCATGGCAACGATAAGCTTCGGCCGTACCAGCTCGATTTCCTTGTTAAGCCACCAGCGGCATTGCTGCACCTCGCCCGCATCCGGTCGCTGGTGGATGCGCCGCTTGCCGCGAGCCTCGTATTTGAAGTGTTTGACGGCGTTGGTGACATAAAGCTTTTTGCGGTCAATACCGGCTTCAACCAACGTCCGGTCGAACAACTGACCAGCGGGACCGACGAAAGGTTTTCCGGCAAGATCCTCGTGATCTCCCGGCTGTTCCCCGACGATCATCACTTTCGCATCTTCAGGTCCCATGCCGAATACTGTCTGCGTTGCCTTGCAATGCAGGGCGCAGCGCGTGCATTGGCCAGCTTCCCGCGCCAATGAAGCGAGCGTACCGTCTGGCGCCGCTGGCGGCTCTTCACGCGCCGAGGCCGCGGCCTGCAGGCGGTGATGGAATGGTTGCGGCTGGCTCGCAGCCTTTGCCGCCATCTCCAGCACCCGCGCCTCGGCACCAAGAACGAGACCTGGAATAAGCTCGGCTTCCGGCAAATTTTTCCAGTATTTCTTTGGCATCTCTGCCGTCATCGCTTTTATCTTCAGACGCGCCGGATTGAATATGTTGGCATAATAGGTTCGCCACAGCTCGTCCGTTTCATCCGTCAGCTCAGGCTTGGACGCGGCCTGCCGCGATGTCTCCAGCACGTTTCCGTCCCACCGCGCGGAGCCGTTCGGTGTCGCGATCAGCCAGTCCATATCCGTGAACCGCCGCTGGAAAAACGGGGCCGTGCGCTCGACGATGAAGTGATCCGGCTCGAACCATGCGACGAAGCGCCGCCGCCCGCCCTGCCCCTGCGGCAAGGATAATTCCTTGAAGCGAACAAAGGCCGTCATCTTGTGACAATCGCGGCGGACCGATTTTTCAAGCTGCCGGGCTTCGGAAACATCCGCATCGGACTTGAACTGCAACAGGGCGCGATCCCGCTTCAGCCGCCACAGCAACCGGTAAAGCAGTGCGAAACGACCCGGATCGCTATGACAGATAATCGCTTGCGCCAAAGTCACGAAGGAGGCTGGAACGGACACCTGCACGTCATCCGCACGGGCCGCCGGCAAAGGCTCTCCGGCAAAATCGAGAAGCCCGGCTTTCTCATCCCGCAACCGCCAGTCAATCGCCTCCGGCGGCACATTGGCGGCGAGAGCCGCGCGCGCCGCATCACGCCACTCGCCGAAATCGCCCCGCCCTTCCAGAACCGGGCCGTACATCACAGCAGCGATAATTGTTCGGGCTGCGGAGCAAACATCGCTCGCAAATCGGGCCGTTCAGTCAGCTTGCCCGGCGTCCAGCCCTCGGCAACGATGAAGGCCTTCACCTTTTTCAGGGAAACGCCGAAGCGGGCGATATCCTCCAGCCGCAACCGGCGAAACCGGCGTGAAGACAGGATCGAGGCGACCGTCTTGGTACCGAAGCCGGGCACGCGCAGCAATATTTCGCGATCCGCCACGTTCACGTCCACTGGAAAACGGTCGCGATTTTTCAGCGCCCAGGCAAGCTTCGGATCTATATCGAGATCGAGCATTCCGTTACCGCCGATCGCGGTTATTTCACCAATGTCGAACCCATAAAAACGATAAAGCCAGTCGGCCTGATAAAGCCTGTGTTCCCGCATCAAAGGCGGCTTGATGAGCGGCAGGTTCTTCGACGAATCCGGAATGGGGCTGAAAGCCGAATAATAGACGCGCCGCAAACCATAGCTGCCATAAAGCCGAGCGCTCGTGGACAGAATGGTGCTGTCATCAGCCCCATCCGCCCCAACGATCATCTGCGTGCTCTGTCCTGCAGGCGCAAAACGTTTGGTCTTTCGCGTCCTGACGGTCGGCTCCCCCGCCTCCTCGATCTTCAGACGGATATCAGCCATCGAGCGGCGAATATTGGCGGGCTGCTTTTCCGGCGCAAAACGGCTGACGCCGCTATCAGTCGGCAATTCGATGTTGATCGACAGCCGGTCGGCGTAAAGCCCCGCTTCCTCAATAAGCTTTGGCGATGCTTCGGGAATGGATTTCAGATGGATGTAGCCGCGAAAGCCATGCGTGACGCGCAGTTCCCGCGCCACCCGCACCATCTCTTCCATCGTATGATCGGACGAGCGGATAATGCCGGAAGAGAGAAACAGCCCCTCGATATAGTTGCGCCGATAGAACTCCAGCGTCAGCCACACCACCTCCTCGGCAGTAAACCGCGCCCGCTCGACATTGCTCGAAGAACGATTGATGCAATAGGCGCAATCATAGATACAGAAATTGGTGAGCAAAATCTTCAGGAGCGAAATGCAGCGCCCGTCCGGTGCATAGGCATGGCATATGCCCGACCCCTCCGTGGAGCCAAGTCCGCCGGATGCAGCAGAGCTGCGTTTCGTCGTGCCGCTGGAGGCACAGGACGCATCGTATTTGGCCGCATCGGAAAGAATGGCCAGCCGTTGCCTGATTGACTTCTTCATGGTTATGTTCACTATATGTTCCATTGAAAAATGTCAATCTCATCTGTTAAAGCCCTGAACGAATGCAAGAAAATGCCCGTCTCAAATTTGCTGGCATTTCGTTGTCGTCTTCTGATATAGTCGGCTTAGTTATGATTTTGGCATGGTTCCGGAGTTCCCCTCCGGAACCTGTTTCTTTTTGTGTCTGCAAGTAAAGCGACAGGACTGCGAAGGATAAAAAAATGGTAGAAAAAGTACCGATGACGCACGGTGGATTCATCAAGCTGCAGGAGGAGCTGCGCTTTCGCCAGCAGGAGGAGCGTCCCCGTATCATCGAGGCAATTGCGGAGGCGCGCGCCCATGGCGACCTTTCGGAAAATGCCGAATACCACGCTGCCAAGGAAGCCCAGAGCCATAACGAAGGCCGCATCACTGAACTCGAAGACTTGACCGCACGCGCGGAAGTCATCGACCTGTCCAAGATGTCCGGTTCCAAGATCAAGTTCGGCGCCACCGTCAAGCTGATCGACGAGGACAGCGACGAGGAAAGAATCTATCAGATCGTTGGCGACCAGGAAGCCGATGTGAAGGCTGGACGCATTTCCATTTCCTCGCCCATCGCCCGCGCCCTCATCGGCAAGGAAGTCGGTGACAGCATCGAAGTCAACGCACCGGGCGGCGCCAAGGGTTACGAGATTCTCGCCGTACAGTGGGGCTGATCTGCCCTTTCATGCAATGCGCCCCTCGGGCGCATTGCATTGGTATCTTGAACTGAACATCCTGCCTTAGCCGCAAAGACGGAAGCCCATCTTGTCCCACGCCAGTCTGAAAGATGTGCAGGTGCTTGCGCCGAACTTCAAGCGCAGGCTCTCCGGCGTTACCTCCACCATCGTGCAGCTTATTCCGGTACAAAACCGGCTGGGTCAGAAAGTGGCCGTCATCGGCCCGGGCCTGCCGCAGCATCTGCCACATGTTCGCTTCCGTGATCTGTGGCGGCTCTGGCAAAACGGCCCGCTCAGCGGTCCGCGCATCTGGCACGCCCGCCGCAATCTCGAAATGTTGCCGGGCATTCTCATGCGTGACGTGCTGCGCATGAAGGTGAAGCTGATGTTCACCTCGGCGGCGCAAAGGCGACATTCCGCCTATACCCGCTTTCTGATTTCAAAAATGGATGCGGTCGTCGCGACAAGCGGCCGCTCAGGCTCGTTTCTGGAAGTACCACATAGCGTCGTCATGCATGGCGTCGATACCGAGCTGTTTCATCCCGCAACCGGCTCGGAGGATACGATCGCTTCGACCGGCCTGCCTGGGCAGTTTCTCATCGGATGTTTCGGACGGGTGCGCCACCAGAAGGGAACAGACCTTTTCGTGCGCGCCATGATCGAACTTCTGCCCGACTATCCCGAATGGACGGCCGTCATCTCCGGCCGCGTGACCGCAGAGCACAAGGCCTTCGCCGACAAGCTCGTGGCCGATGTCGCAGCAGCCGGTCTTGCGGACCGCATCGCGTTTCAGGGCGAGGTGGACGACATCAAGCCGTGGTATCGGCGGCTAACCCTCTATGTCGCACCGTCACGCAACGAGGGCTTTGGCCTGACACCACTGGAAGCCATGGCGTCCGAGACGGCTGTCGTTACCAGCAATGCCGGCGCCTATGAGGAAATGATCGTCAAGGGCGAGACCGGCATGGTCGTTGAGGCCGGCGACTACGCGTCCCTGCGGGATGCCATTAAAACCTACCTTGCCGATCCTGCTCTCGCCAGGGACCATGCCCGTGCCGGACTTTCGCATGTGCGCACTGCATTTCCGCTGGAAAAAGAGGCGACGAGCCTCGGCACGATCTACGACGCGTTGCGGCGCGGGTAAGCGCCGGCGCAATCACTCATAGGTCCGCCGATCAGATTTCCACCAGACCGACGCGCTTGACCTGACGGATGGTGAGCATGGTGCGCACGGTGTCGACGTTTTCGTCCGCTGTCAGAACCTCTATGACGAAGTCCTGAAACTCGGTCAGGTTTCTGGCGATGCAATGCAGAAGGAAATCGCTTTCGCCGGATACCATCCAGGCCTGGCGCACCAGCGACCATCCGGCCGTCGCCGCTGCAAAGGCTTTCAGATTGCTGTCCGACTGGCGCTTGAGGCCGACCATGCAGAAGGCAACGAGATCGAAACCGAGCTTCGGCGCGTTCAACATGGCGTGATAACCCTCGATCACGTCGGCTTCTTCCAGCTTGCGGACGCGCCTGAGGCACGGCGGCGCGGAAATACCGACCCTTTCGGCCAGCTCCACGTTGGTCATGCGCCCGTCGCGCTGCAATTCGCGCAGGATTTTCAGATCGATGGCATCGAGTTCGACGCTGGTCACGGAGAGGTTCCTCGTTAAGCCGGAGAACTTCCTTGTACTACCAGGCGCAGGATTCGCAACAATATGCCGCCGGCCGGTCACAAAATTGCGCGCGCATCCACAACTGCCTTGTTGGTAACGCAAGGCTGCCCTTGAATAAAGGCACTAGACAACCTTAAATACCGGGCAACGAAGGGGTTGCGGCCTGTCCACCGTGCTTCGGCTGGAATGTTCTGCTGCCGAAAGGCCCCGCTACTTTAAAAAGGATTGTTTCCATGTCTGCCCGCCATACCAAGGTATTGATCATTGGCTCTGGTCCCGCCGGTTATACCGCGGCGATCTACGCGGCCCGCGCAATGCTGAAACCCGTGCTGATTGCCGGCATGGAACAGGGTGGCCAGCTGATGATCACCACCGACGTCGAAAACTATCCGGGCTTTGCCGATCCGATCCAAGGCCCTTGGCTGATGGACCAGATGCTGAAGCAGGCGACGCATGTGGGTGCGGAAATCGTCAGCGACCTCGTGACCGAAGTCGAAACCAACACGCGCCCCTTCGTGGTCAAGACCGATTCCGGTCAGGTCTGGACCGCCGACACGCTGATCATCGCAACAGGCGCAAAGGCCAAGTGGCTCGGTATAGAGAGTGAGCAGCACTTTCAGGGCTTCGGCGTTTCCGCCTGCGCCACCTGCGACGGTTTCTTCTATCGCAACAAGGATGTGATCGTGGTCGGCGGCGGCAACTCTGCCGTGGAGGAAGCGCTCTATCTCGCCCATATCGCCAAGTCCGTAACCGTCGTGCACCGCCGCGACAGTTTCCGCTCGGAGAAAATCCTTCAGGAACGGCTCTTCGCCAAGGAAAACGTCAAGATCCTGTGGAACACGGAAATCGCCGAAATCACCGGCGCTCCCGCCAAGCCACCAATGCCACCCTCTGTTTCGGGTGTGCGACTGCGTGACACCAAGACCGGTGTGATCAGCGATACGCCCATCGACGGCGTCTTCGTCGCCATCGGCCACGCGCCGGCCGTCGAACTGTTCAAGGGCAAGGTGAAGCTCAAGGACAATGGCTACATGTGGACCGCTCCCGATTCCACCGCTACCGACGTGGAAGGTATTTTCGCCGCCGGCGACGTTACCGATGACATATACCGTCAGGCCATCACCGCCGCCGGTATGGGCTGTATGGCCGCCCTCGAAGCAGAACGGTACCTCACCGCGCAGCAGCCGCTTGCGGTAGCAGCCGAATAACCGAAAGGCAGGATAGGCATGGCAATGCCATTGGACTGGGATAAACTGCGCATTTTTCATGCCGCAGCCGAAGCGGGGTCTTTCACCCACGCTGCCGACAAGCTGCATTTGTCCCAGTCGGCCATCAGCCGCCAGGTCAGCGCGCTGGAACAGGATGTTGGCGTGAAGCTGTTTCACCGCCACGCCAGAGGTCTTATCCTCACCGAGCAGGGCGAACTGCTGTATCGCACCGCCCATGACGTTTTGCTAAAGCTCGAAACCGTCAAGATGCAACTGACCGAAACGACGGAGAAGCCGAGCGGCAAGCTGCGCGTGACGACGACGGTTGGTCTCGGCCAGGGCTGGCTCACGGACAAGGTGCAGGAATTCCTGCAGCTCTATCCGGAAATGTCGATCCAGCTCATCCTCGACAATGAGGAGCTGGATGTGAACATGCGCCACGCCGATTGCGCCATCCGCCTGCGCCAGCCGCAACAGTCCGACCTTATCCAGCGCAAGCTGTTCACGGTTCACATGCACGTCTATGCGGCGCCGTCCTACATCAACCGCCACGGCGAGCCGCAGTCGATCGAGGATCTGGACAACCACCGCATCATCTCCTTCGGCGAACCGGCACCAAACTATCTGCTTGATGTCAACTGGCTGGAAAATGCGGGACGCTCGTCGGACAACACCCGCATTCCGCATCTTCAGATCAACAGCCAGACCTCGATCAAGCGCGCCTGCCTGCTGGGAATAGGTATCGCCTGTTTGCCGGATTACATCGTCGGGCGCGATCCGGGATTGATTCAGTTGTCGCTTGCCGCCGATATTCCCTCGTTCGACACCTACTTCTGTTACCCGGACGAGATGAAAAACGCTGCAAAACTGAAAGCCTTCCGCGACTTCGTCGTTGCCAAGGCACGGAACTGGAACTTCTGACGTTTAAATAGGCCAGCGCCACAAAATATCATACCAAGATGGCGGCGCGCCAGACGCGCCGCGCTTCAGCTTTGCACATAAATTATACCGGAAATATCCAGACCTGCATCGCACGCATGCCTGACCTGCACAAAAAAGAGTTGTTTCGTGCACAAAAAAGCACCATATCGCTCTCAGTTGATGCACACGGTGGCTTTTCCTCCCAGTTCCACCGCATCAGCTGTTCCCCTCTGGAGGTTTTTGACCTTCACACTTAAAGGGCCCTGGATTTATCCGGCGGCCCTCTTTTTTTACCCGCAAGAATTTTCTCCAATTTGGCGAAATATCGCATGATGCAACCTTGTTTTGCATTCTTGCCACTCCCATATTTCAATCAGCTGTTACGCCTGCCTATGCACGCGACAGCTGTTCCCCTCTGGAGGTTTTAACCTTCAAACTCATTGGCCGCGGAGAAATCCGGCGGCCATTTTTTTGCGCGCTGTTCTCGGCCCGGGTGACTACCTCACAGAGACGTGAATTGTATATCGGAAACTATCGATATAAATATCGAACATGTCAGATATTAGAGAAACGCAGATGAACCCGGAGGAAATCCTCAAAGCCCTTTCACACCCCGCAAGGCTGAAGTTCCTCGAGTGGCTGAAGAGCCCTGAAAGTCACTTCTGTCAGGACCATCCGCTCAGCATGGGCGTATGCGCCAATCAGTTCCAGATCAGCGGCCTGTCGCAATCGACGGTCTCCTCACATCTGGCGGTTTTGCAGGCAGCTGGCCTGATAAGGTCAAAGAAAGTCGGGCAATGGGTGTTTTTCGAACGCAACGAGGAAACCATCGACGCCTTCCGCAATTATCTGCAAGCCAATCTTTGAGCCTCCCAAGCTTATAAGACCGGGGCGTCGGACCGGAAACTGCAAGGCGGTTTTCTCTCCGATGCCCATACATTAGGAAAGCGCGCCAGCCGCGCAATTTCGCCAACCGACCAGAAAGTGAAGTCGCATGACAAGTCTTTTCGAACCGGCACAGGCCGGCGATATCGCACTCGCCAACCGTATCGTCATGGCTCCCCTCACCCGCAACCGCTCGCCGGGGGCAATTCCCAACAATCTCAACGCCACCTATTACGAGCAGCGCGCAACAGCCG
This sequence comes from Agrobacterium sp. A3-95, assembly GCF_053521785.1. NCBI lineage: Bacteria > Pseudomonadati > Pseudomonadota > Alphaproteobacteria > Hyphomicrobiales > Rhizobiaceae > Agrobacterium > Agrobacterium sp. A3-95. The sequence goes on along the minus strand of NZ_JBNWDR010000003.1, from coordinate 377,029 downwards.
GGCTGATCGTGACCGAAGGCACGCCGATTTCCCAGCAAGGTCAGGGTTACGCGGATGTTCCGGGCCTCTATAAGAAGGAAGCGGTTGAGGGATGGAAAAAGATCACGGATGGCGTGCATGTCGCCGGCGGCAAGATCGTCGCGCAGATTTGGCACGTGGGACGCATTTCCCACACCTCGCTCCAGCCGCATGGCGGACAGCCGGTCGCCCCTTCCGCGATTATCGCCAAGTCCAAGACCTATATCATCAATGATGACGGCACCGGCGCGTTTGCGGAAACCTCCGAGCCACGCGCACTGACCATCGACGATATCGGTCTTATCCTTGAAGATTACCGGACCGGCGCGCGCGCCGCACTTGAGGCCGGTTTCGACGGTGTCGAAATCCATGCCGCCAACGGTTATTTGATCGAGCAGTTCCTGAAGTCCAGCACCAACCAGCGCACCGACGAATATGGCGGCTCGATCGAAAACCGCACCCGCTTCCTTCTCGAAGTCGTCGATGCGGTTGCGGAAGAGATTGGCGCAGGCCGCACCGGCATTCGCCTGTCACCCGTCACACCCGCCAACGACATTTTCGAGGCCGACCCGCAGCCGCTCTATAATTACGTTGCGGAAGAACTCGGCAAACGCAATCTCGCCTTCATCCATGTTGTTGAAGGTGCGACCGGTGGTCCGCGCGACTTCAAGCAGGGCGACAAGCCCTTCGATTACGCAGCCTTCAAGGCCGCTTATCGCAATGCGGGCGGCAAGGGCCTGTGGATCGCCAACAATGGCTACGACCGTGAGAGCGCCATCGAGGCGGTGGAAAGCGGCAAGGTTGATGCCGTGGCCTTCGGCAAGGCCTTCATCGCCAACCCGGATCTGGTGCGCCGCCTCAAGGACAACGCGCCGCTGAACGAGCCGAACCAGCCGACCTTCTATGGTGGCGGGGCTGAAGGCTATACCGACTACCCGGCTCTTGGCTGATCAGTGCCAAACTTGAAACGCCGCACCGCTCCACAGCGGTGCGGCGTTTTGCCGTTTCAGGACAGGCCTCGCGCCTGCCGCGAAGCAAAGTCTGAAAATGCGCCCATCACGAAGGCGTTGGCCACATGCAGCGCCTGCAGAAAGCCACTGCCCGTTTCCCGACCGATGCTCATCAACGCCACCTGAAGGCAGTAGAGAGCGAGCAGCACGAGCGCGCGCCCAAGGTTTGGCCGGAGGTCATCATGACGAAGGGCGAGCACGACTAGAGATACAATGGGAACGGCGATCAGCATGCCAAGCCCTTTGTGAACCACAAGCAGCGATCCGTCATAATAGATCGACAGCCCGGCCAGCAGCACCTGCGCGAAAATCAACACCGGCACGCCTGCCGAAATCACGGCGAACATACGGCGCCGCCGGGAAAATCCATTAGCCACTGTGACCATCACACCCTACCCCCGGCATCGGTCGCATGATGAAGGCCCGCCGGTTGCTGCACCTCGGCGAGACACCCAAGGCTCGCCAATGTTGCCGATACCGCCGCATCGATCGGCGTTCGCGGTTCCGCCCCGAGGAATTCGACAAGCTTGCGGTTGCTCATCCGGATCGGCATCTGCCAGAGATATTTCATTTCCATGACTTCGCGGAACAGGGGAACGAACGGTGCAGCCAGCCCGACGGCTAACCACGAAAGCCGCCGCATCTTGACCGGATGGCCGACGGCCCGCTCGATTGCCCCAACCAGTTGCAGCCCGTCGAAATCCCAGACACCCTCCATGTGGTAGACGGCAAACGTCTGAAGCTCGTCCGAGCGATCGAGCAGCCGTCCGATTATCTCCGCAACATCCGGCAGATAGGCCCATTGATGCCCGGCATTCGGTACTGCTGGATTCTGAACACTGCGAACCGGCTTGCCCGGTCGCACCAGCATCTGCGAAAACCAGTTGTTCTTCGCGTCAGGACCAAAGAAATCACCGGTGCGGACGATCAGGACCGGCACGCCGCGCATCGACGCCATTTTCAAACGCCGCTCCATTTCAACGCGCAAGCCGCCCTTGCGGGTGAAAGGCTTTTGCGGACTGTCCTCCGTCAGAAGCGGAAAGGCATCCGGGCCAAAATTATAGATGCTGCCTGGAAACACGATCCTTGCCCCGCAGGCCTCGGCAGCGGCTATGGTATTTTCGAGCATCGGCAGCACTTGGCTGTTCCAGTTGCGATATCCCGGAGGATTGACCGCATGGACGATGAGCCCGGCGCCTTTTGCCGCCTTCACCACATCCTCCCGGTTCATGGCATCGCCAGTCACGCGCTCGACGCCATCGACGGCATCAACTGGTGCCGATCGGCGAGTCATCGCCCGCACCCGCCAGCCGCGCTGCAATAACATCTTTGAGACATGGCTGCCGACGCCACCATTCGCCCCAACAATCAGCGCCAGAGGCCGGTTGTTCTCTGCTGTATTTGCGTGGATTTCATATATCATTGCCATTACTCCTTCTTCTGGGCTGGAGTATCGGGCCATCAGGCGATATACGAAATTGTCCAAATGAGTGGAGCCGCTATACAAAACCTTATAATCAGAAGCCGCGATGTCAGCTGGGATTTTTACCGCACCTTCCTCAGCGTGCTGCGCGACGGCTCGCTTTCCGCCGCCGCCCGCGAACTCGGCATTACCCAACCGACAGCTGGGCGCCATATCGGAGCGCTGGAAGAGGCCATCGGCTTTCCGCTGTTCATCCGCTCGCCGCACGGGCTGATGCCGACGGAAGCGGCACTGGCGCTCCGGCCCTATGCGGAAAATCTGGCGGCGACGGCTGCGGCCCTTATGCGGGCGGCCTCCGGCGAGGTCGGCAAGATCGAAGGAACCGTGCGTATCAGCGCATCGGACATCATCGGCGTTGAAATGCTGCCGCCGATCATCGCTGCCATGCAGGAGATTCACCCCCGGCTTGAAATAGAACTTTCACTCTCCGACACGCTGGAAGACCTTTTGCGGCGCGAGGCTGATATCGCCATCCGCATGACCGAACCGCAGCAGGATGCCATCGTCATGCGCTATATCGGCAATTTCCGTCTGGGATTTCATGCCACACGCGATTATCTGGCAAGAGCCGGCATCCCGAAAAACATGGAAGAACTGAACAACCACCGTATGATCGGTTTCGACCGCAAGACGCCTTTCATCAGGGCGGCGATCCAGCGCATGCGCTCGCTTGATCCGGAAATACCCGATATCGAAGAAATTTCTTTCGAAATTCGCGCCGACAGCAACCTCGCCCAGCTTGCCATGATCCGCGCCAGCGCAGGCATCGGCGTCTGTCAGATCGGCCTGGCGCGCAAGGATCCGCGGCTTGTCCAGGTCCTTCCGAAAACCGACATCCCGCTGCACGCATGGGTCGCGATGCATGAAAATCTCAAGACCTCGCCGCGATGCCGTGCCGTGTTCAGCGCCCTTGTCGACGGCCTGAAGGCCCACCTGAAGGAAACCGATCCGGGCGCCCCGCCGCAACGACGCTAGCGCCATTACAGCATCGATGCCGCACGGCCTTGCGCCCGCAAATCCGCAAGACAGACCGGCGAAGCATGGAGGGTGATGCTGTTCTCACCGGAAATGTTGACGCACTCCATCAAAACGGTCTGGCCGGCGGTGAAATCTTGTCGACCACTTCCGCCTCCGGCCGGTCGCCGCCCTGGCTGTATTCCTCATGCCACTGGCCGCGTTCGTCCTGATAGCTGATTTCCTCATCATCGCCGCCCACCTGCTGTTCGGCAGCAACGATGCGCGCGGCCTCGACCGCATCGGCATAGGTAGGAAATGTTTCGGAATAAGCGCCGTTCATGCGGTAGGCGAAGCCACCATCATGTTCCACGACTTCATATACCACTTTTGTCATGCATGTTCCTCCTGTTTCAGTAGGCGACATCGCAACCACAACCGCGCTTCAAGCATTGCACCCAACTGGGGACAACACGGCATGAGCAGCATGTCCTCGACCGTAACACTATCCTACCAAAAGCACTCAAGCGCAAATCCTGCTTGATCTTAACGACGATACGTCACAGCCTCACACTCTCAGGGGAAGGGAAATCGATGGCCGGTTCTATTTTAAAGCAGGAGCGCATGTTGCTGCTGGCAATACCGGTGGCAGCCGTCGCCTATATGGCCGAACATGCGATATTCGAGGCCGGCAAAACGGCGTCGCTGATTGCCGCGATCGCCCTGATCGGGATGATCGTTCTGGTGTCGATGCGGGTTGCCCACCACGCCGAAATCCTCGCCGCCAAGGTCGGCGACCCCTATGGCACGATGATACTGACGCTGTCTGCCGTGGCGGTGGAAGTGTTGATCCTTGCCATCATCATGAGCGAATCCAATTCGCCGACGCTCGTGCGTGACACGATCTATTCCGCCGTGATGATCGACATCAACGGCATTCTGGGACTGGCCGCCCTGCTGGGAGGCCTTCGCCACGGCGAGCAGCCCTACAATGACGATTCAGGCAAGACCTACGGCGTCATGATCCTGACTGCCATGGGCATCTCGATGATCGTGCCGGAATTCATCCCAAAGGAAAGCTGGCACGTCTATTCCGCCTTCACCATCTTCGCAATGATCGCGCTTTATGCGCTGTTCCTGAAAATGCAGGTTGGTCCGCACAGCTATTTCTTCAGCTACGCCTATCCCCGCAAGGCTCATCCCAGCGGTCATCCATCCGGCGATCACACGGAGGACGAGGATGAGGGCAGCGTGTCCCTCTCCATCGGTCTCATCATCGCGGGCGTCGTACTGATCGGCGTGCTGGCGGAATTCATGGCGGCCTTCCTAAGCCAGAGCCTCGAGGGCACAAGCGCGCCACCGGCACTGATGGCCGTCGTGGTCGCGACGATCTCCGCATCACCGGAAATCCTGACCGCGCTCAGGTCCGCATTGCGCAACCGCATGCAGGCCGTGGTCAATATCGCCATGGGCGCATCGCTTTCGACGGTCATCCTCACCGTCCCCGTGATGGAGGGCATCGCACTCTACACCGGTCAGCCGTTCATCATGGCGATGACCCCGGTTCAGACGGTCATGGTCTTCATCACCCTCATCGCCGCCGCCATCAACCTCAATGACGGTGAAACCAACGCGATCGAGGGAATGACGCATTTCATCCTCTTCGCCACCTTCATCATGCTGTTGTTTCTCGGGCTTTAGCCGCAACAAAAAAAGCCCGGCATCGCTGCCGGGCTTCTTCGTTAAAGATCGCAAACCGATCAGCGGCAATCGGCGCAGAAGCGCTGGATGCGCTTGCAGGCCTCTTCCAGCAGTGCTTCCGACGTGGCGTAGGAAATGCGGAAGTTCGGGCCGAGGCCGAACGCCGATCCCTGCACGACGGCAACACCTTCGGCTTCCAGAAGCTCGGAGACGAAATCCACATCCGACTCGATGACCTTGCCGGACGGCGCGGTCTTGCCGATCATGCCGGCGCAGGACGGATAGACGTAGAATGCGCCTTCCGGAGCCGGGCAATTGATGCCTTTCGCCTGGTTGAGCATGGAGACGACGAGATCGCGGCGGCCTTCAAAAATCTTCTTGTTGGCCGGAATGAAATCCTGCGTGCCGTTCAGCGCTTCGACAGCCGCCCACTGAGCAATCGAGCTGGCGCCCGAGGTCTGCTGGCCCTGGATCATATCCATGGCCTTGATGAGCGGCAGCGGGCCGGCTGCATAGCCGATACGCCAGCCGGTCATGGCATAGGCCTTGGAGACGCCGTTCATCGTAAGCGTGCGGTCATAGAGCGAAGGCTCCACCTCAACCGGCGTGACGAATTTGAAGTCGCCATAGGTCAGGTGTTCGTACATGTCATCAGTCAGCACCCAGACGTGCGGATGCTTGACCAGCACGTCCGTCAATGCCTTCAGCTCGTCATGCGAATAGGCAGCGCCCGAAGGGTTGGACGGCGAGTTGAAAACGAACCACTTGGTCTTAGGCGTGATCGCCTTTTCCAGCGCTTCCGGCTTCAGCTTGAAATTGTCTTCGAGCGTCGTGTCGACGAAGACAGGCGTACCGCCGCAGATCGCCACCATTTCCGGATAGCTGACCCAGTAAGGTGCAGGAATGACGACTTCGTCACCCGGGTTGAGGGTGGCCATGAAGGCGTTGAAAAGGATCTGCTTGCCACCGGTGCCGACGATGGTCTGCTCCGGCTTGTAGTCCAGACCGTTTTCGCGCTTGAACTTGTCGGCAATCGCCTTGCGCAGTTCAGGAATACCTGAAACGGGCGTGTATTTCGTTTCGCCGCGCTTGATGGCGTCAATGGCGGCTTCCTTGATGTTTTCGGGCGTATCGAAATCCGGCTCGCCGGCGCCAAGGCTGATCACATCGCGGCCCTTCGCTTTAAGCTCACGGGCTTTCTGGGTAACAGCGATGGTGGCGGATGGCTTTACGCGGGAGAGAATGTCGGCAAGGAAGGCCATTTTTAATCGGTCCTGTTGTGGTTGACATCGGCAGAGGCGGAAAATCCTGTCTTCTGCGGCATTTTCTATGTCGAAAGACAGGCGCTCTTTCAAGGTCAAAAGCAGCATATGTGACACGGGGAAGAATTTAAACCTTCCTTAACCCGGAAGTAACGCTTGATGCGCTATATTCTCCGGCTAGAGGTCGTGTCTCTGTAGCTGGTTGAAAAATGGCGCCCAAAAGCATCTTTTCCAGTCTTGTCCGCGAGGTCGATGGCACATGGTCCACGGCCTATGGCACCTTCAACTTGAAATCCGCCCTGCAGCCCATCTTTCGCCGAACGATGAACGGCGCTCTCGACATCGATTCCTTCGAGGGTCTGGTGCGTCCCCATCGCAACGGCGAACCTGTGACACCGGGTGAATTCTTCTCGCTGGTGGCGCCGGAAGATATAGAGAATATCGACAGTATTCTGCGCACGATCCACATTCTCAATACCGGCAGGCTCAATCGTTCGCGCGCCCGCGTTTTCGTTAACTTCCATCCGGGCCTGTTCCAGACCCCGGCCAAGATGCGTCAGGAAGTGGAGCGCATGCGCCTTACCGCCCACGAGGCCGGCATGACGGCAGACCGCATCGTCTGCGAAATCTCCGAGAAAAAAGTCTCCGATACGCAGATGGTCGCCGACTTCGCCTATCATATGCACGACATCGGTTTTCGTGTGGCGCTGGACGATTATGGCGCGGGCGATTCCGACATTGACCGGGTGAAACTCATCAAGCCGGACTATGTGAAATTCGAGGCAGGCTGGGTGCGTGATTTCATGCAGAATTCGGCAGGCGCCGCCCTTCTGCGCGTCATCGTCAGCCAGTTTCGCGACGATGGGATAGAGCCGGTGTTCGAAGGACTGGAAACCGGCAGGCAGGTGGATATCTGCGAGGACCTCGGCGTCCTGCTGATGCAGGGATACGTTTTGGCAAAACCCGAACTCGCGCCGACGAGTTTCGATGCGCGCTTTCCCGAACTCGGCAGCGGATATTTTTCACCCTCGCCAAGGTCGGATAGAAGTACTGCGACACCGGCATTCCCGCGTGAAGACCGCCTCGCCGAGCCGCATACCCTGCGCCAGACCAGAACCTTCGGAAAACGCGGCCTTTAAGGCGGTTGACAGCGAAATTGTCCCGAAATCGGCTTTGCCACGATATTGCCACAATAAATACTGCGGAACGCCTGAATTCGGTCTCCAAGCCGTCCATTTCGAAGCCTCTTTTATCCTTTGAGAACAGGGACAAGAGGCGATCGCCATGTTTACCAACGACAGGACATCAGTTGAACGGTTAAGGGCGCAGAGAACGCTGTTTTCCCTCTGGATGGCCATTGCCGCCTTTCTTGTCGTCGTCACCATGGCCGCCGGGATCGCAACCTCGGCCAATGCAGCCCCTCAGGCAATCGACACCCTGCAGACATCCTCTATTCCGCAGGTGACGGCAACCGCGCGGGCGGGCGGGCACCTGTTGCTGGTTATCTTCTCGGCCGCAGCCTTCATCAGCCTCGGCATAGGCGGCCTCGCGCTTACCCGGCGAAGCCTGAAGGACGAGGCCCGCCGCCACAAGTAAGCCGCCCTCTCCTCGACTTGCGGCATCGGCGTGTTGCTGCTAAAGCACAGGGGAAGTCGTCAGAACGACGTTTCAAAAATCCCCGAAATGCCAAGGCCGCGACGGAATGATCTTCGGGCCCCTGCTGTGCTGGTGCCATCAATGACGCGTATTCAGGCCAACATGCTGCTTCTGCTCGCCGCGGCGATCTGGGGAGGCGGTTTCGTCGCACAATCATCCGCCATGGCCTCGATCGGGCCATTCTGGTTCGTCGGTTTACGCTTCGCCATTGCCGCCATCGCCGTGCTGCCATTCGCCCTGATGGAAAACCGCTCGAAAAAATCGCCGCCACGTCGCAGGGAAATCGGCGGCTTCATCCTTGTGGGCCTCGCCCTGTTCGGCGGCGCGACGACGCAGCAGGTCGGGCTTTTGACTACGACCGTCACGAATTCCAGCTTCCTGACGGGACTTTACGTCATCTTCGTGCCCGTGATCGCCGTCGTTCTTTACCGGCGCCATCCCCACTGGATCGTCTGGCCCGGCGCCCTGATGATGCTGGGTGGAATATTCCTGCTCTCGGGCGGCGCATTCGAGGCGCTGACTCAGGGCGATATTCTCAGCATCATCTGCGCCTTCTTCTGGGCAATCCAGATTACGCTTGCAGGTCGTTTCGTTTCCGAAAGCGGACGGCCGCTTGCGCTCTCATGCACTCAGTTTGCGATTTGCTCTCTCTTGAGTTGCATGATCGGCCTTGCGGTAGAACCCATCAGCATGGCGTCCATAGAGGGGTCGCTGGCGGAAATTCTATACGTCGGCCTCGTATCCTCCGGCCTCGCCTTCGTTTTGCAGGTCGTCGCCCAGCGGTATACGACCGCGCCGCAGGCTGCGATATTTCTGTCTTCAGAGGCGCTTTTCGGTGCCTTGCTTGCGTCGATTTTCCTGAAGGAAACCATTTCCAACGCCGGTTATATCGGCTGCGTGATTATTTTCGCCGCTATATTGATCGTCGAACTGGTGCCGGAACTGACGCGTAAACGGCAAAAAACCGTCGTTGGAACGGCCTGACGCAGAAAGAACTGATTTTTCTGTTTCGAGGAAAAATCGTACCACCGCATTCAAAATTTTGCCCGGAAACCGAAGGCAACCGGCAATTATTTCATCAATTATCAAATATGCGGAAAAAATGTGCGACTACGCGCAGGAATTCTACCGCAGGTTTTTATCCGACAAAAAGCCCGTGAAAACTTTTGCTTGCCAATTTTCCATAAACGCAGCAATCTACTGCGGTTCGGGCAATTTGCGAGCATGGGAAGGCCTATAAATTTGCGCACTGGGGACGCTATAAACCTCGGGCGGTGGGACGAAAAACGTTGGATGAGAACGCCATTACTTCCCGCTGTGAAGGTCCTTTTTCTCAATAGTCAAGAGCTGCCTGCCAACGCCCTCGCGGGGCAAAACTGTAATGCTGCCTGTAGCTGAACGCGGGCAGAGCGAAAAGGACCTGATGCATGGCCGAAACTGGCACCGTAAAATTCTTCAACACAGACAAAGGCTTCGGCTTCATCAAGCCAGACAATGGTGGCGCTGATATCTTTGTTCACATCTCTGCCGTACAGGCTTCCGGCCTGTCCGGACTTTCAGAAAATCAGAAAGTGAGCTTCGACACGGAACCGGATCGTCGCGGCAAGGGCCCGAAGGCAGTCAATCTGCAGATTGCTGGCTAACCCTAAAACGGCTTTCATTTCTAGTTGAAGCCCGGCAGGAATGCCGGGTTTTTTTATGCCCAATCCGGAGGCGTCAATACGCGCCCGGAAATTCAGATCCCCTTGAGATAGGGGTTGGTGCGCCGCTCCTCGCCAAGCCGCCCGCCGGGGCCATGGCCGCAGATAAATCCGACATCATCACCCAGCGGCAGCAGCTTGTCGCGAATGGACGCCATCAATTGCTCGTGGTTTCCGCCCGGCAGGTCGGTACGCCCCACCGACCCCGCAAACAGCACATCGCCGACATGGGCGAATTGCTGGTCGCGATTATAGTAGATGACGTGACCTGGAGCGTGGCCCGGGCAATGGTAGACTTCAAAGACATGATCCCCGAACGATACCGTGTCGCCCTCATTCAGCCACCTGTCCGGCAAAACGTTCTGAAGACCGCTGATGCCGTATTTCTCAGCCTGGGTCTCGATCCTCTCGAGCAGCGGCCGATCGTCCTCATGCGGGCCGATCACCGGCAGGGAAAGCTTCTCGCGCAGTTCCTTGGCGCCGCCGGCATGGTCGAGATGGCCGTGCGTCAGCCAGATTTCCTTGAGCGCGATGCCGTTTTCGGAAACCACCTGAAGAATGACATCCACATCCCCACCGGGATCGACGACAACGCCTTCCTTCGTATCCTCATCGAAGAGAATGGTGCAGTTCTGCTCGAACGGCGTGACCGGAATAATGCCCGCCTGCAACTTTCCCATATCCCGTGTCTCCCTGTCTAACAAATCCGGCCTCCTATAGCCTGCGGCCGGTTCCGGCACAATGGCGGAGGAAAAAGCAACGGTTTCAAGTGACCTTGCTACTTCTAAAAACTATGAGTTAATCCAATTAGATATCGGAAATTTTCCCGCTCGAGACGGGAGGTATCTGTGAAAAATGTGGAACGCCCTGAAGGCTGCGACGTTGTAGGTCCAGTCTTTAAAGGAGTGAGACACATGGACAAGACGCTTAAAATGCTCATGGCTGGCGGCGCTTTCGCCCTGATGGCCGGTTACGCAAACGCCGCCATGGTCGCCACAACAGCATCGGACGTTTCCGTTCGCTCGGGCCCAGGCGAGGATTATCCCGAGCTTGGCCTTGCCACCCGTGGCAGCAACGCGGTTCTGGATGGCTGCATGGACGGCAGCAGCTGGTGCCGCATCGAAGTCAACGGCCTGCGCGGCTGGGCACATGCGGATTATCTGAATGTCATGTATGAGGGCTCTCCCGTCATTCTCGAACAGCGCCGCTCCGATATCAGCGTGCCGGTCGTGACTTACGAGAAGACCTCGAGCGTACAGGCAGAACCCAACCCCGGCGACCCGAACCTTGGCCGCGTTGGTGAAGTCAATCCGCCCGAAACAGTCATCTCCTATATTGACGAGCACCCTGCGGACACTGTCACCTTTGATGGCGAGGTAGCGGTCGGCAGCACCCTGCCCTCCGATACCCGGCTCGTGGAAATCCCTGATTACCAGTATCGCTACGTTCAGGTGAACGACGTGCCTGTTCTGGTGGAGCCATCGACGCGCCGGATTGTCTACGTCTACCAGTAGACGCGAACTCGATACCGGCAGCATGAAACCAATGAAGAGCGCGGGCTTTCCGCGCTCTTTTCTATTTCCGGTAAAGGTCAGTCAGGATTCCAGTTGCACCGGCACCCGCAGCATATTATCCACCGCAACAGAAAATGATCGCGGCATCCTCCCGAGCGGACGCATTTTCGGCTATGTTTACAGAATATTGGCGCATCGACGTATGTCAGCCGCAGAATATGAAGGAACCGCAGTGCCACCGCAATCGCTCAAAACCGCAGCCGCCAGGCAGACACCGGCACTCCCGAAGGTTGACGACGGCAAGATCGACTTCGATACGATAGAGGCGCTGTTCTTCGCGTATCGCGATTTCGTCTCCGATCCAGATGTCATTCTTTCGAAACTGGAATATGGGCGCGCGCATCACCGGGTAGTCTATTTCGTCAGCAGGCAGCCCGGCATGACGGTGGCGGATCTGCTCGACACCCTGCAGATCACCAAGCAGAGCCTTGCCCGCGTGCTCAAGCAATTGATCGACGACGGTTATATCCGTCAGATGGCTGGCCCGGAAGACCGCCGCCAGCGCAGGCTCTATCCGACGCTGACAGGGCGCGAACTGGCGCTGGCGCTGAGCGAGCCGCAGTCGCGCCGGATCGACCGTGCGCTGGAAGGGCTTGGACCCGACGCCCGCGCTTGCGTTCGCAAGTTTCTGGCGCAGATGCGCAGCCCGACACCGGGGGAAGGCGACTGACGATGGCCACGGCAACGACAAAACTCCCCCCCGCTGATGACGATGCGGCCCACCTTCTGATCGTCGATGACGACGCCCGCATTCGCAATCTTCTGCAACGTTTCCTCGGCGACAAGGGATACCGCATCTCCGTCGCAGCCGATGCGGCAGAAGCCCGGCGCAAGATGGTCGGCATCCGTTTCGACCTTCTCATTCTCGACGTGATGATGCCGGGGGAAAACGGGCTTTCGCTCACCCGGTCGCTGAACGAGAACAAATCCGTGCCGGTCATTCTCCTGACCGCCCGCTCGGAGGCGGATTCCCGAATTGCTGGGCTGGAAGCCGGCGCGGATGATTATCTAGCAAAGCCTTTCGATCCGCGCGAACTTGTCCTTCGTATCAACAACATCCTGCGGCGCAACACTTCGCCGGATACGCCCAAGATCGAACAGATCATGTTCGGCCCCTACAGCTTCTCTATCCCCAGGAAGGAATTGCGGCGCGGCCCTGAAACGATCCGCCTGACGGATCGCGAACAGGAGATCATGCTGCTCTTTGCACTTCGCGCCGGCGATACCATTCCACGGCACGAGCTGGTCGAGGCGGAATCCGAAGTGGGCGAAAGAACAATCGACGTGCAGATCAACCGCCTTCGCCGCAAGATCGAGGACGACCCTGCCAACCCGGTCTACCTGCAAACGGTGCGTGGCATCGGCTACCGCCTGAGCGTGGATTGACAAGGACAAACGAAAGGCGGGCGCACAGCCATGGCGAGCCTCGATTTTCTAATCACTGTCAGGAATAGCGGCGTAGCGAAGACCTGGCGCGCATTTACCAGATGGCTTCGCCACTGGCTGCCCACCGGGCTTTATACACGCTCGCTGCTGATCATCATCCTGCCGATGATCCTGCTTCAGGGCGTTGTCGCGGCCGTTTTCATGGAGCGTCACTGGCAGCTGGTTACCGAGCGCCTTTCCTCAGCCGTAACGCGCGATATCGCAGCGATCATCGAGCTTCTGCAAACTGATGAGGAAGAAGACGACTATCAGCGCGTCATCCGCATCGCTCGCGAGAAGCTGGGTCTCAGCATCTACATCGAGCCGAAGGCCGATTTGCCGGCCCCGAGACCAGAACCGTTGTTTTCCATTCTGGATACGATCCTCGCCAATCAGCTGACCCAGCAAATCGGCCGGCCATTCTGGATCGATACTTATGGCAACGGTTCCCTGGTTGAAATACGTGTCCAGCTCGAAGACAAGACGCTCCGCGTCTTTACCAGTCGCAGCGCCGCCTATGCCTCCAACACGCATATCTTCCTTGTCTGGATGGTCGGTGCATCGCTGGTTCTGATCGCCATTTCCATCCTGTTCCTGCGCGGGCAGATCAAGCCTATCGAAGCGCTTGCCAAGGCGGCCGAAAATTTCGGCAGGGGCCAGAAGATCAGCGCCTATTCCCCACGCGGCGCAGACGAGGTGCGGCGGGCGGGTCTTGCTTTCATATTGATGCGCGAACGCATCGAGCGGCAGATGGAACAGCGCACTGCCATGCTGAACGGTGTCAGCCACGACCTGCGCACCATCCTCACCCGTTTCAAGCTGCAACTCGCGCTTGCCGGCGACAATCCTGATCTGGAAGGGTTGGACAAGGATGTCGAGGACATGCAGTCGATGCTGGAGGCCTACCTCACCTTTGCCCGCACCGATGTCGAGGAGGATGTCGGCACGCTGGAGCTTCCGGCACTTCTGGAAAAAATCGACTATGATTTCGAGCTGCACGGCAAGAAATTCAGCTACGAGCTATATAATATCGACCAGATCATCGCGCGCCCGAATGCCCTCTCCCGCCTCGTCGCCAATCTCGCGGAGAATGCCCGGCGCTATGCCAGCAAGCTCCATATCGACATCCGCAAGGCTCCACGCTCCATCATCATGACGTTTGATGATGACGGGCCGGGTATTCCGGAAGCGTCAAGGGAGGATGTCTTCAAGCCGTTCTTCCGGCTGGACGAGGCACGCAACCTCAACGCCTCTGGCACCGGGCTCGGCCTCTCCATCGTCCGCGACATCGCCCGCAGCCATGGCGGTGACGTATCGCTGGACGACAGCCCGATGGGCGGATTGCGGGTAATCGTCAAAATTCCGGCGTAGAGCAGCGGAGAGAAAAATGTGACGCGGCTCGCCCGCTTGCGTCATTCCAGCCTTGAACCGGAACGACGGAGAAAGAATGTTCAGCCTGCGCAATCTTCTGGTTGCGTGTTGTTGTGCGTTCTCAGCACATTTTCTCGCCGTTCGGCACCGGCCGCTCCACCGCGGCAAGCACGATGTCGCCGTTGCCATCGGCAAACCCCAGTGTCAGAACTTCGGAGCGGAACGGGCCAATCTGGCGCGGTGGAAAATTCACCACACCCAGCACCTGTCGGCCGATCAGACTTTCCGGGGTATAATGCACCGTGATTTGCGCCGAGGATTTCTTGATGCCGATCTCGGGGCCGAAATCGATCTTCACCTTGATCGCCGGCTTGCGTGCTTCCGGAAAAGGCTCTGCCTCAACGATCGTGCCGACACGGATATCGACCTTCTCGAAATCGGCATAGGAAATTTCACTGCTCATGCCATGCTCCCGCCAGCCTGCTCGTCTTCAACCAGCCAGTTCTTCGGCGCGATTTTTCGCCGCAGCGATCGCCTTGTCAAACAGGGGCTGCATGCCGTCTTCGGCCATCAGCACCGAAAGTGCGGCGGCCGTTGTACCGCCCGGCGAGGTAACGTTCTGGCGCAGGCGCGCCGCCTCGTCAGAAGACTGATGCAGGAGTTCGCCAGCACCGGCCACGGTTTCACGCGCCAGCCGCATGGCTATATCCGCCGGCAGACCTGCCTTGCGACCGGCTTCCGCCATGCATTCAACCAGATAGAAGACATAGGCCGGACCGCTTCCCGAAACCGCGGTAACCGCGTCGATATCGCTTTCGGTTTCCACCCATTCGACCGGACCGCTGACCTTCAGCAATCCATCCACCACGGCTTTAAGTGCCGGCGTCACCAATTCGTTGGCATAGGCGCCCGTCACGCCACGGCCAACCATGGCCGGCGTGTTCGGCATGGCCCGCACGGCGGCGACCGAGCCGAAATGCGAAACGAAAGTGCCGATGGTGGTGCCGGCCGCAATCGAAACCACCACGGTCTCGGGTCCGAGCAAGGGCTTGAGGGAGGGTAGCACTGCTTCCATCATCTGCGGTTTTACCGCGACAAACAGAATGCCCGCCTTCACGCCGTCAGGCACGCTTTCGCTATGCGTGGCGCCCGCTTCCGCAATTGTCGTGCGCATGGCGTCGGAGGGGCGCGGATCGATGACGATAACCTGCGAACCCGGCACGCCCTTTTTCAGCCAGCCCGAAAGCAAAGCGCCGCCCATATTGCCCGCCCCAACGAGGACGAGAGGACCGGAAGCCCTATAGACCATTTTCAAGCTTCTCCGACGGTCTCGAACATGACCGCTTCAATTGCACTTTTCGCATCCAGCCCCGACCATACGACGAACTGGAATGCCTGATAATATTGTTCGCATGCCTCAAGCGCGCTGGAAAGCAGCACTTCCACCTGCTGGTTGTTAGGCTCCGCACCGCCAGCCAGAAGCAGCGACTGGCGGAAGATCACAACATCTTCCTGCCGCCACAGATCGAAATGACCCATCAGTACCTGGCCGTTGACCTGAGACAACAGGCGAATGACTTCGTTGACGCGCTGATCGGGCACCTTGATGTCGAAGGCGCAGGCCAGATGCAGTGCCTCGAAATCTTCCATCCAGGAAAAGGAAACGTGATAATCGGCCCAGTGGCCCGCCACCGTCATGGCGATCTCGTCTTCGCCAGAACGTTCGAACGACCAGTCGTTCGAGGCGGCGACAATCTCGATCATGTCCACGGGATTGGACTGGCGCTCAATTTCAAATTCTATCAGGCTCATGCGGCACCTTCTCATCCGGTATGGATGTTCTGTTTTGAACGCCGGGCACAAAACGCACACACAAACCGGATTCAACACTTGAGACGATTGCCCGACACCAACAGAGTTACACATTCACCCTGTGTGGAGCTTACCAGGTTCGTTTCGAATCATCATTTAAAATCAGTGTATAATGGCCGAGTCCTGCTGCCACCCCTCGGGCAGCATTTTTACTTTTTGAACAGTGGATATCTTCTCCCCCATCACCTCAGGCGAGATACATAAGCGACTCTGGCAATTGCGTTTTTTGGAAGTGTCCACAGGCCTCAAAAAATTAACGATGGAGGCAGGTCCGGATCGACAGGGAATAATTTCGGGTTGCATGGCCCGCAAACAAAAAGTCCCGGAATCGCAGGCGATCCGGGAACTCTTGATGAAAAAGCGCGAAAAGAATCAATCCTTGGCAGCAGAAAGCTTTGCTTCCAGAGCCTCGATGCGAGCGCGCAACGCATCGTTTTCATCGCGCGCCTTGATCGCCATCTCGCGCACCGCGTCGAATTCCTCGCGCTTGACCACGTCGAGGCTGTTCAGCCAGCGATCCGCCTGTGCGTGCAAGGCAGCCTCGGCCTCTTTGCGCATTCCCTGCGCAGCGCCCGCCGCATCGGTCATCAGCTTGGCGAATTCATCCAGAAAACGATTGGTGCCTGTCGTGCTCATGGCCCTGTTCCTTCGTCGGTTCAGGGAGCGTTCCGTTCCCTGCTGTTGATGCCTTTCAGGTAGGCACTCGACAGCCGCCTTGCAAGCAAAATCGAAAAATCCGCATGGCTTGCAATGGCCTTCGGCATCGCAAAGCGTCTCTTGAAGAATAATCTTGACCGGCGCTGCGGCAATCGCCATTTTCCTCGCGTAAAGAGACCGGAGAGCATCATCGCCCGGCTCCTTGAGGCAATGGGTCATTCTGTTGTCCGCCCAGCAACGATGACGGAATATACGGATTGTTAGCCGCTCCCACCCAACTTGCCATCATGCCATTTCCGAATATCGATCCGGTTGCCCTGTCTCTCGGGCCTCTGGCGATCCATTGGTACGGCATTGCCTATGTCGCCGGCATCATGCTCGGCTGGTTTTATGCCCGCCGCATTGCGCTTACGCCTCGCCTGTGGCCAAACGATACATCGCCAATCTCGGCGCAGCATCTTGACGACTTCATCCTGTGGGCAGCCGGCGGCATCGTGCTTGGCGGGCGCATCGGCTACATCCTGTTTTACGATCTTGGCGCCGTCGCCGCAAACCCTATAAGAGCACTTGAGATATGGAACGGCGGCATGTCGTTCCATGGCGGCCTGATCGGCACGACCATCGCCATGATCCTCTTCGCCCGCAAGAACGGCATCCCTGTCTGGAGCATGTTCGATATCATCGCAGCCGTCGCACCTGTCGGCCTGCTGTTCGGACGCATCGCCAATTTCATCAATGGCGAATTGTGGGGACGTATCGCCGACGTTCCCTGGGCCGTCGTGTTCCCGACCGGCGGGCCGTTTGCGCGTCACCCCAGCCAGCTTTACGAAGCGGGACTTGAAGGCCTCGTTCTCCTCGTCATTCTGGCGGTCACCATCTACGTTTTCAGGGCGCTCAAAACACCTGGCATCGTAACCGGCATCTTCGTTTGCGGTTACGCGCTGTCGCGCATCTTCGTGGAATTCTTCCGCGAGCCGGACGCCCAGATCGGTTATCTCGCGGGCAACTGGCTGACCATGGGCATGGTACTCTCCACGCCGATGTTCCTTCTTGGCCTCTGGGCCGTCTTGCGTGCGCGGCGCGCGAAAATACGCGCTTAAGCGGAATGGCCTGCCATGACGACACCGCTTGCGCAACGCATCAAATCCCTCATCCGCCTGAACGGCCCGCTCAGCGTCACCGATTTCTTCTCGCTTTGCCTTGCCGATCCTGAACACGGTTATTACCGGAGCCGCGAGCCTTTCGGCCGATTGGGCGATTTCATCACCGCTCCGGAAGTCAGTCAGCTTTTCGGCGAAATGCTCGGCGTTTTCGTGGTTCACGCCTGGCAGCGCCATGGCGCACCCGCAGATATTCGTCTGGTGGAAATCGGCCCCGGCCGCGGCACCATGATGTCTGACATGCTGCGCGTCATCCGCCGCATCGCCCCACCGCTTTACGAGACGATGCGGGTGCATCTGGTGGATACCAGCCCTCGCCTTTGCGCCATCCAGAAAGAGACGCTCGCTGCGCATGCCGAACGGCTGACATGGCATGACAGTTTCGATGCGGTGCCTGAAGGTTTCCTGCTCCTCGTCGCCAACGAGCTTTTCGACGCCATCCCAATCCGGCAATTCGTGAAAACGCCGCAGGGTTTCCGCGAACGGGTGGTCAGTCTTGGTACCGATGGTGAACTGGTCTTCTCGACTGGGCTTGCCGGCATCGACCCGACGCTGCTGCCGCCCGGCCCGGAACGGCAGCCGATTGGCAGCATATTCGAGATCTCACCCGCCCGCGAAGCCGTAATGACTGCAATCTGCCAGCGCCTGTCCGCATATGGCGGCACCGCACTCGCGATCGACTACGGCCATCTGGTCGCCGGGTATGGCGACACATTGCAGGCCATGCGCAACCATGCCTTCGACCCGCCGCTTTCTCATCCCGGGCAAGCCGATCTGACCAGCCATGTCGATTTCGAAAGCCTTATCAGGACGGCTGAGGCAAACGGCGTTCATGTCAACGGCGGCATCAGGCAGGGCGACTTTCTTTATGGTCTTGGCCTGAAGGAACGGGCAACCGCCCTTGCCGCAAAAGCTACACCCGACCAGACGCTTGAAATCGCCGAAGCGGTCAACCGTCTCGCTGGCGAAGGGGCTGGCAGGATGGGGGAACTTTTCAAGGTCATCGCCGTTTCAAGTCCCGCGCTCCATCTCATGCCGTTTCGCGCGGTGGATTGACAGTGCAATCACCTCTGGGCCAACATCGGCCCAGAACGAAGCAAGCGAACGCAGACACACTGCACCAGACAAACGCCGCGCAACGCCGCGGCAACAGGAAACATCTCGCTTAACGCATCCCATTGGCCAACAGCGACATTCTCCAAGGAACTCCCGCACCATGCAGAACGAAACGCTGCCGCTCCCCATCCAGAGCCCCCTGCTTGCCGCCTTGAGTGAAAACCGTGTCCGTCACGGTTTCTTCACGCGGCAAGGCGGTGTCTCCGAGGGGCTTTATCAGGGCCTCAATGTCGGCCTCGGTTCGAATGACGAGCCGGAACTGGTGCGGGAAAACCGCCGGCGCGTCACGCAATGGTTCGGCTTGTCTCCGGAACGTCTCGCCACCGTGCATCAGGTCCATTCTCCTGATGTCCTTGTGGTCGATGAAAGCTATGACGGCAGCCGCCCGCAGGCCGATGCGATGGTGACGGCGACACCGGGTTTCGTGCTCGGCGTTCTGAGCGCCGATTGCGGCCCGATCCTTTTTGCTGACGCTGAAGCGGGCGTTGTGGGTGCCGCCCATGCCGGCTGGAAGGGTGCATTGTTCGGCGTGCTCGAAAACACGATCGAGACCATGAGGAAGCTGGGCGCCAGCCGCGAGCGCATCTCTGCCTCTCTCGGCCCCTCCATCAGCCAGGCCAATTATGAGGTCGGGCCTGAATATGTGGCGCGCTTCACCGATTTCGATCCCGCCTATGCGGCCTATTTCACCGCTTCGGACAAAGGCGGCCATGCGCTATTCGACCTCAAGCAATTTACAGTAGACCGGCTGGTCAATGCGGGCGTGAGAGCGGAAAACCTCGGCCTATGCACCTATCCTGATGAAGAACGCTTCTATTCCTACCGACGCACGACCCACCGTGCCGAGCCCGACTACGGGCGGCAGATTTCCGCAATCGCAATTCTGGAGGACTAAATGGCCCTGCACTTCGAGCTCTCGGAATTCGATGCCCGCCGCGAACGGCTGATTGCGAAGATGGCGGAAGAGAAGCTAGACGCCATTCTGCTTTTCGCCCAGGAAAGCATGTACTGGCTTACCGGCTATGACACCTTCGGCTACTGCTTCTTCCAGACGCTGGTGGTCAAGTCGGACGGCTCCATGATGCTTCTGACCCGTTCGGCGGATATGCGGCAGGCCCGAAATACTTCGACGATCGAAAATATTCTCGTCTGGGTCGACCGGCCCAATGCCGACCCGACGCTCGATCTTAAGAACCTCCTCAGCGATCTCGATCTCCTTGGCGCCAAGATCGGCGTGGAATACGACACCCACGGCATGACCGGGCGCGTCGCCCGCCTGCTGGACAACCAGCTTGCCAGCTTCTGCCAGATGATCGACGCCTCCTATCTGGTCAGCAGCTTGCGGCTCATCAAGAGCCCAGCCGAGATCGCCTATGCGAGGAAGGCAGGCAGACTTGCGGACGAGGCTCTGGACGCTGCACTGGAACTCATCAAGCCCGGTGCGGACGAAGCCGCGATCCTCTCGGCAATGCAGGGAGCGGTTCTGGCCGGCGGCGGTGACTATCCCGCCAATGAATTCATCATCGGCTCCGGCGCGGACGCGCTGCTGTGCCGTTACAAGGCCGGGCGCCGCAGGCTCGATGACAAGGATCAGTTGACGCTGGAATGGGCGGGTGTCAGCGCCCACTACCACGCCGCCATGATGCGCACGGTGGTGATCGGCGAACAGGACTTCCGCCAGAAGGAGCTTTACAGCGCCTGCCTGCAAAACCTCACCGACATCGAAGAGGTGCTGCGGCCCGGCAAGACCTTCGGCGATGTCTTCGACGTGCACGCCCGCGTCATGGACGAGCGTGGACTGACCCGCCATCGCCTGAACTCCTGCGGTTATTCGCTGGGCGCGCGTTTCTCACCGTCATGGATGGAGCATCAGATGTTCCATGCCGGCAACTCGCAGGAAATCGCCAGCGACATGACCCTGTTCGTGCACATGATCGTGATGGATTCCGATTCCGGCACCGCCATGACCCTCGGCCAGACCTACCTCACCACGGAAGGCGCGCCGGAACCGCTCTCGCGCCATAGCCTCGATCTTCTCACAGCTTAAATCTGCACCGGGTTTGACAGAGCGGGAAAACCGGCCCTACATTGCCGCCACCTTGGGCAAGAAGGAGCGGAACATGAGAGGAAACGTCGCATGAGCCGGACAGGGTTTACCCGCCCTTTCCAGACGTTTGTCGTTTCGGTCCTCGTCATTCCGGCGCTGGCGTTGACCCTGTCGGCCTGCAACACCACGGAGGCGCTGACGCCGCAGGTGAATGTCGGCCACAATAGCTCGCAATCGACACCGGTGACGCAGGGCGATCTCGACCAGATGGCTGCCGCCGCCGACCGCGCGCCCGCAGGCGCACCGGCAACCGCCTCTTCCGTGCCCGCTTACGCACCGCAGAACTCCCTGCAGGCGCAGGCACAGGCGCTTTCCAACGGCAATGAGTACGGCGAACCTCTTGGTCAGACCCAGTCTACCGCACAATCTGCAGGCCACTCACCCGCCAGCACCCAGCCGCCGCCTCCACAGCAGACGGCTGCACTTGCCCCCGCCGCTTCCGGCAACACCATCCGCTTCCTGCCGATCATCGGCGCGCCCGTTCAGGCTGTTACGCCGCTTTCGCGGCAACTGGGCGCCGAGGCGCGGGCAAAGGGGCTGACAATCCGCGCCTCCAACGACAATTCGGCAGAGAACATCCTCAAGGGATATTTCTCCGCCTTCGCCGATGGCAGCAAGGTCAACATCATCTACGTCTGGGACGTTCTGGATGCCAATGGTGTCAGGCTCCATCGCCTGCAGGGGCAGGAAACGGTGGCAGCCAAGGGCAGCGATCCCTGGGCCGCCGCGACCGACAGGGTCATGCAGGATATCGCCGCAAAAACGCTCAACGAGTATTCGTCATGGAAGCAGTCTCAAAGGGGATGAGATGAAACGGCGGGAGAAGTCACAGAGATTTCATGAAAATCATTGCGAAAGCACGGAGTCCTCTTGCAATCGGAAGCAACAACGCTATTAAGGCGCGCATGGCAACAAGGCGTATCCGGCAAAGGCTTTTCAGCCGGATGTTCCTCCCCTTGAACGACGCTTGGTTACGGCAGACACTTTCCCGTGGCGCAAGGCGATTGCATGGAAACAGGCGGGCGCAATGAAGGTTTTCGCAGGCAATTCGAACCGGCACCTTGCCGAAGCGATCTGCAAGTATCTCAACGTTCCCTTGGGAAATGCCACCGTAAAGCGGTTTGCTGACCAGGAAATTTTCGTAGAAATCAGTGAAAACGTACGCGGGGAGGACGTTTTTCTCGTCCAGTCCACTTCGTTTCCGGCAAACGATCATCTGATGGAACTGCTCATCATGATCGATGCCATGCGCCGCTCCTCGGCAAAACGCATCACGGCAGTACTCCCCTATTTCGGTTACGCCCGCCAGGATCGCAAAGCCGGCCCCCGCACACCGATTTCCGCCAAGCTCGTCGCCAACCTGATCACCGAAGCCGGCGCCGACCGCGTTCTGACGCTCGATCTTCACGCCGGCCAGATCCAGGGCTTTTTCGATATTCCGACCGACAACCTCTTCGCAGCGCCCATTCTGGCCCGCGATATCAAGGACCACTACGACACCAACAACGTCATGGTCGTTTCGCCTGACGTTGGCGGTGTGGTGCGCGCCCGTGCCCTGTCGAAGCGTCTGGACTGTCTGCTGGCCATCGTCGACAAACGCCGTGACCGTCCGGGTGAATCCGAAGTCATGAACGTCATCGGCGACGTATCCGGCAAGGACTGCATCCTGATCGACGATATCATCGATTCCGGCGGCACGCTCTGCAATGCTGCCGAAGCGCTGTTGAAAAAGGGCGCAACCAGCGTCACTGCCTATATCACGCACGGCGTGCTTTCCGGCGGCGCCGTTGCCCGCGTGGCCTCATCGAAGCTGCGCGAACTCGTCATCACCGACAGCATCCAGCCTACCACCAGCGTCCAGTCCGCGCACAATATCCGCGTGATCAGCACTGCGGGCCTTCTGGGCGAAGCGATCAACCGCACCGCGCAGGAACAGTCGGTTTCCGGCCTGTTCGACTGAAGCAATCGTTTCTCTCGTACATCTGCAAAATCACTGCATCCGCATACTGTCACCCCGGATTAGTCCGGGGTCCAGTGCGATCAAGTCTTTGATCGCGTAAGATCCTTTCTTACGGCGCGTCCGCGCCGTGGCTGGATGCCGGTTAAAGATTGGCATGATGAGAAGAAGGCTTATCAATTTTGCCAGCTATCTCAGCATCCGCAGAGATCGCAGCACTCCATCTGCACCACTCAGGAAGATGCCGTGCCCGCATCCGGCGGTCGTTGCAGCCGTGTGGCGGCGGCCTTGATTTTCGGCCACCAGCGCCGAGCGCGGGTGCGAACAGCATGGCTGCCATTGCGCCAAAGGCTGATGGCATCGGCCGTAACGGCATCGCCGGTAAATAGATGACGATGACGGGCAATTGCCAGCGCCCGGTAAAGGAACAGCGTCGTCAGTGCGGAAAACAGCACGGACATCACCACATCGCTGAGAAAATGCCCGCCAGCTGCAATACGCAGACCGGACATGAGGATGATGGCGCCGGCGGCAGTGCTGCCCATGAAAAGACGCCCGCCCCATTGCAGGCGGTTCCAGACAAGCGCGCAGAGCGGCAGGAAAAAGCTCGCTATGAGCGCCGTTTCCCCGGAGGAAAACGAACAGTTTGAATAACATTGCGTGCTGAACTGGAAAGGCGGCGTAAAAAGCTGATGTCCACCGAAATCGCTGACGCTGAACGGGCGGGCGCGGCCGATATTGGCCTTCAGCACCCCGTTTACCAGAAGCCCGGCGCAGAGCACCACAGGCCCGCAGAGAAAGGCCCAGACGCGCCAGCCGGTGCGCTGCATCGCGCCCAGCCTGATGTTGCCGACCAGAACGATGAAGGCCAGAAGTGCGGCCAGTTCCGTTAACTCCCGCAACGTATCGCGAAACCATTCCGGAACCGGCAGGCTTCCAGCCCACAGGCGCGCTTCGGGCGAGAAAAACAGGGAAGAAAACTCGAGGTCGATGGACGGGAAGGTCGCGAACAGGATGACGAGCGCCAATGTGGCGAACGTAACCCAGATCGTGATCCGCATATGCGAAAGATCATTGTCCATCGGCAACCCTCGGGATGCATTGTGGCGGCAGACGCCAGAGACCGATTTCCTTGCCCTCGAACGAGCCCGGCCCGGCAACCCAGGTCGATAGCGGCGCCTCGCCATTGAGACAGCCCGGCAGGCTGTCCGCCCTCGCAAGATAGACGGGATTTGTCGCCTCTCCGGCTTTCAGCGGGTAAAGAAGCGCGTAGTGGCTGGAAGGAACGCCGGTTTCAGGCAGAGCGCGCGGCATGAGCAGCTTTTCGTCCCGCAGCTGATAAAAGAGCTCGGCCAGAATGGAGCGATCTGCAGCGACGATTGCATCCGCCCCCGCCTCTCGCGCCCTTGAAAGGCCGGTCGACACAAGCTCCGAGCCGCCGAGATAACGCTTCATCGCCAGGTCGCCATTCGGCAAGCGCAATTCCGTTCCGGCAATCGTCATCAGCGGCAGTGCGATGGCAACGATGCCGCCGAGCACAAGGGTGGAGACGGTAAGCCAGCGCCGGGATGCCAGGACAGGCACCGCCAGAAGCACGCCCGCGGCATAAGCCCCCACCGCCCAATTGGCGAGCGCCCGCGACATCAGCCCCTGTGCCGTGATCAGAAGCACGATCGGTACCGAAAGGGCGACAAGCGCCCGGGTTTCAGCGGTTTTGGCCCTGAACGTCGCGACGATCATGCCGATGAAGACGAACGGCCCGACAACACCCGCCTGCGAGAAGAAGAACTCGAGCGCCGGACCGATTTTCAGCTTAACGCCATGCCAGTTGGCATTGTCCGCCGTGTGGCGCGCGGTCATGAAATCATGCGCAGCATTCCACCACAGATTGGGAGCGATGACGGCGGCGCAGACAACTACAGCAATACCGGCGTCACGCCAACGGATGCGCCAGCCCACGCACAGCCAGCCGGCAGCGATGAAGCAGGGCAGAAAATAGATCATCGCATATTTAGACATCAGCCCGAGGCCGAAGCTTAGACCGAGCGCAATGCTCCAGAGCATCGCGGACACACCGGCAGCGCGTGCTTCCGCAAGCTTGCGCACGCAGATCATCGACAGCACGATGAACAGCATCATCGGCGTATCGGTCGAGATCAGAAGACTGCCGAGCGTCACGGCGGGCAGCGTGAGGTAGATGACAGCGGCAAGCGAGGCGAGCTTCGCATCATAGATCATGCGCCCGAGCGCAAGGATCGCCGCGGCCGCTATGCCATGGATGACCGGGGCGGCGAGCCGCACGTCGAAGGTGCTCTCGCCGCCGCTCAGAGTGGTGGCGGCGCGAATGATCCAGCCGATCAGCGGTGGCTTGGAATAGGCGCCGAACGCCATCTCCCGGCCCCACAGCCAATATTGCGCCTCATCAACGAAAAGATCGGTGCGGTTGAAAGCAAGCCCGAGGACGCGCAGCACGGTGACGAGCACGATTGCCGCAAGCGCAAACGTCATCCATTGGCGCTGCTCATTCGCCTGCGCGTAAGGCAGAGCTGCGGCCTCATGCATGCTGGCGGCGTTCTGCATGGATCAACCAGAGATTTCGGGCATAAATGAACAGGCCGGAGGCCTGTCCCAGAATGAAAACCGGATCGCGACGCCAGATCGCGTATAATAGCAGCACAAGGCCGCCGACGATGGAGAAATACCAGAAGGCTACCGGAATGACCGAGCGGTTCGCCCGTTCCGACGAAATCCATTGAACCAGAAAACGCATGGTGAACAGCATCTGGCCCATAAAGCCGGTGCAGACCCAGAGAAATTCCTTCCAGCTGTTCACATGCAGCATGGACCATAAGGCCGGTGCGTTCACGGCGATGTCTCCGTTTTGAAGGTTTCGGCCCAACTTGCCCGCTTGCGCCGCCGCAACAGCCAGGCAACGCCGATCAGATCGTGGATGCCGACAAGCGCGCGGCCGATATTGGTGTAATGGGAATTGCCATGCAGGCGCGCCCGGTGCGTGACGTCGACATGGGCAACCTGCCAGCCGTCGCGATTGAAGAGCGCCGGAAAATAACGGTGGTGGTGATCGAAATAGGGCAAGGCGAGATAGGCGTCGCGACGGAAAGCCTTGAGGCCGCAGCCGGTATCCCGCGTGCCGTCCTTCAATATCCGCGCCCGCAAGCCATTGGCGAAGCGGGAGGAAAGACGTTTTGCAAGCGTATCGCGCCGGCCGACGCGCTGCCCGGCCACAAGCGCAAGCCGGCTCGGCGCGTTCGAGGCAAGAAGCGGCGCAAGAAGCGCCGGCAGATTGTCCGGCGGGTTCTGCCCGTCTCCGTCAAGCATACAGACAACCGGCGCGCGCGCTGCCTGCACACCGCTGTGGATCGCAGCCGATTGCCCGCCCTGCCGGTCATGCCGCACCAGCCGCAGCATCGGATAACGCCCGGCAAGCGAAAGCGCCACATCCGCCGTGCGATCGGAAGATGCGTCGTCCACCACGATAATCTCGAACGGACCGACCGGCTGGCAGGCAGCAACGATCTCAGCGACAAGCGTTTCCACGCTCGCTTCCTCATTGTGCATGGGTACGATAACCGCGAAATCCGGGATCGATCTCAAAGGGGCTCCGTCATATCCATCCGCGGGTGTTCCGCAAACATCGTCGATAGTGGCAAGAGCAGGAGCGCGAAAAGCTTGCATGAATATGAACAGCCGTTGAACTTCGCACGGTATGCGCCCGTTCCATTGCAGTTTTATTACGGAGAATGGCCGGCCAGGGCCTTGGATTTTTTCACGGTATGCGGGAAATAATCATACAATTCCCCGCCAAGCTTAACGCGACCGTAAACAATTGTTGCGACGGTACCGCAACGTTCTTTTGGGGGGAGGAAACAGGATGCCGGGTGCAAATCCGACTGCTGTCAAAGCTAAATCATTGTCAATCAAGGCCAAATTCGCAGCGCTCGTCACGGGCGCGACGCTGGTTTCGTGCCTGGCCGTTGGGCTGCTGTCATACGAAATGGGCAAGTCCGGCCTGATCGACGCCAGCAAGATCAGGCTCGAGACGGTTGCGGGAAACCAGTCCAAACAGCTTGATGCCTATACGCTGCGCGTCGAACAAAGCATTTCCGAGCTGTCGCAGAACGCTGCGATCGCTCAGGCGCTGGAAACCATGACCACGGTCGTACCGACGGAAAAGGATGCGATCATTCAGGCATTCCGCCGCGAGGGCGTATCCGAGGAGGAGCGCGCCTCCTTCAACGGTGAAGGTTTGCGGCTGCTCTATGCCATTCGCCACGCCACGATCAACGCGGCCATCGCCAGCGTCTGGCGCAACACCCGGGTCAGCGACATCTACGTCATCGACAAGGCAGGCCTCATTATCTATTCCGTGACCAAGGGCAAGAACTTCCTGACCAATGTGACGGAACCGCAAAACAGCACGATCAAGGAATTGTTCGACCGCATCGAGGCCGGCAAGGACGGTGTCATCAGCACAACTGGGTTCAGCGATGGCGGCACCAATGACTCGGCCCTGATCGGCATGCCGCTTGCGGTCTCGAACTGGGGCCAGTTGCAGCGCAAGGGCGCCGTCATCATGCGCATTTCCGCAGACCGTATCGGTGCGGTGGTAACACCTGAGGAAACCGGCAAGTCCATCGACGACGCCGTTCTTCTGAGCGCTGAAGGCAAACTTCGCGCGGGCGTGCTCTCCGGTGGGGCTGGTGTCGCCGTTTCCGAAAGCCTCGCGGCACTTACAGGTGCCAGCGAAGCCGGAACGGTCATGGCGAAGACCCCTGCGGGCAGCATCTTCTACGCCTATCGTCCGGTCTCCGTTTTCGGACAGAAGCATCTTCTGGCCATCGGCCAGCAGGAGAGCAAGGTGCTGGCAGCGGCCAATGATCTCGCCTTCTGGGCAACGCTTGCAACACTTGCGGTGCTTGCCGTCATGACACTCATCGGCATTTTCGTTTCCGCCAGCCTGACCAAGCCGCTGACCGGCCTTGCCGGGTTGATGGAACGTCTGAACGGTGGTGACCATAATATTGAGATCAAGGCCGTTTCCCGTGGTGACGAAATCGGCACCATGGCGCGCGCACTGGAATCCTTCCGCCAGGGCATTCTCGACAAGCAGCGCATGGAAACCGAGTCCCATCGCAAAAGCGAGGAACTGGACGAGGAACGTGCACAGCGTGAGATGGAAAAGGCAAGAAGTGCAAAGGAGCTGGAAGAAGCAGTCGATGCGCTTGCGACCGGCCTTGCCAATCTTGCTGCGGGCAGGCTCGATCTTCGCATTGAAAAACCCTTCGTGCCGTCGCTCGACCATCTGCGCATCGATTTCAACAACTCCATAGCGGGGCTGGATGCGACGATCTCCAGCATCGGCGAAAGCGCCAATGCCATCCGCTCCGGCTCCGGCGAGCTGAAAAGCGCATCGGAAGATCTGTCGCGGCGCACGGAACGCCAGGCAGCCGCCCTTGAAGAAGCAGCCGCCGCACTTGGAGACATGACGCAGGCCGTCAACGTTTCACTCTCCCGCTGCGACGTCGCAGTCGGAACGACGGCGGAAACCATGCAGGATGCCCATAAATCCACCGCTGTCGTCAAAGAAGCGATCGTCGCCATGGAGCGTATCGAGACGTCGTCGTCAAAGATCCGCCAGATCATCGACGTCATCGACCAGATTGCCTTCCAGACCAATCTTCTGGCGCTGAACGCCGGGGTTGAGGCCGCCCGCGCCGGTGAGGCCGGAAAGGGCTTTGCGGTCGTGGCACAGGAAGTGCGGGAACTCGCGCAGAAATCGGCGGCTGCCGCACGGGATATCACGACGCTCATCGCTACCTCTGCGGGCGATGTGGAAAGCGGCGTGGCACTGGTGCTGAAAACCGGAGAAAGCCTCGAGCAGATCCAGAAACGCATCCAGTCGGTCAACGATCAGATCGGTGAAATCGCCACAGCTTCGCGCGAACAATCCGGCCGCCTCGGCGAAATCAACGCCTCCGTCAACGAACTCGACCATGTGACGCAGCAGAACGCGGCGATGGTGGAGGAAACGACGGCTGCGGCCTTCTCGCTCGCAAGCGAAGCTGATGGCCTGACCGAACAGGTGGGCCAGTTCTCCGTAGGTGCCACCCGAAACCGCGACCAGCGTTACGCGGCATAGTCCGCAGCAAAAAAAGGCCGGAGGCAAAACCTCCGGCCTTTTATTTTGCTGAACTTCATCCGGGTTCCCAGGGACCGAAGCCCCTGGGAACTCGCCGGCGGCCGGAAATCAGGACGATCCGTCGCCGGCTTCCGGGGAGGAACTCAGAAGAAGCCAACCTTGTTCGGGCTGTAGGATACGAGCAGGTTCTTGGTCTGCTGATAGTGATCGAGCATCATCTTGTGGGTCTCGCGACCAATGCCAGACTGCTTGTAACCACCAAAAGCGGCACCGGCCGGATAGACGTGGTAGCAATTGGTCCACACGCGGCCCGCTTCGATGCCACGGCCAGCGCGATAGGCGATATTGGTATCGCGGCTCCAGACGCCAGCGCCAAGACCGTAAACCGTGTCATTGGCGATTTCGAGCGCTTCTTCCACCGTCTTGAAGGTGGTGACCGAAACGACAGGACCGAAGATTTCCTCCTGGAAAACCCGCATCTTGTTGTTGCCTTCGAAGACCGTCGGCTGAATGTAATAACCGTCCTTAAGATCGCCCGTGAGCGTCTTGCGGTCACCGCCAGTCAGAACCTTTGCGCCTTCCTTCTTGCCGATATCCAGATAGCGCATGATCTTGTCGAACTGTTCCTGCGAGGCCTGCGCACCCAGCATGGTCGACGGATTGAGCGGGTCGTCCTGGCTGATGGCCTGAACGCGCTTGATCGCCTTTTCCATAAAGCGGTCGTAGATCGATTCATGCACCAGCGCACGCGACGGGCATGTGCAGACTTCGCCCTGATTAAGCGCGAAGAAGGCGAAACCTTCAAGCGCCTTGTCAAGGAAAGCGTCGTCTTCATTCATCACATCGGCAAAGAAGATGTTCGGCGACTTGCCGCCCAGTTCCAGCGTGATGTTTGTGACATTGTCGGCCGCATAACGCATGATTTCCTTGCCGACCGGGGTGGAGCCGGTGAAGGCGATCTTGGCGATGCGCTTGCTCTGCGCCAGCGGCTTGCCCGCTTCAACACCAGTGCCGTTGACGATGTTGAGCACGCCCGGCGGCAGCAGGTCTTCGATAAGCTCCATCACCACCAGAATAGAAGCAGGCGTCTGTTCCGCCGGCTTCAGTACCACGCAGTTGCCCGCGGCGAGTGCCGGTGCAAGTTTCCATGCGGCCATAAGGATCGGGAAGTTCCACGGAATAATCTGGCCGACGACGCCGAGAGGCTCATGGAAATGATAAGCGACCGTGTCATTGTCGATTTCGCCGATCGTGCCTTCCTGCGCGCGGATGCAGCCCGCGAAATAGCGGAAATGGTCGATCGTCAGCGGAATATCCGCATTGGTGGTCTCGCGTAGCGGCTTGCCGTTATCCCAGGTTTCGGCCCGTGCGATGAGATCCAGATTGTCCTCGATGCGCTGAGCGATCTTGAGCAGGATGTTGGAACGTTCGGTAACGCTCGTCTTGCCCCACTTCTCCCGCGCCTGGTGGGCGGCATCCAGTGCGAGTTCGATATCGGCCGCATCGGAGCGCGGAACCTCACAAATCTTGTGACCCGTTACCGGCGACAGATTGTCCATGTAGAGGCCGGATTTCGGCTCCACCCATTTGCCGCCGATGAAATTTCCGTATTTCAGCTTGAAGGGCGCTTCGCCAGCTTTGTGCTGAACCTGAATATTCATGATTTCATCCTCCCTGATGAAAACGATCCGCGACGGACCGCATGACAGGAAGGTGGGCCTAGATGATCGTGGCGGGTAGTGGCACCGCGCGGTTCCGCAGCGCACATTGTCTCACATCTGCGACAAACCCGCTCCGATCCCGCTGAATTGACCGGGTATCCTCTCGGGTAGCCTCAATGCACGTCGAATTTCTTCATCTTGCGATGAAGCGTGGCGCGGCTGATGCCGAGCAGGGACGCGGCCTGCGTGACATTGCCATTGGTGCGCGACAGAACCCGGCGCAAAGCCGAACGTTCCGCCTCCTCAAGATCGGAACCGCCGTCGTGACGCTGTTCCTGCAAGACATCGGCGGCGGGCAGCCCCTGCGCAATGCGATGGTCATCGAGCTTCAGCGCAAGCCGCGCCGCGCGCGTCGCCCCAAGCACGAGATCGTCCTGATCGACCGCAAGCAACGAAAGTGCCGGACTGAAACCCGTAGGCACCACGACGATGCGCGCGCCGGGAAAGGCCCGGCGGAAGAGATTGCCCTCGATACGCTGGGCCGCATCCCGCACCGCCTGCGTGACGAAAGAAAACGTCATTTCGTTGATGTCGTCGCGGCACGTGGAAATATCGAGAGCGCCCGTCACCCGGCCGGTATGGTCGCGGATCGGGGCCGTGGTGCAGCACAGTTCCGTGTTCGATGTGAAGAAATGCTGGTCGCGATAGACCACCACCGAACGTTCGTCGGCAAGTGCCGTTCCAATACCGTTGGTTCCGACGCTCGCTTCGCTCCAGACGGCGCCGGACCAGAGACCGAGCGCCCGGAAATCACGATCGTCGCCGGCAGCACCCCGGCGCTCCAGCGCGACGCCTTGGGCGTCTGTCAAAAGCAGGCAGCAGCCGGATTTGCCGACACTGTGAAAAATGCGGTCGAGTTCATCCGTGCTTTCGGCAATCAGGCCCGCCGCACTTTCGCGTGCGCGGCGGAATTCGACGTCGGTGAGAAAGATCGGCTTGCGGTTTTCCTCCGGCGCAAGACGGTGCGTGACCATGCAACGGCGCCATGAGGCGATGATCGGAGAACTTGCGGCTGCGGAACGTTGGCGCGCTGTTTCATACACGCGGTCCGCATGGGCGACGTCTGTCGGCATTCGCTCCTCCCAAAGCTTTTCGGCAATGGTGCGCTGGAAGCGTTCACGTTTCAACTAAAAACTTTGCGACCCGCATCCGTCAGCGCAACCGCGGGCTGCGCCTGATATCATACCGCCTTGAAATAGCGTTGGCCGGTGGTGGTGACCTCCGGCTCGTCCTCCGTCGAGAGGAACGTGTCGTCGACGAGATTGGCGATGGAGGTCAAGGGAC
Source organism: Agrobacterium sp. A3-95 (assembly GCF_053521785.1). Lineage (NCBI taxonomy): Bacteria > Pseudomonadati > Pseudomonadota > Alphaproteobacteria > Hyphomicrobiales > Rhizobiaceae > Agrobacterium > Agrobacterium sp. A3-95. Next base: position 344,841 of record NZ_JBNWDR010000003.1, on the reverse strand, counting down.
CGGGCCTGCCGAAGAAGAAGCCCTGCACCTGCAGGCAGCCTTCGCGGCGAAGGAACTCGATATGGGCCTTCGTCTCGACACCTTCCGCAAGCACCGGAATATTGAGGCTATGCGCCAGAATGAGCGTGGAGCGAACGATCGCCTCCGACTGCACATTGGTCGACAGGCCATCGATAAAGGCCCGGTCGATCTTGATCTTGTCGAAGGGAAAGCTCTGCAGGGTCGACAGGGAGGAATAGCCCGTGCCGTAATCGTCCATGGCGATCTTGACGCCGAGCGCCTTGAGTTTGCGGATCGTGATCAGCGCGTGGCGGTGGTCGGCGATGATGCTGCCTTCGGTGATTTCAAGCTCAAGCCTCTCAGGCGCAAGCGCCGTCTCCCTAAGAATCTTCTCGACCTTCTCGGGGAAATCATTGTCCGCAAGCTGCTGCGGGGCGACATTGACGGCGATGGAAAGCGATTTTTTCCAGAGAGCCGCCTGCGCGCAGGCTTCGCGCAGAACCCATTCGCCCAATTCGACGATAAAGCCGGTCTGCTCCGCGATCGGAATGAATTCGACGGGCGAGATCATACCGCGTTCCGGATGTTTCCAGCGCAACAGTGCCTCGAAACCGACGATGCTGCCGCTCTTGGTATCATTCTGCTGCTGGTAATAAAGCTCGAACTCGCTGTTGGCGAGACCGCTGCGCATGGCCACGGCAAGCGCGTTGCGTTCGCGTGCGGCTTCATCCATGGATTTGTCGTAAAAGCAGATCGTGTCGGAATTCCCGCCTTTTGCCCTATACATGGCGACATCGGCCTGCGCCATCAGCGTGTCGGCGTCGATGGCGCCGGTATTGCGCACCGATATGCCCACACTCGCGCCGACCGAAAATGTCTGCCCGTTCCATTCGACCGGCCTGCTGATCTGCTCGATCAGCCGCTGGGCGAATTCCGCACCATCGGCGCGGGTGTAATAGGAATGGGTCATCGCCACGAATTCATCCCCGCCCATACGCGCCAGAAACTCCCCGGCTTTCAGAACGGAACTTGCGCGGTCGGCAATGGCGCGCAGCACGGCATCGCCCGCCGCATGGCCGTGAACGTCGTTGATTTCCTTGAAGCGGTTGAGATCGATGGACAAAAGCGCCGTGTGTGCGCCCATGGAGAGATGGCGCGTGCGGCGGTTGAGATGTTCGATAAATGCCGCGCGGTTCGGAATGCCCGTCAGCGGATCGTGCAACGAAAGATGACGATAGCGGGCGACCGCCTGCTGGGTGGACTGGGCGTCGATGACATAGGTGGAAAGCCCGAGCGCCAGCAGGAGAAGCGTCACGGCGATGGCGCCCCCACCCATGATGGCGGGCGGCAGCAGACTTTCCGAAATGACGATGCGCGGATCGAACTCGAACAACATCGAGGCCATGCCGGTGTAATGCATGGAGGCGATGGCCAGGATGAGGAACGCAACAGAGCTATATTGGCAAAACCGGTTGACTGGGCGCGCGATGCGATTGACCGCGAGCGCGCCGAATACAGCCCCGAGCACCAGCGAAGCGATGACGTAGGTCTGGTTCCAGAAAATCATACCCTGGATCTGATAGGCAGCCATGCCGGTATAATGCATGGCCGCAATACCGAGACCGACTGTCGCACCACCCGCTTCCACCAGCGCTGTGCGTCCGCCATAGGCGGAAATGGCAAAGCCGGTTGTCGTTGTGGCAATGGCGATGAGAAGCGAAAGCCCGGTCAGATAGGGATCGTACCCCACCTCCCCGGCAGCGACATAACCCAGCATCGCCACGAAATGGGTGGTCCATATCGCCGACCCACCATTGACACCAGCCAGAAACAGCCAGTTGACCTTTTGCCAACCCCTCGCCTGACGCGCCCTCGAGAAAAGACGCATCGTGACGAAGCTCCCCAGCATGCAGACGAGGACCGCTGCTGTGGTGTATCGGAAGTCATGATCGACGGTAAGGCACTGGAGAACTTTAAGCATTGTCATCTACGCAATTGGAATTCCAGGCAGCCTTATCACTTGCCAAGTTTGCAGCCGGTTTATATGAATGGATAAGCATATATTAAAAGTTGCAATGCACGAGTGAATTAGACAAGTCTAATAAAATCACAGCATAGCATCCGTGGAAAACGGCCGCTCTTGTCTTTGTCTTCCGTTTGTATTATAGCGCCCGCACCCGTGTAGACACCCTTGGAGGCAACGCGGGCGAGATGGCTTTTAGCCTCTCCAGTTCAGCGCCCGCGGGCATGAACTCTCCATATAACCTCGAAAGGAATTGCCATGAGCAAAGAATCGTATGAGCTCAAGGCCGAGGCGCGCGAACGAGTTGGTAAGGGGTCCTCTCGTGAACTTCGCCGCAACGGTTTGATTCCCGCTGTCATCTATGGTGACAAGCAGGCCCCCATTTCCATCGCTCTGTCGACCAACGAAGTAACCAAGCGTATCCACGCTGGCGGCTTCATGACGACTGTGGCGGTAATCGACGTCGACGGCAAGAAGATCAAGGTCCTGCCGAAGGACTACCAGCTTGATCCGGTCCGCGACTTCACCATGCACGTCGACTTCCTGCGCGTTTCGGGCAACACGCTCGTCAACGTTGAAGTTCCGGTTCACTTCGAAAACGAAGAAAAGTCGGAAATCAAGATCGGCGGCGTTCTGAACATCGTTCGCCACACGGTGGAATTCCACTGCCCGGCCAACGACATTCCGGAATTCATCACGGTTGATCTCTCCGGTCTGAAGATCGGCGACAGCGTTCACATTTCGAATGTGAAGCTGCCGAAGAACATCACGCCTGTAATCGCCGACCGTGACTTCACGATCGCAACGATCGTTGCTCCGGCTGGCGGCGTTGCTGAAGAAGAAGAAGAAGCCGGCGAAGCTTCTGAATAATAATCTGCGGCCATAAGGCCAGATAGATTTGAGCTAAAAGGCCCGTTCCGTTTTTCGGAACGGGCCTTTTAGTTTTTATGAACTTTAAAAGCAAAAACCTCTCGCCGCGTGCAGGATGCCGGTCCCGTTTCAGCGTGAATTAACAATTCCATGAAACGATGCCCATTGCGTTATCGTGAAAACACCGGACGGGTTGAAGAAATACAGTGAGGATACAAGGCCGTTGCCGAAAACCTCAAGGATGTCTCTCCGGACGGGGCGGAAACGGGGCGCAGTTATCTGGGGTAGAGGGTACTGCAATAGAACATGGCTCATTCCGTCGAAAGTCGCTTTATCGCGATTGTTTCCGGTGCACTTCTCACAGTGGTCGCCCCGCTTTTCACCCTTTTGCTGACCCTCTCCTATCACGAGGCTATCCGTAGCCAGCGCAATCACCTTGAGATCCTGCTGTCAACCAATGCGCAGGCGCTTGCCCGCCCGCTATGGGATCTCGACGACGACACCATAAATCAGATTACCGGCACCCTCGTTTCCGACCCCGTGATCCGCATGGTCGAGGTCAAGGATACCTCTGGCCAGCTAGACATCATCCAGACGGCCGGCAGCGACATCATTCAGGATGCAGCCTCCACGACCCGCGAAGTGACCTACAAAACCACAAACGGTGTCGTCACCGTCGGGCAACTGACAGTCTATTACGACGATATCGGTCTTCTGACCTCTCTCAGCCGCACCGAACTGGCGTTCATCACAATTTTCATTCTCGCCATTCTCACCACCGTTCTTGCGGCCATCGCCGGCAACCGCTTCATGGTCATCCGTCCGCTGATGCGGCTGGCGGCAGCGATAGAAGCGACACGCCGCGTCGGCTCCCGCCACCATGTCGACTGGCGCTCGAAGGACGAGATCGGCAGGCTGGCAAAAAGCTTCAACGAAATGCAGACCCAGCTTGAAAAGGAAGAGCTGGAAATCAAGCATGCCCATGAGCGGAAGACGGAAATCTACAATCGCACACCCGCCATGCTGTTCTCGCTTGACAGATACGACCGGATTGCCGCGGTCAGCGACTATTGGGTGCAGGCGACCGGTTATGATCGGGCCAGAATACTCGGCCTGAATTTCGCCGACCTCATCCACCCGGATGACCGGTCCCTTTTCCTGCAGCGCAAGGCGGCGCAACATTCGCCCGACGCCGCACATGCGGGTATCACGGTGCGTTTTCATTGCATGGATGGCAGCGTTATGGACGCCCTCATCCTTGAAAAAGCCCTTGATTCCGGCAACGCACATCAGGGCACATATCTCTGCGTCATGACTGACGTGACGGAGTTGCGCCAGTCGGAAAAGCGCAACCGCCAGCAGGCTATTTCCGACCATTTGACCGGTCTCTTCAATCGCCAGGGTTTCGAGGCCATTCTAGACGTGCAGATCCGTGACGCCGACAGGAACGGCAGCGAACTGGCATGCCTTTTCATAGACCTCGACCGGTTCAAGGCCATCAACGACAATCTCGGCCATGCGGCGGGCGATGCGGTTCTGCGGGAATTCACGCTGAAAATCGAACCACTGCTGACACCGCTGGACAGCGCGTCGCGTCTGGGCGGCGACGAATTCGCCATCCTGCTTGCCGGCGACAAGGTGGAGGAGCGCGCCCAGCTGTTCTGCGAGCGGATCTGCACAATGCTGGACACGCCCTTCGAGATCGAAGGCAACAGCATCCGTCTCAGCGCCAGCATCGGCATGGCGATCTACCCGCTGCATGCCGCAAGCGCATCCGAACTTTTGCAGAATGCCGACATGGCCATGTATACCCGCAAGAGAACGGGCAAGAACGGCTCGCAGATCTTCGACAGCTCGATCATGGACCGCGCCCGCGAACATGCGGAACTGGAAAGGGATATTGCGCAGGCGCTTTCCGACAATTGGTTCGAGGCTTATTTCCAGCCGATTCAAGATCTTGCAACGGGCCAGACGGCGGGTTTCGAGGCACTGTTGCGTCTCAACCATCCGGAAAAGGGATTGCTTTCTCCCGCCACGATCATCAGCCTTGCGGAAGAAAACGGTACCATCCATCGCATCGGCAATGTCATCCTCGACCAGTCAATCGCCAATCTGGCCAGACTGTCGCACCTGCCCGGCATGGAGCAATCCTATGTGGCGGTGAATTTTTCGCCGCTGCAGTTCGAACCGGGATTGCCGACCCGTATCGCCGGCGTCCTTCACCGCTACGGCATTCTCCCCAATCGGCTGATTATCGAGATAACCGAGGCGGTCATCATGAAGGACGATCCGCAAATCCGGGCGATCCTCAATGCCATTCACCAGCTGGGCTGCCGCATCGCGCTGGACGATTTCGGCACGGGTTATTCGTCGCTAAGCTATCTCAGCCGCTTTCCGGTCGACATCGTCAAGATCGATCAGTCCTTCACGCGCTCGATCTGCGACGACACGGTGGAGATAAGGCAGCGCAGCCGCATGCTGGTCGAGGGTATCGCCGCAATCTCACACAAGATGAATTGCTCCGTCATCGCCGAAGGCGTCGAGACGGAAGAGCAGAAGGAGCTTCTGACAGTGATAGGCGCGGATTACGGACAGGGCTATTATTTTGCGCGACCGCAGCCCATCGAACGGCTGATCGCTGCATTGAATGCGGATAACGGCGCAGACCGCGCCGCGGCGCGACAGGCGTAAACGGGTGGGAGCAACCATGGGATTGATCCGCTTTTGTCTGATCTTTCTTGCTCTTGCCGGCCCGGCCAGCGCAGCCAAGCTTTTCCTGACCACCGAGGTTTACCCACCTTATAATCTGCAAAACGACGATGGCAGCGTGGCGGGTGTTTATATCGACCAGCTCAGGATCGTGCTTGAGGATACCGGCACCGATTACGAGGTTGCCGTCATGCCCTGGGCGCGGGCGATCGCATTGGCCACAACGAAGGCCATGCATTGCGTCTTTGCCACGGCAAGAACGTCCGAACGGGAAAAATTATTCAAATGGGTCTCGCCGATCCATAGCGACCGCAACATCCTCGTGGCGCGCCAGAATGCGGATATCAACGTCTCCAGTCTGGAAGACGCGAGGAAATACCGGGTCGGCACCCAGCGTGGCGACTACACCGAGGTCCTTCTTGGCAACCTCGGTTTCGAGCATGTGGATGTCGGTGCTGATTTCCAGATCACGCTTCACAAGCTGAACGCAGGCCGCATCGACCTGATGCCCATGTCGGAAAGCACTTTCAAAAGCCAACCCCCAGGCAAGTTCAGGGAAGTGATAACGCTGGCGCGGCAACAGCTGGGTCTTGCCTGCAACAAAAGCGTTCCAGACGAGGTCATTGCAAAATTGCAGGCGCGCCTGGACAGGCTGATCGCCGATGGAACGCAACAGCGCATATTCGACCGCTACAAACTCGTCAGCCCTTGAGCGCCCGCTCGCCACATCCAAAAAATCCATAAAAAGATTGACAGCCAGAACATTTCGGGGTGGTGACAACAGCATCGTCAGGCAAAAAAGCGGACATGCCCCATGAAGATCATCGCAGGCCTTGGTAACCCCGGCGCCCAATATGCGGGAAACCGTCACAACATCGGCTTCATGGCCGTGGATGCGCTGCAGCGCCTGCCTTCCTTCTCGCCCTGGGCGCGGAAATTCAAGGCGGAGATTTCCGAAGGCGAAATAGGCGGTGAGAAAGTTCTGCTGATGAAGCCCCTCACCTACATGAACCTGTCGGGTGAATCCGTCGGCGAGGCCATGCGTTTCTTCAAGCTTGCACCGGCAGACATTATCGTCATCCATGATGAACTCGATTTGCTTGCAGGCCGGGCGCGCATCAAGACCGGCGGCGGCCATGGCGGCCATAATGGCCTGAAATCGATCGACGCCCATTGCGGTAAGGAATACCGCCGCCTGCGCCTCGGCATCGGCCATCCCGGCGACAAGGAGCGGGTGCATGGCCACGTTCTCGGTGATTTCGCCAAGACCGACCGGGTCTGGCTCGATCCGCTGCTGGACGCCATTGCCGACAATGCCGCGATGCTGGTGAAATCAGAGGATTCGCAGCTGATGAACAAGCTGGCGCTTGCCACCGGCAGCAAGCCGGAAACGGAAAAACCGGCCAAGGCGGCCAAGCCCGCCGCGCAATCCCACATCCATCAGGCGCGCAACAACGCCCAACCGAAAAAACTGCCGGAAACCGGGCCGATGGCAGAGATGCTGAAGCGGATGTTCGGCAAGAAGGATTGAGCGCAGGTGTCTTCAGAGACCATGAGCCTTCGCGAAGCTGCCCCGGACGATCTGCCGAAACTGCTCGAACTTTACCAGGCGCTGAACCCTTCCGACCCGCAACTGACGGCGCAAGAGGCAAGCACGGTTTTCGCCGCCATGCTCGGCCAACCCGGCCTCACCGTGTTCTTTGCCATGGAAGACCAGGAACCCGTTGCAACCGCCACGCTTCTCGTCATCCCGAACCTGACGCGCGCTACCCGTCCCTATGCCTTCATCGAAAATGTGGTGACGCTGGAAAGCCGTCGCGGCCGGGGATATGGCCGCGCAGTCGTGCGCCACGCCATCGAGACCGCCTTTGCCGCAAATTGCTACAAGGTGATGCTGCTGACCGGCCGGCAGCGTCCTGAGGTACATGCCTTCTACGAAAGCTGCGGTTTCATTCAGAACAAGACGGGTTTTCAGATCCGGCGGGATTGAGCATAAAGCCGTCACTCCTCCGGCTCGGTGGTGAACATCAGCGGAAACCCGGCCTCCTTGCCAAGATCGTTCGCCTCCTTGGCCTTGGTCTCGGCAATGTCGCGCTCGCAGACAACGACGACCGCGCTCCCGAAGCGATGCGCCGTCATCATCACCCGGTGGCCGGTGTCCTCGCCCATGTGGAAGACGACCTTCAACACCAGGGTGACGAAGTCGCGCGGCGTATAGTCGTCATTCAGCAGAATGACCTTGTAGAGCTTAGGCCGCTCCAGCTTCGGTTTGACTTTCGGTTTCGGTTTGAGATCAACAGGACTGTCACTCATCATTGTCGCCCGTGATTGTCACTCAATTGTAGCCCATGGGGAAAATCCCCGTTGATGACGAAAGATCGGTTGCTCGACCGGCGCATATTGCGCCGCAACCGCAGCATCGACAACCTCGGCCCCGCACTCGCGCAGAATTCCGCGCCATTCGCGGGGCTTTGCCCGCCCAAATCGGCCCCCGGGCTTGACCTTGCCCTGCCCTTTCCGCAAAAGGCTCCTCAACGAATTCTTTCAAACGGACAGGTTTCAAGCCATGGGCTTCAAATGCGGTATCGTCGGGCTGCCGAATGTCGGCAAGTCCACCCTCTTCAACGCGCTGACGAAAACGGCGGCCGCGCAGGCCGCCAACTATCCCTTCTGCACCATCGAGCCCAACACCGGCGAAGTTGCCGTGCCGGACCCCCGCATGCAGCAGCTCGCGGCCATTGCCGGATCGAAGGAAATCATTCCGACCCGCATTTCCTTCGTGGACATTGCCGGCCTGGTGCGCGGCGCATCGAAGGGTGAAGGTCTCGGCAACAAGTTCCTCGCCAATATCCGCGAAGTCGATGCCGTCGTGCATGTGCTGCGCTGCTTCGAGGACGACGACATCACCCATGTGGAAGGCCGCATCAATCCGGTTGGCGATGCCGACACGATCGAGACGGAACTGATGCTCGCCGACCTCGAAAGCCTGGAACGCCGTGTCGAGCAGACGCGCAAGCGCGCCACCAGCAAGGACAAGGAATCCTTGGCCCAACTGCCGGTGATGGAAGCCGTAATTGCTCTGCTCAACGACGGAAAACCGGCACGTCTGCTTTTGAAGACACTGGCGGACGAGGAAATCGAAATCCTCAAGGGCCTCAATCTCCTGACGTCGCACCCGGTGCTTTATGTCTGCAACGTCTCTGAAGCCGACGCATCCACCGGCAACGAGCACACCGCGGCTGTCGCGGAGATGGCAAAGCAACAGGGCGCCGAATGCGTGATCATCTCGGCGGCGATCGAGGCCGAAGTCGCGCAGCTTCCGGCCGATGAAGCCGAAGAATTCCTCTCGGCCCTCGGGCTCACCGAAGCCGGTCTCGACCGGTTGATCCGCGCCGGCTATCACCTGCTCGACCTCATCACCTATTTCACCGTCGGCCCGAAGGAAACGCGCGCCTGGACGATCGTGCGCGGCACCAAAGCGCCCGCTGCCGCCGGCGTCATCCATACCGATTTCGAACGCGGCTTCATCCGCGCCTTTACCATCGCCTATGACGACTACATCGCCTACAAGGGCGAAGTTGGTGCCAAGGAAGCCGGCAAGGGACGCGACGAAGGCAAGGAATATGTCGTCCAGGACGGCGACGTCATCCACTTCCGCTTTAATACCTGATCTGGTCTTAAGCGCGGCGGCGGTCACATCGCGTCTTTTGACGCGCTGACCGAAGTGACACAGACCTGTGGCTTGTTTCTTCTCCCGGCGGGGGAAGATAGCCCGGAGGATCGGATGAGGAGGCAACGCTGGCGAATCTCACGACCCTTGCCCCTCATTCCGCTATCGCGGCCTTCTCCTCCACTGGGAGAAGGCAGCATGACGCACTCGCTCTCTCAACAGCATCTCCCTATGCCGCAAACGCACTCTCGATTTGACCTTTACGTAAAGGGAAAAATCATTTTAGATGCCGGTGACATCGACTAGGCAAGGGAGGAAGCCATGGCGCCGGTCGCGACATATGCCTATGAGGATTTTTCCGTTGGACGGGAATTTCCCCTGGGACCGCAATCGATTTCTGCAGCACAAATCATCGAATTCGCCAGCGAGTTCGATCCTCAGCCCATGCATCTGTCCGAAGAGGCTGGCCGCCAGAGCATTCTCGGCGGGCTGGCGGCATCCGGCTGGCACACCTGCGCCCTGCTGATGCGAATGATGGCGGAGAGCTATATCAGCGATTCGACATCGCAAGGCAGCCCCGGCATCGATTATGTCGACTGGAAAAAGCCGGTTCTGGCTGGCGATACGCTTTCGGGAAAATCCATTGTTCTGGAACAGCGCACCTCCAGCTCACGCCCCGGCATCGGCCTCGTGAAGTTTCGCCATGAGCTTTATAACCAGCGCGGCGTTCTGGTATCGCACGGCGAAAACACCGTGATGTTCCTGATGCGTGCGGACGGAGGCCTTGCGGCATGAGACTGGCAGAACTTTCCCCGATCGGCGAACGCGTCACCCTCGACACATTGCATTTTTCCGCCGAAGACATTGTCCGTTTCGCCCGCGATTTCGATCCGCAGCCCTTTCATCTCGATGCCGAAGCGGCGAAAAACAGCGTCTTCGGCGCGCTCTGCGCTTCCGGTTGGCACACCGGCGCTGGCTGGATGAAATGTTTCCTTTCCCATTGGGGCAAGGAAGTGAAGAGGCTGAAACAACTTGGCCTTGAACCGCCGAAACTTGGCCCCTCCCCCGGCTTTCGTGAACTCAAATGGAAAAAGCCGGTTTTCGCCGGAGACGACGTGACCTATTTCGTCACATTGCTCGATGCCCGACCGCTGGAATCAAGAGCCGGGGTTTGGCTGAACACCACCTTCAACGAGGGCGTGAACCAGTCCGGAGAAACCGTGATGACCTTCCAGAGCGGGGTTCTGGAGTTCGAATAGCGGCTGGCCGAGATAGCCCGCGCGCGATACCCTCGGAATCGGCGTCGCGGCGGGAAGGCAAGAATGAACGATATCCTACAGGGTTATGCTGAAGCGGCAACGCCGGACCTGATTGCCAGGTTCGATGGACTGGATTGCCGGGAAATCTACGCACCGGTCATCGATCTGTTGCCGGTCACACCGGCCCGCGTCGCGGATATTGGCAGCGGCACCGGTCGCGATGCCGCCTGGTTTGCCGAATGCGGCCATGATGTTCTGGCGATAGAGCCGGTCAAGGAACTGCGTGAACCCGGAAAGAGATTGCACCTCTCGCACAAGATAACCTGGCTTGACGACTGTTTGCCCGATCTGATGAAAGCGCGCCGCCACGGCCCGTTCGATCTGGTTACGCTGTGCGGCGTCTGGCACCATATCGATGACGAGGCACGGCAAACCGCCATGGAAAGCCTCTCGGAGATGACGGCAGAGGGCGGATTGCTGATCATGTCCCTGCGTCACGGCCCCGCACCCGAAGGCCGCCGTGCTTTTTCCATTTCACCAGCGGAAACGACGGGCAATGCAGCCCGTCTGGGGTTCACGTTGATACGACAGGTAGAAGTTGCTTCCATTCAGGCGGGTAATCGCGCCATGGGCGTCCACTGGACATGGATCGCACTACGAAAGACCGGAAAAAACGCCGGCCTGTCGCAACATTCCTAGCCGGAAACCGGCCTCAATGCCCCGAAAACTCCACCAGTGTCCGCACTTCGACACCGAGGTTTTCCAGCTTCCTGCGGCCGCCGAGATCGGGCAGATCGATGACGAAGCAGGCCGAAACGATTTCCGCGCCCATCTGCCGCAAGAGCTTGACCGCGCCTTCGGCTGTGCCGCCGGTCGCGATCAGGTCGTCGACCAGAATCACCTTTTCGCCCGGCTGCACGGCATCCACATGCATTTCCATTTCGTCGACACCATATTCAAGGCTGTAGGCCACGCGCACGGTGGTGTGCGGCAGCTTGCCTTTCTTGCGGATGGGCACGAAACCGGCGGAAAGCTGGTGCGCCACCGCTCCGCCCAGAATGAAGCCACGCGCTTCCATGCCAGCGATCTTGTCGATCTTCGTCCCCGCATAGGGCTGCACAAGCTCGTCCACGGCACGGCGGAAAGCGCGCGGATTGCCAAGCAGAGTCGTGATGTCCCTGAAGATGATGCCCGGCTTCGGATAGTCGGGAATGGAGCGGATGGCAGCGGAAAGCTCCGAAGCGATAACGGTCATGGTATTTCCAGTTAGATTGGGAAATGGATCAGAAGGTTCGGGCCACCCTATCAACTTGGTGGCTGCGGACCAACTAAAAAGGACCGTCGCTCATTCCTGCCCCGACATTCCCTCGATCCGCGCCCAGACCGGGCATACATCCGCGAAGGAATGCGACAGAGGCCGTAGCGCCTCGTCATTTCTGTCGTCAAAAGAGCCGGAAACGAGGGCGACAGTCGGTGCATCGTCGATGGCGCCAAGCGTGCTGCCGCAGACTGCGCAAAACGCACGGCTGGAATAATCGGAAGACCGGAAAACCATGGGCGCACCGCGCTCTCCCGTCCAGACCACTGCATCGCTCGCAAACTCCACCCAGGCAAGGCTGGAAGCGCCGGAGTGCCGCTGGCAGATATCGCAGGAGCAGCTGTGCGGATTGCCGGGTTCACCCGTGGCCTCGAAACGGACGGAACCGCACAGGCAGCCACCGCTCCGGACTTTCGCCATTTCTCATCCTCCTTCGACACATGCAAAGGCCCCCAGGGCAAGACCATGGGGGCCAATGATTGCAGGCATTTGAAGCCGGTCAATGTTCCTTGTTGGCGTAGACCGATTTCTTGGTGAGATAGATCAGCGCCGTGAAGATGAACAGGAACACCATGACCATGAAGCCGGTGCGCTTGCGTGCTTCCAGATGCGGTTCTGCGGCCCACATCAGGAAAGCGGACACGTCCTTGGAATATTGATCCACCGTCTGCGGCGCACCGTCGTCGTAAGTCACCTGATCGGCGCTGATCGGCGGCGCCATCTTCAGCGCCACGGCACTGGCGAAATACGGGTTGAAATGCGTGCCTTCCGACACTTCAACGCCGGCGGGCGCGTCCTGGTATCCGGTCAGCAGCGCATGGATGTAGTCCGGGCCGCCTTCCTGATAACCGCCGATGATCGGAATCATGTCGATGACGAACTGCGGAAAGCCACGCTCCACGCCGCGCGCCTTGGCAAGCAGCGACATGTCCGGTGGTGCAGCTCCGCCATTGGCAGCAGCAGCCGCTTCGTGGTTCGGGAATGGCGAGGGGAAATGGTCGGAAGGCACAGCCTTGCGATTATACATTTCGCCGTCGGCGTTCGGCCCGTCCTGCACTTCATATTCCGCAGCAAAGGCCTTCACCTGCTCTTCCGAATAACCGAGATCGCCCAGCGTGCGGAAGGAAACGAGGCTCATCGAATGGCAGGCAGAGCAGACTTCCTTGTAGACCTTCAGGCCGCGCTGCAGCTGGCCCTTGTCGTATTTGCCGAAAGGTCCGGCAAAAGACCAGCTCTGCTCCTCGGGCTTGATGACCGGGAAGTGACCGCCGGCGATCGCATGCTCGGTCTTGGTGGCGAGATCGTGGCTCTCCTCCGCCGCAAAAGCGGCGGCGGAACAGCCGATGGCAGCGATAAGCGCGATGCTCGTTACAAGCTTCTTCATTGTCGTCATCCTTCCTTCGCGCTCAGACTTGGGCGGCCGCTGGCGCGGCAGTCTTCTTGGCGGCGTTCTTTTCCAGAACGGCCTCGGTAATCGAATTCGGAATACGCCGCGGCGTTTCGACCAGACCGAGGATCGGCATGATGACGAGAAAGAAACCGAAGTAATAAAGCGTGCCGATCTGCGACATGATGACATAAAGGCCTTCCGCCGGACGCGAACCCAGCCAGCCGAGCAGGATGGCGTTGACCACGAACAGCCAGAAGAACAGCTTGTACCAGGGACGATAGACGGCGGAGCGAACCTTCGAGGTATCGAGCCAGGGCAGGAAGAACAGCACGATGATTGCGCCGAACATGACGAGAACGCCACCGAGCTTGGAATCGATCGGCCCGATATTGAAGGTGATGGCGCGCAGCATCGCGTAGAACGGCAGATAATACCATTCGGGCACGATATGCGCCGGTGTCTTCAACGGATCCGCCATGATGTAGTTATCAGGGTGGCCGAGGAAGTTCGGCATGTAGAAGACGAACCACGCATAGGCGATGAGGAACACCGAAACGCCGAGTGCATCCTTCAACGTCGCATAGGGCGTGAAGGGTACCGTATCGGTCTTGCTCTTCACTTCCACACCGGTCGGATTGGTCTGGCCGGTCACATGCAGCGCCCAGATATGCAGGATGACGACACCCGCGATCATGAAGGGCAGCAGGTAGTGGAGCGCGAAGAAGCGGTTGAGCGTCGGATTGTCCACCGCAAAGCCGCCGAGCAGGAACTGCTGAATCCACTCACCTATACCCGGGAAAGCCGAGAAAAAGCCGGTGATGACCGTGGCGCCCCAGAAGGACATCTGGCCCCACGGCAGCACGTAGCCCATGAAGCCCGTCGCCATCATCAGGAGGTAGATCACGCAGCCGAGAATCCAGAGGATTTCGCGTGGCGCCTTGTAGGAGCCGTAATAAAGTCCACGGGCGATGTGCAGGTAAACCGCGATGAAGAAGAACGACGCACCGTTGGCGTGCATGTAGCGCAACAGCCAGCCGTGGTTGACGTCGCGCATGATCTTTTCGACGGAATTGAAGGCAACCGTCGTTTCAGCGGCGTAATGCATGGCAAGCACGACGCCGGTGAGGATCTGCACGATCAGCATGACAGCCAGCATCGCGCCGAATGTGTAGGCGTAGTTCAGATTACGCGGGACAGGATAGGCAACGAAGCTGTCATAGATCATGCGCGGCAAGGGAAGCCGCGAATCGATCCACCTCTCGATGCCGGTGGACGGCTGATAACTGGAATGACCACTCATAAATATCTGTCCCCTTATCCGATCTTGATCACGGTATCGGATGTGAATGCAAATGTCGGGATGGCGAGGTTCTGCGGCGCCGGGCCCTTACGTATGCGGCCCGCCGTATCGTAATGCGAGCCATGGCAGGGACAGAACCAACCGCCGAAATCGCCGGCCTGGCCGAGCGGAACGCAACCGAGATGGGTGCAGGAACCGATCATGACGATCCAGTTTTCTTTGCCCTGACCGGCGGAACGGTCAATGTCCGTCGCCTGCGCGTCGGGGGCAATGTTGGCGTTGCGCGCCACCGGATCCTTGAGATCGGCAAGAGCGACCGCATTGGCTTCGCCGATTTCCTTCTCCGTGCGGTTACGGATGAAAATCGGCTTGCCGCGCCACTTCACGGTCAGCGACATGCCCGGCTCGACCGCCGCGACATTCACCTCGATGGAGGCAAGCGCCAGCGTCGATGCGTCTGGACGCATCTGGTCGATAAAGGGCCACGCCACTGCGGCGGCACCAACGGCGCCCGTCATTCCGGTTACTAGATAAAGAAAATCGCGACGGGTCGGTTCACCCGAGGCGTCGTGATTGGTTACGTGCTCGCTCACCGCTACACCATCCTCTGCGCTGTTTTTGCCGTAAATCGCATGAGTCCTCCCGCTATGATTTGATCCAAGACAATCTCCGTCCCACCGTCTCGGTCATCCTCGCGGCGTTTGAGAAACCGCGTCATTCTGTTTGATCGCAAAATATTGACTGACTTGGCAAGAGCAAAGCACACAAAGCTGCCGTAATTCTGCCAGAAGGGGCGGATTTGTTTCTCATTTTTTCCTAAGCCCCGGCAAGCGGGCAACATTGTGCCCACCCTTGCGGCATGTTACGAGACATCAAGGGAGAGCTTGGAAAGCAGGGATTCGGATGACGGCGAAGCTCTCGTGCATGGTCTCCACGGTCGTGGCTGCCGTACTTTTCATCGCCAGCCTGCGTTATGTGACGGATTTCTGGCTTTTAGCCTTCGTCACCAGTTTCCAGCTTCACATCGCCTTCGTCTGTATCCTGGTGTCATGCCTGGTATTTTGGCTGACGCGTGACGCGATTTCCGCTTTCCTCATCATCTGGTCGCTTGCGCTCGCCATCCACGCCGTCGCCATGCTCATGGAATTCTCGACAAGCGCCAATGCGGCACCTGGCGCCAGACCCTTCCGGCTATTGTCCTTAAACGTATTGATGGATAACGCCGCCAATGCGGATGCAATTGCCGACAGGATTCTCGAATCAGACGCGGATGCTGTCTATCTGTTCGAGGCGGCTGCGCTGGAATCGGTTCTGCCGCGTCTGCAGCAAACCTACCCCCACAGGCTCGGTTGTTATGCCGGAACACCGACCTGTGATCTTTTGATCCTGTCGACGCGGCCGCTGCTGGAGGGCCGTTTCCATAGCCTCAGCGATCTGCGCCGCGACCGTTTCGCCATCGCCAGCATCGATTTCGACGGCACGAAGCTGACGCTCGCCGCAGGTCACATCACCAAACCCTATTTCGACGACTATCACCGGGACGAGCTGGACGAAGTCAGCGAAATTCTCTTTCGTGTCACCGGGCCGCTCATTCTGGCCGGAGATTTCAATTCGGCCAGCATCGCTCCCGACATGCGCGACTTCCTCGCCGCCAACGACCTGAAGAAAGCGCCATGGGAACCCGCCACATGGCCGACGAAGGCAGGTCGCTTCGGCATCGCCATCGACCATATCTTCGCCCGCGAACCGGCCACGCTCTTGAAAACCACCCGTCTGCCCGACAGCCTCGGTTCCAATCATTTCGGCCTGATGGCGGATTTCATGATCGGGAAATAGCTGGCGACAGGCCCTATTGGGCCGCCTCGTCCACAGCAAGGAAGCCGCCCGACTGTCGCGCCCAGAGTTCCGAATAAAGTCTGCCCTGCGAGACGAGATCTGAATGGCTGCCCTGCTCGACGATACGGCCCTGATCCATGACGATCAGCCGGTCGAGAGCAGCAATCGTTGAAAGACGGTGGGCGATGGCCAGCACTGTCTTGCCCTGCATCAACTCATCCAGATTGCTCTGGATCGCCGCTTCTACTTCCGAATCAAGCGCAGACGTCGCCTCGTCGAGGACGAGGATCGGCGCATCCTTCAGCATCACGCGGGCAATGGCGATGCGCTGGCGCTGGCCGCCCGACAATTTCACGCCGCGTTCGCCGACATGCGCGTCGAAACCCGTGCGGCCGCGCTGGTCTTCCAGCCGTGCAATGAACTCATCCGCCTTGGCCCGGCGCGTCGCCTCCAGCAATTGCGCTTCGGTGGCATCCGTGCGCCCGAACATGATGTTGTCTCTGATAGAACGGTGCAGCAGCGACGTATCCTGCGTGACCATGCCGATATGGGCGCGAAGTGATTCCTGGGTGACCTTGGCGATATCCTGCCCATCAATAAGGATTCGGCCTTTCTCGACATCGTAAAACCGCAGCAGCAGATTGACGAGGGTGGATTTGCCCGCGCCAGAGCGTCCGACGATGCCGACCTTCTCCCCCGCCTTGATATCGAGATTAAGATTGTCGATGACCCCGTTCGCCCGCCCATAATGGAAGCTGACGTTTTCGAAGCGGATACTTGGACTTTTCACGTCCAGCACTGTCGCATCCGGCGCGTCCACGAGGCCGATCGGCTGCGAAATCAGCTCCGCCGCATTCTGCACCGTGCCGAAATTGCGCATGATGCCGTTGAACTGCGTCATCAATCGCCCGAGCAGGAAGTTGAGGCGCAGAACCAGTGCGAGCGTGAACGCGACAGCGCCGGAACTGATCTTGCCGGACAGCCAAAGGTCGATACACAGCGCCGCCATCGACGTGATCATCACACCCGACAGCAGCGCCATGGAGGCGCGCACACCGGTGATGAACCGCGTGAACGTCATAGTGGCGTTCTGGAAGATATCGAAGCCCTGCCGCATGTAGCGGTCATTGGCATCGTCGCGCCCGAACAGCCTGAGCGTCTGGATATTGCTGTATGCATCCACCATCCGGCCGGAAAGCATGGAGGCTGCCTCCGCCGTTTCTTTCGAATGGGAGCGGATGCGCGGCACGAAATAACGCGCCAGCAGCGAGAAGATCAGCACCCAGACGAGGACGACGACGGCAAGCCGCCAGTCCAGTCCGCCGATCAGCAGCAGCATCGAGACGGAGTAGATGCCGACGAACCAGACGCTTTCCATCAGCGACGTGACAAGATCGCCTGCCGCCTGCCCGCCCGACCAGACCTTGGTGACGATGCGGCCGGAAAAATCATTCTGGAAAAAGGTCAGCGATTGCCGCGCCACATGCATATAGGATTGCCAGCGCACCAAATTGTAAAAGCCGGGCGTGATGATTTGTTGGTCCACCAGCGCGGTCACCATGGTGACGATAAAACGCACGATGCCGATCAACACCAGCATGCCGACGAGTTCGCCGCCATGGGCTGCCAGCAGTCCAGCCCAGCCCTCTTCCGGCTTGACGGTCGAGAGAATGTCGACCAGCCGCCCGACGAACCAGAAAAGCGCAGCCTCAATGGCAGCCGTCAACCCGCCCAGCACCAGCATGGCAAGAAACGGCGCCTTGGCCTGCGAGATATAGAACCAGATGAAACCAGACGTCTTTTCCGGCGGCCGCAAATCGTCCTTGCGGGCGAAGGGCTTTATCCAGTTCTCGAAAAACTCGAAGATGCGGGTAATGACCATGATCCGGATATAGGCGGATTCCCGGAGCGGGAACAGCCGCAGAGCGTTCGGGAAGAGATTATATTTCGGTAACGTTCGGGAAATGAAAAAGGGCGAAGAATGTTCCACCGGGCTTGGATAGATCCACCTGGATTTCGCGCACTCGCAGCATCCTCACTCCGTCACCAAGGACTAGATCCGGGGTCAAGCGCGATTCAAGTTTTGATCGCGGGAGATTCTTTTCACGGCGCAGGCGCGCCGTGGCTGGAAACCGGCTCAAGGCCGGCATGACGGAGGAGAGGTTTAACTCGCCTACATAGATAAACGTGAACCGCAAACGAAAGGGCGGGAAACCATGCTTCCCGCCCTTCGAGCTTTCCTTACTCGGCAGCCACTTCCGCCTCGTGGTCGGCGATGAAGCCGCCGGACTGGCGCCGCCATAGATCGGCATAGATACCGCCCATCGCCGCCAGTTCAGCATGGCTGCCCGCTTCCACGATCTGGCCCTTGTCGAGGATGATGAGCCGGTCCATTTCGGTCAGCGTCGACAGACGGTGGGCGATCGCGATAACCGTCTTGCCTTCCATCAGCGAGAACAGATTTTCCTGAATCGCCGCCTCGACTTCCGAGTCGAGCGCCGAGGTCGCCTCATCAAGTACGAGGATCGGGGCGTTCTTGAGGAACACGCGGGCAATGGCGATACGCTGACGCTGGCCACCGGACAGCTTTACACCGCGTTCGCCCACCTGGGCATCGAGACCCTGGCGGCCATGCATATCGACAAGCGTTTCCACGAAGTCCCAGGCATTCGCCCGCTTTGCCGCCGCGATCACCTGCTCGTCGGTGGCCTCGGGATGGCCATAGGCGATGTTGTCGCGGATCGAACGGTGCAGCAGCGAAGTATCCTGCGTCACGACACCGATCAGCTCGCGCAGGCTGTCCTGCGACACCTTGGAGATGTCCTGCCCGTCGATGGTGATCTTGCCCGCTTCCAGATCGTAGAAACGCAGGAGCAGGTTCATCAGCGTCGTCTTGCCCGCACCGGATCGCCCGACCAAACCGACCTTCTCGCCCGGCTTGATATCCAGCGTCAGCCCGTCGATCACGCCCTTGTTCTTGCCGTAGTGGAAGCGGAC
The DNA here is from genome assembly GCF_053521785.1 of Agrobacterium sp. A3-95. Taxonomy (NCBI): domain Bacteria; kingdom Pseudomonadati; phylum Pseudomonadota; class Alphaproteobacteria; order Hyphomicrobiales; family Rhizobiaceae; genus Agrobacterium; species Agrobacterium sp. A3-95. The sequence goes on along the minus strand of NZ_JBNWDR010000003.1, from coordinate 325,469 downwards.
GTTATCATAACGGATCGCGCCCTGCGGTGCAGCAAGCTGAGGCGCCTTCGGAGCATCGACGATATCGTGCGGCTTCGTCATCATCGACATGCCGTCATAGACGGTGCCGATGTTTTCGAACAGCGAGGTGACTTCCCACATGATCCATTGCGACATGCCGTTGACGCGCATGGCAAGGCTTATGGCAATGGCAACCGAGCCGGCCGTGACCGAGCCCTGCATCCAGAAATAAAGACCGAGCGAGGCCGTGGAAAACAGCACGACCGCATTGTTGAGGTCGATCAGGATGTTGAAGCCGGAAATCTTGCGCATCTGGCGGTGAACGGTTCCGAGAAACACGTTCATGCCCTCACGCGCATATCTTTCCTCGCGACCCGCATGCGAAAACAGCTTGATCGTCGAGATGTTTGTATAGCTGTCGACGATACGCCCCGTCATCATCGAGCGCGCATCGGCCTGCTCCTGTGCGAGCCGGCCGAGCTTCGGCACGAAATAGGTGAGGATACCCATATAGATGCCGAGCCATACCAGCAGCGGAATGACCAGCCGCCAGTCTGCGGCCGCAACCATGAACAGCATCGAGACGACGAAGCTGATAGCGTAGACGAACACGTCGATCACTTTCAGCGCCACTTCGCGGATCGCCAGCGCCGTCTGCATCACCTTGGTCGAAACCCGGCCTGCAAATTCGTTGGCGAAAAAGTTCATGGAGTGGCGCAGCAGGAAACGATGCATCTTCCAGCGCGCGATCATGCCGAAATTGCCGGCAAGCGTCTGGTGCATCGTCATGGTGTGGATCGCGCCCATCAGTGGCAGCAGGAAGAGCACCAGCCCAGCCATGACCATCAGATGCCAGCCCTCATCGGCAAAAAACGTCTCGCGATTGGCCGTGGAAAGCCAGTCGACGATGCTGCCGAGGAATTTGTAGAGCATGGCTTCCGCAACGGCGATGCCCATGGACATCAGGCCGAGCAGCAGGAGCCACGGCCATGCGGGCTGCACATAATGCCACACGAACGGCAAAAGCTTCTTCGGCGGCACAGACGGGGCCGAAGAGGGAAAAGGATCAAGGCGTTTTTCAAACCAGCCAAACATAGGCCAAGCTCCGGCAAGCAATCGCCCCATCGTGAAACGTGAGCAAGCGCAAATATGGCTCACGACGGAACAGAAAAGTATTGGATATGGCCGCAACAGCCACATGACGAATCAAACTATGGGAAACGCGGTCGAACCGCGGGGGTAACACCTAGGCCAGCAGCAGCACTACTGGGGCCGGGAGGCGAATACGAATGTCATTTTGCATCAGAACCTCCCTAGCTGGTGTTGAAGATGTCGCCTTGTAGCGCAAAAATTAATCGTTGACCAGCCGCAAAGATGCCGAACGCGTCAGAAAAGCTCTCGATTGCGACCGATTCTGCCGAACGGGCGTAGAAGACCCGGCAAAGGTCTCCGCCCGTTGTAAGGCCTGGATACGCAGCTTACTTGGCGGCGTCCTGCGCCTGCCCGAGCGCCTTGATCTGCGCCAGAGTATCGGCCAGCGTGGCCGAGGTGTCGGAATAAATATCATCGTCCTGCACCTGCAGATTGCCGACATGCAGGTCGGTCAAATGGACGAAATTCGCCCGTTCGGACATGATATCTTCCTGTTTTTGCTGCGCGGAACCCGGATCGAAACAACGCCGATCCGACGCAACCGGATGTGCCGGATCGGCCTGACGACACGTTGGTTAATGGGTAGCCCGACTCTTTGTCACGCGAATGAATACGGCACTCTTCGAAACGGTCTTCTCGGGCTGCATCTGTCACAAACCCGCCGCCCGTGATAAGCGGTCCGGCATTCCAAATGCGGTGAGAAGACCATGAGCGATATCAGACCCGAAATCAGGATTGCCCTCTACCAGCCGGATATTCCTGGCAATACCGGCACGATCCTGCGGCTGGCGGCCTGTCTCGGCCTCGGCGTCGATATCATCGAGCCGGCCGGTTTCGATATTTCCGACCGAAACCTGAAAAGGGCAGGCATGGATTATATCGCAGCGGCGGCGCTGACGCGCCACGTCAGATGGGACCGGTTTGAGGAGTGGCGCGCAACCACCGGCCGCCGCCTCGTTCTCGCCTCCACCAAGGCCGCCCTGCCCTATACGAAAATCGCCTATCGCCACGACGATATCCTGCTTTTCGGCCGTGAAAGTGCTGGTGTGCCGGACCACGTGCATGAGAAGGCGCAGGAGCGAATCATCATCCCGATGGTCGAGGGGCAGCGCTCCATCAACGTCGCAATGTCCGCCGCGATGATCACCGGCGAGGCTTTGCGCCAGACCGCATGGTCTTAAGCGCCTTTTTTAGCGCCATTTTTTCGTGCAAATACAAAAATTGACCGTTTTTGCTTCAAAACTGTCGCAACCCGGCCTGTACCGAAGGCGTTCAGGCTCCTATACTTATTAGCCGGACAACAAAAATCGCCCTCGCCGCAGCCATCCGCCGGCGGGTGTGAGGAGACGTCGCATGCAATCCACCATTGTCATCGTCAACCTTCTCGGCGCAGTCGCGCTGCTGCTCTTTGGTCTTGCCCAGGTCAAGGACGGGGTTACCCGTGCCTTCGGCATGAAACTGCGAAGTGTATTGGCGACGGGCACCCAGAGCGGCCCGCGTTCCTTCTTTTCCGGCTTTTTCGCCACTGTCGCGCTGCAAAGCTCGACAGCAACCGCGCTTACCGTCGCCTCCTTCGCAGAACGCGATCTCATCAAGCCGCGCATGGCGCAGGTCGTGCTGCTCGGCGCCAACGTCGGCACCGCCGTCACCGCCTGGATTGTCGCGGCCGGTGTGGAGTGGCTGTCGCCGCTGCTGATCCTCTCCGGTATCGTTCTCAAAAAGGGTAGCTCAAACGCCCGACAAGGTGGCGGAACCGCGGTCATCGGCATCGGCCTGATGCTTCTGTCATTGCATCTGTTGAGCGGCGCGACCGAACCGATGCGTGCCTCGCCAGCCCTTGGCGTCTTCATCGGTCTGCTTGATGGCGCATGGCCCGTCGCGTTGATCTTCTCCGCCGTGCTGGCCTTCGTCTCCTCCTCCAGCCTGGCTGTCGTGGTGCTTATCCTGTCGCTTGCTGCCACCGGCACGCTGTCCGCCGGTCTCATCATCGTTCTCATTCTCGGCGCCAATCTCGGCGGCGCCATTCCGCCGGTCATCGCCACGCTCTCCGGCCCGGCCTCGGCGCGGCGCATCACCATCGGCAACCTTGTGGTGCGCACCATCGGCTGCCTCATCGCCATGCCACTCGCATCCTATGGCGCAACGCTTTTGCAGCAATTGCCGCTTTCGCCCGCCAAATTGCCTGTTGATGCGCATCTCATCTTCAATGTCATTCTGGCAGCGGTTGCCTGGCCGTTCTCAGCCCTCATATCCGACCTGATGGCAAAGCTGGTGCCGGGCGATCCGAAAACCGAAGATGGCCCGAATTTCCTCGATCAGCAGGCGCTGGATACGCCTGTTGTGGCGCTCGCCAATGCCACGCGTGAGGTCTTGAGCGTCGGCGATGCTATCGAGCGCATGCTGATCCGCGCCGAAAACGCCTTCAAGCATAATGATCTGGCACCCCTTCAGGAGGTGTCCCTGCTCGAAAAGAAGGTCGATCGCCGTCAGCAGGAGGTGAAGGTCTATCTTTCCCAACTGGGGCGCAAAGGGCTTGCAGACGACGAAGCGCGCCGTTCGATCGCCATCATCGATTACGCGATCAATCTCGAACATATCGGCGACATCATCGAAAAAGGCATTTGCGAGCAGATCCGCAAGAAGGTGCTGAACAGCTTCAAATTTTCCGACGACGGTTATGAGGAGTTGAAGACGCTGTTCGACATGACAATCGAAAATCTGCGGGCCGCCCAGAGCATTCTGGTGACCGGCGATTTCGAACTCGCCCGCCGGCTGATGGAAAGCAAGGTGGATATACGCCGCCTCGAAAAACAGTCGTCCAACCGCCATCTGGAGCGGCTGCGCGATGGGCTGACGGAAAGCATGCAGACGAGTTCACTGCATCTCGACATGCTGCGCGACCTGAAGCGCATAAACGCCCATATCGTGTCTGTGGCGCATCCCATTCTGGATGAAAGCGGTGTTTTGATCGAAAGCCGCCTGCGTTACGCCGAACCGCGTGCTTAAAGCTTAGTCTGCCGAAGGAAGCCGCCGCATGGTGAATTCGATGCGGTCGCCTTCCAGCTGCCGCCAGCTTTCCACTTCGGTCCAATAGGCGGCCTTCGGAAAACTGTCGAACCACTCGCGCGCCTTGGCACGGGCTTCTTCACGGTCGAGACAAAAGGTCTGCCGCACGAACATGCCGTTGCGCATCGGATCGCCACCGTCACTTTCACGCGCCTTGCGGTGATTGGCGATCCTGCGCTTCAGCCCGTCCAGGGGCGGCGGTCCGGCAAATTTCGTCATGATATTCACCTCTGGCACCTACATCGCTAAAGATAGTGCCCGCATGTGAACTTGGCGAGTCGAATTTGTGCGCAAGGCCAGCACCTGCTAGATGCGACAGGGAATCGACTTCACCAAAGGAGAACATGCATGGAACGGCCATCTTTGCCGAAGGGCTTGCCCGAGGACATAGAAGACAAGAAGGCCGCCGCCCAGGCCTGGTTCCAGCATCTTCGCGACACCATCGTTACCTCCTTCGAAACCCTTGAAGACGAGCTGAGCGGCCCGCTCGCCGATCAGGAACCGGGACGCTTCGTGCAGAAGGACTGGCTGCGCGACAATGGCGCGGGCGGCGGCGGTAAGATGTCGATGATGGAGGGCCGCGTCTTCGAAAAGGTCGGCGTCCACACCTCCACCGTCTATGGTGAGTTCTCGCCGGAATTCCGCCAGCAGATACCGGGTGCGGAAGAAGACCCCAGCTTCTGGGCATCCGGCATTTCGCTGATCGCCCATCCGGTCAATCCCAATGTGCCGGCTGTTCATATGAACACCCGCATGGTCGTCACCACCAGCCACTGGTTCGGCGGCGGCGCGGACCTGACGCCCGTGCTTGGACGCCGGCGGATGGAACAGGACCCGGACACCCAGCTTTTCCACCGCGGGTTCGAGATCACCTGTAACCGCCATCCCGTGGCCGACTATCCGCGCTACAAGTCGTGGTGCGACGAGTACTTCTTCCTCAAGCACCGCAACGAGCCGCGCGGCACCGGCGGCATCTTTTTCGACTGGCTGCACCCGGAAGAGGAAAAGGGCGGCTGGGACGCCAATTTCGCCTTCGTGCAGGATGTTGGCCGCGCCTTCAACCTGGTCTATCCAAAAATCGTGCGGTCCAATTTCAACCAGTCCTGGACGGAAGAGGACCGCGACGAGCAGCTCATTCGCCGTGGCCGCTATGTGGAATTCAACCTGCTTTACGACCGCGGCACGATCTTCGGCCTCAAGACCGGCGGCAATGTCGAATCGATTCTGTCTTCCCTGCCGCCCGTGGTCCGCTGGCCCTGAAATACTCACGTAAATTTGACGCCCGTCAGGAATTTGGGCGCAAATCGCGCAAATTAGGACTTATGGAAAAATAAAGGCAATGATAATCTCCTGCGTGCAGACGTACTGGAGGAGCTATCGTCATGATTACTTCGAACAGCATGCCTATATCCGCTTCCGCTGAGGGAGCCTCGCATTCCATCGATACCCCTGATTTGATCGACCGCATGGCAGCGGAAATGCGTGCCACCGGCGATCGCGAACTGCCGCATTCCTTTTATGTCGAACAAGTAAAACGCACGCTTGCCGGAAAAGCGGTGACGCGGGCCGACAATGACGAAATGCCTCGTACAAAAATCCCGGCAGCCGGCACATCCTCTGTTTTCCAGTGCTGGGCGATGCCCGAATAGGGCCTGAACAGGGTCAGCGGACGCCGCTCTGGAACATTAGCGGCGACCGTTCGTTTCTTGTCAGAGGGACAGCAGGCATTTGCAGGCTGTCCCTCTGTCTAAAACAGGGAGGCAAGACCATGAGACTGTTTGAATGTGGAACGCTCGTGCCCGGCTGTGCCTGGCACACCCGCGCGGATGACGACGCGGAAGTCGTGCGCCGCACCGTGGAACATATGCGATCGGCCCACGGCGAAACCATCATCCGCGAAAACATGATCGAAAACATCAAATCCCGCATCCGCGACGAGGCAAATGCGGCCTGAGCCGCAACGCCTCCGGCACTGCGATCTCAATTCTCCAGCATATCCTTCAGCCGGGCGGTCAGCGCTGCCCGGTCTAGCGAGAAATTGACGTCGATCCACTTTTCTTCGAGGCTTTTCAGCACCTCGCCTACCTTCGGACCGGACTCCACGCCCGCGGCCATCACATCAGCGCCGCTCAGCGGAAAGCCGGGTTTGTGGAACTTGTTCGCTCTCGTCAGCAGCGTCGAAAGTCGCGCGACTTTCTGCATCGCCGCCTCACCGCCCGAAAGGTCGGCGCGGGCCGAGGCAAGCGCCAGTTTCAGCCGCGTCTTCACACCGTCAACGCCCTGCCGGTAAAGCAGCCGGTCGAGCGCCGTCTCCTTCATCTCCGGATCGATCACCGGCGCGGAAGCCCATTGGGCAAGATATGCAGCTTCAGCCTTCGACAGCCGCAGCCTCCCAGCAAGCGCCGTTAGCCTCTCCCTGTCGGGCGGCACTATCGCAGCAAGCCGCAGCATCGGGTCAACTGTCCAGCCAAGCGCCTGTTCGGTTGCAACCAGCCCGTGAATGGCGTCGATACCCCATTTTTCCGTTTCGGGGAGAATTTCCGCCAACACGCCGGATTGCCGCATCCACAGCAAGGCGCGGGAGGGATCGCGCGCGGAAAGCAGCTTTTTCAGCTCGCTCCACACCCGCTCGGCCGAGAGCGTCCCAAGCCTGTCCTTGGCCCGCGCACTGGCGCGCAAGCCATCGGCATCAGGACGACCGGAACCATAATGGGCAAAAAAGCGGAAGAACCTAAGAATCCGCAGATAATCTTCCGAAATCCGCATCGCGGCATCGCCGATGAAGCGCACGGTTCCTGTTTCAATGTCGGGAAGGCCATCGATGAGGTCGATGATCTCGCCCTTCTCGTCGGCGTAAAGTGCGTTGATGGTGAGATCGCGCCGCTCGGCATCGGTCTGCCAGTCTGTGCCAAAAGCGACCTGCGCATGGCGGCCATTGGTCTCGACATCGCGACGCAGCGTCGTCACCTCGAAACCCTCGCCGTCGATCACCAGCGTCACCGTGCCGTGTTCAATGCCGGTCGGTACCGCCTTGATGCGCGCCGCCTTGGCGCGCTCAACCACCACATCGGGGGTAAGCGTCGTCGCCATATCGACATCGACGACCGGCTGTTCCATCAGTGCATTGCGCACGGCGCCGCCGACGATCCGCACCTCGCCGCCATCGGCGTTCAACAGCGCGAAGATGCGCTTCAGCGCCGGCTTTTCAAACCAGTCCCGCCCGGCAAGGCTGCTCATGAATAAAACCTCTCGTAAATCGTCCGTACGATGCCCGCCGTAATGCCCCAAATGTAGCGCTCGCCATAGGGCATTTCGTAGAAAAACCGCTCCTTCCCCTGAAAGATGCGACTGCCGCGCCCGTGATTGGCTGGGTCCATCAGGAAAGACAGCGGCACCTCGAAAACCTCATCCACTTCCGTGGGATTGAGCGTCAGGTCAAAGCCGGGACGAACGACCGACAGCACCGGCTTGATGCGAAAACCGGTACCGGAAATGTAATCCGGCAGACGCCCGACTGTTTCCACGAAAGATCGCGAGAGGCCGATCTCCTCTTCCGTCTCGCGCAGGGCCGCCTCTTCCGGTGTGCGGTCCCCGGCATCGATGCCACCGCCCGGAAAGGAAATCTGGCCGGAATGTTTGCGCAGGGTTGCGGTGCGCTGGGTGAAGATCACCCGCGCTTCGTTGCCGTCGTCGATGACAGGCACCAGCACGGCGGCGTCCTTTAGCCTTATGCCGTTTCCCGAAAGCACCACGCCCGGATTGAGCAGATGATCGCCATTCTCGCGTTCCGCCACGCCCTCGCCTTCCTCCAGCACCCGGCGGCGGAAATCGGCGGCGGTAAAAGTTTCAAGGCGGGTTGTCGTCATTGTCATTGCGAAAGCCGTTCCAGTTCATTGGCGGGCATCACGGGAAAGACAACCCCGCCCGAGCGCACCGCAAACATCTCGACGCCGTCCACATCGATCACCTCGCCGAGTGCCACGAGATCATACATCACCGCCCGCGAGACGAGCGCCTCCAGCCTGCCGCGCACCAGAATATAGGGTTTCAATTCGCGGTTTTCTCCGAAAATCGTAAAGCGTAGCGGATGCTCCGGCCCGGCCTCCACCACATCGCCGACATTGGTGCGGAAGGTCAGCAGCGGCCCGCCATCCTTCTCGCCCGCCGTCACCTTCATCTCGACGGCCACGAAAGGAGCATCCACCACGCGGATGCCGACTTTTTCCACAGGAGTTACAAGATAGGTCTTGCCGTCGTCATCCTTGCGCAGGACCGTGGAAAACAGCCGCACCAGCGGCGCCCGGCCAATGGGCGTACCCATATAGAACCAGGTGCCGTCTGCGCGGATTTCCATGTCGAGATCGCCGCAAAAGGGGGGATTCCAGCGCTCCACCGGCGCAGGTCCACGTTTGGCGTCGCCGGTCTGCTCGGCGGCGCGTGAAATCATCGCCGCCAGCCCTGCTGCATCGCTTGCCGAATTTATCGTCTCCGCTGCCATATTCGAGTCTCGCTTTGCCGATAAGGAAATACTAAGTCACGACATAGTCATTCGAATGGCGCTTGTCAGCGGCCAAGAGAGCAATAAGCTAGTTGCAGCGCGAAATCCGCCCCGGCCAATGGCCATCAAGATCGGGGCAGGAATGGGTCGGCGGCAAAGGTATGAGGAGAGCGACATGGGCGTGATGAATACCGGCGAAACCCTCGACGAAAAAGCCATCGTCGCCTCGGCCGAAAAGGCGCTTTCGGATATTGCCGCGATCCGCGCGGAGGTATCCAAGGTCATCTTCGGCCAGGAAAAAGTGGTTCAGAACACGCTTCTCGCCATACTCTCGGGCGGCCACGCCTTGCTCGTCGGCGTTCCCGGGCTTGCCAAGACCAAGCTCGTCACCACGCTCGGAACGGTTCTCGGGCTCGATGCCAACCGCATCCAGTTCACACCGGACCTCATGCCATCGGATATTCTCGGCTCCGAAGTCATGGATCAGGATGAAAACGGGCGGCGCTCCTTCCGCTTCATAAAAGGTCCGGTGTTTGCGCAATTGCTGATGGCGGATGAAATCAACCGCGCCAGCCCGCGCACGCAGTCCGCGCTGCTGCAGGCCATGCAGGAATATCACATCACCATGGCCGGCCAGCGTTACGATCTGCCGAAACCCTTCCACGTTCTCGCAACCCAGAACCCGCTGGAACAGGAAGGCACCTATCCACTGCCTGAAGCGCAGCTCGACCGCTTCCTGCTGCAGGTGGATGTCGGCTATCCCGAGCTTGCCGCCGAACGCCAGATATTGCTCGACACGACAGGCACCGCATCGGGCGAGGCACGCAAGGTTATCGACGCCGAACGCATGATGGAAATCCAGGCCCTCATCCGCCAGATGCCGGTCAGCGACAAGGTGGTGGACGCGATCCTTTCGCTTGTCCGCTCTGCCCGCCCCGGCCACGGCAACAAATTGACCGACAAACACGTTGTCTGGGGCCCGGGTCCCCGCGCCGGCCAGTCCCTGATGCTGACGGCACGCGCCCGCGCGCTTTACGAAGGCAGGCTCGCGCCGTCGCTGGACGATGTCTATGCGCTGGCCGAACCGGTGCTGGAGCACCGCATGGCGCTGACATTCGCCGCCCGCGCCGAAGGCATGTCGGTGCGCGATGTCATCGCAGCCCTTGTGGAGCAGGCGAAGAACTAAGGCATCGAACCGAAAAGTGTGACGCTGTTTTCGGAAAATCCGATGCTCGACAAAAACTCGGAGCGGCCCGCCGCTCTGACATCTGCCTAAGCTTTCTCGAAAGGAGTGCCTGTGGCATCCATCGGCCAGATCGTAGATAAGACACCGGGTAGCGAAGTTTTGGCGCGCGCGCGCCAGCGTGCCGCACTGGTGCCGGACTGCATGGTCGAAGCCAAGCGCATCGCCAACACCGTCACCGCCGGCTGGCACGGCCGCCGCAAGCGTGGCATCGGCGAGAATTTCTGGCAGTTCCGCCCCTATGCCGAAGGCGAGAGCCTGTCGCGCATCGACTGGCGACGCTCGGCCCGCGACGACCACACCTATGTGCGCGATCGGGAATGGGAAGCTGCCCACACCATCTGGCTGTGGGCCGACATGTCGCCGTCGATGATGTTCAAATCCACACTCGGCTCCGTTTCCAAGGAAAGCCGCGCATTGGTGCTGATGCTGGCGCTGGCGGAAATCCTTGCGCGCTCGGGCGAGCGCATAGGTTGTCCCGGTATCATGGAGCCCATCTCGGCCAGAAACGCCGCCGAACGTCTGGCTGCCGCCATCATGCACGCGCCGCTCACCACAGGCATGCCGGAAACGGGCATGATCCGCGGTGCAAGCGACATCGTCCTCATAGGCGATTTTCTCGACGATGCGCAAAATGTGATGGAACGGATTTCGCCACTCGCGCGGCGCGGCTTGCGCGGCCATGTGGTGGAAATCGCCGATCCGGCCGAAGAAACCTTCCCCTATTCGGGCCGCACCGAATTTACCGACCCGGAAACCGGTGAAAAACTCGTCTCCGGCCGCGCGGAAACGATTCGCGAGGATTATACCCGCGCCTATCTCGCCCGCCGCGAAGCGCTGTCTTCTTCGCTGCGCCGTCTAGGCTGGAATTTCGTGTTTCACCGCACCGATCATCTCGCCTCCGAGGCGCTTGTGGCTGTTCACATGTATTTGTCCGGTGCGCCCGCGCAAGGCGGTGGCAACCGATGAGCGCATTGCCCTTCGTCTTCACCAGCCCCTATATTCTCTTCGGCCTTCTGGCATTGCCAGCCATCTGGTGGCTGCTGCGGCTCACCCCGCCGCGCCCCAAGGCGGAGGTTTTTCCGCCGCTGAAAATTCTGGCCACCGTGCTGAAGCGCGAGGAAACGCCCTCGAAAAGCCCGTGGTGGCTGACATTGCTGCGCATCGCGCTCGCCGCCGCCGTGATTTTCGCGCTGGCCGATCCGGTGGTGAACCCCCGCAACAACAGCATTGCCGGCACTGGTCCCCTGGTGCTTGTGGTCGATAATAGCTGGGCCTCCGCAACTGATTGGCAGAGACGCGTCGAAACCGCTCAGGCCCTGATCGGCGATGCGGAAAGGGCCGATCGCCCCGTTTCCATCAGCTTCACCGCAGATGCCGAACACGACGCCGTGCCAGCCACAACGGCGGTGGCGCTGGACAAGCTCGCCGCCGCCAAGCCGAAGCCTCTTGCGCCGGACCGCGTGCGCACGGCGGAAGCTATTACCGAGGCGCTGAACGGCACCTCCCCCGGCACGCTCGCCTATATTGCCGACGGCGTTGCCACCGCGCAGGATGAAAGCGCACTCAAAACGCTGGCCAGCCTCTCAGCTGCCGAGTTCCGCATCGTCACGGGTGATGGGAAATCCATCGCCGCCATTACCGGCGCCGCCAACAATGCCGATGCGATGAGCGTCACGCTATCGCGGCTCGACACGGCCTCCCCCAGCCGGTTGACCGTCAATGCGCAGGACAGCCAGGGCCGCATCCTTGCCACTGGCACCGCCAGTTTCGCCCCCGGCGAAGCGGAAACGACGGCGACGGTGGAAGCGCCTTTCGAATTGCGCAACGACTTCGCCCGCCTCTCCATCGAGGCAGTCTCGACGGCGGGCGCGGTGCATCTTCTGGATGACGGTTTCCGCCGCCGCCGCGTGGCGCTGCTGGCCGGTGAAACCGGAAATGATTTCCAGCCGCTGCTGCAGCCGCTTTATTACATCAGCCGCGCCCTTCAGCCTTTTGTCGATCTCATCCCGCAACGACAGGCAGATCTTGCGCAGGCAATCCCGGAAATCCTGCAATCCAATCCTTCCGTCATCGTCATGGCCGATATCGGACGTCTGCCGCAAGAGACCTATGAGCCGATGCAGCGCTGGCTTGCCGCCGGCGGCACGCTGATCCGTTTTGCCGGACCGCGCCTTGCCGCAGCCCCCACCAATGATCCGCTGGTGCCGGTGACGTTGCGGCAGGGTGAACGCGCACTTGGCGGCGCGCTCTCATGGGCCGAGCCACAGCCGCTTGCCGATTTCCCGAATTTCGGCGCCTTTGCCGGAATGCCGAAGGCCGATGGCGTGCTCGTAAAACGGCAGGTTCTTGCCGAACCGACACCCGACCTTGCCGAGCGCACCTGGGCGAGCCTTGCCGACGGCACGCCACTCGTCACCACCCGCAATGTCGAAGCGGGCCGCATCGTGCTGTTCCATGTCAGCGCCGAGGCAAGCTGGTCCGACCTGCCGATATCAGGCCACTTCGTCGATATGTTGCGCCGTATCGTGCAATTGTCCAAGGCAGGCGGTGCTTCCACCTCCGCGAATGCCCCCGCCGCAGCATTGCCGCCCTTCCGGCTACTGACGGCCGAAGGTGCTTTGTCAGCCGATGTCGGCTCCGCCCGGCCGTTGGAAATGCGCCCCGGTCAGGCTCCCCGCACCGGTTTCGACAATCCCCCCGGCCTTTATGGCACAGAGGATGGTTTCGTGGCTCTCAATCTTCTACCGGCTGGCGCCACGCTTCGCCCGCTCGATACCTCGCTCGCCGGTGTCAACACCACCAGCGAAGCACTGATCGGCGAAACGGCGAAATCGCTGCGCCCGGCCTTGTTCATCGCCGCCTTCCTGATGTTGATTGCCGACAGTCTCATCGTGCTCTTTATGAACGGCGCCTTCGCACGCCTGCCGAAAGCCCGCAGCGCCACAGCTGCCACCGTGCTGCTGGCCATTGGCGCCTTCGCCGCAATGTCCTCGAGCGATGCGCGCGCCGACGACCCCAAACCCGGTGACGAGCAGATTTTCGAGCGGCTGGACACGACGCATCTCGCTTATGTCCGCACCGGCGAGGACGATGTCGACCGCATTTCCGAACAGGGTTTGCAGGGATTGAGCGAATTCCTGACCTGGCGCACGACGCTGGAGCCCGGCCAGCCGGTCGGCCTCGATATATCCAAGGACGAATTATCCTTTTACCCGATCATCTACTGGCCGGTGTCGGCCTCCGCCCCCATGCCGTCGAGCGCTGCCATATCGCGTATCGATGCCTATATGCGCGCCGGTGGCACCGTTCTGTTCGACACGCGCGATCAGTTTTCGTCGCTCGACACTGGCGCGACCAGCCCCAATGGCGAACGTTTGCAGGCGATCCTCGCCAATATCGATATTCCGCCGCTGGAGCCCGTGCCGGAAGACCACGTCCTGACGCGGTCTTTCTACCTGCTCACCAATTTCCCCGGCCGCTACAACGGCTCGCCGCTCTGGGTGGAATCGCGCCAGGGGGCGGCAAAGACGACATCCGGCCTCTCCTCCTCCGGCGACGGCGTGACGCCGATCATGATAACAGGCAATGATTTTGCCGGCGCATGGGCCGTCGATGCGCAGGGCGCACCGGTGCTGCCCACTGTGCCGCCGGACGAGTTGCAGCGCGAACATGCGTTTCGCTCTGGCGTCAACATCATGATGTATATGCTGACCGGCAACTACAAGGCCGATCAGGTACACGTTCCCGCACTTCTCGAACGGTTGGGGCAGTGACATGACATTGACATTCGCCCCCTTCCTGCCGTGGATCGTGATTGCCGTTCTGGCCGTCGCCGCCCTTCTTCTCTCCTTCATCGGCCTGTGGCGCGGCGTGCGCGGCGCATGGCTGCGCGGGCTGGCGCTTGTCGCCCTGCTTGCCGCCATCGCCAATCCGCTTTTGACGCAGGAGGAACGCGAGCCTCTCTCCACAATCGTCCCCGTTGTCGTCGATCGATCGCAGAGCCAGGACGTGCAGGACCGACCGCAGATGACGGATACGGCGCTTGCCGCGCTGAAAGACCGGCTGTCGCGCTTCCCGCGCATCGAACCGCGCATCGTGGAAGTGCGTGATGATGGTGAGAGCGATTCACCTTCGACGCAGCTTTTCTCGGCCCTCTCCTCCGCCGTCTCGGATGTTTCGCCCTCCCGCGTCGGCGGTGCGATTTTCCTCAGCGATGGCCAGATCCATGATATTCCGAATGCTCTGCCCAATGCCGAACAGGCGCTTGGTTTCCGCGCTCCCCTCCACGGGCTGATCACCGGCAAGGCCGATGAATTCGACCGCCGTATCGAGATCGTCCGCGCGCCGCGCTTTGGCATCGTCAACGAGGAACAGCAACTGACGCTGCGCGTCTTCGATGATGGCCGTGCAGCCGCAGGTGGTGGTTCGGCGGAAGTAACCGTGAAGATGAACGGCGAAGAAATCGCCACCTTGCAGGCCACACCCGGCCAGCCGACACCCTTCACTTTCAAGGTTCCGCGCGGCGGCAACAATGTCATGGAATTTTCCGTCGCCGAGCTTCCCGGCGAAGTGACGGCCGCGAACAACCGTGCGGTTCACCTGATAGAAGGTATCCGGCAGAACCTGCGCGTGCTGCTGGTCTCCGGCGAGCCGCATGCCGGCGAGCGCGCCTGGCGCAACCTCCTGAAATCCGACGCCTCGGTTGATCTGGTGCATTTCACCATTCTGCGCCCGCCGGAAAAACAGGACGGTACGCCGATCAACGAACTGTCGCTGATCGCCTTCCCCACACGCGAATTGTTCGTGGAAAAGATCGAGGATTTCGACCTCATTATCTTTGACCGCTACCAGCATCGCGGCGTGCTGCCGATCCTCTATTACGATTACATCGCGCAATATGTCGAAAAGGGCGGCGCGCTATTGATCGCAGCCGGCCCGGAACATGCCGGTCAGGATTCGATCGCCATGACGCCGCTTGCATCCGTGCTGCCGGCCCAGCCGACAGGCCAGGTGCATCAGTCCGCCTTTTATCCTCGCCTCTCGGAAGCGGGCAAGAAACACCCCGTTACCCGTGGGCTGGAAGGGTCGGGCGATGAGCCGCCGCATTGGGGCCGCTGGTTCCGCACCGTCAGCGTCGAGCCGCCGCAGGGCCAGACCGTGATGCTGGGTGACGGGCAGGACCCGCTGCTGGTGCTGAACCGCCAGGGTGAAGGCCGTGTCGCCATGCTGCTTTCCGATCAGGGCTGGCTTTGGGCGCGTGGCTACGAAGGCGGCGGCCCGCATGTGGCACTTTACCGGCGCATCGCCCACTGGCTGATGAAGGAACCGGAGCTTGAGGAAGAGGCGCTGACGGCGCGCGCCAACGGCCGCACATTGCAAATTACCCGCCAGACCATCGGCGACGACCCCGGTCAGGCAAGCGTGCATTTCCCCTCGGGTAAAACCGAAAACATGGCCTTCAACAACACCGAGCCCGGTCTTTACAAGATCGAGCGTCGCATGGACGAGACCGGCCTGTTCGAAATCAAGAACGGCGATTTCACTACGCTCGTCCATGTCGGCGCGGTGGATGCGCCGGAATTCAAGGCAATGATTTCGACAACCGAAACGCTGAAGCCGCTTGCCGACGCCACCAAGGGCAGCGTGCACCGTGTCGCCGACAATTCGGGCCGCGTGGTACTACCCGATATCCTGCCTGTCAGGGGCGATATCAGGGTTGCCGATGAGGATCGCATGCTGATACGCATGACCGACGAGACGGTGCTGAAAGGTGTCAACACCCTACCGCTGTTTGCCGGTTTTGCCGGGCTTGCCGCCCTGCTCCTTGCTTTCTCCGCGCTCTGGTGGCGTGAGGGCCGGTAGGAACTTCCCGGTGGAAGCTCAGGCGCTTTCACGTCTCGCAGTGCAAACGAGAAACCGCCGCCGCTCGGCGACCTGGGAAAGATAATCATGAATTTCGTTTTGAGCGACATCGCGGATGCAGAAGCTGAAAAGGCCATCCGCGATCCCCTGGTGGCCTATAATCTCGCCCGTTTTGGCGAAAGCGACAAACGCGAACTCATCATCACAATCCGCGACGATGAGAACACCGTCACCGGCGGTCTTGTCGGCTATACCGGCCGCGGCTGGCTTTATGTGCAGCTTCTCTTCATCCCCGAGACCTTACGCGGTCAAGGCACAGGTGCGAAGCTTCTCGGCATGGCGGAAGAGGAAGCGAAAAAGCGCGGCTGCATGGGCGCTTATATCGACACGATGAACCCGGATGCGCTGAGGCTTTATGAGCGCTGCGGTTTCACCAAGATCGGCTCGCTTGCACCCCTTTCCAGCGGCCAGGCGATCACATGGCTTGAAAAGCGTTTCTAATCCGTTCGAAAGAAAGCGGTTGGCGCAGCAGTGTCAGGAGAGCGCCACCCGCCGCGTTTCCGCATTGATCATCGTTGCGGCAATCGCAGCCAGCACCAGCAGCCCGGCGAAAATGCCGATGGCGAAACCGAAGCCCTGCGCGATGGCATAACCCAGCAACGACGGCGCCAGAAGGCCGCCCAGCCTTGCCATGGCGCCAGCAGCGCCCATGCCGGTCGCACGCGATTCCGTCGGGTACAATTCGGGCGTGAAGGCATAAAGCGCACCCCAGGTGCCAAGCAGCGCAAAGCTCATGATCAGAAGCGATGTGGCGATCATTGCGCCGCCTGTAGCGAGCGTGAAGAGCAGGCAACCGAGGGCGGACAGCAGGCAGAAACCGATAAGCGTCGGCTTGCGGCCCCATTTTTCAACGCCATAGGCGGCAAGCGCATAACCGGGGATCTGCGCCAGTGCCACCAGCACGAGGAAACCATAACCGCGCACGAAGCCGAAACCGTCTCCCGCCAGTTTTGCCGGCATCCAGGTGAAGACGCCATAATAGGAAACGGAGACAAGGAACCAGATGGCAAGGATCATGATGCTGCGCTGTCTGAGCGCCGGCGAAAATATCCCCTGTCCTTTCGAGACCTCCGGCTGAAAAAGCCCTGTCCCGGCATCAAGTGGCGCGCGGCCGTTTACCACCAGCATACGGTTGACGATGACCTTGGCTTCGTCCGATCGACCTCTCCGCACGAGGTAAAGCGGCGATTCGGGCACCATGAACCGTAAACCCAGACCCACAACGGCTGGGAAAGCCGTAACCGCGAAAATATAACGCCAGGCATCGGCAACACCGGCAAGGCTGGCGCCCCACGCTGCAAGCGCCACGATCAGGGTTCCGATGGCCCAGAAGCCTTCCAGCATGACCAGCCAGCGCCCCCGGTTCTTTGCGGGCAGGAATTCCGCCATCATCGCATAATCCACCGGCAGGGTGCCGCCGACAGCCGCACCCGTTAGAAAGCGCAGGACAAGAAGAATGGCAAAGTTCGGCGCAAAGACGGAAAGCACACCGAACACGGCATCACAGGCCACGGTGACGATCAACACTCGGCGGCGACCGTAACGGTCCGCCAAACGCCCGAAACCGGCAGCACCTAAAAGCATGCCAAAAAAGAAGGCCGTTCCGGTTTGAAGGGCCTGCGGAACAGTCAGGCCAAACGTTAGGGCAATCGAGGCGGCAGTGAAGCCGACCGCCAGCACCTGCATGGCATCCGCTGCCCAGACGAGGCCGAAAATACCCATCAACCGCCGCTGATAGGCGCCCGCACCTGCGCGTTCCAGCGCATCGTTCATGGTGATTGCCGTCATATGCTCGCCCCCGTGCCGAAATCGACTATCGAGTGCTATCGCATAGGGGAAAGAAACGGAATTGAATTTTGCGATGTACGATGCATGGTTTCAAGGCAGAACACCATCCCGTCATCTTTAGCGAAATAACCGGCCAGTGTATGGGCGATTCAACGCTCCGTCCCTCATCAAGTCAGTCGTATTTGATGAGGGAAAAAGTGCGCACTGGTGAAGGGCGGGAAATCCGACGTAACGAAATCCGTCAGCCGTAAACCCGAAGAGGCTCTTCGAAGCCGTCGTCTTCCGCCTGGGCTGCAGGCATGGCGGCCTCGCATTTGCGCCAGCCGATCTTGCCCTTCAGCCGCTGGTGCACGTCGTCACCAACAGGCACGACCAGCACCCGGTTCGGATCCACCGGGCCTGGAAAATCAAGCGCGGCGTAGGCGACCTTTTCGAAACCAAGCGGCATGTAATAGGGCGGATCGCCGATCAGAATGACGGCCTCCGAACCCTTCCGCCGGGCGGCAGCGATGGCAATCCGGACGAGTTCACGACCGATGCCCATGTTCTTGTGCGAAGGCCTCACGGCAAGCGGGCCGAGCATATGGCCTTTCACCCCACCGGCCAGAACCGGCGTCATGCGCACCGAAGCGATCGTCTCGCCATCATCGGCGCAGACGAAGGACAGCGACCGATCATGCGGACCCTGCTCGCGAATGCGCGCGGCGGCACGGGTGTGCCGACCGGGGCCGAATGCTTCTTCGTTGATGATTTCGATGATGGCGTCGTGCGACGCGTCCTCGGTGAGGTAGACAAGATCGTGCTTGGACATGAAGAGACCGAAACTTCCAAAATGCGGATGCGACAATAGATGACGGCTGCGCCGGTAAAGGCGTTCAGGAGCGTCAGCGTCGTCGGAGCATCCGTGTTTCGATCATAATCTACGATTTCCTCAGATTTGTGAAAATCGCAATTATCAGGAAAATTCCCACCCGTCCAGAACAAATCTCGGCACTATCCCATTCAGCCCATGCAAGACCGGAAACGCATTGTTCAATGCGCCACGGGTTCGCGACACCGCGCTAAACGGTTAGGATTGCGGTCAAGGAAACAATCAAGGAGATCATCATGGGCATGCTGGTGGAAGGCGTATGGAAAGACGTCTGGTACGACACCAAGGAAACCAAGGGGCACTTCAAGCGCAGCGCCTCGCAATTTCGCAACTGGGTAACGGTGGATGGCGCGCCCGGACCTTCCGGCGAAGGTGGCTTCAAGGCCGAGAAGGATCGCTACCACCTCTATGTGTCGCTCGCCTGCCCCTGGGCGCATCGCACCCTGATTTTCCGTAAACTGAAAAAGCTGGAAGACCTGATTTCCGTCTCTGTCGTCGATCCGCTGATGCTGGAAAACGGCTGGGAGTTCAGACCGGAAGGCGAACGCACTCCGGGTGCAACCGAGGACCACCTCTTCGGCTTCTCCACACTGTGGCAGGTCTATACCAAAGCGGATGCCAACTATTCGGGACGGGTGACCGTGCCGGTACTGTGGGACAAAGAACGCGGCACCATCGTCTCCAATGAATCGGCCGAAATCATCCGCATGTTCAACGTGGCCTTCAACGACCTCACCGGATCGGCGGCGGAATATTATCCCGAAGCACTGCGCGCCGACATCGATGCACTGAACGACGTTATCTACGACACCGTCAACAACGGCGTCTACAAGGCCGGTTTCGCCACCACCCAGGATGCTTATCAGCAAAATGCCGTGAAGGTGTTTGAAACGCTCGATATGCTGGAAGACCGGCTGGAGGACCGCCGTTTCCTGTTCGGTGCAGAACAGACGGAAGCAGACTGGCGTCTCTTCACCACGCTGGTGCGATTCGACCCTGTTTATGTCGGCCACTTCAAGTGCAACATCCGCCGCATTCACGATTACCCGCATCTCACGGGTTACCTCCGCGACCTCTACCAGACACCAGGCGTGCCGGACACAGTCGATATCCGCCACATCAAGGAACATTATTATCGCAGCCACCTCACCATCAACCCGACAGGTATCGTGCCCGTTGGCCCGGAACTGGACCTGACCATGGCCCATGGCCGTGAGACGCTTACCTGACGGCAGAGACGCCGCCGCTACCAGTAGTCGGCAATCGCCGCTTTGCCGGAAAGTTCGGCAAGGCGGCGGCGGGTGGCGGGCGTCACATTTTCCGGCAGGTCCGAGAGATCGAAAAAACCGCTTTCGGTGATTTCATGATCCGGTTTTTTCGGCGTGGTCTGGGTGACCTGAAGCCGGTAGAGCGCCACATGATCGCGGTTGCTGCCTTCCAGATTGAGGTAGACATGGACAAGCTCGGGGATCGACGCAGCCTCGAGATTGCCTTCCTCGCGGATTTCCTTGTTGAGCGCCATCAGCAGCGTTTCACCGCGTTCCACCCCGCCGCCGGGCAGATACCAGCCGGGCAGATAGGTGTGCCGCACCAGAAAAATCCGTCCCGCATCATCGAAGCAGAGCGCACGCACACCGAGGGTGGCACCGCGTGTGAACAGAAAAACGAAATGAAGCAGGCGGATAAGGATACGCGTGTGGAACGGACGGGCCTGCCGCTCGGTTCTCTCGTCATTCACCCTGGTTTCTCCTTGCCGGCAGGCTTTTATTGGACGTGCCGCATATCATAGGTTATCTCTGCCGCCATGTTCAAACTTGCGCATATTTCAGACGTCCATCTCGGGCCATTGCCAAAACTCACTTTCCGGGAACTTGCATCCAAGCGTATCACCGGTTTCGTCAACTGGCACCGCAACCGCCGCAAGCACCTTTTCACCGACACTCTGGAAAAGCTGCTCGATGATCTCGAAGCCAAATCGCCGGATCATCTGGCTATTACCGGCGATCTCGTCAATCTTGCGACAGGCGTTGAAATTCGTGCCGCCGCCGACTGGCTGGAAGAAGTCGGCGACCCTGAAAAGATCTCGGTCGTTCCCGGCAATCATGACGCCTATGTTTCCGGCGCGCACGACAAGGCCATGCGCGCCTGGTATCCTTATGTGCGTGGCGATGGCGACCCGGCAGAATGGGACGATGACCGCAAGATTTTCCCCTACATGCGCGTGCGCGGTCCCGTCGCACTGATCGGCTGCTCCACCTCGATTGCAACGCCGCCCTTCTCGGCCACCGGCTATTTCGGCAACCGTCAAGCACGCGCAACCGCGGAACTCTTAAAAAAAGCCGGTGAACAAGGGCTGTTCCGCGTGGTGATGATCCATCACCCACCGATCCGCGGTGCGGCGGCTGCGCATAAGCGCATGTTCGGCATTCGCCGTTTCGCGGCAGCGCTTGGCGTTGGCGGCGCCGAACTCGTGCTGCATGGCCACACCCATTTGAACACCGTATACTGGCTGAACACTCACCACGGGCAAGAGCACATCCCGGTCGTCGGCATCGCCTCCGCCAGCCAGGGACCGGGCGGCGAAAAACCGCGCGCGGCCTATAATCTCTTCCATATTTCCGGTGGCCCTGGCACCTGGAACGTCGCCTGCGAACGCCACAGTCTCAACGACACCGGAACGGGTATCGGGCTTGAAGATATCAGGGTATTTTATGAGAATGGTAGGCCGTTGGGGTTTTCGCGGCTGGGGGGATAAACTCCGGAGTGTTGAGGTTAGAGTCTGTGGCTCACCCCCTCTGCCCTGCCGGGCATCTCCCCCACAAGGGGGAGATCGGCAAGACGCTCTTTCGTCAATTCATTCTGAGCGTTGAGATGGGCGAGACCGTGCCTCAGGTCGATCTCCCCCCTTGTGGGGGAGATGTCCGGCAGGACAGAGGGGGGTAAACCCACCCTCAAACCCCCACTTACCTAGCTCGCTCTTCCAGCACCCGATTGGCCGCCGAAACAATCGCCTCCAGCGAAGCGCCAACAATATTCGTATTCACCCCGGCGCCGAACAATTTTCCGCCCGGATGCTCCATCTCAACATAGGCAATGGCGGAAGCATTGGACCCATGTTGCAGCGAATGCTCGGAATAGTCATTCACCGACAGATCGATGCCGAGATAGACCGACAGTGCATTGATGAACCCGTCGATAGGACCGGTGCCCTTGCCCTCGATGCGCTTCACCTCACCGTTATCGGTGATTTCGGCGGCGACAATGCGCACGCCCTTGAAATCGCCCGCCGGATAGGTGTGGTGATCGACGAACTTGATGCGCGCATTCGGCTGCGTCACGTAACGCTCCATGAAGCGCTCGTAGATGCGCTTGGCCGGCAGTTCCACGCCTTCTTCATCGGTGATGCGCTGGATGTCTTCGCGGAACTCCACCTGCAGGTTGCGCGGCAGGTTGATGCCGTAATCCTGCTGGAGAATATAGGCGATTCCGCCCTTGCCGGACTGCGAATTGATGCGGATGATCGCTTCGTAGGAGCGGCCGACATCCTTCGGATCGATCGGCAGATAGGGCACTTCCCATACCGGGTGATTGGCAACCTTGATCGCCTTCATACCCTTGTTGATCGCATCCTGATGCGAGCCGGAAAACGCCGTATAGACCAGTTCGCCGACATAAGGGTGGCGCTCGGGGATCGTCATCTCGTTCGAATATTCGTAGACCGCCTTGATGCGCTCAATATCGCGGCAATCCAGCTCAGGATCGACGCCCTGCGTATACATGTTCAGCGCCAGCGTCACGACGTCGACATTGCCGGTGCGCTCGCCATTGCCGAACAGCGTGCCCTCGACACGGTCCGCACCGGCCATCAGAGCCAGCTCCGTCGCAGCGATGCCAGTGCCGCGGTCGTTGTGCGGATGCAGCGAAATGATGACGTTTTCGCGATTGTCGATATTGCGGCACATCCATTCGATCTGGTCGGCATAGATGTTCGGCGTCGCCATTTCGACTGTGGAAGGCAGGTTCAGGATCAGCTTGTTATCCGCCGTCGGCTTCACCACCTCGACCACCGCGTTGCAGATTTCCAGCGCCACTTCCAGCTCGGTGCCGGTAAAGCTTTCCGGAGAATATTCGAAGCGGAAACCGCCGCCGGCCTTGGCCGCCATGTCGGTGATCATCTTGGCGGCATCGACGGCAATCTGCTTGATGCCGTGCACGTCCTTGCCGAATACCACGCGGCGCTGCAATTCCGAGGTGGAGTTGTAGAAGTGGATGATCGGCTTGTTGGCGCCTTCCAGCGCTTCGAAGGTGCGGGTGATCAGTTCCGGACGGCACTGCACCAGCACCTGCAGGGAAACATCCTCAGGCACATTGCCCTGCTCCACGCACCAGCGGGCAAAATCGAAGTCCGTCTGCGAAGCGGAGGGGAAACCGATCTCGATTTCCTTGAAGCCCATTTCGAGCAGCAGCTTGAACATGCGGGCCTTGCGGTCGTGGCCCATGGGGTTGACCAGCGACTGGTTGCCGTCACGCAGGTCCACCGAACACCAGATCGGCGCCTTGGTGATGGTCTTGCCCGGCCACGTGCGGTCAGGAATATTGATGGTCGGGTAAGGGCGATACTTGACGTTCGCGTCCGACATGCCTTTGGAAATATTGGTGATCTTGCCGTCCATTTCGCTTCCTCCTTGCGCATTCCGCGGGCTTCTCGAGCCATCGGCGGATGCGCGGCCCTCAAGGGCCTAAATCCAGTATAAAATGAGATTTCGAGATGAGGAGCGTTTGCGCCAGCGGGCTTTCGGCCGCCGGGCGCTCCTCACTGGACCCGGCAACCGCGTGTAAGGTCGAGGCTAAGAAGCGAGAGTGCACCGCACGGAGAGGCAATCGCAGAAATCTGCGCGCTCATGCCGGAAATGGTTGCGATGCTGTTGCTCATGGGCAAGCTTATAATCGGCGAAATATTTGGATGCAAGGGCTATTGTCTCTTCAATCCTTTTACGAAACCAGTCAAAGCCATCATCAACCCGCCACCGATCAGCCCCCAGAAGGCACCGGAGACACCGGCGAAGGAAAGGCCGGAGGCGGTGATGAGGAAGGTGATCGCCGCAGCCTCGCGTGTTTCCGGATCCTTGAAAGCCGCAACGGCAGAGCCGGAAAAGGCGCCCACCAGTGCAAGCCCCGCCACCGCCTGAATGAGGACAGGCGGCGCAAGTGCCACGAAAGCCGTGACCGCGCCCGCCAGCAGGCCGAAGACGATGTAGCCCACACCGCCGATGATCGCCGCCCAATAGCGCCGTTTCGGATCGGGATGGGCGTCCTCGCCAGCGCACATCGCCGCCGTAATCGCGGCAAGATTGACTGCATGGCCGCCGAAGGGTGCGGAAAGCAGTGAGAAGAAGCCGGTCGCCGCGAAAAGCGGTCCGGGCTGCGGATCGTAATGATTGACCTTCAGCACTGCGATACCGGGAATATTCTGCGACGCCATGGTGACTATGAAGAGCGGCAGCGCGATGGAAATGACGGCGTGCAGGCTGAAGACGGGCGTCACCCACTCCATCGGAGGCGTCAGCGATTGCGCCACTCGGTCAAGCGCCCCCGCCGGAATATCGACACCGAAGATCATCACAAGCACGAAAGCGGCAAGCGCCGCAGGCACGGCGAAAAGTCGTTTAAAGGCTCCCACCACGATCCAGGCAAGAATGATCGGCAATCCGAGCGCCGGGTTAAAGCCGATCGCCTTGATCGGCGCAAAACACAGGCCGATGATGACCCCGGAAAGCATGGCGTTGGCAAGTGGCGCTGGAATGGAGGCCACCGCTTTTCCGAGCGGCCGGAACAGGCCGGCAATGATGATCAATATGGCGCAGATGATGAACCCGCCCA
Source organism: Agrobacterium sp. A3-95 (assembly GCF_053521785.1). Lineage (NCBI taxonomy): Bacteria > Pseudomonadati > Pseudomonadota > Alphaproteobacteria > Hyphomicrobiales > Rhizobiaceae > Agrobacterium > Agrobacterium sp. A3-95. The sequence continues at coordinate 301,046 of NZ_JBNWDR010000003.1, read as the reverse complement.
CGGCGGCCGGAAAACCGCCCTCGATCACGCCCGTGGTCGCCAGCAAGGCTGCACCGGGTGTCGACCATGCGATGCTGACAGGCATCCGCGTCGCGACTGAAAGCGCTATCGCGCAAACCCCCATCGCCACCGAAAGCGCCATCAGCCCCGACGCCGCCTCGAAATCCGTCGCACCCACAGCCTTCAGGCCCTGCAACACCACGGCGAAAGAACTGGCAAAGCCGACAAAGGCGGTCAGGCACCCCATGAACAGGCTCTGTACGGAAAGGTCTTTCATCAACATGGCGGTTCCCGGATCTTCTGTTTCCCTTGAAGATCAAAAAACCCAACCGCTGGCAAGATGCCCGCAGGCTGAACAGGTACGCCTTTTACCAGCGCAGAAAACGCGAACCGGCAAAAGCGCCGATCAGGCCGGTGATGAAAATGCCAAGCGAATACCAGATCAGTACGAAAGCCATCCCGTTTTCGGTGCAGAACCAGGAATAAACCCAGGCTCCGGCTGCACCCGCCGCAATGCCCGCCACAAAACCTGCCAAGGCTGGATCAGCCGGGGCTGAGCATTTGAGAACTGAAAAATTCGCCAGGAATACCGGAAGCGCGAAAGCGACGATCAAAAACGGGCAATGCAGCGCGGACGACCCCAGAACAAGCGTCCTGTAATTGTCCGGAAAGGCAAACCCCAGCTGTACGAGCGCTATCGCCGCCATCACAACGAAAATTAGCGCAAGCCAAATGAAAAGGCAGCCGCTGTTCCCCTCGGGGCGGGTAAGGCGGCCGACCGCGAAAAACGCAGTCAGGGCCAGCAGGGCGTTATAGGCGGACTTGATCCAGAAACCCAGCTCGGTCAAGGCGTCGTGCATGTCGACCCGCGGCCCGAGAATGGCAAGCATCAGCAACAGCGAAACGCCAAGGCCGGGCAGGACGGCCAGCGCCAGCCGACGCTCCAGTGACAAGGCAGGCACGGGCTTGAGTCCGCTTGCCAGTTGTTCAATGATGTCTTCCGTCTTCCTCACGTTTCGCCTCGCAACTTTGCCGCCAGCATTTTAAGCGTCCTGTGAATGCCGACCCTCGCCGCAAGCTCGGTCTGGCCGGATTTTTGGGCCGCTTCGGCGATTGACTGACCCTCGAGTTTTACCCTGCGAATGAGGTCGCGTTGCCGCTGCGGCAACTCGTCGAGCAACCGTTCCACATCCATACGTGCCGTGACCTGATCGACGGACGATCCCGCTTCCAGCGTCTCATCAAGTTCCACTTCCGAAAGCTGGCGCGCACCCCTGCCCCTGTAGTGATCGATGAGTTTGTAGCGCGCTATCGAAAAGAACCAGGCGGTAAACGGCCTTGCTCGATCATAGGTCTCGCGTTTGGCGTGAAGCGACAACAGGGTTTCCTGAACGAGATCTTCCACATCCCCCCGTGAAGCGGCCCTCATGCGCCGGTCGAAATAGGCTGTCAGCAGCCTGCGTAGGGCATGGAGCAAATGCCTGTAAGCGCCCTCGTCCCCATCGAGGGAACGCAGCATCAGCATTTTTAATGTCTCTTCCGAAAGGCTGCCTGTCATCGTCACTATCGGGTTATTCGCAATCGGCGGGATATTGTTACATAATGGCGTGAAAAGAATCTCGCCCGAATATGATGTCACAAACGCGTGAGCGTGTAACGACACACGGCCCCCCACCGAATGGACAATCGTGAGCCCCGGTGCAACGCCGGCGGACACTTAATGACGTCCAGAGGAGATCTTTCATGACCCGCATTTTCACCGCCATCGCCACCGCTTCCATGCTGTCTGTTCTTTCTTTCGCAGGCATCGCCCATGCCGACGGCATGAAAACCGATATGACGAAAATGCACAACGACACCATGAAGACGCAGACGATGAAAAAAGGCGACATGTCCATGGCATCCAAAAAGGACTGCATGCACAAGGCTGACATGGAAATGAACAAGATGAAAAAAGCCGACATGATGAAGGCCTGCAACACGATGAAGTGATGCCGGCCGAACATTCAATGCACATGACCGGGAGCGGCACGTATCATCCGGCCTGAATGAAAAAGCCCGTGCCGGTTTCCACCGGCACGGGCTCTCTCAACTAAAAATCAAAACCTTAAACTTCCGACTGGCTCTCGACGATCTTGCCGACGAGGCCGTAGCCCTTGGCTTCTTCAGCGCCGAGCCAGTAATCGCGATCGATGTCCTTGGCGATCTTTTCTTCGCTCTGGCCGGTGGCCTTGGCGAAGATCTTGATCAGGCGCTGGTTCATCTTGATGATTTCGCGGGCCTGGATTTCGATGTCGGATGCCATGCCGCGCGTGCCGCCGGAGGGCTGGTGCAGCAGGAAGCGGGTGTTCGGCAGGCAAAGGCGACGTTCCTTCGGCACCGAAACATAGATCAGCGCGCCAGCGGAAGCGACCCAGCCCGTACCGATGATATAAACCTTCGGCTTGATGAACTTGATCATGTCATGGATAGAATCACCCGATTCGACATGGCCGCCCGGCGAATTGACGTAAACGCGAATGTCGTCGTCGCTGGCGGCGGCAAGTGCCACGAGCTGCGTGCAGACCTTCTGCGCCAATTCCTGCGTGATGCCACCATAGATGAAGATCGAACGCGACTTGAAAAGATTCGCTTCCGTTTCCTTGCCGATCGGCAGTTCCTTGCTCTTGTCGTCTTCGTCTTCGTTCATCAGCGGCTCTCCAGCGTAATTCATGCATGCCCTTCGGACATAGTGCGACTTGTTACGTAAGGCAATGAGCAAAAAAGGCAAGGTTTGCGCCCCAACAATAAACATCGCCCCCGGCAGATGACGCATGGACAGCCTCTCCGGGTTCGCGGTATCGTCAGGTCCTCATTGCAGTGCCGCCGATTGCGGGAACCCCAAGATCCCCTTGCTGGCGGCGATAATCAAAAGAGGGAATCATGCTGAAAAGACTAAGCCTTGCTGCCGCAGCGCTCGGCGCCACCGCCCTGCCCGCTTTCGCCCATTTGAACCCCGAAGAACACGGCTCCTTCATGGCTGGCGTCTCCCACCCCTTCTTCGGTGCGGATCATATTCTGGCAATGGTTGCCGTCGGTCTCTGGGCATCGCAGATCGCCATGACGCAGAATGACCGCAAGGCGCTGTGGATCGTGCCTGCCGCCTTCGTCGGCACCATGGCCATTGGTTTCCTCATGGCCGTTTATGGCATCGGCCTTCCGTTTGTTGAACCGGCCATCCTGGCCTCCGTCATCGGCCTCGGCCTGCTGGTCACGATTGCGGCAAAGCTGCCGACGGCAGCCGCTGCGGCCGTGGTCGGCGCTTTTGCCCTTTTCCACGGCCATGCCCATGGCGGTGAACTCGGGAGCGCCGGCGCCCTGCAATTCGGCATCGGTTTCATGATAGCAACCGCGATCCTGCATCTCGCAGGCATCGTGCTTGGCCTGCGCATTGCCCGTTTCGGCTCGGCCGCAAGCCGTACCGCCGGCGCACTGACGGCGATAGCGGGCCTTTCGCTTGCCTTCGGCGGGTGACGATCATTACCGAAATTTAAAGTTTCGGCCGCTTTGAAAAGCCTGAATTTGGACCTACCTCCTTATCGTTGATTTCCGCTTCACGGTAAGGAGGCATCATATGTCACCGGAAGAAAGCCAACTTCTCAAGGCCCTGTTCGACAGGACAAAAGCCGCATCCGCCACTCCGCGCGACCGCGAGGCGGAAATATTGATCGCAGATGCCGTGCGCGATCAGCCCGCAGCCCCCTATTATCTCGCCCAGGCGGTGATTGTTCAGGAAAAAGGTCTGGAAGCGGCAGCAGCACACATCCAACAGCTCGAAGACCGCATCCATGCGCTGGAAAGCGGTAATGCGGCCCCGCAAGCAGCCGCACAGGGTGGTTTTCTGAGTTCGATCTTCGGCACCGGCCAACAGCAATCAACTGCTCCGGCGCCCGTCTCGCCACCGCCCCAGACATCATGGCGCAACGATACCGCAGGCCAGACAGCCGGTCCCTGGGGCTCACCAGCCGGCCGCGCACCTGATCAGCAGCCCGGCGGCCTCTGGAGCCAGCAACCCGCAGCAGCCGGACGCTCCGGCGGCGGTTTCCTGCAAGGTGCGCTCGGCGCTGCTGCAGGTGTTGCCGGCGGCATGCTGCTCGCCAATTCGCTGAGCGGTATTTTTGGCAACCACGCATCGTCGCTCGGCATTGGCTCGCCATTCGGCGGCGGCAATCCGCTGGGCAACAACGCACCGGTCGAAGAAACCGTCATCAACAACTACTACGGCGACAGTTTCTCCCAGCCGGACAATAGTAACGATGTCCAGCAGGCCGACTACGACGACAGCGCCGATGACGATTTCGATCAAGGCGACGACGGGTCGTTCGCCTGAACGTTTTCAACAGTGAAAAGCCGGATCAGCCGCGGCCGCGATAGGTCGGCACACCCTGATCCGGCAACCACACGCCATCGGGCACTGGTCCGGTCTGCCAGAAAACGTCAATCGGAATACCGCCGCGCGGATACCAGTAAGCGCCGATGCGCAGCCATTTCGGCTGCAACAGCTCCACCAGCCGCCTGGCGATATAGACCGAGCAATCCTCGTGAAATGCGCCGTGGTTGCGGAAGGATTGCAGGAATAGCTTCAGCGACTTCGATTCCACCAGAAAATCACCGGCAATATAGTCGATGACGATATGGGCGAAATCCGGCTGTCCGGTCATCGGGCAAAGCGAAGTGAATTCGGGTGCTGTGAACCGCACCACGTAATCGGTACCGGCATTGCCGTTCGGCACCTTTTCGAGAATGGCCTTTTCCGGGCTCTCGGGCGTATCGACCTTCGCGCCCAGCTGCGACAGGCTGGAAACATCCGTCACGGACATGGAAAACTCCTGCTTATTCAAACGATCACTTTGACGCCATGCGCCTTTTCGCCTTCCGGCTCAACGTGAATGGCAAGGCTGGCACCCGGTATGACTTCCCTTATGGCATCTTCAAGGCGGTCGCAAATATCGTGCGCCTCCCGCACCGTCATCGGGGCGGGAACAACGACGTGGAAATCGATGAAGGCGGCCGAACCGGCGCGGCGGGTTCTAAGATCATGCACGCCGATGATGCCGACGGAATTTTCGGCGATCGCCTTCTTGATCGCCTCGTCTTCTTCCGGTTCCACCGCCCGGTCCATCAACCCGCCGAGCGAATGCAAAATGACCTTCGATCCCTGGAACAGGATGTTGATGGCCACCAGAATGGCGAGCAGCGGATCGAGAATGGCGTAACCCGTCAGAAGCGCCAGAACCAGGCCGACCAGCACGCCTGCCGACGTTACGACATCCGACATGATATGATGACCATCCGCCTTGAGGGCTGGTGAAGCGTATTTCCGGCCGACGCGGATGAGGATTGTCGCCCAGACGGCGTTGATGACGCCCGCTGACGCGTTGATGGCAAGACCGAGAACCGGCGCTTCCGGCAGCTTCGGGTTGAAGAGACCACCCCAGGCTTCCTGCACGATCAGAAGTGCGGCGACGACGATCAGCACGCCCTCGACGACAGCCGAGATATATTCCGCCTTGTGATGGCCGAACTGGTGATCGTCATCTGCGGGCTTCTGCGCATAACGGATGACGAAATAGGCAATGAAGGCCGCAACAACGTTGACGGTCGATTCCAGACCGTCCGACAGCAGCGCTACCGACCCTGTGACCCACCACGCCACGAGCTTGAGGCCAAGCACGCCGAAAGAAAGTGGAATGCCCCAGAATGCGAGCTTCCTTACCAGTGCATTGCCTTCAGTGTTCATTTTTTGCCCCCGTGCGGATGCGAACGAATTGCAGAACTGACCGCCAAAACGCACGAACCGCGCGCACGGGGTCTCCGTGCACGCGGCTCGCTATTTGCGCTTCCTATCGTTCAAACCGCAGCCGAGGTCAAGACCCATGAGGTCACGTCGAAGACGTCACCCCTCGCTTTTCTGCTCACAGAAACGGATACGGTTGCCGAATGGATCGATGACTTCCATGACATCGCCCCAGGGCAATTCTTCGACACCAGGCTTCAGGAAGCGGTAGTCTTTGCCGACCAGCTCTTTTTGGAAGGCATGAACGCCGTGCATGGTGGCGAAGATATTGGAGCCCGGCGTCGCGTCGCCATGATGGCCGCTGAGGTGAAGCCCCATTCCGGCCCGCGAAACCTGCATGTAGAGCGGGAAGTTTTCGCCGAAGCGGTGTTCCCAGTCGACCTTGAAACCGAGAAAATCAACATAGAATTCCCGCGCCTTGGCCTCATCGAAAATTCTGAGAATCGGGAATATCCGCGCAAAGCCAATGTGAGGAAGGTTTTCCCCACCCGCCGCGCTTGCATCCCGGGCGTCCACGTCACTGCCCATTCTGCTTGCCCCTTGTCAGGCGACGGAGATGGTACCGGCCGCAACGGATGCGGCCGGTACGCCTTATCCTTATTCGGCTGCGACGATCTTGCCGTCCTGCCACTTGTAGAGCGAGAAAGCCTGCGACGACAGGTCGCCACTCTCGCCATAGGTGACCTTGCCGATCGCCGTGGCAAAAGCGTCACCGCTCTTCAGAGCCGTGATGACCGCTTCGGAATCCTTTGCGCTTCCAGCCTTCTCGATGCCGGCCTTCAGCACTTCGACGGCAGCGTAAGCGTTAAGGGTGAAGGCTTCCGCAGGAATGTTGGCGGCCTTTAGAGCTTCGGCAGCAGCCTTGGAATCTTCGTTCTTCAGGGCGTCGGAGGCGTTGGTGAAGATCGTGCCTTCACCAGCCTTGGCACCGATGTTCCAGAACTCGCTGTTCGACAGGCCGTCACCGCCGATAACGGCAGCCTTGGCGCCGATATCGTTCAACTGGCGCACCAGAAGACCGGCTTCAGGATGGTAACCGCCGAAATAGACGATATCGACATTTTCAGACTTCAGGCGGGCCGTCAGCGCGCCGAGATCCTTTTCGCCTGGTGTCAGCGCGTCATAGAGAACTTCGGTAACGCCACCGGCATTCAGCGTGGTCTTGAAGGCATCCGCCAGACCCTTACCGTAAGCGCCCTTGTCGTGAATGATGGCGACCTTCTTGTCCTTGAGCTTGGCAAGAACGTATTTCGCCGCAACTTCTGCCTGCTGGTCGTCCCGACCGCAAGTGCGGAAAACATTGGTAAGGCCACGGTTCGTCAGGCCCGGCGAGGTCGCCGTGGGGGTGATCATCAGGACACCGTTTTCAGCAAACACGTCCGATGCCGGAATGGCAACGCCTGACGTGACCGGACCGACGACGAAATGGATGCCTTCGGCAACCAGCTGGTTTGCGGCCGACACACCCTGCTTCGGCTCGCCGCCATCGTCTGCAAGCTTCAGAACGACCTGCTCTCCGAGAATGCCGCCCTTCTTGTTGATTTCATTGACTGCCGTCTGGGCGCCGTTCTTGACCTGGTCGCCATAGGCGGCGACGGGACCGGTAAGCGGCGCAATCAGGCCGATGACGATTTCGGCATGGGCAAGCGGTGCGAATGCGAAGGACGCTGCAAGCGTCACGCTGGTCAATGTCTTCAGTTTCATCCTGGTGTCTCCTTGGAAATGGGGTCTCAGCCCCGATGAGCGCCTTGGGCGCCGACCGAATGAAACTTCGCGGACGCCTCCCGGCGAAAACCCGTTCCATTTTTGAATTCCGAGCCTTCATTTCAACTCATACGGAAGGTTTGATGGCTTATGCAAGTCACCTTTGCTGGATAAGGTCTATTCGCGGTAAATCTATCGTCAGGCCAGCCTCGATCGTGTCATCGAAACGGGCAAGCGCAACGGCGTAAACGCTTGGCGTTTGGTCGCCGCAGGAGGATAATGGCGGCATGATAACAGCAGATGACGAATTTCTGACGGGCCTGCCCGTCTTCCGACATTTCGAGGACGTGGCCGACCCGGCGCTTTATCGCGCCCTGCCGCCGGGATGGGCGCTGGCCATTGCCGATATCATCGATTCGACAGGGGCGATCGGGACCGGCAGATATAAGTCCGTCAACATGGCGGGCGCTGCGGTCATCTCAGGCATATCGAACAGCCTCGGGCGTCACGACCTGCCCTTCGTGTTCGGTGGCGATGGAGCCGCCGTTGCGGTGCCACCGAACGGGATATCCCTTGCGCGCACCGCCCTTTCGAACGTGCAGCGCTGGGTGAAGGACGATCTCGATCTTTCGATGCGTGTGGCGCTTGTTCCGGTGGAGGACATACGCAACAACGGCTTCGATGTGCGCGTCGCGCGCTTTCAGGCAAGCGAGGATGTTTCCTACGCCATGTTTTCGGGCGGCGGCAACAGCTGGGCCGAGGCGCGGATGAAGGAGGGGCAATATGCCCTGCCTACGGTTGCGACAGGCGGTCGGCCGGACCTGACCGGCCTTTCATGCCGCTGGAACCCCATTCCGGCGACCCATGGCAAGGTAGTGTCGATCATCGCCATGCCGGGACCCTCACTGGATATGCCGGCATTCCGCCAGCTGGTCATCGATCTCGTCGATCTGGCCACGCAGGACGCAAGACAAGGCCACCCCGTACCGGAGGACGGGCCGAAACTGGGCTTCGTGCGGGAAGGCCTCGGTCTGGAAGCCAGGGCAGGTGCGGCCTATCACGATAGCTGGGGCAAGGTGCGCCGTTCGCTGCGCATTCTCGGCGAGAGCTTCCTCGTGAATTTCCTCGGCATGACGGGATTGTCGCTCGGACGGTTTAATGCGGATCGCTATCGTCGCTCGGTTGCCAGCAACACCGATTTCCGGAAATTCGACGATGGCCTGAAAATGACGGTTGATATCGACGCCGAGAGGCTCGAAAAGATCCGTGCGCGGCTGGAGCTGGGGCGCCTTTCCGGCACCTGCTATTTCGGCCTGCACGAGCAGGACGCCGCATTGATGACCTGTATCGTGCCCTCCCCGCTTTCGAAGGACCATATGCATTTCGTCGATGGTGCCGACGGTGGATATGCGGCTGCGGCAAGCCGCCTAAAGCAACAGATACAGGCTGCGTCTTCGCCCTGAGTGGCGCGGGCGACTTTTCACCGCATTACATGCGAGCCACACGCCAAAAAAAGAAAAAACCGGCGTCATGCGCCGGTTTCAACGGAATGGCACCGCCGGACCGTGGGATGGCCGTTAGATCAAGCGGCAGCAGTCTTGCTGCTCTTCTGCACCTGGCAATAAATCTCCTCGAGGGAAGCGAGGATTTTTTTGACGGATTCGGAATTGCTGGAATAATAGATGGTCTGAGCATCCCGTCTTGTTTTCACCAGCCGCTGGGCACGCAATTTCGAAAGATGTTGCGAGAGCGCGGACTGGCTGAGACCAACTTGGGAGGCGAGAACACCGACCGGCACTTCCGTATCCACCAGCGTGCACAAGATCATCAGGCGCTTGGGATTTGCCATCGCTGAGAGCAAGTCTGCAGCGGCGATGCTATGTTCCGACAGAGATTGGTTATCCATACGCTCAAGTCTCCTGATGACAGTCGGAAAGACCGTCATGGTGGCTATTATAGGTGGTCCAAAAGGTGTTTTTTATAATTCAGTCGATACGTTGTATATACCTAAATCTTGCTTATATCGTGTCCCCCTCCAAGACTATTCTTCATTTATCATTTACCTGGACATCTTGATCAAATTTTCAGACTTTCGCCTGTTTTTCGTCATTTTAGCAACAAACTGCTACATTCTCAGTAGTATTTGGAGCAAAAAACAATCAAAAATTGAGCACACAAATCTTGTCTTCCAATGTCTGGCTTCGTGACCACTACCTTACACCACCTTAAATTTAGCAAGGAGGTACAGAATCTAGTTTTACTTTGCGCAATTTTCTCAAAGTTTGCAATATGCTTTTTATTCGTAATTATTTTAATGCATAACTTATAATGTCTCGGGTATTCTTTTTCTTTATACCAGCATTAGGTAATACAAAAAGGCCTTCCGGTGAGGAAGGCCTTTCGTTTTCTCGACCAATGCGAGTGTTTCTCATTTCTTGCGGTGGCGAGTGAGGCCTGTCACAATTTCGTCTGCGGAAATCGTGCCTATAATTGCGCCATTATCGACAACACCGATCGCGCCGGAATGTTTCGAGAGCGCATCGAGGATATCGATCAGCGGCGATGTCGGACGGGCGGTGGCGGCCACGTTCAACCGGCCGTTTTGTTCGTCCACGCCTGGCTTCATCACGTCCGCGGCGGTCAGCATGGAGATCGGGTTCATGTTCTGCACGAAATCCGCGACATATTGCGTAGCCGGTTGCTTGACGATCTGCTGCGGCGTGCCGCACTGGATGATACGCCCGCCCTCCATCATGGCGATGCGGTTGCCGATGCGGAATGCCTCGTCCAGATCGTGACTGACGAAGAGGATGGTTTTCTTCAACCGGCTCTGGAACTCCAGAAGTTCGTCCTGAAGGCGGCTTCTGATGAGCGGGTCGAGCGCCGAGAACGGCTCGTCCATCAGGAGAATGGGCGCTCCGGTTGCGAAGGCGCGCGCCAGCCCTACGCGCTGCTGCATGCCGCCGGAAAGCTCCCCCACCTTGCGGTCAGCCCAGGCGGACAGGTTCACCAGCTCAAGCTGCTCGGCCACCATGCGCTTGCGCTCGGCTTCCGGCGTCCCGGAAAGCTCCAGCCCGAAACCGACATTGTCGGCAACGTTTCGCCAGGGCAGCAGGCCGAATTGCTGGAAGACCATCGAAACCGTATGCATGCGCAGATCGCGCAGCGCCTTCGCCGTCGCCCGATAGGGATCGACAAAACCGGACGCCGTCTTCACGCTGACATTGCCGCGCACCACAGGCGCAAGGCCGTTAACGGCCCTGAGCAGCGTCGATTTACCGGAGCCCGAAAGCCCCATGAGCACGAGTATCTCGCCCTCATTTACCGAAAGCGAGGCATTCGCAACGCCGAGGACCAGTCCGGTCTGCTCGTTTATCTCGTCACGCGTGCTGCCCTTGTCGATCAGCGCCAGCGCCGCCTCGGGCCGGTCGCCGAAGACGATATCGACATTTCCGAAGATGATTGCATCACTCATAGATCATGCTCCGTGCCGGGAAGGCGGAAAAGTCGGTCGAGAACGATCGCCAATATGACGATGCACAACCCCGCTTCGAAGCCCATGGCGATGTTGACGGTGTTCAATGCGCGTACCACCGGCACCCCAAGGCCGTTGGCGCCGACGAGGGCGGAGATGACCACCATCGAAAGCGAAAGCATGATCGTCTGGGTAAGACCCGCCATGATCTGCGGCGCAGCGAAGGGAAGCTCTACCTTGCGCAGAACCTGCGATGGCGTGGCACCGAAGGCGATGGCCGCTTCCACCAGCGCCGGCGGCGTCGAAACGATGCCGAGACGGGTCAGTCGCACGGGCGCGGGAATGGCGAAGATGACCGTGGCGATAAGCCCGGGAACCATGCCGAGGCCGAACAGCACTAGCGCCGGAATGAGATAGACGAAGGTCGGAATGGTCTGCATCAAATCCAGCACCGGGCGCATGCCGGCATAGATCCACTTGCGCCGCGCCGCCAGTATTCCAAGCGGTATGCCGATGATCATGCAGACCGCGCTGGAGGCAAGAACGAGCGCCAGCGTTTCCGTCGTCGCCTTCCAGTACCCCAGATTGATGATGAACAGCAGACCAAGCGCCGTAAAGACCGGCATGCCGACCGACCGCCTCGTCCAGGCTGAAAGAGCCGTCACAATCGCGACGATGACCAGCGGATGCGGCGCCTGCAAAACGTAAAGCAGGGCGTTAATGACGCTTTGGAAAATGAAAGAAAGCCAATCGAAGAAAAAAGCGAGATTGCCGGTCAGCCAGTCAATGGCCTCCTTGGCATATCGGCCGACGGGCAGGCGGTTTTCAGGAGCGCTGAGCCATTCCACGGTAAGACAAGACCTTTCGTGAACCAGAGCAATTCCAGTAAAAATGCGTAACGGTTTTGGGCCCGGAATTGCAAAAAATAAGAAGAACAGGCATTGAAGGTGATCCCGTTTCACCGGAAATGCCGCTAATGCAGAAACGACGGCCGGCAACAGCATTGCCGGACACCGGGATGGCGCGTGACCCCGGATGCGAGAAAAATTCGCGGACCGAGATCATGCAAAGGACATCGTAATTTCCTGCAGTATCCGGCCTGTTTACAAGGTTAGGCCGGATACATGCGTTGTCTGCAACCTAGAGGCCCAAGGCCTTCTTGACGGCGGGCAAGGCGTCAGCGCTGCCATCCTTGGTCTTGACGTTGGCAAGCCAGGGTTCGATCGCGGCCGGGTTGGCCTTCAGCCAGGCAGTCGCCGCCGCTTCGCCCTCGAGGCCATCATTCAGGATCTTGCCCATGATCTCGTTTTCCATGGGCAGGGAGAATTCCAGGTTCTTGAGAAAGACGCCAACATTCGGGCATTCCTCGGTGTAACCCTTGCGGACATTGGTGTAGATCGTCGCGCCGCCGAGATTGGGGCCGAAAACCTCGTCACCGCCGGTCAGATAGGTCAGCTTGAAATTCGTATTCATGGGATGCGGTTCCCAGCCGAGGAACACGATCGGTTCGCCGGATTTCCCCGCGCGGGCAACCTGCGACAGCATGCCCTGTTCGGAGGATTCGACCACCTCGAAACTCTTCAGCCCGAAGGTGTCCTTGGCGACCATGTCGAGGATCAGGCGGTTGCCGTCATTGCCGGGCTCGATGCCGTAGATCTTGCCGCCGAGATCGCCGCTATGGGCCGCGATATCCTTGAAATCCTTGATGCCGAGTTCAGCACCCTTGGCATTGGTCGCGAGCGTGTATTTGGCGCCGGTCAGGTTTTCACGCAGCGTTTCAACCGACTTGTCGTCGCGGTAAGGCGCGATATCGCCTTCCATGGTCGGCATCCAGTTGCCGAGGAAGACGTCGATGTCCTTGTTTTTCAGGGATGTATAGGTAACGGGCACCGAGAGAAGCTTGACGTCGGTTTCATAACCGAGGCTCTTCAGCAGCACCGTGGCAGTCGCTGTGGTGGCAGTGATGTCGGTCCAGCCCACATCGGAAAAACGAACCTTGCCACAACTTGCCGGCTCCGCAGCGCCGGCTGCATTGAACGTCATGACGGAGATTGCTGCGGCCAAAGCCAGACAGCGACTTCTATTTGCAAACATCGCTTGCTCCCTTTTTTTCGTTCCCTTGCCATTATCAATATCTGCCGGACACAATCAACTCGCGTGCATTTGCGTGCTTTGGCCCGCCGTTTGCGACACGACGATGAAAATCTCCGGCTTTTTAGTCCGCGATACGGACAGCTGCGGGATGCGGAAATCTGTGTTTTTCCCGTTGCGGCACTTTTCAACCTGGCCCTTCGCCGTCAAAAGACGCGAAGGTGTACAGGGAGTGGACGATGGCAAAACTCTATTTCAATTATGCGGCGATGAACGCCGGCAAGTCGACCATGTTGTTACAGGCATCCTATAATTATCACGAGCGCGGCATGCGCACGTTGATTTTCACGGCCGCCTTTGACGACCGGGCCGGCTTCGGCCGGGTCGCGTCGCGCATCGGCCTGTCGTCCGACGCACGGACCTTCGACGCAAACACCGATATCTTCTCCGAAGTGGAGGCCCTGCATGCCGAAGCGCCCGTTGCCTGCGTTTTCATCGATGAAGCCAACTTCCTGTCCGAACACCATGTCTGGCAGCTTGCCGGTATTGCCGACCGGTTGAACATTCCGGTGATGGCCTACGGCCTGCGCACGGATTTTCAGGGCAAGCTTTTCCCGGCCTCCAGGGAACTGCTCGCCATTGCCGACGAGCTTCGCGAAATCCGCACCATCTGTCATTGCGGCCGCAAGGCGACGATGGTCGCCCGTTTCGACAATGAAGGAAATGTGGTCAAGGAAGGCGCGCAGATCGATGTCGGCGGCAACGAAAAATACGTCTCCTTCTGCCGCCGCCACTGGGTCGAAACGGTCAAGGGCGACTGACCGTCTGCGGCCGGTTGCCGCATTTGATTTTTCGCAAGGATGGCTCCCCTGCTCCTGCGCTAAGACCATGCGGACACATTCGCGTGGATGTGCTTTCTCTCAGGAGTAAAAGATATGCACAACAAAACTGCCACCGTCGCCAGCCTTGCCATCGCTGCTGCCCTCCTTGCCTTTCCCGCCCTGTCGGCCGAAATCGAGGTGAAGATGCTCAACAAGGGCAGCGATGGCCAGGCGATGGTCTTTGAACCGGCAACCGTCAAGGCAGCTGTCGGCGACGTCATTTCCTTCGTGCCAGTCGACAAGGGTCATGATGCGGCTGCCGTCAAGGAAATGCTTCCCGAGGGCGTTGCGGACTTCAAGGGCAAGATGAACGAGACGGTGAAACTGACTGTCGAGAAGGACGGCGCATACGTCGTCAAATGCACGCCGCATCTCGGCATGGGCATGGTCGCCCTCGTTGTGGTCGGCGATGCCGCACCGGCCAATCTCGATGCCATAAAGACCGGCAAGCTGCCGAAAAAGGCGCGGGAGCGGCTGGACGCCGAAATTGCCAAGCTCCGTCTGTAACCGCCTGTCACCTTGTCCAGGCGATACATGCTCCGCGCGTAGTCCAGGAACTCGGGAACGAGCCGCGCGGACCGCAGGTTGAGAAAAGTTTCGCAATCATGTTGTATCCCGGTGGGTAGGGACATATCTGGAAGACAGTAAACGACCGCGGTTGTTGCGAAGCGCCAAAAGGCGCATGGCCGAACCGCGGTTGTTCCTTCCGGCGTTCAGCCCCACGGGCAGAGGAGACTATGACGACATGATCGACCGGATAACCGCTTTGATTCAGGCAGCCTTCAACGCCATCGGCAAGGCCGCCGGTCTCGTCGTCGCCTGGCTTCTGTGGCCTTTCATGGCCGCCCACGGCTGGTACCGCGACCGCAACTGGATCATCAAGGGTCCGATCGCTCTGGTGCTCATCCTTCTGGCCGGCTTTTACGGATACTTCTTCTGGCAAACGCAGGTCTGGACGAATTTCGACCCGGATTATATTTCCCGTTACAAGCTTGCCGAACGCACGGTGCCGCCCGGGCAGGAATTGCCGGCTGCAACACCCACGGCCGCCGCCGGCGCCACCGGTGCTGTCGCAAACACTTCCGCACCGGTATGCCAGCGCTCGGCTATCGTCGATGCTGCCGCCGATCTTACCGATTTCAACGTCAATCAGAATGCATGGATTTCCTCCATGCTGCTCTATCGTCTCGGCCTCTTCGGCATGGACTGGGACAGCACGCCATTTCTGGACAACAAGGCGTCCTTCCAGCGCGGCGTGAACCAGGCGGTGCGCCGCACCGCGGTGGAACTGGTGGATACGCTCGGTCGCGTTCGCGGAACCTCCGGTATCAACAACAATCTCCAGGAAGCGCGCGGGAACATGCAGTTCAGCGAATATTCCTGGTATTTCGGCCTCGATCCGTTTGGCCCCAAAACACCGACACCGAGCTACTATCGCGCCGCCATCCGTAGCTTCCAGGCATTTAACGGTGAACTGACCGCCTGCAAGGCCGTCTTCGATACCCGCGCCGATAACCTCATCCAGTTCATCGACCGCATTGCCGGCGATATCGGCTCGACATCGGCCATTCTGCGCGAGCGTTCGGAAAACTATAATGGCGGCTGGTTCGACACTCGCGCGGACGACCGTTTCTGGTTCGCCTATGGCCAGCTCTATGGTTATTACGGCGTGCTGTCGGCAGCCGGATCGGACTTCGCGCAGGTTATTCGCGAACGCAATCTGACCAATCTGTGGAATGACACCCTGGGGCAGACCCGTGCGGCGCTACGCATCCAGCCGGCAATCATTTCCAACGGCGACGAAAGCGGTTGGATCATGCCCTCGCACCTTGCCACCATGGGATTTTACGTTCTGCGCGTTCGCTCCAACCTCGTCGAGCTCCGCTCCGTTCTCGACAGGTAAGTCAACGGCTTGGACCGGCATGAAAATCAGCTTATCAGGCCAAGGCGTATTGTCTTGGCCACCAGCTGCGCGCGGTTGACGCAATCCAGCTTGCGAATGGCGTTGTTCATATAGGTATTGACGGTGTGCTCCGAGATGGACAGAAGCTCGGCAATCTCCACGGAGGTCTTGCCCTGCGCAGTCCAGCGAACCACGTCGAGTTCCCGCTTCGTCAGTGGTGAGGGGAGTTTTGAGCCTGCACGACAAAGCCGGTCATAGGCCTCCAGGGCGTGAAGGGCGATCATGCACAGCTCGTTCAGCGAACCCTGCGACAGGACATCGCAATCGCCTGCGAAATTCATCAGATGCCGGTTTCCGTCCATGCCGTTCACCGGCACCAGAAGACCGGAGGTGATGCCCATGCCGCGCAGCAGGGTTGAGACTTCCAGCAGCGAGCCGCAGTTGATGTCCTTATCGTCAAGAGACCAGTATTGCGGCATCATCGATGAAGCGCCGCGCTTTATGACGGGACAATCTGCAAGTTCACCGTCCCGGGTCATCGCATTCACCACCCACACCGGCAGGCTGCTTTCCACCACTATCGGCAGGGCATAGGCATTGCGAATGCTCGGCAGCTTCAGCAAGGTCACGTAGGAATAACTGAACGCCTGCATCACCTGCTGCAGCGCCGCCAGCCATTGGGGTCTGTCAATGGCAGTCGAAAGGTCGCGGCAAAGTCTGGCCTGGCGCTCCGTCTTTGGCATTCAGGCGCCACCCGGCGGTGGGCGCAGGACACCCAGAAGCGACGACCAGGCGGCATGGGCAAACAGTGTTGCAACCTTCATATCGGGCGGACCACCTTGACTAAAGTGCCGGTTTTTCGGGTTTATCCTTCGGCTTGGCCATCAGTTTCTCCAGGAAACCGAGCATGACCGCCGAGACGACAAAGGCCAGATGGATGATGGTGAACCACATCAACTGGCTATCCGTATACTGACTGGCGTTGAGGAATATCTGTAGCAGGTGGATCGACGAAATCGCCACAATCGACGATGCGACCTTGATTTTCAGGCTGCCGGCATCAAGCTTGCCCAGAAACGAAACCTCGTCATCCGCCTCATCGAAACGGCTGACGAAATTCTCGTAGCCGGAAATCATCACCATGACGATAAGGCTCGCGACCAGCGCCGCATCGATCAGCCCGAGCATGGCGAGGATCATGTCCGATTCGTCGTAAGTGAAAACGTTTTTGGCGACCTTCAGGAACTTCAGCACGAAGGAAAATGCATAAACCGCCAGCGCCGCAACGAGTCCGAGATAAAACACGACAAGCAGCCAGCGGCTGGAGAGAATGATCCGCTCGACGAGCAGTTCAAGTGACTTCATTTCCGTATCCGATTACTTTTTTGTATATTGTTGGAGCATGCATTCTTCCGCCATCTAAACTGGCTGCGAATATCCTAGCAAGCGTCAATGTCGGGACTTTGGCCGGAACCCGGCATTTTCGGGCCTCTCCACCGGTCCGGATGCAGCCTCACGGGGCGTCACATTTTTGCCACGCACCGTTATGCTTTAAAACATGATGATAAAAGTCATATATAATATGTTGACAGTTATGATCATGTTTTTTAGTCCTCAGCAATCGGCTTGCCCGTAACAAATCAAAACAGTTTCAGCCGCGACAGCAAGCGCGGCGCGTTTTTGCGCGCCATAGCTTCTGCGCGCGCCTATCCGGGGGTATTTAATGTCCATCTCGCGCACACATTCGGCGCTGTTTTTGTGCACTGCCATGTCTCTTCTGCCCTTTGCCGGACCTGCGCAATCGCAGGATGCCGCTTCGCAGACGAACGACACCACCACGCTGGAGAAGATCGTGGTCAAGGGCAAGCGCGTCAAAAGCGCGAATGCAGCCGCCGACACACCGCTTGCAAGTCAGACGACGGCGGAAGACATCAGGAAGAAAGACATCGGCAGCATCAAGGACCTCGGAAACTCAACCGAGCCGGGTGTCGATTATGTGGATGCCAAGCCCGGCAGGCCCGGCGGCCTGTTCATTCGCGGTCTGGGCGGCGCGCGTGTCGTGACCCTGATCGACAATATTCCCGTTCCCTTCTTCAACAATTTCGCCCGTCAGGGACAGGCCACGACGACCCTGAGTGATACCAGTTCGAGCTTTGATTTTTCATCGCTTTCCACGGTTGACGTTGTACGCGGCGCCGATTCCAGCCGCATCGGTTCCGGCGCCCTTGGCGGCGCACTCGTTCTGCGCACGCTTGAGCCGGAAGACCTGATCGGTGAAGGCAAGGACTGGGGCGGTGTTGCCAAGACCACCTATGACAGCGAGGACAGAAGCGTCGGCGGATCGCTCGCCGTTGCAAAGAAGATCGAAAACACCTCGGTTCTGTTCCAGGGCTCCTACAAGCGCGGCAACGAAACGGACAATAAGGGCTTCGCCGATATCTACGGAACCCGCCGCACCAAGCCCAACCCGGCAGATACCTACGAAAGCAACCTGATGTTCAAGATCCGCCAGGATCTGGAAGGCGGCCACCGCATCGGGCTTACGGCCGAGCGCTATTCATTGAGAGATCGCAGCGACATGCGAACCCTGCAAGGCGTCAGCGTATCGGGATCGACTTACCGTATTGGCGACTACAGCGGCTACGAGGATACGGAGCGCGACCGCGTATCGCTTGATTACGAATATGAAGCGCCGTCGACAGACAGCCTGATCGATGCAGCCAATCTCTCGCTCTACTGGACGCGCCTCTCCAAGGAATCCGGCGCTGGCAACCGGCTGACCAACAACTCGCTCTATATCCGCGAAGACAGCATGCGCAACAGCGCTTTCGGCATCGTCGGCGGCCTTGAATCCGGCTTCGAACTCGGCGGCGTGCAGCACACCGTGCGCTTCGGCGGCAACGCCATGACAACCGATTTCAGCCAGGCGCTTTATGCCAACACAGGCGGAGTGACCTCATCGTCACAGTCGGACATGCCTGACGCGAGCGGCAAGAGCCTTGGCCTCTATCTCGATGACGAAATCGCGTTTGGAAACGGTTTCCGGCTGACCCCCGGCCTGCGCTTCGATTCCTACGATTACGATCCGGATGGCTCGGTATCCAGCAACAGCGGTTACAACACCTTCGGCCTGCCAAGCGGCAATAGCGGTTCGCGCTTCTCGCCGAAGCTGCTCGCGACATACGACGTGACGCCGGAATTGCAGCTCTTCGCACAATGGTCGATGGCCTATCGCGCTCCGACCATAAACGAGCTTTATCTGAACTTCTCGAATATCAGCTCGGGTTATGCCGTGGTCGGCAACTCAGCACTCAACCCCGAAACCAGCAACGGCTTTGAAATCGGCGCCAATTACGCATCCGGCGATCTGACGGGGAGCCTGACGCTGTTCCACAACAAGTACAAAAACTTCATCGAGCAATACACGACCTCGACGACGCTGTTCCCCGGCTTCGGCGGCAGGGGCAACGGATCGCTCTTCACCTATCGCAACCGCAACAATGTTGAAATCTCCGGCGTGGAAGCCAAGGTCCGCAAGGAACTCGCAAACGGCTTCTACGCCCATGCGTCGCTTGCTTATGCTTATGGCAAAGATACAGACAGCAACGAATTCATCCGCACGGTGGCGCCGTTCAAGTCCGTCCTCGGCGTCGGCTACGCACAGGAGACATGGGGCACGGAATTCACCGGCATCTTCTCCTCGCATATGCGTGACGACAAGGTGGCCACAACCTACGACGCACCCGGTTACGGCATCTTCAACCTGACCGGCTGGTGGGAACCGGAACAGACCAAGGGCCTGCGCATTCAGGCCGGCGTCTACAACCTGTTCGACAAGCAATACTGGAACGCCGTCGGCGTTCGTGACGTCAACCCCAATGCCGTCAGCACCGTCAACCAGCCTGTCGACTTCTATACGGAAGCGGGACGCACCTTCAAAATCTCTCTGACCCAGAAATTCTAAACCCGGTCGGAACATCATCTCCAGTCGGGGCGGCCTCCGGGTCGCCCCCTTTTTATCAGCGGCAGTAGAGATAACCTCCCTTTCGCTCCAGCACGTCGAGATGCAGGTGATCCTGATGGGTCGCGTCGCTGCCGGGGGAAAGAACGGTTCGGAAGAACAGGCAGGCGGCGGCTGTGATCGTCCGCTGGAAGGCACCTTCCACCGTTCCATCCTCGCCGCGCGGCTTCATCACCAGCGGATCGCCCTTGTCAAAGGAAATGGTGGAAATATCGACAGCATTGCCCTTGGCATGTTCGGAAATCTTGCCGGTTTCGGCACTGTTGCGGTTGCGGCAAATATAGGTCGAGGCATTGGCAATCGCCGTTACCTTTTTGTCCGGCAGGGCGAGAGCCGCAGCCGGCAGCATCATCTCCTTTGTCCAGCGCGATAGCGCAAGGGCCGTTTCGCAGCGCATGGTGCCAGATGGTTCAAGCTTGATGCCCGGCAGCACCACGGAAAGCTCGATCGGCGCTTCGATACCGCACCCCTGCTCTTCGTCGCGGATCGGCTCGAGCTCTTTGAATTCCGCGCCGATTTCCTTCAATGCGCCAAGGCAGGCCTGAAGCTCTGCCGGGTCTTCCGGCTTCACAGGCTCCGGCGGTTTTTCCTCGGGTTTCGTTGCTTCGACAGCCGGAGTTACCGTCTCGCCGCCGTTTTGCCCCTTGTCGTCTTTCTTCTTGTCCTCGGCACCCTTCCCTTCCGCGTCGGATTTTCCTTCCTCAGGCGGTTGCGGCTTGGGGGTCGGTTTCGGTGTGTCTTCGGGCGTTTGCGCGCCCTTATCGGCCGGCTTTTCCGTTGTGGCGGGTGCTTGCTGTTCGCCAGGCTTCGGCTGTGGCACC
Organism: Agrobacterium sp. A3-95; assembly: GCF_053521785.1. Classification (NCBI taxonomy): domain Bacteria; kingdom Pseudomonadati; phylum Pseudomonadota; class Alphaproteobacteria; order Hyphomicrobiales; family Rhizobiaceae; genus Agrobacterium; species Agrobacterium sp. A3-95. The sequence continues at coordinate 280,314 of NZ_JBNWDR010000003.1, read as the reverse complement.
GGCACCTGTGGCGGCGGTTCGGAAGCGGAAATAAGGGCGAGACTCGTCATCAGAAGACACAGGCGATGAAGCATTTTCCGGGGCACTCCTGACTGTTTCGGCAGGACAGGAACGCAACTCGCACCGGTAAGGTTCATTCCGTCGCCGGAATCCGCTTGCCAAGGCGAATTGTGCAGGCTAACAATTTTCCCATGAACATCGTGTCTATGAACATTGCTAACTGGTGGTGGAGCAGCTTTACGCGGCCTTGACCAGTCATGTCTTCAGACAAAGTCCAAGCCGCCCGAATTTTCAGGCGGCTTTTTTGTTATTCTGCCGCCTGTCATCGGGCCTGAAAAACGGGAAGTGCGAAAGAAATGGTAACGATCATTCAGGATGACGGAGCGGAAACCTACGAGACGAAAGGCGGCATAAAGGTCAGCCGAAAGCGTCGCGCCGCCGAATATGCCAGCGCCATCGACAACTACATCGAAAAGCTCGATGCCCATCGCGGCGCGGTTTTCTCGTCCAACTACGAATATCCGGGCCGCTACACGCGCTGGGATACGGCCATCATCGATCCGCCGCTCGGCATTTCCTGCTTCGGTCGCCAGATGTGGATCGAAGCCTATAACGGCCGCGGCGAAGTGCTGCTCGACTTCATCACCGAAAAGCTGAAGGCGACGCCCGATCTGACGCTGGGCGCATCCTCCGTCCGCCGTCTGGACCTCACGGTCAACGAGCCGGACCGCGTCTTTACGGAAGAAGAACGCTCGAAAATCCCGACCGTCTTCACGGCGCTGCGCGCCATCGTCGACCTGTTCTATTCGAATGCGGATTCGGCCATCGGCCTGTTCGGCGCCTTCGGTTACGATCTCGCTTTCCAGTTCGACGCGATCAAGCTTTCGCTCGCGCGCCCGGAAGACCAGCGCGACATGGTGCTGTATCTGCCCGACGAAATTCTCGTCGTGGACCATTATTCCGCCAAGGCCTGGATCGACCGTTACGATTTCGAGAAGGACGGTGTAACGACGGACGGCAAGTCCTCAGAGATCGCGCCCGATCCCTTCAAGACCACCGACACGATCCCGCCCAAGGGCGATCACCGTCCAGGCGAATATTCCGAGCTGGTGGTGAAGGCCAAGGAAAGCTTCCGACGCGGCGATCTGTTCGAGGTCGTTCCCGGCCAGAAGTTCATGGAGCGCTGCGAAAGCAATCCATCGGCGATCTCCCGCCGCCTGAAGGCGATCAACCCTTCGCCCTATTCCTTCTTCATCAATCTCGGTCATCAGGAATATCTGGTCGGTGCTTCGCCGGAAATGTTCGTGCGCGTCTCCGGCCGTCGCATTGAGACCTGCCCGATTTCAGGCACCATCAAACGTGGCGACGACCCGATTGCCGACAGCGAGCAGATCCTGAAGCTGCTGAATTCGAAGAAGGACGAGTCCGAACTGACCATGTGCTCGGATGTGGACCGCAACGACAAGAGCCGCGTCTGCGAGCCAGGTTCGGTGAAGGTCATCGGCCGCCGCCAGATCGAGATGTATTCGCGCCTCATCCACACGGTCGACCACATCGAGGGCCGTCTACGCGACGACATGGATGCCTTCGATGGCTTCCTCAGCCACGCCTGGGCCGTCACCGTCACCGGCGCACCGAAGCTCTGGGCCATGCGCTTCATTGAAAGCCATGAAAAGAGCCCGCGCGCCTGGTATGGCGGTGCAATCGGCATGGTCGGTTTCAACGGCGACATGAATACCGGGCTTACGCTGCGCACCATCCGTATCAAGGATGGCATCGCGGAAGTCCGCGCCGGTGCGACGCTTCTCAATGATTCCAATCCGCAGGAAGAAGAAGCCGAAACCGAACTGAAGGCATCCGCCATGATCGCGGCCATTCGCGATGCAAAAGCCACAAACTCGGCCGCCACCAAGCGCGATGCCGCCAAGGTCGGCACCGGCGTCAAAATCCTGCTGGTCGATCACGAAGACAGTTTCGTGCACACGCTGGCGAATTATTTCCGTCAGACGGGTGCCACAGTTTCCACCGTCAGAACGCCGGTCGCAGCGGAGGTCTTCGACCGCTTCCAGCCCGATCTCGTCGTGCTTTCGCCCGGACCGGGCAGCCCGACGGATTTCGACTGCAAGGCGACGATCAAGGCCGCCCGCGCCCGCGAGTTGCCGATCTTCGGCGTGTGCCTCGGTCTTCAGGCGCTGGCGGAAGCCTATGGCGGCGAACTTCGCCAACTTGCGGTACCAATGCACGGCAAGCCCTCACGCATCCGCGTGCTGGAGCCAGGCCTGGTCTTCTCCGGTCTTGGCAAGGAAGTGACCGTCGGTCGCTACCATTCGATCTTCGCCGACCCTTCCACCCTTCCGCGTGATTTCATCATCACCGCTGAAAGTGAAGACGGCACGATCATGGGCATCGAACACGCCAAGGAACCGGTAGCCGCCGTTCAGTTCCACCCGGAATCGATCATGACTCTCGGCCAGGATGCCGGCATGCGCATGATCGAGAACGTCGTGGTGCATCTGACCCGCAAGGCGAAAACCAAGGCAGCGTAAACATCCTGCATCGGCGGCGTCACTTCGGCGCCGCCGGGCAAGCCTCAAACAGCGCGACTTCGAGATCGCTTGCTGCCTAGCTACGCGGCAGCGATGTGGAAATGCACAGCGCGAATTTCTTCAAAAGTTGCATGTCGAAGTGGCCTTCCCGGCGCAACATCCACGTCAGCGCTTCGTTTGCCGTCCACGGCTTCTTGTAGGGCCGAACCGAGGTTACGGCGTCATAGACATCGCAGATCGCCGCAATGCGCGCGTGAAGACTGATCTCGTTTCCGGCGCAGCCGCTGGGATAACCGCCGCCATCAATGCGCTCGTGATGATTGAAACAGACATCCAGAACCATGGCCGGCATCTGCTCGTTGCGCGACAAGATATCCCGGCCGAACGTTGGATGAAGATTGATGATTTCCCGCTCGGTGGCGCTTAAACCTTCCGCCTTGTTGAGGATCGACGAAGGAATTTCCACCTTGCCGATATCGTGCAGCAGGCCGCTGATGCCGAGCAGATCGACCGTTTCCTTGTCCAGCCCGAGATAATTGCCAAAATGGATCATCAACCCGCTGACCGAAACCGAATGCACGAAGGTCGTCTCGTCCTTCGACTTCAACCGGGTAACGCCGATGAAAATCGCCGGGTTCGACTGGACCGCATCGGAAATCTTGCCGGCCGCCGCTGTCATGCCCTTGAGCGACACGCAGCCACCGGCTTCGGCAACGGCAAATGTCTCGGCAATGGCATCGGCGGCGGAGCGCACGGCATGGGTGATGGCAGCCATGGTTTCGGGGCCATTGTTTAATCGCGGCGGGACGGTTCCAGAGTACGGCCTACCCTCGACATCGTTTCCCCTGGCCGTATTGATGATGATGCTTTCAGCGCCGCTCAATTTCAATTGACGCATCAACTCTTCATGGCGCAGAAGAAATCGATATCGCTGCAAAAATTCGCTGTTCGAAAGCGCTCCCTCGACCGCTTCGATAAACATGCCAACCGTCAATTGCTGGGTAGAAATTCGTTTGAGCATCAGACGCTTTTATTTTCCTTCCCGGGAATGGTAACCTCCGCTGGCAATTGCTGAAAAGACCGGAACCAACCGGTATTCCTCCAAGGGTAAGTTACGCATTCCTAACATTGTTCAATTTTGGAACTTAAACATAAGATAGCACGAATATGAAAATTTTTTACTCTGGATATATTTAAAACGCAAAGAATCAATTCGATTAAGCCAAGAAACAACCTAAGAATGTAAATACTGAAAATTCTCGCGAACGACGTAAACCAGGAGCCGAAGAAAAGCCGCATGAATTCGAAACTTGAAACGCGCATCGATCAGGGTACGGGCCGTGAACCGGCAGATATAGTTCTCAAGGGCGGACGATTCTTCGACCTCGTAACTGGAGAACTTGTTGCCTCCGACATCGCCATATGCGGCGATACCATCGTTGGAACTTGCGAAAGCTACAAGGGTCGCCGGGAAATCGACATTTCCGGGAAAATCGTCGTTCCAGGTTTCATCGATACCCATCTCCACATCGAATCATCGCTGGTGACGCCGCACGAATTCGACCGCTGCGTTCTGCCCTACGGCGTTACTACCGCCATCTGCGACCCGCATGAGATCGCCAATGTTCTGGGCTCGGAGGGGCTTCGGTTCTTCCTGGACAGTTCCATGGAAACCATCATGGACATCCGCGTGCAGCTCTCGTCCTGCGTGCCCGCAACCCATCTGGAAACCTCGGGCGCCGATCTGCCGATCGAAAAACTGCTGCCGTTCCGTGATCATCCGAAGGTTATCGGCCTTGCCGAATTCATGAATTTTCCGGGTGTCATCCACAAAGACCCGGTATGCATGGCAAAACTCGAAGCCTTTCAAGGACGGCATATTGACGGACACGCGCCGCTTCTGTCGGGAACGGCGCTGAACGGATATCTGGCAGCCGGCATCCGCACCGAACATGAGTGCACCAGCGCTGCCGAGGCTTTGGAAAAGATCCGCAAGGGCATGCATATTCTCGTGCGCGAAGGCTCGGTCTCAAAAGACCTGCACGCCCTGATGCCTGTTATCACCGAGCGTCTGTCGCCTTATCTTGCGCTTTGCACCGATGACCGAAACCCACTCGACATCGCCGAACAGGGTCATCTCGATTATATGATCCGCACTGCAATCGCCAACGGCGTGGAACCGCTCGCCATCTACCGCGCCGCCTCGATTTCCGCCGCAAAGGCCTTCGGCCTGCGCGATCGCGGTCTTATCGCACCGGGCTGGCGTGCCGACCTCGTGGTGATCGACACCTTGCAGAACTGCAAGGCTGGCATGGTCTTCTCCGGCGGCCGTATCGTCGATGACGCGCTGTTTGCCACCCGCAAGCCGGTCGCGCCCGTCGGTCTTGACAGCGTCAAGGCAAGACCCGTGCTCGCTGCCCATTTCGGCGTGCCGGTCGCGCAAGGCGAGACCCCGGTGATGGGCGTGCTCCCCGGCAAGATCATCACCGAACATCGCCGCTACACGCTGCCGACGGACGGCAACCAGACGACTGTCGATCTCGCAAACGACATCATCAAGGTCGCCGTCATCGAGCGCCATGGCAAGAACGGCAACCACGCCAACGGCTTCGTGCAGGGCTTCGGGCTGAAGAAGGGCGCCATCGCCTCCACTGTCGGTCATGACAGCCACAATATCTGCGTTGTCGGCGTTAACGAGGACGACATGGCGCTGGCCGCCAACCGGCTCGGCGAAATCAAGGGCGGTTTCGTGGTGGTCGAAGACGGCAAGGTGACGGGCGAGATTGCGCTCCCGGTTGCCGGGTTGATGAGCCTCGAACCTTACGAAACGGTGCGAGACACGCTCCACACCCTGCGAAAGGCAGCCTATGCGCTCGGCACGACGCTCGAGGAGCCCTTCCTGCAGGTGGCTTTCCTGCCGCTACCCGTCATCCCGCACCTGAAGATTTCCGACATGGGCATGGTGGATGTGGATCGGTTTGCACTGATCTGACGATGGAGTTTATCGGCCGGAAACAGCGTAATCTGCTTATGCCGCGTTTCTGAGACGGCGCGAGCCGTCTCAGGTTTTCGTTTCTGCAGGCCAGGTCACGTAATAATATTTGCCCGCGACCCTGCCAAAATAGGCGTGGCGCAAGTTCCCGGATTAAGCAGAAAAGAGCCGAGCGACGTCCACATGAAAATGCCGGTTCAGACAAGGCGAAACGGACGGATTGCTAAATCGGCTGACTTACAGCATCGGCAAGTCATGAATGCGATGGCAGCAGCTTGCGGAAATAAACCACCCGTTCGGTCTCCTCAAACCCCAGCGCCGCATGCATGCGGTGTGAATCGACATTGGCAATATCGGCATCGGAGGCAAGCTCGCTCACGCCCCTGCTGATCGCCCAGCGGGTGACCTCGGCGATCAATGCCGCGGCAACGCCCTGACCGCGGAATTCTTCTTCTACATAAACGCCTTCGAGAAACGCAACAGGCGAGGTATCGCATCCGTTGACATAATCCCGCCGGAGGCTGACGTCGGCGAAACCGATGGCCATTCCGACCAGATCATAGGCAATGAAACCGGCGTCGTTGTCGGAGAGGTTCTGCAATTCAGCCCTATGTTCGGCAACAGAGGCATCGGGCCATAAACGGTGGCGCAAAAGGGACCAGTCGTCCAGAGATGCTGCGGCGTCCCTGATGGAAAATTGGAGGCTCAAGCGACGACCCCGCAAAACACGTCCAACCCCTCAAGCTTCACGATCCCGGCGTCAAACAGCGGCTCAAAACCCGGCATCGGCAGGATATCCGTGACCTCCATACCCTTCGGGACAGGAAATTCCACCGCCTCACGGGTCAGGTTGAAAACGAACAGCAGTTTTTCGTCACCCTTGTGGCGCGTGAAGGCCAGCAGATCGAGATTGGTCTTGATGAAGTCCATATCGCCGTCGCGCAATGCTCCATGGGTTTTGCGGAAGGACAATACCGCGCGGTAGTGGTTAAGAACCGAGTCCGGCTTGCGCTCCTGCGCATCCGCCGCCTGCATGGCGTGGGCATAGGGCACCGGCAGCCACGGCTTTTCCGCGCTTGAAAAACCCGCATTCGGCTTGCCGGTTTCCCACACCATCGGCGTGCGGCACCCGTCACGCCCCTTGAAGGCGGGCCAGAAGCGAATGCCGTAGGGGTCACGCAAATCCTCGAAGGCCAGTTCGGCCTCGGTCAGGCCCAGCTCCTCACCCTGATACAGACATATCGAGCCCCGTAGGCTGGCGAGAACGCAGATGGCGAGCTTCGCAACCCGCGTCTGCTCCTCGGAGCCTTCGGAAAACCGGCTCAGATGGCGCACCACATCGTGGTTGGAAAAGGCCCAGCACACCCAACCATCCGTCACCACCTTGCCAAAGGTCTCGACCGAGCCCCGCAGGTGTTTTGCGCTGAAATCCGGGCCGAGCAGATCGAAGGTATAGCACATGTTGAGTTTGTCGTTGCCGGATGTGTAGGCCGCGACCGTCTTCAGCGAGCGTGCGCCGTCCCCCACCTCGCCCACGGTGGCGCGGCCCTCATATTCATCGAGAAGCGCGCGGAAGCGCTGGAGGAAGGCCACGTTTTCCGGCCGCGTCTTATCGTAGAGATGATCCTGCATGCCGTAAGGATTGACGTCGGACGCATCGAGACCAAAGCTTTCGTCGTCCAAAAGCGGCGGGTTGTCGCGCAACAGCTTGTCGTGGAAATAGTGATTGACGGTATCGAGACGAAAACCGTCCACGCCGCGATCGAGCCAGAACCGTACGGTTTCCAGAAGCGCATCCTGAACATCCGGATTGTGAAAATTGAGATCCGGCTGCGAGGCGAGAAAGCTGTGCATGTAATATTGCTTGCGCACGCCATCCCATTCCCATGCCGGCCCGCCGAACACGGAAAGCCAGTTGGTGGGCGCCGTGCCATCCGGTTTGGGATTGGCCCAGACATACCAGTCCGCCTTGCTGTTGATGCGGCTTGCACGGCTGTCCACGAACCAGGGGTGCTTATCGGATGTATGCGAAATCACCTGGTCGATGATGACTTTCAGCCCCAGCCGGTGCGCCTCGGCCATCAATGCATCGAAATCGGCAAGCGTGCCGAACATCGGATCGACATTGCAATAATCGGAAACGTCATAGCCCATATCGGCCATGGGAGAGGTGAAGAAAGGCGAGAGCCAGATGGCATCGACGCCGAGCGAGGCGATGTAGGACAGCCGCTTCGTCACCCCGGCAAGATCGCCGTAACCGTCCCCGGTCGTATCCTGAAAGGATCGCGGATATACCTGATAGATCACCGCCCCCTTCCACCAGTCCGATTGCGCTTGGGATTTGTGGACCGGGGCATGGGTTGTCGGCATGAGCGATCTCCTGATGAGGGTTGGTCCGAGAATATAAAGCAGCTGTCCCTGCGTAAACCGGAACTTCGCAAATGCCCAAAATCACCTCGAAGCGGGCTTGTCAGGCACCTCCTGTCGTCGTAATCCCGAAGGTAAAGCAAGTGGAGGATGACGGCGTGGGCGGACGATTTCTGTCGATTGGCGAATGTATGGTGGAACTGTCGCAGGCCGGAAACGGGCTGCTGCGCAAGGGTTTTGCCGGTGATACCTTCAATACGGCATGGTATGCACGTGCCTGCCTGCCAGAAGACTGGTCCGTCGATTATTTCACGGCACTCGGCGACGATCCTCTTTCGCAGGACATGCTGGCCTTCATTGCAGATGCCGGTATCGGCACGGAAAAAATCCGCCGCATCAAGGGCGGCACACCCGGCCTTTACCTCATCAACCTCAAGGATGGTGAGCGCACCTTCAGCTATTGGCGCAACGCCGCCGCAGCAAGGCAACTCGCAGCAGATGCGGACCACCTGCGCAAGACGTTGGAAAGCGCCGACGTCATCTATTTTTCTGGCATCACGCTCGCCATTCTCGCCTCGCCACACGATGTCGATACTTTCCTTGCGGAACTGCGCCGCGCCAAGGCAGCGGGCAAGCCCGTGGTCTTCGACCCGAACATCCGCCCGCGCCTCTGGTCCGACAAGGACACGATGCTGGAGACGATTACCAACGGCGCACGCGCCGCAACGCTGGTAATGCCAAGTTTCGATGACGAAGCCAGCCATTTTGGTGACACATCCGTCGAGGCCACAATCGAGCGTTACCGTGCGCTCGGCGTCGCCAACATCGTCGTCAAGGATGGCGCAAAGGGTGCGACACTCGATTTCAGCGGCGCACGCAGCCACGCTCCGGCGGTAGAAGCCGTGGATGTGGTGGATACGACAAGTGCAGGCGACAGTTTCAACGGCGCGTTTCTCGCCCGATATGTAACCGGCAGTTCGCCGCATGACGCCGCCGTCTTTGCCGCACGCGCAGCGGCAACCGTCATCGGCCATCACGGCGCGCTGATCAGCCCCGAGCTTCTTCCGCTGGTCGGATGATGCCAGACGGAACCGGCTTCCTGACACCTGTGCTTGTCACAGGGATGACCAGGAGCGTGCATTACGGACAAGAGCAGCTTGTGTGTGCAAAGGACACTTCTCTACCCTTATCCGCCCTGACATGATCCTGTAACACGCACGCCGCATATACGGGCGGAAGCCAGGTGGTGGGGAATCGCCCGCGCGCAGTCGAGCAGGATCGGTGTTTCATGACGAGAATCACGATTGTCACAGATGCCTGGCACCCGCAGGTCAACGGCGTGGTCCGTTCCATCGAAAATACCAATACGGAACTCGCGCGGCTGGGCGTGGATGTGCACATGGTGACACCGCAGAGTTTCTACAGCATCCCCTGCCCGACCTATCCGGAAATCCGCCTGTCAGTCGCCGGCTATCGCCGTGTCGCGGCGGAGATCGAAAAAAGCCAGCCCTCCTTCGTGCACATCGCCACCGAGGGTCCGCTGGGTTTCATGGCACGGCGCTGGTGCGTGAAGAACAGGATGCGTTTTTCCACCAGCTATCACACCCGCTTTCCCGAATATGTCGCGGCGCGCTTCCCCATCCCGGAAAGCTGGCTTTACGCTTTCGTGCGCTGGTTTCACAATGGCGGCAACACCTGCATGGTGGCGACGCCAAGCCTGGAGACCGAGCTTGAGGCCCGCGGGGTTCGCAACTTGAAGCGCTGGAGCCGCGGCATCGATGCCGAACTTTTCCATCCACGTCCGAAAACGTCGCTGCCTTTCGATCTGCCAAGACCGATCTTCATGACGGTCGGTCGTGTGGCGGTGGAAAAGAACCTGCCTGAATTCCTCGACCTCGAGCTGCCCGGATCGAAGGTCGTGATCGGCGATGGCCCGGCCCGCCATGAATTGCAGGAAAAATATCCGGACGTGCTGTTTACCGGCATCAAGACCGGGGAAGAACTCGCGGCTGCCTATGCGCAGGCCGATGTCTTCGTTTTCCCGTCCAAGACCGACACATTCGGCAACACCATTCTGGAAGCGCTGGCGAGCGGTGTGCCGGTGGCCGCCTTCCCCGTTACCGGGCCGATCGATATCCTCGGCGGCAATCCCGGGGCAGGCGCACTGAATGACAATCTTCGCGACGCGTGTCTTGCAGCGCTCCATTGTTCATCGCAGGAGGCTCTGGCGCTTTCCAAAAGCTACAGCTGGGAAAAGGCATCGCGGCAATTCCTCGACAACGTCATTCACGCCGCCGGAAAATCCCTGCCGCTTTTGTCCCGCTCACGACTTGCCTGACGTGGAGACAAATTGATCCCCGACATTTTATCGGGGAACGGTGGACGAAACAAAGCAGGAGTGTCACAAGACGATCTGGACGCGACCGCCGTTATCTTTAGAACGGGGTCGGGCTGCTGATTGACGTCAGGCGGCTGCCGCGAGATCACGCCGGCCGTCCTAATTTCACAAAGACTTATCCCGTCTCAGATCACCACGCGCCGACGAGCGCCTGGCCGGAAAGCGGCACCGTCCGCGCCTTGCCGTTCCGCTCCGTGACAGAAAGCGACGGGGACATCTGTTTCGGCGACTTGCGGAACCAGTTTGCGGCGACGCTCGCCAGATCGCCAATCATCGCCTGCTTATGCCATTCGGCAAAACGCCGCGCGGTGGCTTCCGGCTCGGAGCGGTAGAAGAAATCGCCGGAATGATCGAGATCGTTGATGGAAGCCGCCATGGCCGATAGCGGACGCTGAAACATCTTCGGGGGCACGGAAAGTTCGCGTGCGCTCTGCGAAAAAGCGGGCGCCATGAAATCGATAGCCCATCCGTCCGCTTCGACCCAGCAATGGAAATTATCGCCAGCGCCCGTTACGTAACCATCGTCACGATGGTCCGCAAAAAGCATGACCGTTCCGCCCAGATTATAAGCGGCAAGCCCGCCCTTCGGCACAGCTTTCACCTTGTAATGCTGCTGAAGGATGAAGGCGCCGAAGGTGCTGAAATACATGCAGGCCGTAGCCGGGTCGGCATTGTCGTTGACGAGCAGGCTGTTGATGACACGGTAAATCCGGTGATAGTCGGTCTGCTTGATCAACATGGTTTTTTACTCGCCGGTTTTATGATTATCGGAAGGCAACGGGAGAGACCGGTTCACCGTCGATCTCGATATTGGTGAGACCTCGGCCCCACGCGACGTCATCCTCGGGCTTGTCCCGAGGATCTACCTCCCGAGTCGCAAAATCGAAAGTTTGCAGATTCTCTGGACTAGCGCGAGAATAACGGAGGAGAGGTTTTCAGCAGCCGATTACCGCCTCTTCTTCGCCTTGCTCTCGAACGGATTATCGGAGCCACGATAATGCACACGGATCGGCACGCCCGGCATGTCGAAATCCTTGCGCAGACCGTTCACGAGGTAGCGCGTGTAGCTCTCCGGAATGGCTTCCGGTCGGGTGCAGGAAATCATGAAGGCCGGAGGGCGCGCCTTTACCTGCGTCATGTATTTCAGCTTGAGGCGGCGGCCGGAAACGGCCGGCGGCGGATGCTGCGTGGTCTGCGCATCGAGCCAGCGGTTGAGCTTGGCGGTCGAGATGCGGCGGTTCCAGATCTTGTCGGTATCGATGATGTTCTGCATCAACCGGTCAAGGCCATAGCCCGTCTGGCCGGACATCGGCACGGCGCGGATGCCGCGGGCCTGCGGCAGAAGCCGCTCGGTCTTTTCACGCAGATCGGCCAGAAACGCCTGCGGATCTTCAACCAGATCCCATTTGTTGAAGGCAAGCACGGCGGCGCGGCCTTCGCGGATAACGAGATCGACCAGCTGCAGGTCCTGCTTTTCGAACGGAATGGTGCTGTCGAACACGATCACCACCGTTTCGGCGAAACGAATGGAGCGCAGGGAATCCGCGACCGAGAGCTTCTCCAGCTTCTCCGTCACCCTGGCCTTGCGGCGCATTCCGGCCGTGTCGAACATCTTGATGGTGCGGCCGCGCCAGTCCCACTCGACGGAAATACTGTCGCGGGTAATGCCCGCTTCCGGGCCGGTTAGCAGGCGGTCTTCACCAAGGAAACGGTTGATGAGGGTGGACTTGCCCGCATTCGGTCGGCCGATGATGGCGACACGCAGCGGCTTGGTCTCGTCATAAACAGGCTCTTCTTCTTCCTCTTCCTCGCTGCCGGGCTCAGTGCGCGGAAGAACGATATCGGTCTCCGCCTCATCCACTTCAGGCGGGAAGGCAACGTCTTCGCCGATCGCCTCGACGATGGCGTCGCGCAGGTCGATCATGCCCTGGCCATGTTCGGCCGAGATGGCGCACGGATCGCCAAGACCGAGCGTAAAGGCATCGTAGAAGCCCGCATCGGAACCGCGCGCCTCGGACTTGTTGGCCACCAGAACCACCGGCTTGCCACGACGGCGCAGCATTTCGGCCAGCGTTTCATCGGCGGGCGTCAGGCCTGCCTTGGCGTCAACGACAAAAAGGGTCACATCGGCTTCGTCGATCGCCGCTTCGGTCTGCGCCCACATGCGGCCCTGAAGCGTCTCCGGCCCGGATTGCTCCAGACCGGCGGTATCGATGATGGTGAAACGAAGGTCGACAAGCTTCGCGTCGCCGGGGCGGCGGTCACGGGTCACGCCCGGCATATCGTCGACAAGCGCCAGCTTCTTTCCGACCAGACGGTTGAAAAGCGTGGACTTGCCGACATTGGGGCGCCCGACTATGGCGACGGTGAAGCTCATTGATCGTTAATCCTTGGAGGTGGGAAAGCCGTGTTAGACAGCTTTGCCCGAAGCAGTGATATTGTCGAGCATGATCTGCGCGCGGTTCGTCACATTGCGTGGCGCCTGCGCGTCGCTGACGATCTGCTCGAACCATTGTTTGGCCTTGGTGAAATCGCCAGCCTTGTAGGCGGCAAGACCAAGGGCTTCGCGAGCCGATGCACGCATGGTCTGGCCTTCGCCGCTCAACGGCTCCGCAAGTGCAACGACCTGATCATACGTGCCGTTGTCAACCAGCAGCCACGCCGCGCGCACCTTCGCCGTATCGCGGAAGACCTGCGGGGCAGACGTGTCGTTGCCGATCGCGGTGAAGGCAGCGATGGCGCCGGCCGCATCGCCCTTCTGCGAAAGCAGCGTCGCAGAACGGAACTTCGCCAGCACCGGATAATTGCCATGACCGGAGGTTTCAAGATCGGCAAAGGCCTTCAGCGCTTCGTCCGTCTTGTTGTCGGAAGCAAGCTTCAGCGCCGCGATGAACTGGTCGCCGGAATTGGAAGCGCGGCTGGTGTTCCAGTATTCATAGATGCCGGCACCGGCGGCGCCCACAACCACGAGAACGGCGGCGCCAACGACCACGATACCGTAGCGGCCCCAGAAACGGGAAAGCTGCTCGGAACGGATCTGCTCGTTCACTTCGCGGATAAAGGTATCATTTTCGTTTGCCATCAAATTCTCCGTTACCCGCGCGGAGATCGTCGCCGATCCATCCGTTCGCGGACATACCAAGCCGCTTACCCGGGTCAGCAAAAGTCCGGCCGACGGGTCATGGTCGGCCTTCTAGCCTATTTTGCCTGATATGTAAGGGGGAAACGTTGATTTCCTACATGGCGATGGGCTGAACGCCGATCAACCATTCGTGCAGTTTCAGGATGAAAGCGCCCCAGAGAACGATGCCGCCGACGATGGCCACCAGATCGTAACGGCCCGAGACGAAGGGACGGACCACTTTTTCACCCGCTCTTTCCCGGCGCTTCAGCGAAATCCGCATCACCACACCCCAGGCGAGGAACGATGCAAAGAGAAGAATCGAAGAGGTCTCTCCATTCGCCAGAAGATGGGCGAGCGCCCAGATCTTGACCGCCAGAATGAGCGGATGTTTTGTTCTGGTTGCGATGTGGCCAGCCGGGATGAGGCTGGCGATAAGACAGATCATCGCGGGCAGCATCAGGGTCACGGCGAGGTGGCTCGTCCAGACCGGCGGGTTCCACAGAACGCCGGTTTCCTGTCGCGCCTCGCCAAACGCATAGATGACGAGACCGAGCGTTATGAGGCTTGCGAGAGAATAGACGCCCTTGAACGGTCCTTCTCCCATCTTCGCGATCATCTGCGCGCGAAATCGCGGCGCAAACACCTTCAAAAGATGCGTCAGGAAAAACAAGGCAAGACAGAGTACGAGAAAAAGCATGGAACACGGTCCCCCGGTGGAACGGAATGCGGCCTCATTACCGCGACGCAAAAAAGGAATTAGGCTGAAAGACGTAAAAAAGCCAGTTTATTCAAAGCTTCGCCTTATTCCACCCGCAAAAGGCAGCGGTGTTTCACATGACGGATGCCTGATGTTTCGCCCATTGACTGCTTTTTCCCTGTCGCTATGCCTTGCCCTTCCCGCTTTTGCCGAAAATGCGGAGAAGCCGAAGCAACTCGTCATCGTTTCTTTCGACGGTGCGGGCGACAATTCGCTGTGGGAAAGAAGTCGTGCGACGGCGAAGGAGGTCGGCGCGCATTTCACCTATTTCCTTGCCTGCACGCTGGTGATGGACCGCAAGACCAGCGCCAAGACCTATCAGGGCCCCGGCCAGAAGGCCGGGCGCTCCAATGTCGGCTTTGGCCAGTCGCCGGAAGAGGTGGAGACGCGGCTGCGCAACATCTGGTCGGCCTATCGCGAAGGTCACGAAATCGGCAATCACACCTGCGGGCATTTCGATGGCGGCCAATGGACCGCCGAGCAATGGGACGGCGAGTTCACCACCTTCACCAGCACGCTGGAAAATGCCTGGCAGATGATTGGCAAGAAGGGTGAGGAACCCGAAGGCTGGCGCGACATGGTGAAAAACATCAACGGCTTCCGCGCGCCCTATCTTTCGCAGGGGCCGGCGCTGACCGCGGCTCAGAAGAAACACGGCTTCGTTTATGACGCCACCAGCATCACCAAGGGACCGGAATGGCCGGTGGAGCGCGACGGCATCGAACATTTCGGTCTGCCGCTGGTTCCGGAAGGCCCCGGCAATCGCCCGATCATCGCCATGGACTACAACCTCTTCATCCGCCACTCCATCGGCATCGAGACGCCGGACCGCGCGCAGGAATTCGAGGACCGCGCCTATGCGGCGTTCCGCACCGCTTTCGACAAGCAGTATAATGGCGAACGCATCCCTCTGCAGATGGGCTTCCATTTCGTGAAGATGAATGGCGGCGCCTATTGGAACGCCTATGAGCGGCTGCTGCGCGAAGTCTGCCGCAGAGACGATGTCGCCTGCGTGAGTTACGCCGAGGCCATGCCGATCATCAAGGCGCGCAGGAAGCAGAAGACAGAGGGCTAAGGTTCCCCTGGTATAATGCAAAAGGGCGGCCAGTCGGCCGCCCTTTTTGTTTTCCGTCAGGGCTTGTTGGCCGCCAGCTCTCCGGCTTCCGCTTCCCGCTGAAGATAACGCTCGTCGATTTCAGGCAGGGGCTTGTCATCGATCGCGGCCTCGAAAGCCACAAGACGTTTGTGGATGGACAGCAGCTCGATGATCGTGGTCCAGGAATTGACCAGATACTGGAACGAATTACTGACCTGACCGAAGGCCGTGGCGATCTGCTGGTAGATACCATAGGTGATCTTGCCCGCCACGATGGTGGGAACAAGCATCAGGAGCAAGAACACGGCATCGGCCTGAATGTAGAAATACCGCGCGACGTTGAAGTAGAGGTAGTGCCAATACATGCGGAAATAGTTTTTCCGCACATTGGAGTAAAGCTCCTTGACAGTCGGCGGCTGGGCGCGGTCGGCGTGATCCTCACCGTAGACCAGTTCCTTGCGATAGGCCGCTTCCACACGCTGGTTGCGGAAATTCAGGCCGGGCAGCTTGATGCCGACCGTCGCCAGAAGCACGGTGCCGAACACGGACCAGACAATCGCCAGCCAGAACAGCGCGTGCGGCACTTCGCCAAGGATCGGCAATTCGGAGACGTAGGACGACAGCGCAAACAGGATCGGCAGAAACACAACAAGCGTCATGACCGAATTGATCAGGGTAATACCCAATCCCTCCAGCGTGGAGGAGAACCGCATCGTATCTTCCTGAACGCGCTGCGAGGCACCTTCGATGTGGCGCAGCTTTTCCCATTTTGACATGTAGAAGTCGTTCATCGCGGTGCGCCAGCGGAAGATATAATGGCTGGTGAAGAAATCCGTGAGGATCGACACAGCCATGCTGAGAAAGGCGATCTTGGCGAAGACAATCTGAAGACTGTAAAAATCCCAGACTTCGATACCCGGCTGTTTTGACAGCGCATTTTGCAGGAGATCGCCGAAAGGCCGCCGGAAATTGTTGATGACGACGGAAATCTGAACGCCGAAATAGGTCACCGCGATAATCAGCAGCGATCCCCATATGGACCAGAACTTCCAGGGGTGATCCTTGGCGAGAACGGTCCAGACAGCCCCGAACAACACCAGGCACAATGCCAGATAGGCGTAGAAGAACAGATTGGCGGGAACCAGAAAATAGCTGAGATCGTAAGGTTCTTGCTCGGGCATCACGTAGCCCCAAGACCTGCCTAGCCCTTCAACGATGAAGTACCATCCAAGAATGGCGACAAAAGCCCAGACGATGGCGGAGGTGAAGAACAATTTCGGTTTGGGAAAGAAAGAATGAAACACGTTTCGAACTCACGCGCGTTTGAAGTCAGCCATTATTGGCGAAGCACTAGATGGCCCGAACCTAGGGCAGAAATTTGTGCACAGCAACGAAGAAGCGACGACCTTAACAAGATGTAAGGCGCAAAAGGCGGATCGATCCCGCAAGGAACCCCTGAAATCGCCCCTTGGAGGCGCAATATGCCCGGGCGAATTTAGCGCCGCCGCTCCGTGGCGAGAACCGGTAGCATCAGGAGAATGCTGGCGACAAGCACGCCAGAGGCGAGAATACTTGGTGCAGTAAAACTTCCCGTCACCTCGGCAATCCAGCCTGCGGCGAGTGGTCCGACGATCTGTCCAGTACCGAAGGCTGCCGTCATCAGCGCAAAGGCGCGGCGTGGGCTTGGGCCTGCAAATTCCCGGCCCAGCTGAAGGCCATAGGCGGTGATGACCATGAAGGTCAGCCCCAGAAGCAGACCGCCGGCAAGCACGCCCGGAACGGGTGGCAGCATGACGGAAGCGAAGACGCCGACGGCTTCCACGGCAAGCACGATCACGAAAGCGCGCTTCAGCCCTTGCGATTTCAAGACCGGCTTCCAGAGGAAAAGCGAAATGGCGGCGGCACATCCCGTCACGAACCAGGCCAGAAATTCCACGAAAGCGCCAGCAGCAGCCATGCGGGCAATCGCAACAATGAAGGTGGCGGTGATGACGTAACCGAAGCCGAACAGCCCATAGGCGAGCGTCGTCAGAAAGAGCGGCTTCGTCCATTTGAGCGGCGGCTCCGACAGCGCAGAGGCATGCCGGGGTGGCCCGGCGGGCATCACCCGCCAGACGAGAAGAAACGTAGCGAAGGAAAAGACGGCACCGGCAATCCACTCCTCCCGCCAGGAGGCACCGCCGCCATCAAAAACGACGCCGATGAGATAGACCACAAGCGAGGAAATCGCGATGCCGGCACCGACGCCGCCATAATGCAGCGCCTGAATATGGTCCTTGCCAGCTTTCATGGCGTGGCCGATGACGATCTGCGACGTGAAGATCATGGTCATCGCACTGGCAACGCCGGCGAAAAACCGGATCAGGGTGAAGGCCGCAACGGAGTTTAAGGCGGCCATGGCAAGCAGCAACGCGCCCGTGGAAAACAAGCCACAAAGGGCGACCAGCCGTTCGCGTCCCGAGCCCCAGGAATAGGCGGCGAGAACCGCCCCCGCGAGATAACCGGCGAAATTTCCAGCCGCGACGATACCCGCATCCCCCGCCGATAGCGGAACATCAGCCATCATGCCGGGAAGAATGGGGGTGAAGGAAAAACGGCCGAAGCCCATGGCGGACGCCATCATCAAGGCGCCGGCGAAACCGAGTGCAGTCAGATGTTTGGGGGAAAGTGGCTTGTCGATGCTCATGTACGGCTTATCGCAACCGCACTGCCACGGAACAAGCGAGTTATTTTGATCGGCAGCATAAGCCGTCTTTATTGGTACGAGATGCGAGATCCCGTCGCCTGCGCATCCCGTCACTCAACCAGCGTCAGCACCAGCGGGCCGTTCTTCGTAGCAACCACGGTATGTTCATACTGCACGGTCGGCGCGCTCGGATCGCTATAGAGCGTCCACGGATCGTCGTCGCCATCTTCGGCCCAATAGGCACCCGTCGACAGGAAGGGTTCAACGGTGAAGACCATGCCCTCCTGCATGATGCGCCGCTCACCCTTGTCCGGCCAGGTCGCCAGGTCCTTCGGCTCCTCATGCAGGGAGCGGCCAATGCCGTGGCTCGCCAGATTGGTGATCAGCGTGTAGCGGTTCTTTTTTGCAAAGGAGCCGATGGCATTGCCGATATCGGCAAAGGGCCGACCGGTTTTCACCTGCTGCAAGCCCGTCCACATGGCGCGCTTGCCATCGCGGCACAGCCGCTCGATCTCCTTTTTCACCGGCGGCACGGCGAAAGACGAACCCGTATCGCCGAAGAAACCGCTCTTCACCGCCGAAACATCGATATTGACGAGATCGCCCGCCTTGATGATGCGCGGGCCGGGAATGCCATGCGCAACCTCTTCGTTGACGCTGATGCAGGTCGCGCCGGGAAACTGGTAGCAGAACTCCGGCGCCGATTGCGCGTCGTTATCCTCCAGTACCTTTCGGCCGATCGCATCCAGTTCGGCCGTGGTGATACCGGGTTCCAGCGCATCCGCCATGGTCTGCATGGCCACGGCGCAGATGCGACCGATATCCTTTAGCAAAACCAGTTCTTCGTCGGTGGAGATGACCATGTTTCTGTCCGTCGTTCTAAATGGCGGGTCTGAAGACGCCCGCCTTGGTAATAATCAGGCCGTGGCTTTCACCGGATCGGCACTCCCCGTCAATTCTTTTCTGACAACAGGCGCGACTTTCGTACCATAAAGCTCGATGCCGCGCATGATCTGGTCATGCGGCATCAGGCCGATTGCCATCTGCAACAGGAAACGGTCGTTCTTGAAAACGCCGTGCGCCTTGATGATCTTTTCCGCCACCAGCTCAGGTTCGCCAAGGAAGAGGTTGCCCTCCGGCCCACGCGCCGCATCGAAATGCGCGCGGTTTGTCGGACCCCAGCCGCGCTCGCGGCCGATGCGGTTCATCACCTCTGCCTGCGGTCCGTAAAACTGGTCCGCCGCCTTGTCGGTGGTGTCGGCAATGAAGCCGTGCACGTTGATGCTGGTGCGCAGCCTGGTCTTTTCCTGCCCCGCCCGGCGTGCAGCTTCGTGATAGAGATCGAACAGCGGCGCGAAACGGCGATATTCGCCGCCGATGATGGCAAGCGCCACCGGCAGCCCCATGGCGCCGGCCCGCGCCACCGATTGCGGCGTGCCGCCAACCGCGATCCAGACCGGCAGACGCTCCTGAAGGGGACGCGGATAGACCCCGCGCCCATTGATGGCGGGGTGTTTGGTGCCGGACCAGGTGACGATTTCGTTCTCGCGCAGCGCCAAGAGCAGATCGAGCTTTTCCGCAAACAGCACGTCATAGTCTTCGAGGTCGTAACCGAACAGCGGGTAGGATTCGATGAAGGAACCGCGCCCGGCCATGATTTCGGCACGGCCGTTCGACAGGAGATCGACGGTGGAGAATTGCTGGAAGACCCGGACCGGATCATCCGAACTCAGAACCGAGACAGCGCTCGTCAGGCGGATATTCTTCGTCTTCACCGCCGCCGCCGCAAGCACGGTGGAGGGTGAGGACGCGACATAGTCCGGGCGGTGATGTTCACCCAGCCCAAACACATCCAGTCCAACCTGATCGGCAAGCTCGATTTCCTCAAGCAGTTCGCGCAGCCGGCGCGCACCTTCCGGCCCACGGCCATCGACGGGGTTGGGATTGACATCCGCAAAAGTGTAAAGACCGAGTTCCATAGACGATACCTCTGTTTGATTGTTTGAGAGATAGGCACGGACGGCCCGCCAGACAAATGCAAAATCTGGCGTAAAATCTGGATGCTTAGCTTCGAAAAAGTGGATGGGCGCAGGCGCATTATGCCCCATGCCGGCCTCCCCCGAAATCGCGCCCGAAATCGCGATTGCCAGCCCGCCCCCTTTGGGCATAACCTGCTTAAATATGTGCGAAGTAATGCAAAAAGGGGAAAGCATGCATCGGACAGTTATCGTGACAGGCTCCACAAGTGGCATCGGCCTTGGCATCGCACAGAGATTTGCGAGGGAGGGCGCGAATATCGTGCTGAATGGCTTCGGCGACGAAGACGAAATTGAAAAACTCCGCCTCTTGCTGGAAGCCGAAAGTGGCGGGCGCGTGCTCTACCACCCGGCAGATATGACGAAACCGGACGAGATTGCCGATCTCATCAATTCCGCGCATGAAAAGCTTGGTTCGGTCGATGTGCTCGTCAACAATGCCGGCATTCAGCACATCGCTCCGATCGAGGAGTTTCCGACGGAAAAGTGGGATTGGATCATCGCCATCAATCTGACCAGTTCCTTCCATACGATGCGCGTTGCGATACCGCTGATGAAGAAGGCCGGCAAAGGCCGTATCATCAACATTGCCTCTGCCCACGGTCTCGTCGCCTCGCCGTTCAAATCGGCCTATGTGGCAGCCAAGCACGGCATCATGGGCCTGACGAAGACGGCGGCGCTCGAGCTTGCGCAGACGGGCGTCACCGTCAACGCCATCTGTCCCGGTTATGTGCTGACGCCGCTCGTCGAAAAGCAGATACCGGAAATGGCCAAGGTGCGCGGCATCAGCGAAGAGGCGGTGAAGAACGACGTGATGCTGGAATTGCAGGCGACAAAGCAATTCGTCACCATCGATGACGTGGCAGCAGCGGCGCTGTTTCTGGCAAGCGATGCCGCCAGCAACATTACCGGCACGCATATTTCCGTCGATGGCGGCTGGACAGCGCAATAATCGATGACATCTCTTTCCGTTTTGGAAACAATGAATTGCCAAAACGGAAATCGATATGCGCGCGCGGGCGTGCATAGATAGCAGATTGGGAACCGGCTCAACCGGACAAAAAGCAAGGCAGTGCATGAACGACGCGATCAGCTTCATCCTCAACAGCGAAACCATTTCGCTTAAGGGTTTCGGACCGACAGACACGCTTCTCGATTATCTCCGCCTTCAAAGACGGCTGACCGGGACGAAAGAAGGCTGTGCTGAAGGTGACTGCGGCGCCTGCACGGTGTTGGTCGGGCGGCTTGTTGATGGCTCGCTGCGTTATGAAAGCGTCAATGCCTGCATCCGCTTTTTGGGCTCGCTGCATGCAACCCATATCGTGACGGTAGAGCATCTGGCCGGCCGCGATGGCACGCTTCACCCCGTGCAGCAGGCAATGGTGGATTTCCACGGTTCCCAATGCGGTTTCTGCACGCCGGGCTTCATCATGTCGCTCTACGGCCTGTGGCTTGCCAGCGAAAACCCGTCCCGCGCCGATATTGAAAAGGCGCTCCAAGGCAATCTCTGTCGATGCACGGGTTACGAGCCGATTGTGCGGGCTGCCGAAAAGATTGCAGCCGCCCGCCCGAGTGCGCTGTTCGACCCGCTGCAACGCGACCGCACCGATATCATGGCAAGGCTCTGGGCGATCCGCGCCAATGAGACAATTACGGTCACCCGCGGCGAGGATCGGACCATCATCCCGGCAACGCTTGCTGAATTGACCGATATCTATGCCGCCGAGCCGAAGGCTACCATCGTTGCCGGTTCCACCGATGTCGGCCTGTGGGTGACAAAGCAGATGCGGGCGCTTAACCCTGTCATCTTCATCAACAACCTCGGCGATCTGCAGGGTATTGCCGTGGATGAGAACGGCGTGACGCTCGGTGCCGGTGTCACCTACAGCCAGGCCTTCAAGACCATTGCAGAACATTTCCCGCCGCTTGCCCGGCTGTTCGATCGTCTTGGCGGCGAACAGGTGCGCAATATGGGAACCATCGGCGGCAACATCGCCAACGGTTCGCCCATCGGCGATACGCCCCCGGCCCTGATCGCGCTCGGCGCCACGCTCACCTTGCGCTCGTCTTCCGGCAGCCGCACCTTGCCGCTGGAAAGCTACTTCATCGATTATGGCAAGCAGGACCGGCTGAGCGGCGAATTCGTCGAAAAGCTCTTCATTCCGTTCCAGAAACCCGAAAGCCACTATGCCGTCTACAAGATTTCAAAGCGGCGCGACGAGGATATCTCCGCGCTCTGCGCCGCCTTCCATCTGACGCTCGAGGTCGACGGCACGGTTGAAGACATCCGCGTCGCCTTTGGCGGTATGGCCGGCACGCCGAAACGCGCCGCGCATCTTGAGGCGGCACTTCTCGGCAAGCCCTGGTCTCAGGAAACGATCGATGCGGCACGCGATGCGCTGGACGATGATTTCACCCCGCTGACCGATTGGCGCGCCACCGCCGAATATCGGCAACTGACGGCCAAGAATTTGCTGACACGGTTTTTCCTCGAGACATCAGGGGAAAAGCAGGAACTTGCCCGCTTCTCGCTGGAGGAGGCTTGAACCATGGACACGACAAGCTTCGATAAGACCAAGACCGAAATCGACGGCCCTGTACACGCCTCGCTCAGGCACGATTCCGCCCATAAACATGTGACGGGCAGCGCCGAATATATCGACGATATTCCCGAACCCGCCGGCCTCGTTCACGGCGCGCTTGGCCTTTCCGACCGGGCCCATGCCGAAATCGTCTCGATGGACCTTTCCGAAGTGGAAGCTGCGCCGGGCGTGTTATGGGTGATGACAGGCAAAGACGTGCCCGGCGAAAACGACGTCTCCTCCGGCGGGCGTCATGACGAGCCGCTGCTGGCCGAAACGAAGGTTGAATTTCACGGCCAGCCGATCTTCGCGGTCTTTGCTGAAAGCCGCGATATTGCCCGCAAGGCCGCCCGCAGGGCGAAAATCGTCTACAAGGACCTGCCGCATTTCACCGACATCGACACGGCGATTGAAAATGGCGGTGCGCTCGTCATCGATCCGATGACGCTGAAGCGTGGCGATGCGAAGCTCGAAATGGACGTGGCACCCCGCCGCCTGACCGGCACGATGCGGATCGGCGGGCAGGAGCATTTTTATCTCGAAAGCCACATCGCCATGGCCGTGCCGGGCGAGGACGATGAGGTGACGCTGTGGAGCTCCACCCAGCATCCGAGCGAAATCCAGCACATTGTCAGCCACATCCTTCAGGTGCCATCCAATGCCGTCACGGTGCAGGTGCGGCGCATGGGCGGCGGTTTCGGCGGCAAGGAAACCCAGGGAAACCAGTTCGCAGCCCTTTGCGCCATTGCCGCCAAGAAGCTGAACCGGGCCGTGAAAATCCGCCCCGACCGCGACGAAGACATGACCGCCACCGGCAAACGCCACGATTTCCGCGTCGATTACGAGCTAGGCTTTGATGAGGAAGGCCGCATCCACGCCGTTGACGCCACCTATGCCGCCCGCTGCGGTTTTTCCTCTGACCTGTCCGGCCCGGTCACCGACCGCGCGCTATTCCATGCGGATTCCAGCTATTTCTACCCGCATGTGCACCTCACCTCGCGGCCGTTGAAAACCCACACCGTCTCCAACACCGCTTTTCGCGGTTTCGGCGGCCCGCAGGGCATGCTCGGGGCTGAGCGGTTCATCGAGGAAATCGCCTATGCCGTCGGCAAGGACCCGCTCGATGTCCGCAAGCTCAATTTCTATGGCGAGACCGGTTCGGGCCGCACCACAACCCCCTATCATCAGGAGGTCGAGGACAACATCATCGCCCGCGTCGTCGAGGAACTGGAAGCCTCCAGCGAATACCGCGCGCGCAGGCAGGCAATTGTCGAGTTCAACAAGACCAGCCCGATCATCCGCAAGGGCATTGCGCTCACCCCTGTCAAATTCGGCATCTCCTTCACCATGACCGCCTTCAATCAGGCGGGCGCGCTGGTGCATATCTATAATGACGGTTCGATCCACCTGAACCACGGCGGCACCGAAATGGGCCAGGGCCTCTACACCAAGGTGGCGCAGGTGGTGGCCGATGCCTTCCAGGTGGATATTGGCCGGGTGAAAATCACCGCCACGACCACGGGCAAGGTGCCCAATACGTCGGCCACGGCCGCCTCGTCCGGTACGGACCTCAATGGCATGGCGGCCTATGACGCTGCCCGCCAGATCCGTGAAAGGCTCATCAAATTCGCCGCCGAGAACTGGAACGTGCCGGAAGAAGAGGTTGTCTTCCTGCCAAACCGGGTCCGCATCGGGCTTGAGGAAATCGCCTTCAACGATTTCATCAAACGAGCCTATTTCGCCCGCGTCCAGCTTTCCGCCGCCGGTTTTTACAAGACGCCGAAAATCCATTGGGATCGTGCCGCCGGCCGCGGCACGCCGTTTTATTATTTCGCCTATGGCGCGGCCTGTTCGGAGGTGTCGATCGATACACTGACCGGCGAATACATGATGGAGCGCACCGATATTCTCCACGATGTCGGCAAGTCGCTGAACCCGGCCATCGATATCGGGCAGGTGGAAGGCGCCTTCGTACAGGGCATGGGCTGGTTGACGACGGAGGAATTATGGTGGGACGGCAAGGGGCGGCTGCGCACCCACGCTCCCTCCACCTACAAGATCCCGCTTGCCTCCGACCGGCCGAAGATTTTCAACGTTCAACTGGCGGAATGGTCGGAAAACGCCGAGCCCACCATCGGCCGCTCCAAGGCCGTGGGCGAACCGCCTTTCATGCTGGCGATCTCGGTTCTCGAAGCACTATCCATGGCCGTCGCGTCCATCGCCGACTACAAGGTCTGCCCACGCCTCGATGCGCCGGCAACGCCCGAGCGGGTGCTGATGGCGGTGGAACGGTTGAAGAAGGTGTGAGGGGGGACATAATGACGTCCCTCTCCCGCTTCCTCGCCAGCTCCGGACCTGCAATCCTCGTGGAAATCGAGGCCGTGAAAGGGTCATCGCCGCGCGAGGCGGGAACCTTCATGCTGGTAAGCCGGAAGGCGCTGTGGGAGACCATCGGCGGCGGGCAGTTCGAATATACGGCGATAGACCATGCCCGTGCCATGTTGAAGAACGGTACGACCGAAGACGGCATGGATATTCCGCTCGGCCCCGAAATCGGCCAGTGCTGCGGCGGCCGCACCCTGCTCCGCTTCCGGCTGGTAACGCCGGACATCGCGGCAGCACTCGAGGCAAGGCTTAAGGCTGAAACCGAGCAGCAGCAGGCCGTCTTCATTTTCGGGGCGGGCCATGTCGGCAAGGCGCTGACAGATGCTCTGTCCCTTCTGCCTTTGACACTGACCGTGGTGGAAACCCGTGAAAACGAGTTGCGCGATCTTTCAGCCGGTGTCGTATCCGTGCTGACCCCCATGCCGGAAGCGCTGATCGCGAAAATTCCCGCAAACGGCGCTGCGATCATCGTCACCCACGATCACGCACTCGATTTCCTGATTGCAAAGGAAGCGCTTGCCCGCGACGATCTCGCTTATGTTGGCATGATCGGCTCGAAAACCAAACGCGCCACCTTCGCCCATTGGCTAGAGCGGGAGGGAGAACCCGCTACCCGCCTTCAAAAACTCATCCTGCCGATCGGTGGAAGTAGCGTCAGGGACAAGCGCCCCGCCATCATAGCGGCCCTTGTGGCAGCCGAGTTGCTGCAAGCATTTTCCGCTGCCGAAACCCGTCGCACCGAAAATCAGCGCGGCCATCCTCAAGACCAAGATCACGCCTGATCCCGTCGGGCAGGCTTTCATCTACCAGATTATCCGGTCGAAGGCTTTCAAGGGAAAACCGTTCCGCGGTCCGCAGACCCGCGCGCAGGCGGGACCACGCGCGCAAGAGTGCTGTGCGCATGTTCGTCTCCATTTAAAAAATGTCAGAAGCTCAGTTGATGAATTGAGCTAAAAATGCTCTGTTTTCCGGATAAAAACCAATGAAACCTTTGGCAGTTGGCATAAAGAGAACTTATCCATGAAAATGTCCCGCCAGTTCCCCCTGAATGCCCTGCGCGTGTTCGAAGCCGCCGCCCGGCATCTCAGCTTCACCAAGGCCGGTGAGGAACTGGGCATGACGCAGACGGCGGTCAGCTATCAGGTGAAACTGCTGGAAGAGAATGTTGGCGAGCCGCTCTTCATCAGAAAGGCGCGGCAGGTTGTGCTGACCGAGGCCGGGCAGAAACTGGCGCCGAAAGTTGCGGAAGCCTTCAACACTTTACGGGAGGCCGTCGACAATGTCCGTGACACCTCTGACACCACCCTGACCATTCACTCCACCGCGACTTTCGCATCGCGCTGGCTTTCGCGGCATCTGGGAGCTTTCCAGCTTGAACATCCCTCGATCGCCGTGCGGCTCGACACATCAAGCGCATTGATCGATTTTACGCAGTCCGATTGCGATGTCGCCATCCGCTGGAGCAGCGACGATGGCAAAGGACTGATCTATCATCAGTTGCTGCGGGGCGTTTACACGCCGATGCTGCATCCGAACCTTGCCGAAAGCATCGGCGGATTGAATAAGCCGGAGGATCTTCTGCGCCTGCGCATCATCGATCCGGGTGACATCTGGTGGAGCCAATGGTTCCGGGAAGTCGGCATCGAAAATCCGGGCCTCGACCGTTATCCGCGCAGCCGCCTCAGCGTGCAGGCTTTCGAAGCCGCAGCGGCAATTGCCAGCCAGGGGGTAGCCATGCTCACCCCTGAACTTTATGCGGACGAGATTGCCCTCGGCCGCCTTTATCAGCCCTTCGAGCACCTCAGCAACGAAGGTAAGAACTATTGGCTCGTATACCCTGAAAACCGCAGGAACATTCGCAAGATAAGGCTGTTTCGCGACTGGATACTGAAGCGGATCGACGAAAACCGGCCGCAAACATCTCAATACCCCATATCAGGCGCATAAAAGCAGCGCGGCGTGTCCTCGTCCGGAAACAGACAGAGATGATATTCTCCATCCTCGGATCGTCTTGCCTCACGCTGCGACCAGCTGAAGACATGGCGCCGCGTCACCAGACGATGATCGCCGGGCGCAAGCGACACCTCGTAACCATCCTGCGTGACACGAACACTTCGCGTAGGGATCATCTGGCAATCGCCGGTTTCGGCGTCGCCATTGCAGCAGTAGCTTTCATATTTGAACCCCTTGTGGGATTCATGCGCAAGCGCCGTGGCGTTGAACGCCATCAGCAGGAAAAGAACTGTCAGAACAAGGCGCATCGGCACGGTCTCCGTTGAAAACAACGGCGGCTGCCGGAAGGTCATTGCGTCACTTCATTCAAAATCCAAGCATCAACGCATACCCGGACGCAACGGCACCGGGAACTGCAACACCTGCCCCTGATCTGCCCCCCGCCCCCAGGGTTCGCAGCACCCGCTTTCGGAATGAACCGCCAGCGAAAACATGTCATTGAAGCCCTGCGCCTCTGACCGAAAACCGGAAAGAACATGCGCAACATAAATGTGTCAGAGTGCCCTTCGAAGCGTCCTTTCGGACGCAGGTCGCTCCAAGGCCCCGCAGCCCAATAGTTTTGCACATCAGCAGACTGCTCAACGGATAATAGCTGAGTCGCGTTAGCCAGCTAAGCACAAACTCAGCGGCAGGACGGCTCCTTGACGATTGGGCAGGCCGGAAGCGGGGCGTCGCAGCGCCTGCGCCAAAGTTGTGGACACGAGCGTACGGGATTGTGAACAATCATCGTGCGGTGTTTGCTTTTCCCTTTCCTAACGGTCAAATTTCTCGCAAGGTGCGCTGCACAAGGATCAGGGGAACCGAATGTACGAATATGCCATTGCGTGGGAATGGATGGCCTTTGCCGTCCGCTGGCTCCACGTCATCACCGCCATCGCCTGGATCGGCTCGTCCTTCTATTTCATCGCGCTCGATCTTGGGCTGGTCAAACGGCCGCATCTGCCGCCGGGGGCCTATGGCGAGGAGTGGCAGGTGCATGGCGGCGGCTTTTACCACATCCAGAAATATCTGGTCGCCCCGGCCCAGATGCCCGAACACCTGACATGGTTCAAATGGGAAAGCTACGTCACCTGGCTGTCCGGCTTCGCCATGCTGTGCATCGTTTATTACGGCGGCGCCGACCTTTTCCTCATCGACCATTCGGTGCTGGCGCTCACCCAGTTCCAGGCCATCTGTCTGTCGCTGGCATCGCTTGCTGTCGGCTGGCTATTTTACGATTTCCTCTGCAAATCGCCGCTTGGCAACAACACCTGGGGCCTGATGGTGGTGCTTTACGTCGCGCTGGTGGCGATGGCGTGGGGCTATACGCAGGTCTTCACCGGCCGCGCCGCCTTCCTGCATCTCGGCGCTTTCACCGCCACCATCATGTCGGCGAATGTGTTCTTCATCATCATTCCCAATCAGAAGATCGTCGTTGCCGACCTGATCGCCGGGCGCACGCCGGACCCGAAATATGGCCGCATCGCCAAACAGCGCTCATTGCACAACAACTACCTGACGCTGCCCGTCATCTTCTTCATGCTGTCGAACCACTATCCGCTGGCCTTTGCGACCGAGTTCAACTGGATCATCGCAGCACTCGTCTTCCTGATGGGCGTCACCATCCGCCACTGGTTCAACACCACCCATGCCCGCAAGGGCAAGCCGACATGGACCTGGCTGCTGACCGCGCTCATCTTCATCGTCATCATGTGGCTTTCCACCGTGCCGAAGGTGCTGACCGGCGAAGAAGAACAGAAGGCGGCAACGCTTTCGCCGATGCAGCAGCAATTCGTCAGCGACGCCCATTTCGCGAGCGCCCGCGATGTCGTTCAGGGCCGTTGTTCCATGTGCCACGCCGCCGAGCCGGTGTGGGAAGGCGTGCCCTTCACGCCGAAATCTGTGAAGCTCGAAACCGACGCGCAAATCGCCGCACACGCCCGCGAAATCTATTTGCAAGCCGGCCGCAGCCATGCCATGCCTCCCGGCAACATCACCGCCATCACCCCGCAGGAGCGCAAAGTGCTGACCGCATGGTATGAAAGCGCCGTTTCCGCGGGCAAAGACGCCAAGGAAAAAACCGAATGAGCATGGTTCTGCTGCGTGGCCGCCTGTTAAGCTTCCGCCGCGCGCCGCTCGCAATCGACGATACGCAAAGCTATCTCTACATCGAGGATGGCGGCCTGCTTATCGAAAACGGCAAGATCGCCGCCATTGGCGACTATGCCGATATTCGCAAGCAGGCACCTGATGACATTGAGGAGAAGGACCACCGCCCTCATCTCATCGTGCCGGGCTTGATCGACATGCACCTGCATTTCCCGCAGATGCAGGTCATCGGCTCCTATGCCGCCAACCTTCTGGAATGGCTGAATACCTATACTTTCCCGGAAGAATGCCGTTTCGTCGAAAGCGCGCATGCCCAGCGC
Source organism: Agrobacterium sp. A3-95 (assembly GCF_053521785.1). NCBI lineage: Bacteria > Pseudomonadati > Pseudomonadota > Alphaproteobacteria > Hyphomicrobiales > Rhizobiaceae > Agrobacterium > Agrobacterium sp. A3-95. The sequence continues at coordinate 250,924 of NZ_JBNWDR010000003.1, read as the reverse complement.
ATCGCCACACATTTTTACGATGAGCTTCTGCGCCACGGCACCACCACGGCTGTCGCCTATTGCTCCGTGCACAAGACCTCAGCCGATGCGTTTTTCACTGAGGCCCTGAAGCGCGGCATGCTGATGGTGGGCGGCAAGGTGATGATGGACCGCAACGCCCCGCAGGGCCTGCTGGACACGCCGGAAACCTCCTATGACGAGACCCGGGCCGTCATCGCCGACTGGCACGGCAAGGGCCGCAACCACGTCGCCATCACGCCCCGCTTCGCCATCACCTCTACGCCGAAACAGATGGAAGCAGCCCAGGCGCTGGCGCAGGAATTTCCCGATCTCTTCATCCAGACGCATCTTTCCGAAAATCTGGACGAGATCAAATATACCTGCGAGCTCTACCCGGAAGCGACCGATTACACCGACATCTATGTGCGTTACGGCCTGATGGGCAACAAGACCCTGCTCGGCCACGCCATCCACCTCTCGGAACGTGAGGCGGACGTGCTGTCGGAAACCGGTGCAGTCGCCGTGCATTGCCCCACATCGAACCTCTTCATCGGCTCCGGCCTCTTCCCGATGAAAAAGCTGCAACGGCGCGAAAAGCCGGTGCGCATCGCAGTCGCGACCGATATCGGCGGCGGATCGAGCTATTCCATGCTGCGCACCATGGATGAGGCCTACAAGATCCAGCAATTGCTGGGCGAACGCCTGAACCCGCTGGAAAGCTGGTATCTGATGACGCGCGGCAACGCCGAAGCGCTTTCCATGGTCGACCGCATCGGCACGCTGGACGCCGGCACGGATGCCGACATCACCGTGCTGAACGCCTCCTCGACACCCGCCATGGCGCTGAAGATGGAAGTGGTGAAAAGCCTGACCGAAGAACTGTTCCTGATGCTGACCATGGGCGACGACCGCACCGTCGTCGAAACCTACGTGGCCGGCAAGGCGATGAAAAGCGCGCTTGCATAGTTCGGTTTAGGCCGAAACATCAGGTCGTGGCCTCATCTATATCAGTACATATTGAAACGAGCGGGCGTCGCCTGTTTTTCTCTCCCCGCCGGGGAGAAGAAACAGGCCGCACTCGCCCGTTTCATATGATTGCCTGACAGCCCAAGTCAGCCGAAATGCGAATGACCTCTGGAGTGCGCCGTGCCGGATTTTGAGACAACCACAACGCTCATGATTGTCGCGACATTCATCGTCGCGGGCGTCGTGAAGGGCGTCACCGGCATGGGCCTGCCGACCGTTGCCATGGGCGTTCTCGGCCTTTTCATGCCGCCGGTCGTTGCAGCTGGCCTGCTCATTCTGCCCTCCTTCATCACCAATATCTGGCAATTGCTGGCCGGACCCGATTTCAAGGCGGTCGTCTCGCGACTATGGCCGATGATGATCGCCATTGCCGTCGGCACGCTTCTCGGCATCCGGCTGATGACATCAGGCACCGGCGTCTGGACTACCCCGACACTCGGATTATGCCTCGCGGCTTACGCAGCCTACAGCCTTCTTGCAAAGCCCTTCGCCGTTCCCGCAAGGCTGGAACCGAAACTCTCCCCGGCCGTCGGGCTGGCGACCGGCCTTCTGACCGGCGGCACCGGAATTTTCGTGGTCCCCGCCGTGCCCTATATCCAGTCGCTTGGCTTCAGCCGCGATGATCTCGTGCAGGCGCTTGGCCTGTCCTTCACCGTTTCCACCGTTGCGCTTGCCGCCGGCCTTGCCTCTCAGGACGCCTTCCGCGTCGAGCACATGTCGCTTTCCGCACTCGCCGTCCTGCCAGCGCTTCTCGGCATGTGGCTTGGCCAGAATATCCGCCGCATCGTCACTCCCGCGACATTCAGGCGCTGGTTCCTAATCTGCCTGCTATTGCTTGGGGCTGAGCTGTTTTTGCGAGCTTTCTGGGGTTGAAACCCTGTCGATTTTGATGTCGCACCCGCCACAATTGTGATATATGAAGCCATCATTCAAATGTGAAGGCTTTATCCATGGGCAAAATCCTCACCATAGCGGACCTGAAGAAACAGGCTCAGCGCCGTGTGCCGAAGATGTTTTTCGACTATGCCGATAGCGGCGCCTGGACGGAAGGCACCTACCGCGCCAATGAGGAGGATTTTTCCAAGATAAGGCTGCGCCAGCGTGTGCTGGTGGATATGACCGACCGGTCGCTCGCCACCGAAATGATCGGTCAGAAGGTTTCGATGCCGGTGGCGCTCTCCCCCACTGGACTAACCGGCATGCAGCATGCCGATGGCGAGATGCTGGCGGCAAAAGCGGCGGAAGAATTCGGCGTGCCTTTCACGCTTTCCACCATGAGCATATGCTCCATCGAGGATGTCGCCTCCGTCACCTCCAAACCTTTCTGGTTCCAGCTTTACGTGATGAAGGACCGCGACTTCGTCAATAATCTGATCGATCGCGCCAAAGCCGCCGGATGCTCGGCGCTGGTGCTGACGCTCGACCTGCAAATTCTCGGCCAGCGCCACAAGGACCTGCGCAACGGCCTCTCCGCCCCGCCGAAATTCACCCCGAAACACATCTGGCAGATGGCCACACGGCCGAAATGGTGCCTCGACATGCTGCGCACCCAGCGCCGCAGCTTCGGCAATATCGTCGGCCACGCCAAGAACGTCTCCGACCTCTCGTCGCTCTCCTCCTGGACGGCCGAGCAATTCGATCCGCGCCTGTCGTGGAAGGATGTCGAATGGATCAAGGAGCGTTGGGGCGGCAAGCTCATACTCAAGGGCATCCTTGACGAGGAAGATGCGCGCGCCTCGCTCGATACCGGCGCGGACGCCATCATCGTCTCCAACCACGGAGGTCGCCAGCTCGACGGCGCGCATTCCTCGATCGCCATGCTGCCGAGGATCGTCGACGCCGTTGGCGACAGGGTGGAGGTACATATGGACGGCGGCATTCGCTCCGGCCAGGACGTGCTGAAGGCGGTAGCACTCGGCGCCAAGGGAACCTACATCGGCCGCCCGTTCCTCTACGGCCTCGGCGCGAATGGCAAGCAGGGCGTGACGACAGTGCTCGAGATCATCCGCAAGGAAATGGATATCAGCATGGCGCTTTGCGGGAAGCGGCTGATTACGGACGTCGATCGCAGCATTCTGGCGTGATGGTGACGACACGGCATACAACGTATAGATCGAAGCCGATGCTTCGGTAAGAATATCGCCTTTACGCCGCCTCCCTCATTCCTGTGCTTGTCACAGGGATCCAGCGAGCCCAAGCCCTTGGGCTGAACGGACTATTCTCGTCGCGCAGACGCGCGCCGGCTGGATTCCTCTGACAAGAACAGGAATGAGGTGGAGAAGTCCGCTCAATGCCCAATCGTCTTCGAAAACACATTGACGATCACCACCCCGGTCACGATGAACCCAAGACCAACCACCGCAGCAATATCGAGCGTCTGGCGGAACACGAAATAGCCAATGCTGGAAATGAGTACGATGCCAAGCCCGCTCCAGATCGCATAGGCAACGCCGACCGGCAGCGCCCGGAGCGTGAACGACAGGAGATAAAAGGCCGCACCGTAAAACAGAGCCATCAGCACCGTCGGCAACAGCTTGGTGAATTGCTGCGATTGCTGCAGAAAGGAAGTTGCGATGACCTCGCAGACGATAGCCGCGACAAGCGCCCCATAAGTCAAAACAGCCGCGTTCATCGTTCCACTTCCTTTTTCGTCTGGGCGATCATCCGGGCCCTCAGAGCCGCCCTGTCGCCACCCGCTTTACCGTCGTCGGCGAGTAGATCGGCAAACCAGATGCCGTCAGCCGCAAGCCGCACCATCTCCAGCACCACCCCGTCATCCGTTTCTTTATGACGGGCAAGGCGCCCCTCAATCCAGCTGTTCCACATGCGCCGAAGCGACGGTTCACCGACCATGGAAACCGAGATCGCTGCCCATTGCCTGCCCGAATCCCTGCCCCGATCCGAGAAAACCGCGTTCACATAGGCCCTTGTGAAGCTCCCAAAAGCTTCACAATCCTGTGAGATGAGGTCGTCGATCTCAGCGTCCAGAGCCGCCAGAAGGTCAGTCATCACCGCTTCCAGCAGCACCTGCTTGGAAGGAAAATGATGAAACAACCCACCCTTCGTCACCCCGGCGGCATCGGCCACTGCCTGCACGGAAAGCGCCGCAACCCCCTGCTCGGCAGCGAGTTTCGCCGCGCAATCGAGAAGATTGCGGCGAACGATCTCAGGCTGCTTTTTGCGTTCATGTGCATTTGTCATGACGGCAAACATACCGGATGGTTGGTTTCTTTGCAAGGAAATTGTGAGGGCGACGGCCGACTTGAATTTCATACTTAATTAAGCATGAAAGCGATCTCTAAAGTTTTAGCGGTTTTGTTGCCGGAAAGTGTCAGTAAAACTTCGCCCATCGCGGCGATCGAACATAAAGGGGTGGACCATGTCGGGAACGATCAAACGGGGAATGGCGGGCGCATGGGTATTCGCACTCGCCTTCTTTTGCGCGATCCTCTCATTGCAGGCATCGCCTGCGCAGGCCGGTTATGCCCATTTCATCATGGATGCCAATACCGGAAAGGTCCTCGCCGCGCAGAACGCCGATGTGCTGAACCACCCGGCATCGCTGACCAAGATGATGACGCTCTATATGACCTTCGAGGCGTTGCACGCCGGCCGGATTCGCTGGGACCAGAAGATAAGGATGTCCAGGAACGGCGCAGCCGTCATCCCCTCGAAGCTTTATGTGCGCGAGGGCCAGACGTTTACGGTGCGCGAAGCCGTCTACGGCATGATCGTCAAATCCGCCAATGACATGGCGGAAGGCATGGGCGACCATCTCGGCGGGTCCGAGGCACAATTTGCGCAGATGATGACCCGTAAGGCCCGCCAGCTTGGCATGACCAAGACGGTTTTCCGCAACGCCTCAGGCCTGCCCAGCAAATCGCAGGTGACGACGGCGCGCGACATGGCGAAACTCGGCCTTGCGTTGCAGCGCGACTTTCCGAAAGAATACGGCCTCTTTGCCATGGAATCCTTCAGCTTCCGGGGCAAGCGCATCCGTGGCCACAATAATCTGATGTATCGCTATCAGGGCATGGACGGCATCAAGACCGGTTACACCAATGCGTCGGGCTTCAACCTCGTCAGCGCCATCAATCACAATGGCCGCCGTGTCGTTGGCGTCGTGCTGGGCGGCAAGACCGCGCGCGGCCGCGATGCGCAGATGGCTGCTCTGCTGGACAAGGCGATGCCGCAGGCCTCGAGAAGCCGTAATACCGAACAGCTCTTGGCAAGCGCCAATGTCAGCCGCACTTTCGATGTGCCGCCCGCAGCCGTCCCTCCGGCAACCGTACCATTGCCTATGTTTGCCGAGCGTCGCGCCGATCCGATCGCCATGCAGATCGCCACGGCGAACAGCCAGATGGCGGATATGATCCAGGTCTCTGCCATTCCGAAACCCGCACCCGCTGCACAAATGACCGGCCAACGCAGCCGCTGGGAAGTGCAGATCGCCGCCACCGACAGCGAAGCTGCCGCCCGCTCGCTGCTCGCCAATGCGCGTTCCAACATCGCCGGCAGCTACTCCGGCATCGCGCCCTATACCGAAGCGGTGCAAAGCGGATCGGCAACGCTCTACCGCGCCCGCTTTACCGGCTTTGAAGACCAGTCTTCGGCGGTTTCCGCCTGTAAGGAGTTGAAGGCGCAGTCTTATGCCTGCGTTGTCATGAACAGCGAAGGGTGAGTTCTACCGCTTGAGCCAACCGTTTTCCAACGCATCGGCCAGATACGGAATGCCGTTGACCTTCGCCATCTCGGCCATGGCAAGATTATCGTAGCGTATCTGCCGGAAATAGACCTGCCAGCCGCGTGCGGTTTCTTCGAGCACGGCGTAGCTGGCAAGCGGATGACCAACCTCGACATGATGGTCGAACGGCGTGTCATCCTTCCAGCCGGGGCAGCCAACGCTGCCGGGATTGACGATCAGGCGGCCATCGGAGAGCTGCACGGTGCGGGCGATATGTGTGTGGCCGCAAAGCATCAGCGGCTGGGTGATGCCATCAGCCATGGCCTCGATTTCGGAAAGCGGTCGCAATTTCAGCACCCCTTCCGGCGAAAGCGTTTCCAGCCAGTACTCCAGATCACCGCGCGGCGAGCCGTGGCAGCAATAGGCGACGTCCTTGAAAACCATGCTGAACGGCAGGGTGTGCAGCCAGTCCAGATGCGCGGCGGTCAGCTGCGCATGCGCCGGCCTCTCCCAGCTGCCCATCTCTTCCGGCGCGCGCTCGATCAATTCGCGATCATGATTGCCGAGAACGCTGGGTATCCAGTTGCCAACCAGCACATCGCCGGTAAAACCCGCTTCCAGCGGACCGCTGAAGCAATCGCCGAGATTAACGACGTCCTTGATGCCCAGGCTCGCGATATCCTCAAGCACGGCCTCCAGTGCGGCGCAGTTTCCATGAATATCGGCAATGGCGGCAAAGATCATGGCGGTCAGCTTCCTCGATAGGTGGAGTAACTATAGGGCGAAAGCAGAAGCGGCACATGGTAATGGCCGCTCTCGTCGGCAATGCCGAAACGGATGGGGATGATGTCGAGAAAGGCGGGTTCCGCCAGGGTGACGCCCTTGCCACGCAGATAATCGCCCGCATGGAAAACCAGCTCGTATTCCCCGGCCTTGAAACTGTCGCCCACAAGTAGCGGCCCGCCATCAACGCGGCCATCGCTATTGGTCTTAACCGTCTTAATCTTCTCGCGACGATCACCCGAGAGCCGGTAAAGCTCGATCGTCAGCCCTTCGGCGGGCGTGCCATGGGCGGCATCGAGGACGTGGGTGGTCAAACCGGTCATAGGCTAGGCTCCGCGATCATGTAGGGCGCATCGAAAAAATGCTCTTCCAGATTGTTGCCCGGCCCCTCGCGATCGGCAACCAGAAAATCCGAAATCGCCTGCAGCGGCATCAACGGATAATGCCATACGTTGCGGCGGTAGTTCACGCCCTGATCGCCGCCCGCCAGAAAAGCCTGCGGCCGACCAGGCTTGCCGCCCTCGTCCTCGGCAACGACGACAAGGAAAGGCCTGCCGGACAGCGGCGAGAAACTCTGGCTGCCGAACGGATGCCGCTCCATCATCTCGATTGTATGGGGAAAGGTACGCGGCTGTCCGCGGAAAATATTGAGGATGATGCGCGCACCCTCGCCCGCTGCCTCGGGTACCGCAAGCGCATGATGCCGCTCGGTCTGGCCGCCATTGATGTGGCGCATGGAAGAGGGTGTAATTTCGATCACATCACCGAAGGATGCGAACGCCTCTTTGGTGAGAGGCTTGATCTCGAGAAAATCAGTCAAATGTCATTCACCTTGGGCATGCCAGTTTCGGAGGAGTGAGAGACGCGCCTGCAAATCCGGAATGCTCTGCGTTATCGTTTTCCAGACCACCGAGAGTTCCGCCCGGAAATAATCATGCACGATCAAATTGCGCATACCCTTCATCTTAATCCAGGGGATTTCCGGGTGCTGCTGTAAAAACGCGGGGTAATACTTGTCCAGTTTTGCGACCGCCTCGCCAATCAGGGCAAGGCACATCATCACAGCCATCTGGGTTCGCGTATCGGAAGAAAAAGTGGCCTCATCCATATCCTGAATGAAATCCCGTATTTGGGAGGCGGCAACATCCATCTCCTTCAGGTAGAGCAGAAGTCGATCCGTACTCATACTGCTTTGGCTTCCATCAGAACACGCGCCCGGATATCCGAGTGCAGGCCGCCTGAGGTGACGACGTCAACCTCGACACCGAGGATAGTCTTCAGTTCCTCCAGCAATCCGCCAAGATCAAACAGAGTGGTCCCCGGCAACGCATCCACCAGAATATCCAGATCGCTGTCCGGCCTGTCTTCGCCACGGGCGACGGAACCGAACACGCGCGGGTTTGCCGCGTTGAAGCGCTTCGTTGCTTCGCGGATCGCTTCCCTGTTCTTTTCCAGCACCTCGGAGGGTCTCATGGCCTCAATCTCCAGATAGCACGAGTATAGCGGAACGACCGCCGCTCGCCAATTCAGCCCTCGGGCAGCATCGAGGAAAGGCGCAGCCAGGCGATCTTTTCCACCTGCGCCGTCGCCGTCGCAAATTCTGTCGCCGCATCATTGCCGATACGCGTCTCGAAGGCGGAGAGAATATCGTGCCTGTTCAGCCCCTTGACCGCAATGATGAACGGAAAGCCGAATTTTTGCGTATAGGCGGAGTTCAGCTCGGTGAAGCGCGCATGCTCCTCGGGCGAAAGCCGGTCAAGCCCTGCGCCCGCCTGTTCATTGCGGCTATCGGCGGTCAACTCACCTGCTATTGCGAGCTTGCCGGCAAGATCAGGATGCGCGCGCAAAACACCCAGCCGTTCCGCTTCGGAGGCGGCACGAAACTGCGCACATAATCCGCCATGAACCGCCTTCGCTGTTAACTCCAGACCTGCGCCTCCGACATCATAGGCCCGTTCGGCGATAAAAGGCGAATGTTCGAACACACCGCCGAAACGGCTGACAAATTCATCCCGCGTCAGCATCAGAGCGTTCCCGGCTTGTGGTTTTCATGCCAGTGACGAGCGATCTCGATACGCTTCGGGATCCACACCTTTTCATGGCCCAGCACATATTCGATGAAACGGCGAAGGGCTGCGGCGCGGCCGGGACGGCCGACGAGACGGCAATGCAGGCCGACGCTCATCATCTTCGGCGCGCCTTCAAGCCCTTCCTGATAAAGAACGTCGAAAGCGTCTTTCAGATAGGCGAAGAACTGGTCGCCGGAATTGAAACCCTGCGGCGTGGCGAAACGCATATCATTGGTGTCGAGCGTGTAGGGAATGATCAGGAACGGTTTATCCTGCAATCCCTTCACCCAATAGGGCAGATCGTCGGCATAGGAATCGGACGAATAGAGAAAACCACCCTCTTCCATGACGAGACGCAACGTATTGTCGGAAGGCTTGCCCTGATACATGCCAAAGGGGCGCTCGCCCGTCAGCTCCGTATGCAGGCGCACGGCTTCGGCAATATGCTTGCGCTCTTCCTCCTCGGAAAAATCCTTGTATTCCAGCCAGCGATAACCGTGGCTGGCGATTTCCCAACCCGCTTCCTTCATTGCCGCAACGGCTTGCGGGTTGCGCGCCATGGCAGCGGTCACGCCATAAACAGTTGTGGTGACGCCGAGATCGGTGAACATGCGCCACAGCCGCCAGAAACCGGCGCGTGAGCCATATTCGTAGATCGATTCCATGTTCAGGTTGCGCTGGCCGGGCCAGGGCTGCGCACCGACGATTTCCGACAGCAGCGATTCCGACGCCTTGTCGTTGTCGAGAATGCAGCTTTCGCCGCCCTCTTCGTAATTGATGACGAATTGCACGGCGATGCGTGCGCCGCCCGGCCATTTCGGATCGGGACTATTGCGGCCGTAGCCCACCAGATTGCGGGAGTAATTCTCGGAAATCATTCAGCCACCCAAAACACCTCTCCCGACGCGGAACCCGCTTCTGGAAGACATGAGCAAAACAACCATCCGAAGGTGTCCGCCCGACACGGGTAAACACGACACGCTTCAGACATGCGATGCACGGACGGTAGCATCCGAATTCGGAATGTCGAGAGCAATTTTGCCGACATTCCGATGCTTTTTTGTGTACGATTTCTGCGGGGCGCTTCTCAGGCGATCTTTCGGGCGGAAACACGACCCATGGGGTGCAGCGAGTGCACCCGGAAAGGCGCACCGGGTTCATCCTCGATGAAAAGCGCAAGGCTGGAAAATGACAGAGGCCGGGTGAGCAGCGGCTCGAAAACCTTGCGCACGGCACGCTCGATCCTCTGGCTGCTGGAAGGCTCGACACCGCCCGTCAGCGACATCTGAAAACGGAACTCGTCCATCACATGCGGACTGCCCCAGCGGTGCAGATTGGTCAGCTGCGAAGCCGAAAGCCGGTCGGGATCCGCCCGCTCGATTTCCGCCTCGGAGAGCGGCGCGCGGTAGCGGTCGAATTCCTGCACCACACGGGCTGCGAAAAAATTCAGTACTTCGCAGGGGCGCTCGGGAACGAGGCTGAAGACATTGTCATGCCGCGCTACTATAAGTTGTGGCAGCGTGAAGGGGTCCTGCCTGCCGGAAAAATACATCAGGTCGCGCAACAACGCGGCCTCGGAATGACCTTCGGCAAGACGGAACGGGGCTTTTATGGTGCCGTGGAAACCATAACGGCGCGGCAGGGCGGTATGGTAGGAAATCTCCTGCATGCCGAGATCGATCGTGCCCGGCGGCTCCACCGCATGGCCTGAATAGGCATCGCGTCCCAGCCACGCGGCAGCCGCCTGCGTCAGCGGGTCGTTGGGGGAAGGCGTGAAATGGATGGCGTATCGCATGCGCTATCACCTCGCCGCAAATGCGGCCAAACGGGGCTCTTTGCAGGCCAGCAAGTAAGCGATTTGCGTGACAGATTAACGACGTGGACCAAACTAATCAGAAGTTTCTAAAGTCCGGACAGCAATACTCACGTGTTCTTGAAGGCGAAAACCGGAAGGCACGTCCGGCGTGTGGCCACACACGGCCTGCAACGCAGCATCTGCAAGACAGTGGGCAAGGCCGAAGCTGACCTTGAAGCCGCCCGATAACGCCACGAGCCGCGGATATTCGGAAAGTGTACCCACCATCGGGTCCCGTCCAACCGCCTTCGGCCGCAACCCGGCCCAGCGTTCGATCACCGGCGCACGGCCAAGCGACGGCACCACGGCGCATGCATCCGCGAGCAATTTTTCCAGCTTTTCGTCGGTGCTGAATGGATCGGAAAAACAATCTTCGCTGGTACTGCCGATGGCGACAGTGCCATCCTCATGCGGCACGATGTAGAGACCGTTCAGAAAAACGACCGGCATGGCCGGGTCGGCCGCAGCATCCAGAAGGGCGGCCTGCCCCTTCACCGCCTGTCCAAGCACAATGCCGGGTTCCAGACCGATGGCATCGCGGATCAGCGCGAAGGAACCATGGCCGTTCGCGACGATCACATGATCGAAGGCGACCTCGTCGCCCGACGACAGCACCGCCCGCCCTTTATCCGGATCGAGCGAGACGACGCGGCACTGTTCCGCCACCCGCACATGCCGGGCGTTGCGGAGGAAAGCCGACAGAAGGGTGATCATCGCCCGGGGAGAAACCCGTGCGGCCAGCGTATCCAGCACGAAGCCCGCTTTTCCCGCCGCATCGTCCACCCATCCGGCAACGGAAGGGCTGTCACCGACATGCCAGTGGAACCGGCGCCCGTCTGAAACCCAGTTTTCCCCGGCATCCCGCTCGTGCCGTTCGGCAATGCTGCGCAAATGTGGTTTCGGCAGGGGAATGATCCGGCCGCAGCGCCGGTAACCGGCGGAAAGCCCGGTCTCGGCTTCCAACTCGGCGATCTGTTTTTCCAGTGCAACGAGAGCGTCGAACTGGAATTGCTTCTTGTCCGACCAGCGGTCCGGCATATGCGGCATCAGTGCGCCCAACAGCCCGCCGCTTGCACCATCTCCAAGACGGCCCGCTTCCAGCAGCAGGGCGCTTATGCCCATCCTCTCTGCCTTGACGGCAGCCCACAGCCCCATAATGCCGCCACCGACGATGAGGAGCGGCACCGAGCCAGGCAATCTTGGTGCCCGCAATCTTGGTGATTGACCAGATTCGAAAGCGGGACTATCGGCATTAGTCATGACACATTCCAAGGAAAACACCGAAGATATCGGTTCGGCGACCGACAATCCGCCCGCCGCGCTCGACTGGCGTGAGGGGGATATGCCCTATTCGCTAGCCTTTGACGATCATTTTTATTGCCAGACGGATGGCAGGCTGGAATGCGGCCATGTCTTTCTGTCCGGAAACGGCCTGCCGCAGCGCTGGCTTGAGCGAGAGAGCATCTTCCGCATCGGCGAACTTGGCTTCGGCACCGGTCTCAATCTCTGCGAGACCTGGCGTCAATGGAAAGAGGTGCGCAACGGTCACTCCAAGCTGCATTTCATGTCCTTCGAACTCTACCCCATGAAGGCGGACGAGATTGACCGGGCGCTTTCCCGCTGGCCGGAAGTTGATACCGAACGCAAGGCACTGGTCGCCCGCTGGCCGGCGGACCCGAAAGGCGAGGTCGATATCGAACTGGATGACCAGACGCGCCTGACAGTGGTGTGCGGCGAAGCGCTCACCGGCATTTCCGGCAGAAGCGAAGGCTTCGACGCCTGGTTTCTGGACGGTTTCGCCCCTGCCCGCAATCCCGACATGTGGTCGCTGGAAATCATGCAGACGCTGTTCGGCAAAACGGTACCGGGGGGCACATTCGCCACCTATGCCGCCGCTGGCTTCGTCCGCCGCAACCTCATCGCCGCCGGTTTTGAACTGGAGCGCCGCAAAGGGTTTGCCGGAAAGCGTGAGATGCTGTGCGGCACCAAGCCATCCCGCTGAGACGGCTCCCACAGCAGCAACCGGCCTTCACTGTCAGGCGGTCGGCACGTCGCGGCGTGGCATCGCGTCTCCCAGCCATTGCGCGATCTTGTCCTCGAGAATTTCGGGGCTGATGGGCTTCGACAGATAATCATCCATGCCTGCTGCGATGCAAAGCTCGCGGTCCGCGTCCTGTGTATGCGCGGTAACGCCGATGATCGGAACATGCCGGCCGTCGGCAGCCGCCTGTTCGGCGGCGCGGATTGCCATTGTCGCCTGATGCCCGTTCATCACCGGCATCGACACATCCATAAGGATGACGGCGGGGTTGTGCTCCTCCCACGCCTGAACGGCCTTCTTGCCATTGCCGACGATCAGGAACCGCAAACCCGCCTGCTGCAAGATCTGGGTAAAGACAATCTGGTTGACGTCGTTGTCCTCGGCCACCAGCACATCCACAAGGCAGGGTCGGCGCCGGTCTGGAGCCGTCGTCGGAGGTGACACAAGCCGCCGCTTCTTGTCCGTGGGGCCATTGTCCGGCCGCACCGGCGCATCGCTGCCGCCTGACCCCAGCCCCTGCGGATCCTGCCGGGCGCGCTTCTGCCGCACATCCCGCACCACATCGAACAGGGTGGAACGCAACAGACGCGCCCGCGCCGGCTTCATCAGATGCGCCTGCACGCTGAGATCGGTGAACAGGCTCTCGTCACCTACGACATCCATAGACGTCAGGAACACGATGGCGATATCGTCGAAACGGCTATCCGCCCTGATCCGCTCGACCACATCCAGCCCGTTCATAACAGGCATGTGATAATCGAGAATGATGGCGTCGATGGCAAAACCGAGGGACGCAGCCTCCTGCAGCACGGCAATGCCTGATGGCCCGTCCTGCACAGCATGGCCGTCGATTCCCCATGTCTTCAGCTGCTCCGTCAGTATGCGGCGATTGACGTCGTTATCGTCGATGACGAGTACGCGTATATCCTCGATCGCCATGGCAAGAAGCGGAGCGTCGCGCCGTTTTTCCGTAACGTGAAACGGAATATTGACCTCGAAGGTCGATCCCTTGCCGACTTCGCTCACCACATTGATCGTACCGTCGAAAAGACCGACAAGACCGACCGTGATCGCCAGTCCCAATCCCGTTCCCTCGTGCCGCCGCGTCGCTGAACCGTCGACCTGGCTGAATTTGTCGAAGATGGTTTCTAGCTTGTCTGCGGGAATGCCGATGCCGCTATCTTCGACGCGCAGCGACAGAATGGTCTCCGACGCTTCGGCCGACTGCGCCGAAAGTTCGATCAGCACATGCCCCATTTCCGTGAACTTGACGGCGTTTCCAACAAGATTGGTGACGACCTGGCGGAACCGCCCGGCGTCCCCCATGACCTTGCCGAAAACCGACGGATCGATCCGGACGACCAGCTCTATGTTCTTTTCCAGCGCCGCTGAGGACAGGAGGGAAACCACATCCTCCACCGCTTCCGCCGGATCGAAAGGCACGCTGCGCAGCTTCATCTGCCCGGCCTCGATCTTGGAGAAGTCGAGAATGTCGTTGATGATCGTCAGGAGCGCATTGCCGGATTTAACGATGATATCGGTGAAGGTTTTCTGGCGTGTATCCAGATTGGATTTGGCCAGAAGTTCCGCCATGCCGAGCACGCCATTCATCGGCGTGCGGATTTCATGGCTCATATTGGCAAGGAATTCAGATTTGGCGCGATCTGCCGCTTCGGCGCGGGAAAGCAGCCGCTGCAACTCCTCCTCGCGCATCTTCATCTCGGTGACGTCGGTGACGATGATGAGCCAGTAATTGCCGGAACTGTTGGTCGCTTCCAGATTGAGCCACGTCTTTCCGGCAATATGGATCAGCCAGGAGAACGGCCTGTTGGCGGCTATGTGCTCTCTCCAGGCGGTCAGCGTCGCGGCCGCCTCCTCTTTGGTGCCAAAATCTCCGCGCCCGGCACAATGGGCAAAGAACCCCGACCAGTTGCAGCCCTTTTCCAACAGCTGCGGCGGCACGTCGAACATTCGCGCCACAGCCTCGTTGGACATGATGATGGTTCCCTGCTCGACCAGCACCAGCCCCTGCGCCATGGCGCGCGTGGCGCCCTGCATATATTCGCCGACACGCTCAAGTTCGGCCTTTGCCTCACTGATCTCGGCGTCGCGCATGCGCACGTCGGTCACATCGGCATAGGTGCTGAGGATTTTTCCGCCGTCGAGGCGGGTCTTGGAAATGACGGTGACCTTGCCGCTTTTGCTGCGCACCTCGCGCGGCGTGAAGACCTTGTCGTTGAGCAGCCGTTCTGCGCGCTGGTTGTAGAGCTCCTCGAAGGGTATATCGCCATAGTCATAAAGGCCGCTTTCGAAATTCGCCTCCATGAATTCGCGATAGCTTTTGCCGACAAGCGACTTCTCGCCGCCGATTTCGCCCCATAACGTGTCGAAGCACGGATTGACATATTCGATGACGAGATCCGCGTTGAGGAGTAGTACGCCAACCGGCAGGGCATGAAGAACCGTTTCGAACTGGCGATGCAGCGCTTCGGCCTGCGCCTGCGCCGCGATCAGCGCATTTTCCCGCTCCTTCAGCAGGCTGACATCTGTGACTGAACCCACCAGATAATATTCGTCATCGGGCGTCGTGACCCGGCCGAGCCGGGTTATGACCGGAACGGCGCCGCCATCCGAAAGCGGAATGGTTCCCGTCTTTTCAATCGCCTCTCCGGTTTGCAGGATATGCTCGTTTTCCCGCTGGAACTCTGCGCCCTCCTCCGGAAACATCTCGCATTCGGTCTTGCCCAAATAGTCGGCGAGGCTGCCGCCCCGGAATTTCTCAAAGGCCGCATTGGCAAAGGTCAGCCGCCTGTCCTGATCCCGCAGGAACACGCCCACGGGCAATTGCTCAAGCGCGGCGCGCAGCAGCCAGGTCTCGCGGATCTGCTTGCTAAGCAGGGTCTCATGCGCCTTGAACTCCGTCACATCGACGCGAAGCCCCACCAGCATGCCGTTTTCCAGCCGCTTGTTGACCATACGCACCCAGCGGCCATCGGCAAACTGCTCCACCCTTTCGAGATAGGGCAGGGAAAAATCCCGCAGCTGCTTCTGCAGCCATGCCTGGTAATCCGGATCGTCCGATTTCACGCTGCGGTAGCCGCTCGAGAAATAGACCGCCTCCATCAGCGTCTCAAGCCGGGTGCCGGGCTTTAGCTGGAGGTTGAAATCGCTGTAGAATTCCACGAAACGCGCATTGCAATAGACGAGCCGGTTTTCACGGTCATAAATCACGATACCAGCATCGATGAGGTCGATAACGCCGCTGTCGAAAAGCAGGTCGGCGCTGCCGCCGTCCGAAACACCCTTCACGACAGAGGGCATTTCTTCGAACACCTCAAACAGGAACAGACTGCCGTCATCGCCGGTGAAACGTTCGCAACGCAGCTTGTAAGGCCCTGAAGACGCTGCACCATGGCATGAAATCACTTCGTCCGTGGCAAAGACCAGCGAGCGGCGCTCCCTGTCCTCGCGCTCGGCATCGCGAATATCGGCGGAAAGGGCAAGGCTGGTGTGGCCCGTGAACGCGGCGGGCGGACGCCCCATGACCCGGCCATAGGCTGCATTGACCATGAGGTAGCGAAGCTCGCTGTCCTTGATGCACGCGGGCAAATCCAGGGCGGCGATTGCCCCGTAAGCTTTTTCCAGCAACCCGCATCCTTGGGTCAAGCGATACTCCACACCGTGCAGTTCCATCCTTGTCGAATCAAATATTTCCAGACGTCGTTGCAAAAACGTTATGTGAGAAAACCGCTATTTGCTATGTGCGGAATGGTCGCTTTACCCTTTTTTAACCATAATTATTCGCAAGCCTCCGCGCCTCGCCGGTAATCGCCAGCCTGCCTTATGCATGGCAGCCATGCGCCGCGGGACGGCAGCGTTACAAAACTATTGCTTGACTTTACGCCATAAAACGCCCACATGCCGGTCAAGCTTTCACCTTCGGCAGCCGCGTGAGCTGCAGCACATGACCAAGATGACTTGGCCCGCATGAAGGAAAAGCGCAACGAATACAGAAGACGGCGTTTTGCCGCACTGATGCGCAGAAAGTTATTCCAACCCACAAGTTCCCAATTCACGCGGGGTTCTTGACGCCGAAACCGCCGGACAGCAGCAACTGCTCCGGACGATTGGTTTTTGGCGCCCCGAAAGGCATTACTATTGACCAGTTTTAGCGAACTCGGCCTCTCTGAAAAGATTGTGGCCAGCGTTACCCAGCTCGGCTACACAACCCCCACCCCCATTCAGGCAAAGGCCATTCCGCTGCTGCTTGAAGGCCGTGATCTCATCGGCCTCGCACAGACCGGCACGGGCAAGACGGCAGCATTCGGCCTGCCCATCATCGAAATGCTGATGAAGCAAGCCGACCGCCCGGCAAACCGCACCACCCGCACCCTTATCCTTGCACCGACCCGCGAACTGGTGAACCAGATCGGCGAAAACCTGCGCTCCTTCGTGAAGAAGACGCCGCTGCGCATCAACCAGGTTGTCGGCGGCGCGTCGATCAACAAGCAGCAGCTTCAGCTCGAAAAAGGCACGGACGTCCTGGTGGCGACACCTGGCCGCCTGCTGGACCTCATCGCCCGCAACGCGATCTCGCTTTCCAAGGTCACCTATCTGGTGCTTGATGAAGCCGACCAGATGCTCGATCTGGGCTTCATTCACGATCTGCGCAAGATTTCCAAGATGGTTCCGGCCAAGCGCCAGACCCTGCTGTTTTCGGCAACGATGCCGAAGGCGATTTCCGAGCTTGCCAGCAACTTCCTGACGGACCCGATCAAGGTCGAGGTAACACCTCCGGGCAAGGCCGCCGACAAGGTCGAGCAATACGTGCATTTCGTCGCCGGCAAGAACGACAAGACCGACCTTCTGAAGAAGTCGCTCAACGAAAACCCGGATGGCCGCTCTATCGTTTTCCTGCGCACCAAGCACGGCGCGGAAAAGCTCTACAAGCATCTGGAACATATCGGCTTCAAGGTCGCCTCCATCCACGGTAACAAGAGCCAGGGCCAGCGCGAGCGGGCACTGAAGGGCTTCAAGGACGGTGAGATCAAGGTTCTGGTCGCAACCGACGTCGCTGCCCGCGGCATCGATATTCCGGCCGTGACGCACGTCTTCAACTATGACCTGCCGGAAGTGCCCGACGCCTATGTCCACCGCATCGGCCGTACCGCCCGTGCCGGCCGCGACGGCATTGCCATCGCGTTCTGCGCACCGGACGAAACACGTCTGCTGCACGATATCGAAAAGCTGATGAAGATCGATATCCCGGTTGCATCCGGTGAACGTCCGGCCGGTCTTGCCAGCCCGACGCGCCCGAACAACAACAACCGTGGTCGCAACAACAATGGCGGCCAGCCGCGTGGACCCCGCGAAGGCGGACGCCACAATGGCGAGCCCCGTCCCTCGCGTCACCACGCCCCGCGTGATGCGGACAACGATCTGGAAGTCACGTCAGACTTCAAGCGCGTGAAGACGGCGGAAGGTGACGCAGGTCGCCCGGCCGGCCCTCGCAAGCAGCGCCGCCCTGCCCGCAAGCCCGGCGGCAGCGGTGGCAACCGTCACGCTCCTGCTGGCGGCAACGGTCAGGAAAAGCGCGCTTCCGGCAACGGAAACGGCAATCGCGGCCGTAACCGCTAAGTAACTTAACTCTGCGCGAGCCGATTCCCCGGTATCGCGTGTCTACCTTCAAACCCCGCAAGCGCAGGCTTGCGGGGTTTTCTTTTTGCTCTCAACCGCCCTGCGCCAAAGACCGGCGCCGCGACGGCAGGGTCATGGCCAGCACCCCGGCAATCACGCAGACAAGACCCACCCACATTGCAGGCGTCGGCACTTCTCCAAGAAACACCATGCCAATGGCGACACCGATCGGAACCCGCAGATACGCCTGCGACGTGGTACCGACCGAACCGAGCGTCTGCATCAGCCGGAAATAGACCATGAAGGCGAGCGCCGTTGAAAAGACGCTGAGGCACACAAGTGCGGTGAGCGACGCCGAAGATGGCGACAATGTCCAGGGCCGGTCAACGATCACGCTCACCGGCAACAGAAGCACGGCGCCGCAGATCAGCGAGCCGGCGGCAGGCATAACGGGATCGAGACCCCTGAAGTTTTTGCTGAAGATGGCGGCACAGGCGTAGGAAAAGGCTGCAGTCAGCACGGCAATCTGGCTCCACAGCGCCTCACCCGCCCCGTTCAACGCATCCAGACCGATGATGAGACAGACACCTGTCATGCCCGCAACAGTGCCGAACAGCTTGCGCCCGCTGACCTGCTCATGCCGGATGATCAGCGCGGTGAGAAGAAAGGTGAAGATCGGCGTCGTCGCATTGAGGATGACGGCGAGACCGGCATCGATGCTCTGCTCCGCCCACGCGATCAGCGTGAAAGGCAATACGCTATTGATGCAGGCCTGAACGAAGAAGAGCCGCCATGTGGCGAAATCCCGCGGCAACCGCAGCCCGCGCAGGCGAATGACCGCCAGCAGCAACAGACCGGCAATCAGGGTTCTTGCGGCAATGAAGGTCAGCGGTGGTATGGTCTCCACCCCGATCTTGATGAAAGTGTAGGATGCGGCCCATAGAGTGGACAACAGGGCAAGCAGCAGCAATTCGCGGGCGATAGGGTTTTGACTGGTCACGGATCAATTTTCCAACTGCGTTCAGGATGAACCGTTCCTAACCCGAAAACAAGCATCTATGCTTCGGTGACGGCCGAAGTTTCCACCGCTTCAAAAGCATGAAGCCCCGCACGGTACCAGCCATGCGGGGCTTCAATGACAGACCGGTGATTGCAGCGGCCCATCAGGCCCGGCGTTCATCCACCGAGAAAGCGCCCGGACCGGCAAACACGAGATAAAGGAAGATGAAGCAGAACAGGATCGCGGCGTCGCCCCCATTGAGAGCGGGGAAGAAGCTCTTAGGCCCGTGCGCAATGAAATAGGCAACAGCCATCTGGCCAGACAGGATGAAGGCAACCGGACGCGTGAAAAGGCCGACCAGCACGAGAATGCCGCCAACGGCTTCCAGAAGCGCCGCCACCAGCAGCATCGTCGGCAGGGAGCCGTCCATCTGTGATGCCGGGAAACCGAACAGCTTCTGCGTTCCATGCGAAATGAAAAGCAGCGCCGTCATGATGCGCAGCGCCCCGAGTGCCTGCGGGCGATAGCGGGAGAGATTGTCTAAAATTGCCATGTTCATGTGTCCCCGTTGAAGTGGTGCGACGCTCGATACAGCGCAATCATGCCTTTATGGATACACGTCTCGAACACCGAAAATCACATTTCCGATATAGCAGAACTCCCTTAAATACATAAAGGGAGTCATTCTACACATGGTTGATTTTCCACCATAAAACTGCGCTCATGTGGAAAAAATCAACCCAAGGATACAGGCATTTTTTCGAGTGGCAAAGGCGGAAAAATCCGCCTCTCCGTCAGGCCTGCAACACCACGACCCTGGAGCCAACCGGCACGCGGCTGTAAAGATCGATGATGTCGTGGTTCAGCATCCGGATACAGCCGCTTGACATGGCGTGGCCGATGGATTGCGGCTGGTTGGTGCCGTGCAGACGGAACATGGTGTCGTTGCCGCCGCGATAGAGGTAGAGCGCCCGTGCGCCGAGCGGGTTGTTCGGCCCCCCCTCCATGCCGCCGGCGTATTTCAGATTGCGCGGATCACGGCGCATCATGTTTGCGGTCGGCGTCCAGGAAGGCCATTCCGACTTCCGGCCGATATAGGCGTCGCCCTTCAGCGCAAGCCCCTGGCGACCGACGCCGACGCCGTAACGCATTGCCCGTCCATCGCCCAGTACGTAGTAAAGACGCCGCGCGGGCGTATCCACAATCACCGTTCCAGCCGGATGCGCGGTATCGTATGCCACTTCCTGCCGGCGCAACTCGGGCTTCACCTTGTCGAGATGCATTTCCGGAAGCGGAAACTTCTCGTCCGGCTTCGCCGCATAATTAAGCCTTTGCTGCCCGATGCCGGAACTTGCGCAGCCGGCCAGCAACAGCGGCAATCCGAACAGAACACCACGACGTGAAATAGACATGTAACCCCCGCCAAATCTCTAGATTAACGAGAGGTATAATTTTATGGTTAACAAATCTCTAATATGAGGTTGTAGGAATTAACGTGCCTCAACCGGCGCTGCGGGCCGGCGGTTGGCCAGATACACCCCCGTTACCGCCAGGACCGTGCCGGCAATCATGGCAGGCGTCAGCGTTTCCCCGAAAAGCAGGGCCGCTTCCACGGCGGCAAGCGGCGGCACGAGATAGATCAGCGAGGCAGCGCGCGAGACCTGCCCGCGCCGGATGAGATAGAGCAGCAGAGCCACCGCACCGATGGAGATCGCGCCTACCGACCAGACGAGCGTAGCGGCAAGCCCGAGGCTCCAGTCCACATGACCATCCTCCAGCAACAGCGCGAAGGGAACCGTGACGATGAGGGCGCCGACATATTGCAGCGTGGCGACCGCCATGATGTTTCCGCCATGGACGTATTTCTTCTGGTAAAGGGTGCCATAGGTCACGGACGTCATGCCCAGCACATTCACCGCCACGGCATAAAACGGCACGGAAAGGCCGAGCGCGCCTGACGCCATGACCTTCGGCAGCACGGCGATGGCAATGCCGACAAAGCCGAGAAGCAAGCCGGCACGCTGCACCGGAGAGATCTTTTCGCCGATCATGTAACGGGCGGCAACCGCCGTCATCAACGGCTGCAAACCGGCAATAATGCCGCCGATCGCCGCCGGCACGCCCTGCCCTATCGCCCACCAGATCATGCCAAGGTAAAGGCCGTGCAGGAACACGCCGGACAAGATTGCCCGGAAAACATCGATGCGCCGTTCAGGCCATTGAATGGAGGAAAACCGGCAGATCGCCCACAATATCGCACCCGCCAACAGGTAACGCAGACAGAGGAAGGTCAGCGGACCAGTATAATAAACGGCATATTTCGCGGTGACCCAGCCGGTCGACCAGAGAAAGACGAAGATGGCCGGAGCCAGACGGTCGAGCGACATCGGAACTTCCTCTGTGCCGCGTGATGCCCCGCAACCGGACATGGGCCCGGGACATAAGGCATGCGGCGAATTGACATTTTTACGACTTGAAGCAACCGGTCAATGACCCGGCCGGATCTCGGCGCGCACCCCTTGGCGAAACACAGCCGTCCAAGCTAGCCGGTATCCCCATCCCCGCAAAAGGTCAAAAGTGTTTTGGTGATCGCATCTTTCAGATTTTCTGATGCCACACCCAAAACCCATCAACCGAAAGCGAACGAACAAAATTTGTGCATTCGCCCACGGCGCACACAGTGCCACCACCCCGTTCCACCCCACCTTGCCCTGCAACCAATTTGCCAATGCCGCATTTATAGGCTGAAAGCGAAAAAACGCTTCTTTTTTAAAACTCTAGGGCGGTAAAAAATCTTCACGGAGGCCTCCGCATAGTTCTTGCATTGCATTTGTCGTTGTATTCATATGGCAAAAAAGGGGACATCGAAGTTGGCATTTGACGAAATGATAAATGCGGACAACGCGCCGCGAAGCCCATATGAAAACTATAACGAGTGGTACAGCCGGCAGGACAGGGCACACCTGATCCAGAAGTCTAAAGACGCGGAAAACATCTTTCGAAAAACCGGTATTACTTTCGCAGTCTACGGCCACGCCGACAGTTCAGAAAAACTGATCCCCTTCGATATCATTCCGCGCATCATTTCCGGGCGCGAGTGGCGCAAACTGGCCCAGGGTATCGAACAGCGCGTTCTCGCTCTCAACGCTTTCCTCGACGATATCTACCACAAGCAGGAAATCATTCGCGCCGGGCGCATTCCCCGCGAAATCATTGAGAAGAACGTCGCATTCCTCCCGGAAATGATCGGTTTCACGCCACCCGGCGGCGTTTATACCCACATTGTCGGCACGGATATCGTCCGCACCGGCGAAGACCAGTTCTATGTTCTGGAAGACAACGCCCGCACGCCTTCAGGTGTCAGCTACATGCTGGAAAACCGTGAAACGATGATGCAGATGTTCCCGGAACTCTTCCATGAAAACCGGGTGCAGCGGGTGGAGGATTATCCCTATCAGCTGCGCCAATCGCTCGCCTCGCTTGCACCCCCAGGCTGCACCGGCAAGCCGCGCGTCGCGGTGCTGACCCCTGGCATCTACAATTCCGCCTATTACGAACATTCCTTCCTGGCCGACATGATGGGCGTGGAGCTGGTGGAAGGGTCCGACCTGCGCGTCATGGACGGCAAGGTCAAGATGCGCACTACCCGTGGCTACGAGGCCATCGACGTGCTTTACCGCCGCGTCGACGACGACTTCCTTGATCCGCTCACCTTCCGGCCGGATTCGGCGCTCGGCGTACCCGGCATCATGGATGTCTACCGCGCCGGCAACATCACCATCGCCAATGCGCCGGGAACCGGCATTTCCGACGACAAGGCAATCTATTCCTACATGCCTGAAATCGTCGAGTTCTACACCGGCCGCAAGCCGCTTCTGGAAAACGTGCCGACATGGCGCTGTTCGGAGCCGGACAGCCTGAAATACGTTCTCGACAACCTTGCCGAACTGGTCGTCAAGGAAGTTCACGGTTCGGGCGGTTACGGCATGCTGGTCGGCCCCACCGCGTCGAAAAAGGAACGGGCGCTTTTTGCCGAAAAGCTGAAAGCCCGCCCCTCCAATTACATCGCGCAGCCCACGCTGTCGCTTTCCACCGTGCCGATCATGGTGAAAAACGGCATCGCGCCGCGCCATGTCGATCTGCGTCCTTATGTGCTGGTTTCAGACAAGGTGAAGATCATTCCCGGCGGACTGACCCGTGTTGCCCTCAAGCAGGGCTCCCTGGTGGTCAATTCCAGCCAGGGCGGCGGCACCAAGGATACATGGGTACTGGAGGACTAAGCCATGCTGGGCAGAACGGCAAACGGGCTCTACTGGATGTTCCGGTATATTGAGCGCGCTGAAAATATCGCCCGGCTTATCGATGCGGGCCTGCGCGTTTCCCTGACGCGCAGCGGCAGCGGCGATGAGGACTGGGACGGCGTGTTGCAGAGTGCCGGCGTGCACGAAGCCTTTCTCGAAACGCGCGAGAAGGTGACGGCGGCCAATGCGATCGATTATCTCCTGCGGGACAAGGCAAACCCTTCCAGCGTCATGTCCTGCATCGAGGCAGGCCGCAACAATGCCCGCATGGTGCGCACCGCGCTGACGCGCGAGACATGGGAAGCCACCAACGAATTCTGGATCGAGCTGAAGAACATCCTCGGCCGCAAGCTCAGCCATGCCGAACTGCCGCAGACCATCGATGTCATCAAGCATCGCGCCGGTCTGGTGCGCGGCGCCTTCCACGGCTCGATGCTGCGCAACGATCTCTATAATTTCTCCCGCATCGGCACCTTCATCGAGCGCGCCGACAACACCGCCCGCATTCTCGACGTAAAATATTACGTGCTGCTGCCGGCCGTGGCGCATGTCGGCTCCTCGCTGGACAATGCCCAATGGGAATCCATCCTGCGCTCGGTCTCGGCGCACCGCTCCTATGGCTGGGTCTATGATGCGGAATACAAGCCCGCCAACATTGCCGACTTCCTCATTCTCAACGGCCGCATGCCGCGCTCGCTCGCCTATTGCTATGAGAAGATCACCAGCAACCTCAATTACATAGCTGAGGATTACGGTGAAAAGCACAAGGCGCATGAAACGGCGGAAAGCATTCGCGACAGTCTGCGCAAGACGACGATCGATCGCGTCATGGATGAAGGCCTGCACGAGTTTCTGGAGAGATTTGTCAACCGGAACGGGCAGCTGGGGCAGGAAATCATGGAAGGCTACCGCTTTTATCTGTAAGCGCGTGGACGGGGACAGCTTATGCGTCTGAAAATCACCCATACGACCGAATATGTCTATGACGAGCCGATGCCCTATGCATTACAGCGGCTGCGCCTGACGCCACAGACCGGCCCGTGCCAGACGGTGGAGGACTGGGATGTATCGGTCGACGGCGCCACCGTCGAAGTGAGCTATGACGACCATTTCGGCAACCGTGTCGCACTGGTCGAGACCGAAGGCCCGCAACGCAGGGTCAAGGTCGTGGCTGGTGGCCTCGTCATAACCGAAGACAGGGCCGGCATGGTCGGCCCCCACACCGGCAGTGCGCCGCTATGGCTGTTCCTGCGCGAGACGCCGCTGACGAAGCCCGGCAAACTCGTGCGCGAACTGGCGAAGGCCAGCACCGGCAACAGCGAGCTAGAGCGCCTGCACGACCTGATGGAAAAGATCAACAGCAAGGTGGAATATGTGCCGGGTTCGACCGACACCGAAACCACCGCCGAACTGGCACTCGAAGCCGGCAAGGGCGTCTGCCAGGACCATGCCCATATCCTCATTTCCGCCGCCCGGCTGATGGGCCTGCCCGCCCGCTATGTTTCCGGTTATCTGATGATGGAAGACGTGGCGGAGCAGACGGCAACCCATGCCTGGGCCGAGGTGCATCTGCAGGGCCTCGGCTGGGTTGGCTTCGACGCCGCCAACAATATCTGCCCTGACGATCGCTACGTGCGCATTGCCCTTGGCCTCTGCTACCGCGACTGCGCGCCGATATCGGGCATGCGGATCGGCCCGGCCGGCGAAACGCTGAACGTTTCGGTGACCGTGCAGCAATCGCAGAGCCAATCGCAAAGCTGAGACAATGGCCGGCAGAGACGACGAAACGATCGGCTTTTATACGGATAATGCCGGAGCCTATACGTCGAGAGGGCAGACGGCGGACCTTCCCCATTTGGAAAAATTCCTGTCGCGCCTGCCCAAAGGCGCGACCATCCTCGAACTGGGGTGCGGTGGCGGGCAGGACAGTGAATTCATGCTCGCTGCAGGCTTCGACGTGCGCCCGACGGACGGCACACCCGAAATCGCCAAGGCGGCCGAAACGCGGCTCGGCATTCCCGTCGCAACATTGCTGTTCGAAGATATCGGCGACGTGGAGACTTATGACGGCGTGTGGGCCAATGCCTGCCTGTTGCATGTCCCCCGCCCCGCTCTTTCCGGCATAATCCGCCGCATCCATACGGCGCTGAAACAGGGCGGCGTTTTCTACGCCAGCTTCAAGGCCGGAGAAGCGGAAGGCCGCGACACGTTCGGCCGCTATTACAACTATCCTTCGAAAACCTGGCTTGAGGACCTGTACGGGCATTTCGCCTGGGCAGGGGTGGAAATAGAAGCACGGCACGGCAGCGGTTACGACAAGCTGCCAACCGACTGGCTGCATGTGACGGCAACGAAACCCTGATCCGCTTTCAACAACCTGTGGGTTGCGAAAGCCCGCCGTGACCGGTTAAATCGCCGCAGCAACCGATCAGGGAGAGGGCTTTTTGTACAGTATTTCCGACTATCGCGACTGCCAGTCCCATGGACCCATCATTGCGGAACGGGTCTGGACGGCATGGTGGCAGGATAGTGGCCTCCAGGTCGGCGATGTGGCTGAACATCTGAAGGACATGGTGAACCCCCATGCCCTGCCAACCGGCTTCGTCGCCCATGACGACAAGGGTTACGTCGGCTCCGCCTTCCTTATCCACTGCGATCTGGAGGAGCGGCCACAATATCTGCCATGGGTTGCCGCACTCTGGGTGGAGGAAAACAGCAGACGCTCAGGTGTCGCCCGGGCGCTCATGCAGGCCGCAACACAACGGGCCGCCGAACTTGGTCACGACACCAGCTACCTGTGCTGCCAGCGCCGTCTCGAAACCTATTATACGAACTGCGGCTGGACCGTTCTGGAACGTGGTGTTGGCAAGCACGACCTGACGGTGCTGACCTACAGCACGAAAACATAGACTGTCCGCTATATCCGTTGCCAGACATCGGGGAGGAACCATGAAACCGCTAGCCGCCCTTATGGAAACGGCGATCTACGCCAACGATCTCGACGCCGCCGAGGCCTTTTATCGCGATGTCTTCGGGCTGGAGGTGGTGCGCAGGCTGCCGGGCCAGTTCGTGTTCTTCAAATGTGGCCGGCAGATGCTGCTGGTCTTCGATCCGCAACAATCGCGCACGGCCACCCCCGACAATCCGATCCCGCGCCACGGCGCCACCGGACAAGGCCATTTCTGTTTTTATGCGAAAGACAAGTCGGAAGTGGACGACTGGAAAGCCCGCTTCGAGGAGCTTGGAATTCCCATCGAACACTATCACCGCTGGCCGAATGACAGCTATTCCGTCTACATCCGCGACCCGGCCGGCAATTCCGTGGAGGTGGGCGAAGGCAGGCTGTGGGGGTTCGAGTAAGCCCCAGATACCCGGAAGAACACTATGAAGAACATTTTTGTCGTCACGCACACCCAGTCCGTCCATCATGTCGAGAACAAGGTTGGTGGCTGGTATGATACCGAACTGACACCCAAGGGAAAAGCCGATGCGCAGGCGACGGCCGAGAAACTTGTGGCCTTGATCGGCAACGCATCAGTCGAAATCTTCAGTTCCGATCTTCTGCGGGCCTCCCAGACTGCGGCAATCATTGCTGAACACCTCAAGTCCCCTTTTGAAACCACGGATGGCCTGCGGGAAATCAGCTACGGTTCGGCGGGTGGTATGCCGCAGGAATGGCTCGACGCTCGTCAGATACCGGCCCCCCATCACGACCGGATGGATCATCGTGGCGGAATTGCTGATGGCGAAACGAGACGAGAGTTGGCCGAAAGAGTGTACCGCGCCGTGGACACGATTATATCGCGCCCTTGCCCCACGCAGATCATCGTTACCCATGGCTTCGCTCTTACCTTCGTCATCGCGGCATGGATCAAAATGCCGATCGATAGCGTCGGTTATGTCAGCTTTCCGGCGTCTTCCGGCAGCATTACGCACCTAAGACAAGACGATTACTGGCAAAACCGCGGCGTTATCGCTTTGGCGGATGTGTCCCACCTGAAGACAAGCCGGGGATGACGTCGAGAGGGGGACGCTGAGCGACCCCCTCCCTCAACCGTTTAACGTGCAGCCCCGGTAGATCAGATCTGCCGAACCGTGATTTCTTCTTCCGCATTAACCGCAAGCGGGTTCCTCAGCGGCAGGCCGAAACCAGCGGCCTCGATCTCGAACACGTCACCCGCTTCCGGCTTGATGCCCTCCGCAAAAGAGAGCGTCGCGGTGCCGAACATGTGCACATGGACGTCACCAGGTGCGCGGAACAGGCCGTATTTGAAGTGGTGATATTCGAGGTTCGCGAAGGTGTGGGACATGTTGTCCTCACCCGAAACAAACGGCTTTTCGAAAATGACCTTGTCGCCACGACGGATGCGCGAGGTGCCGCGAATATCCGACGGCGCAACGCCGACGCGGATTTCCGGGCCGAAGCTTGCCGGGCGCAACTTGGAATGGGCGAGGTAGAGATAGTTGATCCGCTCGGTGACGTGATCGGAAAATTCGTTCGACACGGCAAAGCCGATGCGCACGGGTTCGCCCTTGTCGGAGATCACGTAGATGCCGGCCATTTCCGGCTCTTCGCCGCCATCAAGCGCGAAGGACGGAGAGGTGAGAGCAGCACCGGGTGCCGCTGCGACATAGCCGTTGCCCTTGTAGAACCACTCGGGTTGAACGCCCTTTTCGCCAGCCTTCGGCTTGCCATTTTCCAGACCCATGCGGAACATCTTCATGGAATCCGTCAGGCTTTCCTCGGCGGCTTCCGTGGTCTTCTTGTGCATGCTGTCGCGGGTAGCAGCAGAGCCGAGATGGGTCAGGCCCGTGCCTGTCAGATGCAGATGCGCCGGATCGGGATGGGTGATCGGCGGCAGAAAGCGACCTTCAGCGTAAGCCTTTTCAAGATCGACGGCATCGCCGAGACCATGGGCGGACACAACATCGGCAAGGCTCTTGCCACTATTGGCAGCTTCCATGGCCAGCGCGTAAACCGATTGAGCGCCGTTGACGGCGTGCGCCTGTCCGCCTTCTTCGCGAACGGCGACGGTGATTTTGCCACTGGCATCCTTGATCTGTGAAATGAGCACGGGATTTCCTTCCTGCGGCGCAACGCGCCTTATCTTCTTCGGCGCGTTGCGCCTTCACCTTATGAAAGTGGCCGGAAACCGGCCACTTTTTTGACTTGCTATATTGGCTGGGCAATCAGCCCTTGTTCTTGTTGTAGACGTCGAAGAACACGGCAGCGAGCAGCACGAGGCCCTTGACCATCTGCTGGAAGTCGATGCCGAGGCCGACGATCGACATGCCGTTGTTCATGACGCCCATGATGAAGGCACCGATAACAGCACCGGTGATCTTGCCAACGCCGCCGGAGGCCGAAGCACCGCCAATGAAGCAGGCCGCGATCACATCAAGCTCGAAGCCAACGCCTGCCTTCGGCGTTGCCGAGTTGAGGCGTGTCGCGATGATCATGCCGGCCAGACCGGCCAGTACACCCATGTTGACGAAGGTTAGGAAGCTCAGGCGTTCGGTGTTGATACCGGAAAGCTTGGTCGCCTTCTCGTTGCCGCCCATGGCGTAAACGCGGCGGCCAATGGTCGTGCGGCGCGTCACGAAGCTGTAAAGCGCAATCAGAACCAGCATCACGATCAGGACGTTCGGCAGGCCACGATAGGTGGACAGCTGATAGCCAAGGAACAGAATAGCGCCTGAGATGAGCAGGTTCTGCACAATGAAGAAACCGAACGGCTCCACGTCGATGCCGTGCTTCACGTTCACCACGCGACGGCGCCACGCGAGATAAAACAGCACGACCGTAATCACCAATGTCAGGATCATCGACGTCGTGTTCAGACCTTCGATGCCACCGATATCAGGGAGGAAGCCGGTGCTGATGATCTGGAAATCCGTCGGGAACGGGCCGATGTTCTTGCCGCCGAGCACAAAAAGCGTAAGGCCGCGGAACACAAGCATGCCCGCCAGCGTCACGATGAACGACGGGATGCGATGATAGGCGATCCAGTAACCCTGGGCAGCACCGATGATGCCGCCGATGACAAGACAAATCAGCGCCGCGAGAAACGGGTTCATGCCCCACTGCACGGTCAATATGGCCGCAATCGCGCCGACGAAGGCGACGATGGAACCGACCGAAAGGTCAATATGTCCGGCCACGATGACCAGCAGCATGCCAAGCGCCATGATGACGATGAACGAGTTCTGCAGGATGAGGTTGGTCAGGTTCACGGGCCGGAACAGAATGCCGCCGGTATAGAACTGGAAGAAAACCATGATAGCGACGAGCGCGATCAGCATGCCGTATTCGCGGATATTGGAGCGAATATACGATCCGACCGAGATGACGTTGCTTTCTTCGTTTGTGGTGTTTGCCGAACTCATGAGTTCTTCTCCCCTGAGCGCATGATAGCGCGCATGATGCTTTCCTGGCTCGCCTCTCCCTTCGGCAATTCAGCGACGATGCGGCCTTCGTTCATGACGTAGATGCGGTCGCAATTGCCGAGCAATTCAGGCATTTCCGATGAGATCATCAGAACGCCTTTGCCGTCGGCAGCGAGCTGGTTGATGATGGTGTAGATTTCGTATTTCGCGCCAACGTCGATACCGCGTGTCGGCTCGTCGAGGATCAGGACATCAGGATTGGAGAAGAGCCACTTGGAAAGCACGACCTTCTGCTGGTTGCCGCCCGAAAGATTGACCGTTTCCTGAAAGATGCCTGAAGAGCGGATGCGAAGGCGTGTGCGGAAATCGCTCGCCACCTTCATTTCCTTGATGTCGTCGATGACGCTGGCCTTCGACACGCCGGCCAGATTGGCAAGCGTGGTGTTGTGCAGAATGTTGTCGTTGAGCACCAGACCGAGATGTTTGCGGTCTTCGGTCACATAGGCAAGACCGGCATCGATTGCCTTGCGAACGGTGCTGACA
The DNA here is from genome assembly GCF_053521785.1 of Agrobacterium sp. A3-95. Taxonomy (NCBI): domain Bacteria; kingdom Pseudomonadati; phylum Pseudomonadota; class Alphaproteobacteria; order Hyphomicrobiales; family Rhizobiaceae; genus Agrobacterium; species Agrobacterium sp. A3-95. The sequence goes on along the minus strand of NZ_JBNWDR010000003.1, from coordinate 220,598 downwards.
TCCACGGGCTTGCCGTCGATCAGAACGTCGCCGGTGATCTTGTGGCCGTAGGACTTGCCGAACACGCTCATGGCGAATTCCGTGCGCCCTGCCCCCATCAGCCCGGCAATGCCGACGACTTCGCCCTTGCGCACGGTGACGTTGATGTCGTGCAGGACCTTCCGGTCGCGGTGCTGCTGGTGATAGGCGTTCCAGTTCTTCACTTCGAGAATGGTCTCGCCGATCGGCACGTCGCGCGGCGGATAACGATCTTCTAGATCGCGTCCCACCATGTTGCGAATGATGACGTCCTCGCTGATTTCTTCCTGATGACAGTCGAGCGTCTTCACCGTCATGCCGTCGCGCAGCACGGTGATCTGGTCGGCCACCTTGCGCACTTCGTTGAGCTTGTGGGTGATGATGATCGACGTCATGCCCTGCTTGCGGAACTCGATCAAAAGGTTGAGCAGAGCCTCGGAATCGCTCTCGTTGAGCGAGGCGGTCGGCTCATCAAGGATGAGAAGCTTCACGCTCTTCGACAACGCCTTGGCGATTTCGACCAGCTGCTGCTTGCCGACGCCGATATCCGTAATCAGCGTCTCCGGCGATTCCTTCAGGCCCACCTTCTTCAGAAGTTCGCGGGTACGGTTGAAGGTCTGCTGCCAGTTGATCACGCCGCCCGAAGCGACCTCGTTGCCAAGGAAAATATTTTCGGCAATCGACAGGAGCGGCACAAGCGCAAGCTCCTGGTGAATGATGATGATACCAATATCTTCGCTGTCGTTGATGGCGCGAAAATTTCGCACAGCACCTTCATAGTGGATCTCGCCCTCATAGGTGCCAGCGGGATAAACACCGGAAAGGACCTTCATCAAGGTCGACTTTCCAGCGCCGTTCTCGCCAACGAGCGCGTGGATCTCACCTTCCTTTACCTTAAGGTTGACGTTCTCAAGCGCTTTTACGCCCGGAAACGTCTTGGTGATGTTCCGCATTTCGAGAATGGTATTGGCCATATCGCAATCCAGCGCCCGATTAATTCAGGCGTTTTTATTTTTATGGAAGAACGGGGACGGCGCCAAGCCATCCCCGCATGTGTTGCAGGCTTATTTCAGCTGGTCTGCGGTGTAGTAACCACCATCGACGAGAACCTGCTTGTAGTTGTCCTTGGTCACGGCAACCGGCTTGAGCAGGTAGGACGGAACAACCTTGACGCCATTTTCATAGGTCTTGGTGTCGTTCACCTCAGGCTCTTTGCCCTGCAGAACGGCGTTGACCATGCCAACAGTAACCTTCGCGAGTTCGCGAGTGTCCTTGAAGATGGTCGAATACTGTTCGCCAGCAATGATCGACTTGACCGACGGAACTTCAGCGTCCTGACCGGAAACGACCGGCAGCGGCTGGTCCTTCGTGCCATAACCAACGCCCTTCAGCGAGGAGATGATGCCGATGGACAGACCGTCATAGGGCGACAGAACAGCGTCAACCTTTGCGTCCGTGTAATAAGCCGACAGGAGGTTATCCATGCGAGCCTGGGCCGTTGCCGGGTCCCAACGCAGCGTACCGACCTTGTCCATGCCCATCTGGCCCGACTTTACGACCAGCTTGCCGCTGTCGATGTAAGGCTTCAGAACCGACATCGCGCCATCGTAGAAGAAGAAGGCGTTGTTGTCGTCAGGAGAACCGCCGAACAGCTCGATGTTGAACGGACCCTTGCCGTCCTTCAGGCCAAGCTTGTCAACGATCGAAGTTGCCTGCAGAACGCCAACCTGGAAGTTGTCGAAAGTGGCGTAGTAGCTGACGTCGCCGCTGTTGCGGATGAGACGGTCATAAGCGATGACCTTGATGCCCTGCTGACCAGCCTGCTTCAGAACGTCCGACAGGGTCGTGCCGTCGATCGAAGCAATCACGAGGACCTTAACGCCCTTGGTGACCATGTTTTCGATCTGGGAAAGCTGATTCGGAATATCGTCGTCGGCGTATTGCAGATCGGTCGTGTAACCGGCTTCCTGCAGCTGCTTGACGATATTGTTGCCGTCATCGATCCAGCGCGCGGAAGACTTTGTCGGCATGGCGATACCGACAGAACCCTTGTCCTGCGCGAAAGCCGGCGCTGCAAAGGAAGCAGCACCGATGGCACAAGCCGCCATCAGCGAAATAATGGACTTCATTAACTCTCTCCCTTGAACCCTCTTTGGTACCCGCTTGTTGCGTTGCACCATAAAATTCATGCCATCAGAGGAAGAAGCCGCATTGCGCCCGTTCCGATCTCGCAACTGCGAAATGGAACAGATGCCGCTCCTCCCCGGCATTCCGCAAATTGTTCTGAATCCATATAACTGTCAAATAGAATAAATCAGTTTACGTATATCAATTATGATATATTAAATCGATACAATAACCATTGAGGGGTATAAACCGGCGAATGAGCAACCAAAAAGTGTATGAGCAGACGCAAACAGCGGATGCGCTCTTCGTCTTCGAAGACAACCCTTTGCTGCGCGCCGGCTTGAAGATGAGCCACCTGCGCATGCTGGTCATGATCGAGGAGCACGGGCAGGTCAGCGCTGCCGCCGCCGCCATGAACATGACGCAGCCGGCGGCATCGCGCATGCTCTCGGAAATGGAAGCAATCGTCAAAAGCCCGCTCTGTCAGAGAGCGTCGCGCGGTGTGGTGCTGACCAAGTTCGGCGAGGCGCTGGCGCGGCGCGCCCGCACCATATTGCTGGAGCTGCGTGAGGCGAGCCGCGAACTCAACCAGATGAAATCCGGCAGCGGCGGATCGGTTTATATCGGCGCCGTCACCGCACCGGCCATCAGCCTGGTCGTGCCCGCCATAAGACGGGCGATGGACACCTATCCCGGTATCGAGATCAACGTGCAGGTGGAAAGTAGCAACGTGCTGGCGCGGGAACTTCTGGCCGCACGTCACGATTTCATCATCGGCCGCATCCCCGATGATTTCGACCCCGGACTGTTCTCCATCCATGAAATTGGCATCGAGCGCGCCTGCCTGGTGGTTCGCGAGGGCCACCCCCTGCTCCACGGCGAGCCCGTGACATTGCAGGATCTGTCCGGTTACGACTGGGTCTTCCAGCCGCCCGGCGCGCTTTTGCGCAGAACGATGGAAGACGTGTTCCTCACTCACGGCGTCGCCATGCCGCGCAACGTCATCAACACGCCATCCGTGGTGCTGACGCTTGCCCTTATCTGCAACACGGATGCAATTGCGCCAATCGCGCAGGACATGGCCGAGTTCGTGGCCGGCCAGCAGGCCGATATCGGCCGCACCCGCATCCTGCCGACGGATTTCGAGCTTGTCGTCAAGCCCTACAGCATCATCACCACCAAAGGCCGCGTTTTGCCGCCCAGCGCCCGGCTTCTCTACGATCTGGTTCTGGATGAAAGCCGCAAACTGACGGGCTTTTGAGGAAGGCAAGCCAGACGCCAACTTCATTGTATATAGAGGCCGGATTTATCGGGACTTGCCCAGGGAATAGCCGCATGCTTTTCGGACAATCCGTCTTCGAGTCGGTCGTTGAAAGACTGAGCCAGGAAAAAGGAGACGAAAGCGCGGAGCCGACGCCGCCCGCCGGTCATCGTATTGTGGGTTTCAGCTCTGGCTTCGTCGTGGATACCTATCCGGATGCACCGCAACCGGGAAACGCCAGTCTCGACGCCTATCTGGCCTTTCTGCCGGAGCCCGTTGCGCTTGCCGAGCCCCAGCCGGAACCCCAACCCGAACCCATGCCGGCCCATCTCGAAAAGACCTCGCTCGCGGATGTTTCAGCAGAACTGGCCATCCATGAAACCGACACCGCCGCAACGCTTGCGGAAAAGCGCCGCGCCTTCGCAAGGCTCAATCATCCCGACGGAGTGAGACCGGAATTCCGGCACAATGCGACGCTGCGCATGACAGCGGCAAATCTCCTGATTGACCAGGCGATCCGGATGCTGCGAACCCGTGAACATTTCCAGTAGAGGCAGGTAGCGGTTTTACGCCCGGAAAGCTCGCCTCAGCCGGCGTCGTTTCTATCCGTGGGTGCGCTTTCCACTGGCTCGTCTGAATCGTCCCTGGCCGCGTCAGCCTTGCCTCCAGCGTTCTCCTCGCTGGCGGGCTTGAACTTCAGCAACAACTCATAGGCCGCATAGACCGCCACGCCGCCGACAACCGTGCCCCAGAAAAATTCGCGATTGACGAATTCGATGACGGACCAGGCGGCGCAAAAGCCGACGATGAGCAATCTGACCCACAAGCGGCGATAAAGCGGATGGCTCGTGTCGATAATCAGCATGGCGTTCCCGTTTCGGGCCTCTCCAGAACATTGCGCAGTTGCGGCATGACGCGCGCGAAAGGCGTTGGCACGTCTAAGGCGTCTTGGCCGTTTCGCAGGAAAATTGCAACGCAAATCGACCCCCTACCAATCAGACCCTCGTGAAAGGGAGAGGCAGGGGATTGCCGACCGGCTTGACCGATACCGCTACCGCTCAGTCCCGCAGGCGTCCAAGCAGGGCCAGCAGCTGGTCACGGGCTTTTTTGCCGCCGATCCGGTCGATCAGCTTTTCCTCGCGGTCACGCCATGCATCGGAAAGGCGCTCAAGAAGGCTGCTGCCCTCATCCGTCATGTCGAGGAAATGAACGCGCCTGTCCTCTTCCGACCTGCGGCGGACAAGCAATCCCTTGCTTTCCATGCTATCGACGATCGCGACGAAATTGGCACGCTGTATGCCAAGTGCCTCGGCCACATCGCTCTGCTTGAGGCCCGGATTGCCGCCGACGATGACGAGAACGGAAAAATCGGCCGGCCGCAATCCCATCTCCGCCAGCACGTCGGAAAAGCCGTTTGCCACGGCAAGTTGCGAGTGCCTCAAATGATAACCGATCGCGGTCGTCAACAATCCATAGTCGATAGCGTTTAAATGTTCCGCCTGCGTGCCGCCGCTTTCGGCCTTTTCCGCCCGTGGCCCGTTGCTATGTGCCAATTGCAAAGCCATCCGATCCCCCGCCTGATTCGTTCCTTAACCCTGCCGGAATGATAACCGACAACAGGACTAAACTGTATCCCAAATAAATGTAGATGATACTAATATTGTATAATAATTTGACAGTTAATACCCATTGCGACAACCCCTGTCTCGTAATCACCATCGGGCGCAAAAGAAAAGTATGATTATTCACCCACCGATTTTTAGGGTCAAAAACCGCCTCCCCCGCCTTGTCTGAAAGGCAATACGACAATCAACCCGCCTGTGTACAAAAGCGCCAGGACAGCCGCTGGATGCGGCCGTAAAATACTACTTAAAAGGGAAACGTCTTATCAGGAAGAAACGCAATACCGCAAACAACATACCGCCCTGCTATCGCAAACATGCAGACAGCAGCCCTCGCAGCAACCCACGCTCTCCCCCACACCGGAAAACAGGCCCCATTTCGTAAATCTTTGATTTTTAGACATTGATGCGGAAAGAAAGCTGGGGTATGAACCAACCGCTGCACGCGATTCAAGCGTGACCGCTGCACCCGTAGCTCAGCTGGATAGAGTGTTGGATTCCGATTCCAAAGGTCACAGGTTCGAATCCTGTCGGGTGCGCCATTTTACGCATTTAACGCGCAAATGCACACAGGTCACCATTATGCTGGCGGCACACGTCCGCCAGCAAGCGGAAACCCCGGGCCACATTTCGAGGGAAAAGAACGGAAAACGGCTGATCGTCTCACAGCCGCGCTTCGTTGGTTTTCTTACAATATTCATGCCGGCTACAGGGAATGTCAGTCGGCACAACATTGACGAGGGCTGTTGCCCCCGTCCCCATCGATCAGTGACAACGTCAAAGAGAGCGTGTCATCCACCCCGGGCAAAAGACCGTGGCTTTCGCACCGCCGCCCATCGCTGAATGATGGAAGCCATGACGGCAAGACCAGCCATGACGGTGAACGCCGTGGAAATATCGCGATAGGTCACGGCAAAACCGAACCGAGCGATCCAAGGCTGGCTAGCCAGCGGCGATATGAAATGCCCGAGAAACATCGATGCCGTAACGACGCCGGCAATACGCCCGCGCAACCGCAGCGGCGCAAGCATGATCGTCGTGGACATGATAGCCGGCATCACAGCACCGAGGCCAAGGCCCACCACCGCAAGCGCCGAAAGCATGGAAACCAACCCGTCTGCCGCGGCAAGCAGCGCAAAACCCGTTGCCATCAACACCAGCCCGACCGCCAGAATAACGGTCACGCCAATCCGCGCCCCCAACCGACCGAAGTTGAGCGCCATCAGCGCGCCCGCCAGATTGAAGATGCCGATGGCGTATCCGGCAACGCTGCCGGAAAACAGCCCAAGCTCCCGCAGGAAAAACGGCAATTGCGAGGGGATGGTGTAAAACAGGGCGTTGACGAGAAATACCGCCAGTGCCAGCACGGCCACCAGAAACCAGTTGACCGCAAAAGCCTGTTCGCCGCCGTTTTTAACGTGGCTATTGTTTCTTGCCGGCTCCCGCAAAAACAACAGTGCCGCCGGCAGAATGAGCAGCGCCACGGCATAGACCGCGAAGGGCGCGCGCCAGTGAACATCCGCCAGCAAGCCTCCCGCCACCACGAAAACGACACCGCCAAGCTGGGTGAAGGCCTGTTGCAGGCCGAGATAACGCTCCCGCGCCGGGCCTTCGAAATAATCGCCCACCAGCGCCGTGCCGATCGTCATGATGCCGCCGATCGCAAACCCCAGAAAGGCCCGGCCAACGAGCAGGCCCGCAAGACTATCGGCAAAAAGCCCGGACATGCCGGAAAGGCTGTAAAGCAGGATCGCGCCGAGCAGCAGCCGCTTGCGGCCGAACCGATCCGCCAGCACGCCGGCGACCGGCGCGCAAAGAGCCACGAAAACCGATGGTAACGTCAGCACCATGCGGCTCATGATCTCGACATTCGGCGTCGACAGGAAGCTCTGTTCGATGGCGGGCAGCGAGGGCGCAACCGTGGTTCCGGCCATGATGGTGAGTGTGGCGACGAACAGAAGCGTGAGTTTCAGCGACGGGGAATTGTCAGTCATTCTCAAGCCCCTTTGTAGGGTGTTGCGGAACGCGCCTTATTCAACGCATGCGCCCACCAGCCCAGCTTGCCCATCATCGTTTCCAGCGCGCTTGCCGCTGGCGCTCCGGGGTCGAACTGCCCGGCGGCATCGACACGGTCCCAGGGATTTGCAAAGCTGACGACATCGCGGATCGTCGTGGCATGCAGTTCCGCAAACACGGGGCGAAGCTGCTCGACAGCGCGCAGGCCGCCGGAAATCCCGCCATAGGAAACGAAGGCCACCGGCTTGGCGCCCCATTCGTCGTAGGCGGAATCGATCAGGACCTTCAGCGCGCCGGGGTAGCTGCGATTATATTCCGGTGTGACGACGATGAAGGCATCGGCGGCATCAAGGCTTTCACGAAGTTGCCGCACGGAGGCGCGGTCGGGCGTGTGGCCCTGCGGCAAATCAAGTTCGCGCGGGTCGAGCACCGCAAACTCGATCCCCGGCAATGCGCCGAGTTGCTCCTGCAGCCATTTGCCGATGACATCGCAGAACCGCGGATTGCGGGCACTGCCAAAAATGATCCGGATGGAGAGTGTATTATCGCTCATGGAACGTCCTTCAGTAATGTTCCACTCCCTGATAATTCCTCAACTATAGTTGAGGTCAATGGCCGCAACGAAAAAAAGCGGCAGGCGTTGAGCCTGCCGCTTTCAACTCAATGTCGCTGGGAGCCTGTCGAAGACTTCAGGCGGTCGCGCGCCGCAATGCCGTTGCAACCGTGTGGATATGGGCAGCGCCAATGCCGCAGCAGCCGCCGATCATGGTTGCGCCGGCATCCGCCCAGGAGCAGGCGAACCGCGAATAGACATCGTCGGTCAGGTCGGTGCGCGTGCCGTGCAGACCTTCATTGGCGGCGGAATCGCCCTGTTCACCTTCGAAGGCATTGGCATAAACGCCGATCTCAAGCGAAACGCCCTTTTCCGCAAAGACGGCGGATGCCGTTTCCACGGCGGCTTTCATGATTTCCGGCTTGCTGCAATTGAACAGCAGGGCGGCAGCGCCAGATTGCGCGGCCCATTCGGCCGCCGCCTTTACCGTTTCAGCAGAGCGCAGCGCAGGCTCGCCGCCGCCTGTCGCAGCCGCATCGTCGTTCAACGTGAAGGAAATCCAGAACGGTTTGCCGGTTGCGGCCACGGCTTCCCGCACCGCTTCGCCTTCGGCGATCAGGCTCAGCGTCTCACCCAGCCAGACATCGACGAAGGACCCGAGATTGTCGACCAGTACCTTCAGATAGTCCTGCACCCGCGTTGCATCGAAATTCTGCGGCTCATAGGAGCCGAAGATCGGCGGTAGCGAACCGGCCACCAGCACGTCGCGGCCGGAGGCATCCGCAGCCTCGCGCGCCAGCCTGCCGGAAAGGGCGATCAGCGATTCGCCATCCTTCTGGAAACGCTCCTCGCCGATATGGAACGGCACCAGCGCATAGGAATTGGTGGTGACGACATCGGCACCGGCCTCGATGAATTCCTGATGCACCTGCCGCACGATATCAGGTGAATTGATGAGCGCCAGCGCCGACCATTCCGGCTGTTTCAGCTCGGCGCCGAGCCGCTGCAATTCGCGGCTCATGCCGCCGTCGAGAATACGGATAGTGCCCATGTTCATGCTCCTTGAACGGTTTACCGCCGGACCGGCACCTGCTGTTCGATGAGACCGAAACAGCGGGCAATTATGGCGGTGAGAATGAGATAAAAGACGGTGACGACGATCAGCGGCTCATAGACGAGCAGCGTGTCCTGCCGCACCTTGTAGGCGACGGCGTAGAGGTCCATCACCGTCACGGTAAAGGCAAGCGGCGTGGCTTTGAGCTGCATCACCACCTCGCCCGCAATTGTCGGCAGCGCGATGCGGATGGCGCGCGGCAGCCAGATGCGGCGAATAAGGGTGAAACGGCCCATGCCGAAAGCCCGGCCCGCCTCCAGCTCACCCTTTGGCACAGCCAGCAACGCGCCGCGCAGAACCTCGGCCTCATAGGCCGCGTAATTCAGTGTGAAGCTGACGGCGGCGAAAAAGAAGCCCTCGCGCAGCACCGGCCACATGAAACTCTGACGCAAGCCGGGGATCATCGGCAGAAACGAGCCGACGCCATAATAGAGCAACCAGAGCTGGATCAGAAGCGGTGTGCCGCGAAAGAAGGTGCAATAGGCGCGCGCCAGAATTTTTGTCACCCGCCCGCCGCTGACCTGCGCGAAGGCAAGCCCTATAGCGAGAAGAAAACCAATGCTGACGGAGATCACGAGCAGCGCCAGCGTTTGCCAGGCACCGGACAGAAGCAGCGGCCAATATTTGGCGATCCATGAAAAATCCATGCCGCTTGCCCTTTATGCCAACGCCGGCTGGCCGCGCCGCACGCGGCGCTCCAGCAGCGAAAAGACGAGGTTGGAAACCAGCGTAATGGCAAGGTAAAGCAGGGCTGCGGCAAGAAAGAACAGGAAATATTGCTTGGTGCTGGCGCCCGCCAGCCGTGTCGCAAGCGCCAGCTCCTGATAACCGACAACCGCCACCAGCGCGCTATCCTTCGTTACCGCAAGCCAGAGATTGGCAAGGCCCGGCAGGGCGTTCGGCAACAGTGCCGGCAAGACCACACGGCGGAAACGCAAGGCCGGCGACATGCCGAAGGCGCGCGCCGCCTCGATCTGCCCGTTCGGAATGGCAAGGATCGCACCGCGCAGCACCTCGGTCATATAGGCACCCTGGACGAAACCCAGAACCGCAACAGCGGCAACGAAACCGTTGACTTCCAGAGGCGGCAGGCCTGCCAGTTGTAGCAGCCGGTTCAGGCCATCAGTACCGGCGTAATAAAGCCCGACGATGAGGATCAGTTCGGGAACGGCGCGGATTGCCGTCGTGTAGAGATTGAGCAGAAGGCCAAGCGGCCTGTTGCCGGAGAGCTTGCCAAGTGCACCGGCAAGCCCGATGACGATGCCGATCAGATAGGCACCGGCGGAAATGGCAAGCGTCGACGCCGCACCCTTCAAAAGGGTGCCGCCCCATCCCGGAGGATAGGGTGACAGCAGTTGCAGCGTGGTTTCAAGGCTTGCCATTTATGTGACCGGTCAGGAGAAATTACTTACCGTAGATATCGAAGCTGAAGTATTTCTTGGTGATCTCGTCATACTTCCCGCTGGCGCGAACGGCGGCGAGAGCAGCGTTCAGCTTGTTCTTGAGTTCGATGTCGTCCTTGCGCAGGCCGCCGGAAACGCCAAGGCCGAGGATTTCCTTGTCATCCGCAACGTTGCCCATGTCGGCGCAGCAATCCTTGCCGGCATCGCTCTTCACGAAGGCATCGAGAACGAGCGAGTCGCCGAACACGTAGTCGATACGGCCGGCTGCGAGATCCTGAAACGCCTCGTCCAGCGTCTGATAGGTCTTTTCGTCTGCGACAGCAGCGAAATATTTCTTGTAATATTCGGACTGGATGGTCGCGACCTGAATACCGATGGTCTTGCCCTTGACGTCTTCCGGCGCCGCACCCGGCTTGCCATCCTTGGCGCCGATCAGCTTGCTCGGCGTGTTGTAATATTTGTTAGTGAAATCGATGACTTTCTCGCGTTCTTCCGTGTTGGACATGGATGACCAGATAACATCGAACTTCTTCGTCTGCAGCGCCGGGATGAGGCCATCCCAGGAAAGCTCGACGATCGAGCATTTTTCCTTCATTTCCGCGCAGACGGCGTCCATGAGATCGATTTCCCAGCCCTGCCACTTGCCGCTGGCATCCTTGGCGAAGAAAGGTGGGTAGGATTCGTTCATAATGCCGAAGCGGACATCGGCGCTGGCGGTGAAGGCGGAAACCGCAAATGCCGTTCCGGCAAGCAGCGTGGCGAAGAATTTCATTTAAAGTCTCTCCTGTTAAAACAAACGGCGAAGCGAAACGGCCATCACGCCAGCGCGCCGGTAAATTCCCTGCAACGGGCGCTTACGGGATTGCCGAACACCTGCGCCGGTGGCCCCGCTTCCTCCACACGGCCCTGATGCAGAAACATCACCTCAGTGGAAACATCGCGCGCAAAGCGCATCTCGTGAGTAACGAGCAACATTGTGCTGCCTTCCTCGGCCAGATCGCGGATGACCTTCAGCACCTCGCCCACAAGTTCCGGATCGAGCGCCGAGGTGGGTTCGTCGAACAGCATCACCGCCGGCTCCACGCAGAGCGCGCGCGCAATCGCAGCGCGCTGCTGCTGCCCGCCGGAGAGGAACGCCGGATAGGCATTTTTCTTGTCGTAAAGGCCAACCTTGTTCAGCAGGGATTCGGCCTTTTCCACCGCCTCCTGCCGCTTGACGCCGAGAACGTGAACAGGCGCTTCGATGACGTTTTCCAGAACGGTGCGGTGGGCCCAGAGATTGAAATTCTGGAACACCATGCCAAGCCCTGTCCGCAGCTTTTCCACTTGCCGCCAGCTTTTCGGCACAGCCTTGCCGTCCCTGCCAATCTTCATGGCGATCTCCTCGCCATTGACGATGACCCGGCCGCGATCCGGCGTTTCGAGAAAGTTGATGCAGCGCAGGAAGGTACTCTTGCCGGAACCGGACGAGCCGATGATCGATATCACATCGCCTTTGTGGGCCTTCAGCGAAACGCCCTTCAAAACTTCGTGTGTGCCGAAGCTCTTGTGGATGTCATCCGCTTCGAGCGCACAGGCGCCTGTATCTGCCATTTATTGACCTTGCCGATCCGGTTCATTGCGTGTCGAGCAAAATGCGGAGCGGTTTTGCGACAGGACATGCATAACAACAAAGACTTAAGCCACGCATGTTTAGCGAAACCCGCTGCAAACGCGCGCAATATAAGGCTCTTTTACACATTTGAAACGAAAAATCATTTCAAAATATCATCCGCAAGCAACGATCTGCGCGATTTGCCCCTGATGCGCCTCGCCACGCTGGCTGCGTTACTGCCAGTCAGGGCCAATTGCGGTTCCGCCTGCGCCTCATCCTCGACAAGGCTGGCATTCGCCTGCAAACGCAGGCCCATCACGGCAACGACGAGGAAAAACCAGACGAAACCGGTACTGAGGAAGAACATCGTTTCCAGAAAGCCGTAGAGCAGGACATAAAGCCAGACGCCGACATAGAGCTTCGTCAGCGGGCTTTTGCGCGTGGCCTCATCCATCTTGCCGAGATCGCGAAGCGGCATCAGACAAATCCACGTCAGCACCAGAATAAGACCTGGCACGCCGCCGCCAAGCACAAGGTCGAAATAGCCATTGTGGGAATCCGGCGCCGTCGTTGCCCAGGTATTGTTCTCGGTGAAGCTCGTCATCAGGGTGTCGCTGCGCCAGAAGGCCTGGTAGCCGTATCCGACGATCGGGCTTTGGCGGATATAATCTATCGAGACGGTCCAGATATCGGTTCTGCCGGTGAAACTGGCGTCGATCCCCAGTTTCGTCAGCATCTGTGAAAAGACCGGATCAACGGTCGTGCCGACGATCACCACGGCGAAGGTTCCCAGAAGCACGGTCACAACAGCGTAACGCCATCTGGGCCAGCCCACGATGAACCAGCCCGTGGCGATGATGATCGGCATCAGGCCGAGCGCGGTCTTGCCACCCGACTTGACGAGAAAGATCAACGACAGCAACAGCACCGCGAGGCCGCCGATAAGGGACCAGCGCTTGCACAGATAAATCCCGACGATCATCAGCACCGCCATGATCGAGGCTGCCTCGTTCTTGTGGCGGAAGACCCCACGCCAGTTGCCCGCAAGGAGCGGCTCCAGCGCATCGCTTGCCTGATGGATCGACCGCGACGGCAGGACAGCAACGCCGAAATAACAGAGGAACAGGATGATCAGCACGCATGTGGCAAGCAGCGTGGTGAAATGCCGCTCGGTGCGCGGCAATTGCAGGAAGCAGCTGGCGAGCACGCAGATGATGGCGCACATGGCAAGCCGCCGCAGCGAAAACACCGGCGCGCCGCCCACCACTGAGGTGAAGATATACCAGCCGAAAATCGCGAGCATCAGCAAACGCGGCGTAAAGACAATGGAAGACGACCGCTCCTTTGCCATGAACGCCACGAAACTGATGAGCAGGATGATCGCGGTGAGCTGGTTGAGGAGGTTGGACCCGGCCGCCATGGCGGACCCCAGATAGGTCGAGGAAAGCGAGATATAGGGCGAGAAGCCGACCGTGAAATAAAAGAACGTCACATAAAACAGTGCATTCCGCCAGGCGACACTCGCCTGCTCATCATGCGCTGCATCCATCAGGTAATTTTCTCTACCTTTTTCCATACGTTCTCACATCGTACCCGATGCTTCGTCTCGGTAAAATGAATATCCCGTCAAAACCCTATTTTTTAGTTATCCATAATACACGGAGGAATAGCGCCGGGACTTGCCGCTTTTTACTTCAGGAAATCGGAATCGGTAGACAAGGGACACCACCCTCGCATCTGGAAGTTAAATTCCAAAACTCAAAAATAACAGCAAAATTGCTCCATATTTCGTCCATTAGTTGCTTGTTTAAGTATATTTTGTTAACCTAACGCAATACGGGCGGTATCCACTAACAGATTGAAACAAGGCGATTTATTCTCCGGATGATATTTACGGTACCGCAGAATTGCAAGTTTTATACCTATATTAATATATTAAAATCTACACTGCCTATGGTTGATTTCATAAACGCGTAAATAGCTGGAAACCGACGGTGGACGTTCCGATACACACCAATATGGACGATAGCAACAACGAAGGGGCGACACAACGCCCGGTTCAGCCAGCTGCGCCCGGCGTTCGACCCATGCGCAGGGACGATCTTCCGGCTGTCGAGGTTGTGCTCAACAGCGCGTTCAAAAAGACCGGGCTTGATAGAAACTTCGACTTCGGCGCTTACGTCGAAACATTGTTTTTCAGCAGTCCTGTGTTTGATCCCGAATACGGTAGCGTTGTCTACGATGCTGGAGAGAGCGGGGTTACCAGCGTTATCCTTGCCGTCCCCATGCGGTTTATCGCGAACGGAAAACCCATTACCGCAAGGTTGTTATGTGCTTTCGCGTCGAAAGGAAAACTCGGCGCACTCGGCGCCGCGCGCCTGTCCCGCGGCATGCGGGCGACGAAACACGATATGCTGTTTTCGGACACGGCCTCCCCCGTCAGCGCCGATCATTGGCTTGCGATCGGCGGCAGCATGTTGCCGATGGAAAGCTTGCAATGGCACAAGGCGCTCAAGCCTTTCAGCGCGATTGCCCTGCGCATGCCGCGCCGTTCGCAAGTAGTCAAATCCAGGCCCGGACTTATGGCACTTGGATTTGTGGACCGTATCCTGCGATCGTGGAAAAAGGGCATAAGGCCCAATGAAGTTGCCGGCACCACGGTCAGACCGGTGGATTTCGAGACGTTCCGACGCAACGCGCTGAAAATGATCGAGCGTTTTTCCGTCCGCCCGGAATGGTCCCACGAGGAATTCCACTGGCTGATCGAAATGAGTAAAACCAACGGCACCCTTGGTGAATTGAGCAGCCTGGCGATCGAAAATGCCGAAGGCCGCATCATCGGCGCTGCCCTGTTTTTCGGACAGGCGGGACGGACCGCCTATGTGCTGAACCTCGTCTGCGATGCCGGTCGCGAAAACGACGTGCTCGGTGCGCTGTTCCGCCATTTCGATGATGAAAACTATGCCCATGTCACCGGCATGTCGCAACCATTTCTCATGAACGCGCTCTACCGTCAGAACCACGTGACCTTCCATCATCGCGGTTATTTCTGCATGGCCACCCGGGATGAAGCCCTCCGGGATCGGGCGCTTGCCGGCGATATCTATATTGGCGGGCTAAGCTCGGAAAGCTGGAGCAAGCTCATCACAGATTTCTAAGGCACTTGCGCCGGTTGTGAAGAAAATGCCGAGCCTTCTATGCCCCAGTGAAGCGCTGGACATTCGCTGAAATCAGGTGACGCAGCGCCTTCGCATACCGTTTGGAGCGCGTCTTGGCCGCAAGGGCGCTCGACCAGTCCACCATCGATCCGTTGATATCGAAATCTCCGAGCTGGCCTTCGGGAACGTCACCCTTTTCGATGCGCTCGACGATGGAGCCCAGCGCCGCGTAATACTCGGGCGAGCGATAGGGCGGATGCAGCGAATACATGCCCTTGCCCGTGCCGAGAAAATCAAGCCGGTATACGCCGATGCGCATCATATTGTCGCTCAGCACCTCTTCGGCAGGCATCGAGACCGGTTGCTGATTATAGGCATAGGAGCGGATGCGCCGTTTGACGTCGGGTCTCAGCAGTTCGAGCGAGCCGATACGCTTGGCGAAACGGTCCATGTCGATCATGAACAGGCGGGTAGAAACGGTCGCGAACCGCCATGTGGGAACGCGGCTCGGCAGCTTGCGCGGTTCGGGAATGTTCTTCACCCCCGGCATGCCGACATGGCGGGAGATATCGAGATCGCCGCGCACGGTGGGCGGCCCGGAAAACGGCGTGATGCAGAGCGCGTCCGGGTTGGCCTTCTGCAGCGCAATGGCTTCGTTGAACCAGCTCTGGCTGCCGCCGCCAAACATCATGTCGCTGTCCATATGCAGCACATAACGGGCGTTGGCACGTTTCAACCCGTGGAAATAAACATGGAAAGGCCCGCCGTCGAAAGCCTTGGCGGGATAAGGAACCTGCGAGCGCGAAAAGAACGTCTCCGCCACCGCACTGCGCGCCGCATCGCTATAGTCGGCAATATCCACATGCAGATGCGGATAGTTGGCCTGCACTTCCTCCAGCATGTCAAACAGGCGTTTGCTGGCGGCCTCGAAACCGTTGCCCTTGTAGCGGCCGGCTCCAACCTGGCCGGTATCCACCGTCAGGAGAATGCGGTCCACCTGCCCGCCCCAGACCCGCAGCTGATGCGGAACGGTCAGGGCCGCATGCGGTGCGTCGAAGGGATGCAGATTGATTTGCAGCGCCTTTTGTACGGGAGGAAGCGGCATTTCAGCAGTCATAATTACGCACCACGGTTCCGGAATTCATTGATGACAGCCATCATGGGTTTTTCGTTGAAGCTCCAGTCGAGCGGCAGCGGCCGGTTCGCGGTGCCATCCCGGCGCGGATAGGCCCAGCGAATCCAGGTATATTGGTCCGAAATGCCCCATGTGGTGATGGAGGAAAGCGGGCCGCCTTCGCACGCCGCTTCGAGAAAATCGCGGACCTGACCGTTTATCAGCATGTCGCGCTCGGCTTCCGGGGCGGGAAGCGTCTGGTCCATCGCGTCCAGTTCGGTCACCAGAACGGCCAGACCATAACTGCGCATTTCCTTGGTAAAGGCGGCAAGCTCGTCTTTCGCAATGGGCCAGCCACCGCGCAGATGCCCCTGCAGGCCGATAGCATTGATCGGAGCGCCTTTCTCTAGCAGCTCGAGAATGAGATTGCGGAAGGCCGCGCGCTTGGCCGGCGATTTCTCGACCGCAAATTCCACATCATATTCGTTGAGGACGAGCTGGGCCTTCGGATCGACGGAATGGGCGATGTCAAAGGCCTTTTTGATGGCGTCCGGGCCTGCGCCATAATACCACGCGTCGCGGCGCGAGCGCACATTGCCGGGCACGTCGGGGATAGGTTCATTGACCACATCCCAGCTGTGTATCACGTCCTTGTACCGTTCCATCACCTTGACGATGTGGGTTTCCATCAACTTCTCGACCTTCGCGCCGCTGCCGATGCTGGCAAGCCAGGGCGCGTTGGAAGCGTACCAGATAAGCGGATGACCATGCATGGTGAGTTTGTTCTGGCGCGCGAAGTTCGCAAGCGCATCGGCAGCGGCAAAATCGAAAACGTCTGCCGAAGGCCGCATAACCTCCCATTTCATTTCAGTAACGGGTGTGATGCGCGAGCAATATTTGACCACCGCTTCGCCGATGCGGCTATCGGCGGTAAGGTCCGGCAGATAGATGGCCGCACCGTAAGGGGCAATCTTTGTCGACGTTTTCCTGGTCGCGGCAACGCCCTGCCCGGCCATGGCATGTAACAGGCCAGCGCTTGCAGCACCACCCAGAAAATTCCGCCGCCCGATCCGCATTCGCCCGCCTCCACAACCCCGGCGCATCGGCCTGAAAATCGAAAGCGATTTTCGAAAGGGACGATGCGCATATCACAACTGTCAGAACGTCGCTGATGCGTCCCAATGGCCGCACGACGCTCTAATTCTCAAAACATAACATCTTGATCATACCAAAAGGATATTAAAGATTTGCAAGGTTAACTGACGCTATACCACGTCACAATTGGCGCAAGCCGGCTTAATCCGGTAGTAACTTCAGTGTGAGAATTATTGACCCGCCCCTGATGGAGTAAAAATATTGGTTTCCGTCTCGATTGTCATTCCCGTTCGCAACGGCGAGCGTTACATCGTGGAAGCGATCGAAAGCGTGTTGTCTCAGGGGAAAACCGTTTGCGAAGTGCTCGTCGTCGATGACGGCTCCACCGACACAACGGCGCAAAAGGTGCAAAGTTTCGCCGATCCCCGCGTAAAACTGCTGGCCCGGCCGCAGGGACGGCAGGGCGTTTCCGCCGTACGTAATTTCGGCCTGTCGCAGGCGCGCGGTGAATGGACGATGTTTCTCGATGCCGACGACCGCGTGAAGCCGGGCGCGATCGCCGCCCTATGCGCCGGCATCTCCGGACCGGATGTCGTTGCCGTCTACGGTGATTATGAGCGCATTGACGAGAATGGCGCCAAGATCGGACGGCGCAACCTCATCAGACGGCGGGAAAAACCTGATGGTTTCATCCTCCAGCCGCTTTTGGGCGGAAACTTCATCGTCAATGGCGGCATCATGCTGGTTAAAACCCGCATCTTTCAGGATTTTGGCGGTTTCGACGAGACATTGCGTTATGCGGAAGACTGGTATGGCTGGTGCCGGCTGGCTGCCTCCGGCCGTTTCGCCTATCTGCCCGGCCGCCACGTGCTGGATTACCGGGTGCACAGGACAAGCGTGATGATGAACCGCCTTCTGACCTTCCGGGATTGCGAACCGGCGATCGAAGCGGTGTTTTCCGATCCCGCCATCGTCGCCGCCATTGCGCCGCAGGAATTGCGCCGGCTTCGCCGCAAATCCGAAAATCACATGAATGCCTATACCGTGGCGCAGGCCTTTCGCGCCCGGCGCTATCGCGAGGCCTTTTCGGCGCTTGCCGATACATTTGTCAATCGCCCGCGCCAAAGCCTGCGCGCCGTCGTGTTTTCCGCCGCAGCCCTTGCCGGAATTTAGGAGTGTCCATGTCCGAAATCATGCCGGAAGCGGTGGTGTGCATTCCGAGTTTCCGCAGGCCGGAAGGTTTGCAGAAGACGCTGAACTCGCTGGCAGCCCAGAAGGTCGATTTCCCCTTCGCCATCGTCGTCGTCGATAATGACGGGGTGGGCCAGGCGGGGCTGGCGGTCGCGCGTGCGTTTTTCTCCGAGAGCGGAATGATGGGCCAGACGCTGGTCGAGCCGACGCAGGGCAATTGTTACGCCATCAACACGGCGTTCCGCACGGCGCGGCAGAACTATCCATCCGCGCAGTGGTTTCTGATGATCGATGACGACGAAGCGGCCTCGCCCGTCTGGCTCGCTGAAATGGTCTCTGCCGCAAAATCCTTCGGCGTCGATATCGTCGGCGGGCCGGTCGATCGCGAATTCGATGCGCCCGCACCCAAGGCGGTTCTGGCACACCCGCTGTTCGGCTCCATCGAGGCGCCCACCGGCGTAGTCGATCAAATCCATGGGTCTGGCAATTGCCTGATCTCGAGGCGGGTTTTCGAAACGCTGGAAAAGCCGGAATTCGATGTACGGTTCAACTTCCTTGGCGGCGGCGACATGGATTTCTTCACCCGTTGCCGAAAGGCGGGTTTCAAATTCGCCTGGAACGCTCAAGCCCTCATCATCGAATATGTGCCGGAAAACCGCATGGCGCCGCGCTGGATCATGGAGCGCTCGCTCCGAACCGGCATCATCAATTACAGCATCGACCGCGCCCGACGCCCCGGCCTGAAGGGCGGGCTGCTACTTGCCGCCAAAAACGTTGTCAGCCTGTGCCTGTCACTGGTCCGCGCCGTTTCCGCATTCCTGAAAACCGGTGCGCTGCTGCCCGCCACGCATCCACCGCTGATGTCCATCGGCCGCGTCATGGCGAGCCTCGGTATTACGCTCACGCCCTATAAGGCGCCGGCGAAAAAGGCCTGAACGCGGGCTCGTTCCGACAGTTAATATCAGTTTTTCAGCTCAGGGTTTTTTCCCTGCGCAAAGATATCCCATTCACATGCCGTTTCTGGGAAGTGAATGACGAAAAAACGGCGGCAAGAATGAGAAGCGGCACAAGAACCGGCCAGAAGAAACAAAGGATGATACCGGTCACCCGGTAAAAGTCCCAATCCTTGTCGCGGCGGGCGCCTTCTATATAGGTCATGGCAAGAGAAGTAACGGTGCCAATCCCATATACGAAAAGAGAAATGGACGTAATTACCATCGCTGTCCTCAATATATTTCTGATTCGAATAAATATGTAATATCCGCTCAGTGTACCGCCGTTACGCCCACTTGCAACGATTTTCCGCGGAAAGACACCTCCACCCCGATACGTTAGAGCGACCTCATATAGCGCGACTCCATATGATGATTGCATGCGCCGGCAGATGCCGCTCACATGATATCGATCCTGAACCGGCCGGACGGTCAGGGGCAATTCCGTAAAGAATCAATGAGAATGCGCAGATTTCAGACCTTGCCGGCCCCGAACCCGTAGCGATGCTTCAGCAGCGAATATATGGCGATGGGATTGGTCAGCAGGTAGCGCTTGCCGAGACGCCTCGGCTCAAGCATGGCCCTGTAGAGCCATTCGAGCCCCATATCCTGCATCCATTGTGGCGCCCTGCTGTTCTTGCCCGCGAGAAAATCGAACAGACCGCCGCAGGTCTTGATAACCGCAATGTCGGAAAGCCTGTCGAGATTGCGCGCGACGAAACGTTGCTCCAGCGGTATGCCGAAGCCCACCCAGAGAATATCGGTCTGCGATGCGACGATATCGGCAAGGATCGCCTCCTCGTCTCCGGGTCTGAAATAACCATTGCGCCGACCGGCAAAAACAAGCCGTGGATAGAGCTTTTGCATTTCTTCGACTGCCGCGCGGTTCACCTCTTCGGAACCGCCGAGGAAATAGAACCGCGTGCCGGTCGCCTCAGCCCTCCGGGCCACCGCATGAACGAGGTCCGTCGTCGCCACACGTTCCCGCAGCGCCCTTACGCAGAACTGGCGGGAAAAGATTACCAGCGACATGCCGTCGGCATGAATCTGGTCCGCCTGCAGCAGCAGGGCTTCGAATTCCTTGTCTTGGTGACAGAGTGCGATGACCTGACCGTTCGCCGATGTCGAATAGAACGGCTTTGCGCCGGCCGCGCGTTCACGTTCCGCCCGCAGGATAAAATCCTGCGCCGTCTCTTCGATGGTCGCATCGGTGATGGGCAAAGCCGCAAGCGGAACAACCGGCCAGTGTGTGCCAGGCCCTTCCGCATGCGGGACATCTCTCCCTGTCATATTCTGTCCGGTGTCCAAGATAGGCATCGTTTCACTGTTATATTCACGCATAGGATTAAGGTATAAGGCTTCAAACACTACGAATAACTATCATTAATATTCTTATAAATCTGACGCTTGAATCAAACAATTATACGCCCGAGGGTTGAGTGACCACCCCAACCTCTCCTCCCCCTATTCCGGTTTTGCGGCTGATGGGTTAAGGGACGACGAAACCACACCATAGAAAAGGTCCCGGCCATGGAAACCATATCGATCGACAACCGCGGCGATTTCGGCCTTTGGGCCATCGAACGGGCAAAAGAAATCGTCGCCAACGAGGCGTCCGATCTTGCCGTTTCGGTCCGTGACGGCGACGAGACAGGCATTCGCGATGCGGGTAATGCGCTGGGTGCCGCCATCGCCGCCGCCCTGCTCGAAGTCTATGACGGCCTGATGTCCGAGGAGTAATCGGCGGTCGCAGCCCTCAGGCGTAGCGTTCCGCGTGGTCTGTCCGGCGCAGAAAACCCAAAAGCCCCAGTGCGATGGCAATTCCGAGACCAAGGAACAGACCGCCCACGCCACCGGCGATCAGGAAGATCAGCTTGCCGGGCGGCCAGCTTCTGGAATTGGGCGCTACCGGCTGCGAAATCACCCGCACATTGGTGGAATCGATTGTCTGCTGCTCGGCGATCTGACGTGAGCGATTGAGATAGGTCTCGTAGATCGCGGCAGCTGAGTTGGCGTCTCGCTCCAGATCGCGCAGCCGCACCTGCGCCTCATTGTCGGTGAAGACATTGGCGCGTTCCGCAACCGCCTTCAGCCGCAGGGCATCAAGCGAGGAGCGGGCCTCGGCGACATTGGTCTTGGCCGCCAGCAAAATCCGCTGCGCCTCATCCGCAATGCCGCGTTCCAGCATGTCGCGTTCCGCCCCGGCAGTCGCCAGACGCGGATGGCGGGCGCCATAGGTCAGCGTCATCGCCCCAATCTGCTGCTGCAAGGTGCTGTATTGCGCACGAATGGTGTTCATGGTCTGGCTGTCGAAGATCGCGTCGCTTTGGGTGCGGTTCTGGGCAATCGCCGCCTGCATCTGCTTGAGGCGCGACTCCTCCTGAATGACGCGCTGCTGCGCGGCAAGAACCTGAGCATTCAGCTCTCCTGATGCCAGATTGCTGACCAGCTGGCCGTTATTCTCCTGCAGGCCGTTTTCGCGGCGGAAATCGGCGACGCGCTTTTCGGCAACCGTCACGTTCTGGCGCATTTCCTCAAGCCGCTTCTTTAGATCATCGACGATACGCAGGCTGCTGTCGGAGGTTGTCTGGAACAACTCGCTTTCGAAAGCCTTCACCATCGCCTTCGAGACTGTCACGGATTTGTCCGGATCATTGGTCCAGACCGCAAGCGTCACCACGAAGGAACGCGGATCCCGTTCCGCCGCAACCCGTTCGCCCAGCGAACGAAGCGCGCCGACCTTGTTGTCACCATCTTCCGGCTTGGGTGAAAAAAATGCTTTCAGCCGCGCAAGAGGCGGTGGGGATATGAATTCCGGGTCCTCATCCAGTTTCAGCTCGTCCACCACCCGCGCCAGCACGTTGCGCGACGTGACGGTGCGCAGCTTGCTCTCCACTTCGAGAATCTGGGTGTCGCGCTGCTGGTTGGGCGAAAACACCCCGTCATTGACGACATTCAGGTTGGAGGGATTGACGACGATATCCGTATAGGCGGTGTAACGCGGCGGCGTCATGTAGGCATAGGCGAGTGCAGCGGCGACGCAGAGAATGATCGCAAGCACAATCCAGACGATCCCGGCACGCAGCCAGCCGAGTACCTCGTCCACACCGATCCGGTCGATATATTTCAGGCCCGGCAGCGTGGCCGCGAAACTGTTGCTTGGCGATGTCGGCCTTGTGGGCTTTTCACCCGGAGCGGGTTCGGCAACGGCAGCCGCCGGCTTCGGCTCAAGATGCTCTTTCAGCACCGTGCGCTCGAAAACCTCATCCTCATCCACCAGATCGTCCAGCAGGGAACCGTGGGGTCTGGCGGCGGGCGCCGCTTTTTCATCCAGCGGACGTGCCTGCTTATGTCCCGCCTTTTGAAGCCTGTACATCAGCCAATCCAACTTGAACGAACCACAAAAAAGGCCTGCAACAGATGGTTTTCATCGTCGCCAGAACCACTATTAACCGGCAAGTCTAGATATAACGGGTGAATTTTAGGTTACCCGCATCATCCCCGCCATCATCACCTATTCGCCGCGTCCATGAAAGAGATGATTGACTTGAATGGATCGATACGGTTCTTTCTGGCGTTATATTTTTGTATTATCCATTTGAACCTCAAAGATTTTATCGAAACGGAGTTTGGCATGAGCCTGAAATTTGGAACGAGCGGCCTTCGCGGCCTGTCTGTCGATCTGAAAGGAAAGGCCTCGGCCGTCTACGCAACGGCATTTGCAAGGCACCTTCTCACATCGGGTCAGGCAAAGGCGGGCGACCCCATTCTCGTGGCCCGCGATTTCCGCGATTCGAGCCCGGATGTTTCCGCAACCTGTATCGCCGCGCTGAAAAAGGCCGGCCTCACACCGCTCGATTGCGGCACCGTGCCGACACCGGCACTGGCGCTTTACGGACTTTCCCTCAAGGCGGGCGCGCTGATGATAACGGGTTCGCATATTCCGGCCGACCGCAACGGCATCAAATTCTACCGCCCGGACGGCGAGATCGACAAACAGGACGAAACGGCGATCGCCGCACTCGCAGCCGAAGTCGAGGCTGAAGGGATTAACGACGAGGCCGCAACGGCGGACGGCCATTCCGCAATTGCAGCCGAGCTTTTTTATGAGCGTAATGCTGCACTCCTGCCGGAAAAGGCGTTGTCGGGCCTGAAGATCGGCGTTTACCAGCACAGCACGGTGGCGCGCGATCTCTTCGTCGATGTTCTCGCCCACTATGGCGCCGAAGTTGTGTCGCTCGGCCGTTCCGAGACCTTCATTCCGGTCGATACCGAGGCGGTCTCCCCTGAAAAACTGGAGCTTCTCAAAAAATGGGCGCCGGAACACGGCCTCGATGCCATCGTTTCCGCCGATGGTGACGGCGACCGGCCCCTGCTTGCCGATGAAAACGGCGTGCCGCTGCGCGGCGACCTGATCGGATTGATCACGGCTAATTTTCTCGATGCCGGCGTGGTCGTCACCCCCGTCACCTCCAATTCCGGCATTGAGGCGAGCGGTTCGTTCAAGGTCATCCGCACCAGGGTCGGTTCGCCTTTCGTGATCGCCGGCATGGCACAGGCCCTTGCCGAAGGAAACAACGGCGTCATGGGTTTCGAGGCCAATGGCGGCCTTCTGACAGCCTCCACCTTCACATTGAACGGCAAACCGCTATCGCCGCTGCCGACGCGGGACAGCTTCCTGCCCATCCTCGCCGTATTGCTTCTCTCCGCCGAGCAGAAAAAGCCGCTATCGCAGATTGCCGCCGCCTATAACCTGCCGGTCGCGGCTGCGGATCGTCTGGAAAACTTCGCACAGGAAAAGAGCGCTGCCCTGATGACGCATCTGCGCGCCTCGCGGAATAATCTCGAAACCTTCCTCGCCCCCGTGGGCACGGTCAAGGCGCTGAGCGACATTGACGGCCTGCGCGTGGCGCTGACAGACGGCAGCACCATCCATTTCCGCCCGTCCGGCAATGCTCCGGAAATGCGCTGCTACGTCGAGGCCGCCAATCAGGACGAAGCCGAAACGCTGCTCAGCAAGGGCCTCGATCTCATCCGCAACTTTGGATGAGTGGATGCCGCCGAACGCTTGAAGCGGACGGCCACCATGAATGTCCCAGTGTCGCAAATGTCGCATCCCGTCTTTGCCTGTTGCTCTTCCCGCTCCGGAAAGCGATAAGGGCCGCAGGGTTCAAGGAGGCGGGATGTGAGCGGCGAGACCATTACCCTTTATGAAGCGATCGGCGGCGATGCCACAGTCAGAGCACTGACCCGGCGCTTCTACGAATTGATGGACACCCTGCCAGAGGCGGCGCATTGCCGCGCCATCCATCCAGCCGATCTTTCCGGCAGCGAAAGCAAGTTCTACGATTATCTGACCGGATATCTTGGCGGACCGCCGGTCTATGTCGAAAAACACGGCCACCCGATGTTGCGCAGGCGTCATTTCGTGGCCCCTATTGGACCCGCCGAGCGGGACGAATGGCTGCTCTGCTTTCGCCGCGCGATGGACGAGACCATCGAGAACGCAAAGCTCCGGGACATCATCTGGGGACCGGTGGAGCGGCTGGCCTTTCACATGCAAAATCAGGAAGCGAATAACCCATGACGACGGAAAGATTGCGCGCCTTGATTTTGCTGCTGGGCAGCCTTTTGGGTGCTGCCGGCGTCATGCTTGCCGCCGCCGCCACCCATACCGGCGAAACCTATATGCTTGGCAACGCCTCGACCATGGCGCTCGCCCATGCGCCAGTGCTTGTGGCACTGCATATCGGCGCGGACCGCATCAGAACCGCCATTCCGGCAGGGCTGATTCTTGGCTTCGGCACGGCGGTTTTTGTTGGTGATCTCGTCACCAGACATTTTTCCGGTCACAGCCTGTTTCCATACGCGGCCCCCTTGGGTGGCCTCGGCATGATCGCGGGATGGCTGGTGCTTTGCGCCGGTGCATTTTTGAAGCCGAGGGGCTAAATCGGCATCAACGCCGTTTCCAGTGAAACGACAGGATGTTGCCGCCACGTTGAGCCGCGTCACCGATCTCGAAGAACGGCTTTTCGCCCGGCTGGCGGGTGCGCAGATAGGGAAAAGCCAGCACATTGCCGCCGTCAGCTGCGGCGCGGTTGCGCCGCTCGCGTTCGCCGACGACTTCATACATCTCCGTCAGGGCCGGATCGGCGCCCTGATCGGCCATCTTGTGCAGCTCCACGCGGCAGGCCTCAGCCACCGCCTGCTCTGCATCCTTGAAATTATTGCGCTCGTCGCTCATCGTTTAAGGTCCGTTCATTCATCGTCTGCAGCGCCCGCTCCAGACTGGATTTGCTGCCATTGCGCAGCGGAATGAACGTCTTGCCGAATTTCTTGCAACCGGACTTCACCCGCAGACACGCATCGTGGCTGATACAGTCGATCGGGCAGAAAACGCAGTCGACGGAGGGAAGAACAGTGTCGATACGCGAGACCGCCTCACGCAATCCGCCATCGTGATGGATAAGCTCGGCGCCGAAATTGCTGGCGATCTGGCGAAGATGGGCAACCTGACAGTCACGGCCGCCAACATAAAGAAAGCTCTTCGGACCGGAAAGCTGCTGTTCGGCCACATCCTTTTCAGGTTGAGGCGCGCCCTTGCCCTGCTTGCCGCCGCGTTCGGCTTTCTTCTTTTCCTTGCGTGCCATTCCCTCACCTGCCGGTTGATTTTTTCATGCCCCGACGTTCGGGATGCCGGCACCATAATAAAGATGAGTTTTGGAGTAAAGTATAAAGGTGATAATTTTCCTCATGTTTTGACATAAAGAATCGATCACATATTCGCGATAACCTCACCAGATCAGTTGTTGATCTTCAATCCACCCATGAAAAGCTGCTCCAGGTGCCGGGCTGCATCCTCAAACCGGCCTTCGCCACCGTTCTTGTCGCCCAGCACGGCCCGCACCTGCACGTCGAAATCCGCATAGTGCTGCGTGGTCGACCAGATAGAGAAAATCAGGTGATAGGGATCGCATTTCGCCATCCGCCCGGCCTTGATCCAGACGCGGATTACCTCCGCCTTTTCATCCACCAGTTGCTTCAGCGGACCCTTCAGCTCATCCTCGATATGGGGCGCACCCTGCAGGATTTCATTGGCAAACAGGCGGCTCTCGCGCGGAAAATCGCGCGACATTTCCAGCTTGCGGCGAATATAGGAGCGGATTTCGCTTTCAGGATTGCCCTCGGCATCGAAAGCCCTGAGCGGATCCAGCCAGGTATCCAGCACCCGCTCGATCAACGCGCGATGCATCGCCTCCTTGGTGCGGAAATAATAAAGTACGTTCGGTTTCGACATGCCGGCCGCCTCGGCAATCTGGTCGATGGTGGAACCGCGAAAGCCGTTGGTGGAAAACACACTCAGCGCGGCCTCAAGAATCGCTTCCTGCTTTTCTTCCTGAATGCGGGTCCGCTTCTGTGTTTTCGCTGCGCGCGGTATGGCCATACTCTGCTCTCTGTGTTTCTTTTCGGTGCAATTGCCGCTACAGTATGCTTAAAAAATAATCGCCGCGTACAGTTTAGGCAAAATTAGTGCGATTCGTCACGAAAATCCCTTGCTGACGTCATGGCGAATTTGCAATGTTTACCAGCCGGTCAATTTATCCACCATCGCCATCACAAGGCAATGGCTGTTATCTTAACCGGCAAAAACGGGAACGGCACAAGCTTTGCTTCGATAAAAACAAAACAGGTGAGGACGACACTTCATGGCAGCGGGTAAGAACTTGACGGTCAATGGCGACCGTCTGTGGGACAGTCTGATGGACATGGCGAAAATCGGCCCCGGCATTGCCGGCGGCAATAATCGCCGCACGCTGACGGATGAAGATGCTGAAGGCCGCAGCCTGTTCAAGCGCTGGTGCGAAGCGGCCGGCCTCACGATGGGCGTCGACAAGATGGGCACGATGTTCGCCACCCGCCCCGGCGAGGACCCGGATGCACTGCCGGTCTATATCGGCAGCCATCTCGACACCCAGCCAACCGGCGGCAAGTTCGATGGCGTTCTCGGCGTGCTGGCTGGACTGGAAGTCGTGCGAAGCCTGAACGATCTCAACATAAAGACGAAACACCCTGTTGTCGTTACCAACTGGTCCAATGAGGAAGGCGCGCGCTTTGCCCCGGCCATGCTGGCTTCCGGCGTCTTCGCCGGCATTCACGATCTCGATTACGCCTATAGCCGCACCGATACCGACGGCAAGACCTATGGCGACGAGCTGAAGCGCATCGGCTGGCTGGGTGAGGAAGAGGTGGGCGCCCGCAAGATGCACGCCTATTTCGAATATCATATCGAACAGGGACCGATCCTCGAGGCGGAAGGCAAGCAGATCGGCGTCGTTACCCATGGTCAGGGCCTGTGGTGGCTGGAAGTGACGCTGACAGGCAAGGAGGCGCATACCGGCTCGACGCCGATGGCCATGCGCGTCAATGCTGGCCTCGCCGCCGCCCGCATCCTCGAAAAGGTGCAGGAAGTGGCGATGGCCCACCAGCCGGGCGCTGTCGCCGGCGTCGGCCAGATGATCTTCACGCCCAATTCCCGCAATGTGCTGCCCGGCAAGGTGGTTTTCACCATCGACCTCAGAACCCCCTCGCAGGCGAAACTCGACAACATGCGCGCCATCTTCGAACGCGAGGTGCCCGTTATCGCCGAAGAACTCGGCGTCGGCTGCTCAATCGAGGCCATCGGCCATTTCGATCCCGTCACCTTCGATCCGGTGCTGGTGGGCCGCGTGCGCGCTGCTGCCGAAAAGCTGGGCTACAGCCATATGGACATCATTTCCGGCGCTGGCCATGATGCTTGCTGGACGGCAAGGGTTGCCCCCTCCACCATGATCTTCTGCCCCTGCGTGGACGGTCTTTCCCACAATGAAGCCGAAAACATCTCCTCCGAATGGGCCGCCGCGGGCTGCGACGTGCTGCTGCATGCGGTGCTGGAAACTGCGGAGATCGTGCAATGACCGCCACCATTATCAAGAACGGCACCATCGTCACCGCCGACCTGACCTACAAGGCCGATGTTAAAATCGAAGGCGGCAAGATCACAGAGATCGGACCCGATCTGACCGGCGGCACAGTGCTCGATGCCACGGGATGTTACGTCATGCCCGGCGGCATCGATCCGCATGTGCATCTGGAAATGCCCTTCATGGGCACCTATTCCGCCGATGATTTCGAGAGTGGCACGCGTGCCGCCCTTGCCGGCGGCACAACCATGGTGGTGGATTTTTGTCTGCCCGATCCCGGCCAGTCGCTGCTCGATGCCCTGCAAAGATGGGACAACAAGGCAACGCGAGCCAACTGCGATTATTCCTTCCACATGGCCGTTACCTGGTGGGGCGAGCAGGTCTTCAACGAGATGAAGACTGTGGTTCAGGAAAAGGGCATCAATTCGTTCAAGCACTTCATGGCCTACAAGGGCGCGTTGATGGTGAATGACGACGAGATGTTCGCCTCCTTCTCGCGCTGCGCCGAGCTTGGCGCCATTCCCTTCGTGCATGCGGAAAACGGCGATATCGTTGCGCAGATGCAGGAAAAGCTGATGGCGGAAGGCAATGTCGGCCCGGAAGCGCATGCCTATTCCCGGCCGCCCTCCGTCGAAGGTGAGGCCACCAACCGCGCCATCATCATTGCCGATATGGCCGGTGCGCCGCTTTATGTCGTTCATACATCCTGCGAGCAGGCACATGAAGCCATCCGCCGTGCGCGTCAGAACGGCATGCGCGTTTATGGCGAACCGCTGATCCAGCACCTCATCCTCGACGAAAGCGAATATGCCAATGCCGACTGGGACCATGCTGCCCGCCGGGTCATGTCGCCACCCTTCCGCAACCGCCAGCATCAGGATAGCCTCTGGGCGGGTCTCGCCTCCGGCTCGCTGCAATGCGTGGCGACCGACCATTGCGCCTTCACCACCGACCAGAAACGCTTCGGCCTCGGTGACTTCCGCAAAATCCCCAATGGCACCGGCGGGCTGGAAGATCGCATGCCGCTGCTCTGGACCCATGGCGTGGCGACCGGCCGGCTGACGATGAACGAATTCGTCGCCGTCACCTCCACCAACATTGCGAAAATCCTCAACATCTATCCGAAAAAGGGCGCGATCCTCGTCGGCAGCGATGCCGATATCGTCGTCTGGGACCCGGCGCGAGAAAAGACCATCCGCGCGGAAAACCAGCAATCGGCCATCGATTACAACGTGTTCGAAGGACAGAAGGTCAAGGGCCTGCCGCGCTTCACCCTGTCGCGCGGCATCGTCAGCATCGAGGAAAGCACGGTCAAGACGCAGGAAGGTCACGGCACGTTCGTCGCCCGTGATCCCTATCCCGCCGTGAGCAAGGCGCTGTCCACATGGAAAGAGCTCGTCGCGCCACGCAAGGTGGAACGCAGCGGTATACCGGCATCGGGTGTATGACCTTGAGCACCGATCCGAAACGCGAAATCGTCATCGCTGCCGCCGTTCTCCTGAATGCGCGGCGGCAAATGCTTGTCGTGCGCAAGCGCGGCACCACGCAATTCATGCAGCCGGGCGGCAAGATCGATCCGGGTGAAACGCCTGAGCAGGCGCTTCACCGTGAACTTGCCGAGGAAATCGGCCTCACGCTTCCTGAAAATGCCGCGCGATATGAGGGCATCTTTCGGGAGGAGGCCGCCAATGAGACAGGGGCGGAGGTCGTGGCCCATGCCTTCGTCGCCCAACTGAATGTCGACGTTATCCCACAGGCCGAGATAGAGGAGGTGCGCTGGCTCGATCTGGATGCGGCCTCCAATCTGCCGATCGCCAAACTCACGGAAACACGTATGCTGCCGCTGGCACGCGCAGCCCTGACGGAAAGTGGAAACAAGCCACGATGAACCAAGCCTCGTCCTATTCCGTCGTTTCCGCCAGAAATCTCGGCCTCACCTTCGAAACCGGCGATGGCCCGGTGCACGCGCTTTCCAATGTCGATCTGGAAGTGGGCAAGGGCGAGTTCGTCTCCTTCATCGGCCCTTCCGGCTGCGGTAAGACCACGTTCCTGCGCGTGATTGCCGATCTCGAAAAGCACACATCCGGCGATATCACCGTCAATGGCACCACGCCGGAAAACGCCCGCAAGGACCGGTCCTACGGCTATGTCTTTCAGGCCGCCGCACTCTATCCGTGGCGGACCATCGAAAAGAACATTGCACTGCCGCTCGAAATCATGGGCTATACGAAGGCCGAACAGAGGGAGCGCATCGACCGCACGCTCGATCTCGTCAATCTCAGCGGTTTCAGCAAGAAATACCCATGGCAGCTTTCCGGCGGCATGCAGCAGCGCGCCTCCATCGCCCGCGCGCTGGCCTTCGATGCCGACCTGCTGTTGATGGACGAACCCTTCGGCGCGCTGGACGAGATCGTCCGCGACCATCTGAACGAACAGCTGCTGAAACTGTGGGATACGACCGGCAAGACCATCTGCTTCGTCACCCACTCCATCCCGGAAGCCGTTTATCTCTCGACCAAGATCGTCGTGATGTCACCACGGCCCGGCCGGGTGACGGATATCATCGAATCCACGTTGCCAAGGGAAAGACCGCTTGAGATCAGGGAGACTCCGGAATTTCTGGCAATTGCGCATCGCGTGCGTGAGGGGCTGAAGGCGGGGCATAGCTATGAGGGGTGAGGTCAGCGCCAGCATTACCCCCCATCAACCGAGGGCGCCGCAATGACCCTCCTCCGCCACCGCGTCCTCCCCATCCTCACCGTCCTCCTCGCCATCCTCATCGTCTGGCACCTTTGCGTCATCTACCTCAACATGCCCTTCGTCCGCGATCAGGCAAACCGCGCCGGCCAGACGCCGAGCTTCATGGAGCTTCTGCCGCAAACCTTCACGCAGGAGCGCCCGGTTCTCCCCGCCCCGCACCAGATCATCGCGGAACTGTGGGACACCACCGTCAACAAGGCGATCACCTCGAAGCGCAGCCTCGTTTATCACGCGGGCGTCACGCTTTCGGCCACGCTCCTCGGTTTCGCCATCGGCGCGGTGCTCGGCATCCTGCTCGCCGTCGCCATCATCCACAACCGCGCCATGGACCGCTCAGTCATGCCGTGGATCATCGCCAGCCAGACCATTCCAATCCTTGCCGTCGCGCCGATGATCATCGTCGTCCTGAATTCCATCGGCATTTCCGGGCTGTTGCCCAAGGCGCTGATTTCCACCTATCTCTCGTTCTTCCCGATTGTCGTCGGCATGGTGAAGGGCCTCAGAAGCCCCGAAACCATCCAGCTGGACCTGATGCACACCTATAATGCCTCGCCCGCACAAATCTTCTGGAAGCTGCGCTGGCCGTCTGCCCTGCCCTATCTCTTCACCTCGCTGAAGATCGCCATCGCGATTGCGCTGGTCGGGGCCATCGTCGGCGAATTGCCGACGGGCGCCGTCGCCGGTCTCGGCGCGCGTCTGCTCTCCGGCTCCTATTACGGCCAAACGGTGCAGATATGGGCAGCGCTGTTCATGGCCGCCGGTGTGGCCGCCATTCTGGTCTCGATCATCGGCATCGCTCACGCAGCCGTCCTCAAGAGAATGGGAGCGCGGCCATGACAAATCCCGTCTGGTTTATTGGCGCAATCCTGTTCTGGCTTGCCGCCTGGGCCTGCAACGAATGGCTGGTGCGCCACACCTTCGCATCACAGTCGGCAAAGCGAATGAGCCGCATGGCCGTACCGCTTCTCTTCGGGCTGGCCATTCTCGCGCTTTGGGAAGGTGTGGTGCGCGGCTTCTCGGTCCCACCCATCCTGTTGCCTGCCCCGAGCGCCATCCTCGCCCGCCTTCTCGGCTCGCTACCGATCCTCTGGGCGGATTTCCGCCAGACCTTCCTCAAATCGGTGCTGACAGGTTATGTGCTCGGCTGCGGCCTCGGTTTCATCGTCGCCATCCTCATCGACCGCTCGCCTTTCCTGCAACGCGGGCTTCTGCCCATCGGCAATTTCGTCTCCGCCCTGCCGGTCGTCGGCATTGCTCCCATCATGGTCATGTGGTTCGGTTTCGACTGGCAGTCGAAAGTGGCTGTCGTCGTCATCATGACGTTTTTCCCGATGCTGGTGAATACGGTTCAAGGGCTTGCTGCCTCCAGCCACATGGAACGCGACCTGATGCGCACCTATGCCGCAGGCTGGGGGCAGACATTGCTGAAACTGCGCCTGCCCGCCGCCTGGCCCTTCATCTTCAACGCCCTGAAGATCAATTCCACACTGGCGCTGATCGGCGCCATCGTCGCGGAATTCTTCGGCACGCCCATCGTCGGCATGGGTTTTCGCATCTCGGCGGAAATGGGCCGCAGCAATGTCGATATGGTCTGGGCAGAAATCGCCGTGGCGGCGCTCGCAGGCTCAGGATTTTACGGTCTGGTGGCGCTCATCGAGCGCGCCGTCACCTTCTGGCATCCGTCCGTCCGTGGGGGACGAACGTAAATAACGAAAAAGGGAACAGCGATGAAAATGAAACTTGCCTCCATTCTTCTTGCCGGCGCGTCACTTCTGAGCGCATTTGAGGCTCAGGCGGCCGACAAGATCACCCTGCAGCTGAAATGGGTCACCCAGGCGCAGTTCGCCGGTTATTACGTCGCCAAGGACAAGGGCTTTTATGAAGCCGAAGGCCTCGATGTCGATATCAAGCCGGGCGGACCGGATATTGCGCCTGCACAGGTTCTGGCCGGCGGTGGCGCGGATGTGATCGTCGAC
The DNA here is from genome assembly GCF_053521785.1 of Agrobacterium sp. A3-95. Classification (NCBI taxonomy): domain Bacteria; kingdom Pseudomonadati; phylum Pseudomonadota; class Alphaproteobacteria; order Hyphomicrobiales; family Rhizobiaceae; genus Agrobacterium; species Agrobacterium sp. A3-95. The sequence continues at coordinate 187,644 of NZ_JBNWDR010000003.1, read as the reverse complement.
TGGATGCCATCGGCACTCGCCACCCGCGAAAAGGGCGTGCCGCTCGTCAACATCGCCCAGCCGTTCAAAACGTCAGGCATGATGCTGACCTGCCTCAAGGAAACCGGCATTACCAAGCCGGAAGATTTCAAGGGCAAGACGCTCGGCGTCTGGTTCTTCGGCAATGAATATCCGTTCCTGTCGTGGATGGCGCACCTGAAAATCCCGACCACCGGCGGCGCGGATGGCGTCACCGTCCTCAAGCAGGGTTTCAACGTCGATCCGCTGCTGCAAAAGCAGGCCGCCTGCATTTCCACCATGACCTATAATGAATACTGGCAGGTCATTGACGCCGGCATCAAGCCGGAAGAACTCGTCACCTTCAAATATGAGGACGAAGGCGTCGCAACGCTGGAGGACGGGCTCTACGTTCTCGAAGACAAGCTGAAGGACGCCAAGTTCAAACAAGACATGGTCAAATTCGTCCGCGCTTCCATGAAAGGCTGGAAGTGGGCGGAAGAACACCCTGACGATGCAGCAGGTATCGTTCTTGAAAATGACGCCTCCGGCGCCCAGACCGAAAAGCACCAGAAGCGCATGATGGGCGAAGTCGCCAAGCTGACCGCAGGCTCGAAGGGCGCGCTGGACAAGGCGGATTACGAGCGCACCGTCAAGACGCTGCTCGGCGGCGGTTCCGATCCCGTCATAACCAAGGAGCCGACAGGCGCCTACACCACTGAAATCACCGATGCGGCGCTGAAATAGTCACGTCGAAGCCGAAAACATGGAAACGCGCGGCCATCACCGCGCGTTTTTTTGCGCGTTGGTGACCCGTTTGATGAATTACAACACTTGGAGATATACAAAAATGTATATCAACCCTCGAGGCTATGCGGATTGATTTGTATAGCAACAACAATTAGAGTCCCCGCCAACAAGACTGCCGAATTTGATCTTGTAAAAAAGCACGAGGCAAAGGTGCTTAAGATTCGCGTTGAGGGGCGTTTGAATCGGGAGGATCGAGAAGGAAGTATTGTGATCCCTTGTTTCACATTCGTTGCCGCATGACCTTTTAAAACACGCCTTCAGGCTGAAGGACATGCGATCGAATATTGCGCGAGCCAAGACACATGCAGCATAAAGTCACGTTTAACCGCTTTGTTTTCCTTCTTCTTTCCGCAACGGCCCTGCCATTTTCGGCCGTGGCCGAGGGAGAGGTGCCGGAACCGGTCAAACAGCAGAACCTGCCTTCCATCATCGTCGCGCACGCCGCAACACGCGATCTCGTGGACCGCATCATCGCCACCGGCACCATCAGGCCCGTGGACGAAATTTATGTACAGCCGCTGGTCGACGGCCTGTCGATCGACGAACTGAACGTCGATATCGGCGACAGGGTCGAGGCGAATGCGGTTCTGGCCGTGCTTTCCTCGGACAGTCTTCTCCTGCAAAAAAGCCAGCTTGAGGCCAACAGGGCCAAGGCGCAGGCCGCCGTTGCGCAATCCAAGGCGCAGGTTCTGGAGGCTGAGGCCAACAAGGCCGATGCCCTTCGCCAGCGCGATCGCGCCGCCAAGCTCGGCCAGAGCGGTTCCGGTTCCGTCTCCGAGACGGAAAAGACCGAGGCCGCTGCCCAGGTTGCGCAGGCACGCCTTGATGCCGCCAAGCAGACCGTTTCCGCCGGAGAGGCAGACATCAAGGTCGTGGACGCGCAGATTGACGACATCAATCTGAAACTGACGCGCACGGGTGTGAAAACCCCCGTCACCGGCATCGTTTCCGCCAAGAATGCCAAGGTCGGTGCCATCGCCAGCGGCGCCGGAAACCCGCTTTTCACGATCATCAAGGACGGCGCGATCGAGCTTGTCGCCGATCTTTCCGAGACTGACATCCAGCGGGTGAAGGCCGGCCAGAAAGCTTTCTTGACGGTTGCCGGCGGAGCCAAAAAAATTGAGGGCAAGGTGCGTCTCGTTTCGCCGACCGTCGATCCGGCAACGCGCCTTGGTTCCGTGCATGTTGTGCTGCCGACGGACAGCCCGGCACGGTCGGGCATGTATGCCAGCGCGGAGATCATCGTAAAAGAGACGAACGCGCTTGCCCTGCCGCTTTCGGCCGTCACCTCCGGGCGTGAAGGCTCGACCACCCGCAAGGTGGAAGGCGACATCGTCAAGCAGGTGAAGATCGAGACCGGCATTGAAGACAGCGGTTTCATCGAGATTGTCAGCGGACTTGCCGCTGGTGACAAGGTTGTCGAGAAAGCTGGAGCATTCGTGCGTGATGGTGACCGGATAAGACCGGTGGAAGCCCAGACGGCTGCGTCCAACTGACTGAGGGAATGAAATGAACTTCTCCGCATGGTCAATCCGTAACCCGATTGCGCCGCTTCTCGGCTTCGCGCTTTTGATGTTCCTCGGCATCCAGGCCTTCAACGCCCTGCCGATCACCCGTTTTCCGAATATCGACGTTCCCGTCGTTGCCGTCACCGTGACCCAGAGCGGCGCTTCGCCGTCCGAGCTGGAGATGCAGGTGACGAAGGAGATCGAAGACGCTGTCGCCGCCATTAGCGGCGTCGACGAAATCCAGTCGACCGTCACCGACGGACAATCCCTGACAACCGTCGTCTTCCGCATCGAAAAGCCGACGGAAGAGGCGGTTCAGGACGTCAAGGACGCTATCGACAAGATCCGCAGCGATCTGCCATCCGATATCGAAGTACCTGTTGTCAGCAAGATCGACGTGGAAGGCCAGGCAATCCAGACCTTTGCCGTCTCCTCGCCGAACATGACGCTGGAAGAACTGTCCTGGTTCGTGGATGACACCATCAAGCGTTCGCTGCAGGGCAAGTCCGGCATCGGCAAGGTCGACCGTTACGGCGGCGCCGACCGCGAAGTGCGCGTTTCGCTCAGCCCCGAAAAGCTCGACGCCTACGGCATCACCGCAAGCGAAGTGAACGGCCAGCTGCGCGGCACCAATATCGACCTCGGCTCCGGCCGCGGCCAGGTTGGCGGCAACGAACAGACGATCCGCACGCTGGGCGACACCCGCGACGTCACCCAGCTTGCCAACACCACCATCGCGCTCTCCAATGGCCGTTTCGTAAAGCTCGCCGAACTCGGCACCGTCACGGACACCTATGAGGAGCAGAAGTCCTTCTCGCGCTTCAACGGCAACCCCGCCGTTACCTTTGCGGTGTTCCGCTCCAAGGGCGCCAGCGAGGTTTCGGTCGCAAAAACCGTGGCCGAAAGCCTCGATCAGGTCCGCAAGGACCATCCCGACGTCGCGATCCAGATGGTCGATGACGCCGTCTACTTCACCTATGGCAACTATACGGCAGCGCTCGATACGCTGATCGAAGGCGCGGTCCTCGCCGTCATCGTGGTTCTGCTGTTCCTCAGGAACTGGCGCGCTACCCTGATTGCCGCCGTGGCCCTGCCGCTCTCCGCGATCCCGACATTCTGGATCATGGACATCATGGGCTTCTCGCTCAACCTCGTCAGCTTCCTCGCATTGACGCTCGCCACGGGTATTCTCGTGGACGACGCCATCGTGGAAATCGAGAACATCGCCCGCCACATCAAGATGGGCAAGACGCCGTATCGCGCCTCGCTGGAAGCCGCAGACGAAATCGGCCTTGCCGTCATCGCCACCAGCTTCACCATCATCGCCGTCTTCGTGCCCGTGTCGTTCATGCCCGGCATTCCCGGCCAGTACTTCATCCAGTTCGGTTTGACGGTCGCCTTCTCGGTGTTCTTCTCGCTGGCGGTCGCCCGTCTCATCACGCCCTTGATGGCCGCCTATCTGATGCGCGCCGAAGACGCGATGGACGACCATGCCGACAATGATGGCTGGCTGATGAAAGCCTATACGCGCATGGTTTCCGCCACCACCTCCAAATGGTGGGCGCGTTACCTGACGCTGGTCGGCGCCATCGGCTTCCTCATTGCTTCCGTCATGCTTCTAAGCCAGGTGCCGGGCAGCTTCCTGCCGCCGGACGACGCCTCGCGCGTAACGCTTTCGGTGGAACTGCCGCCCAATGCGACGCTGGACGAGACAGACCGGACGACGACCGAAATCTTCCACGCCATCCGCGATATCAACGGTGTGGAAAGCGTCTTCATACTCGGCGGCGCCTCGCCCAAGGGCGATCTGGAGCTTCGCCGCGCCACCGTCAACGTCATTCTCCAGCATATCGACCATTCGCTGCTGAAAACCCTTGTCAACAAGGGTCTCGGCTCGTTTCCGCTCGTCGGCCAATATCTTCCGAAGATCGAGGAAAAGGGCCGTGTCCGTCCGCAGTGGGATGTGGAGCGGGATATCTTCGCCAAGGTCCGCAGCATTCCGGATGTGCGCATCATCAAGCTGAACGACCGCGCGGAACGCGAACTGAGCTTCAACTTCCTCTCGTCCAACGAGAAGGATCTGAACGACGCCGTCGGCATTCTCGAAAGCCGCCTGCGCGCCTCGCCCATCCTTGCCAATGTCAGCTCGGAGGGAGCGCTTCCCCGTCCTGAACTGCAGATCCGCCCGCGCAAGGACGAGATCGCCCGCCTCGGAATCACGCCGCAGCAGATTTCGCAGACGGTGCGTGTCGCCACCATCGGTGACATCGACGCACAGTTGACGAAAATCTCGCTGGACGACCGGCAGATCCCGATCCGCGTGCAGGCATCCATCGATACCCGCCGTGACCTCGCCACCATCCGCGCGCTGAAGGTCAAGACCGCATCCGGTTCGCTGGTGCCGCTCTACAGTGTTGCCGATATCGACTATTCGGAAGGTCCAAGCTCGATCAAGCGCAACGACCGCAACCGCGTCGTCTCCATCGGCTCCGATGTACCGTTCGGCACAGCGCTCGATACATCGACGGCGGAGTTCAAGCGGATCGTTTCGGAAACCGAACTGCCGGCAAGCGTTCGCCTTGCCGAAAGCGGCGATGCCAAGGTGCAGGGCGAAATGCAGCAGGGCTTCGTCAACGCCATGCTGCTCGGCCTGCTGCTGGTGCTGGTGGTGCTTATCCTTCTGTTCAAGGATATCATCCAACCCTTCACCATCCTGTTCTCACTGCCACTCGCCATTGGCGGCGTGGCCGTGGCGCTCATCATCACGCAGAACGCGCTTTCCATGCCCGTTCTCATCGGCATTCTGATGCTGATGGGTATCGTGACGAAAAACGCCATCCTTCTGGTGGACTTCGCCATTGAAATGCGCCGGCACGGCATGGAACGGGTGCATGCCATGGTCGAGGCCGGCCGCAAGCGCGCCCGCCCGATCATCATGACCTCCATCGCCATGTCGGCGGGCATGTTGCCCTCGGCACTTGGCGTCGGCGAAGGCGGCTCCTTCCGCGCGCCGATGGCGATTGCAGTGATCGGTGGCATCATCGTCTCCACGGTGCTGTCCCTGATCGTGGTCCCCGCCTTCTTCCTGATCATGGATGACCTGTCGCGCCTGCTCGCCCACCTATTCGGCCGCTTCGTCGGCAAGAAGGAAGAGGAGGAAGAGTCGCTCTCCAACGAAAAACTCTCGGAGATCGCCCGCGAAAACAGCCTGGCGCTCTCCTCGCTGGAAGCGCGCGTCGCCGGCATGGAAAAAGGCTCCGGTGAAAAATCCGGTGACAAAGGCAGCAATATATTGCGGTTGCCGCCGCTCGCTGCCGAGTGAAAGTTAAAACGCCGGGTCCAGTGCCCGGCGTTTCCTTTTGTGGTGAGTTTGCTTGGTCGCGACTGCGTTGCGGCTGGCTTCTTCTCCACGCCGGGGAGAAGAGATAGGCCGCACCCACTCGCTCCACATTTCCCTGCTCCCCGCACAACAACGCCAAACCCATTTGATCGAAATCAATTCGCTTTTCAGGTGAACTGCTAATCTCCCTCGCATCGGGAATTGCCGGTCGAAGGATAATGCGATGAGCTCTTTTCAGATAGGCGTGAGGGAAAAGGAACATCCCCGGTTTCGTATCGCTTCGGACAACCCGGCAAAAGGTTTGAGCGGGAGCCGGATGGACGTGAACAAGACCGTAAAGCTGAGCAACAGGGACAGGAACATTCTGCTGCGCGTGCCCCTGATAGGGATTGCGGATGAAGCGGCGGCGTTGAAACTGATGGAGGCGGCAACCGTCACCAATCTCAATGCCCGCCATGTGCTCTTCAAGGAGGGCGAGGCAGCGCAATATTTCTACTGTGTGCTGTCGGGCTATGTCCGCCTTTACCGGCTGGACAGGCACGGGCGCGAGGCGGATGTGCGTGTCAGCGGTCCGGGCGATACCTTCAACGAATGCCTGATCTTCGGCAGCGACAGCTATCGTTACAGCGCGCAGGCGGCGGAAAGCTGCACCGTGGCGCGTTTCGAACTGGCAAGAATCCGCAGCCTTGTGGATCAGGAACCGGCAATCGCCAAGGCCGTGATGCGCTGCCTCTCCAACAGCCTGCTCGGCACCATGGATTGCATTGCCAACGACCGGCTGCAAACCGCGCCGCAACGCGTTGCCCATTACCTGATCAATCAGGGGCCTCGCGACGCTACGTCCTTTTCGCTGCGTCTGCCGTTCCAGAAAAGCCTGCTCGCCGGCAAGCTCGGCCTTGCGCCGGAAGCGCTGTCGCGCGCTTTCTCCGCACTGAAAAAGGCGGGCGTCACCGTTCGCGGCCGCATCGTGCAGGTCAATGATGTCGCGGCGCTGAAGCAGATTTGAAGAAGTACCGGGGAGAGGAAGAGGACGGGACGCCTACGGGTATCCCGTCCTCTAATTTTTTGTCGAGCAGGATATCAGACCGGCTGCGGCACGAAGCGGAAGCGATCGCCCTCTCGCTCGACGCGGAAAAACCCGCCAAGATGGCCGCCGGAAACCAGCCAGCCGTGATCGGCAACCTGGGTCAGCGCATCGAGACGTGTCGAGTATGCGGTTTCGGAATCGATATCATAGACGAAACCGATACCCGGATCGTCCGCCTGCAACGCGCTCACATGCAGCACATCGCCCCACAATAACAGCCGGTCATCGCCGTTACCGATGAGATAGCCGGTATGGCCAGGCGTATGGCCGGGCATGGCGATGGCTTCCATACCCTCGGCAATCCTGCCAGTTGGGATTGGCCGCAGCATGGCACCACAAATGTCGAGCAGCCGGGCGGCAATATCGAAGGCGCCCTGCCTCGCAGGCGGCAATCTCTTGCGTGCATCCTCGCTGGTGAAAAAGGCAAGATCGGCCTCGGGCACCCATATGTCCGCATTGGGAAAATAAGGCTGGTCGCCTTCGATAAGTCCCAGCGCATGGTCGCCGTGAATATGGGTGAGGATAACACGGCTGACATCATCAGGCTGGATCCCAGCGGCAATCATCCCCGCACGGGCATGGCCGTAGGTCGGCCCCCAGGCCGTGCCGCAACCGGTGTCTATCAGCGAAATACCATCAGGCCCTGACAGCACAAAACAGTTGACGTCCATATCCACCGTTTCGCCCTCATGCCCGGCAAGCGCCGCCGCCAGCGCATCCGCGCCCTGCCGGTGGATCAGGTGGCCGACAGGCGCCTTGTAGACACCATCGACAAAGCGGGAAACGTCATAGGAACCAAAACGGAGGGGCGTGGTCATGTCTCAGAGACCGCCCTGCTCTTTCAGGAAACCGACGATGCGATCGACACCATCGCCGCGCTTCATGTCGGTAAAGACGAAAGGCATGGCATTGCGCATGCGGGTGGCATCACTGTCCATCACCGTCAGATCAGCGCCGACGTAAGGGGCAAGGTCTTTCTTGTTGATGACCAGCAGGTCCGAGCGGGTGATGCCCGGCCCGCCCTTGCGCGGAATTTCCTCGCCCTGACAGACGGAGATCACATAGATGGTGATGTCGGCAAGATCGGGCGAGAAAGTCGCCGCAAGATTGTCGCCACCGGATTCGATGAAGACAACATCGAGATCGGGAAAGCGCGCATTGAGACCGGCAATCGCCTGCAGATTGATCGTCGCATCCTCACGGATGGCGGTATGCGGACATCCGCCCGTCTCCACTCCAACGATACGCTCGGACGGCAGCGCCTGCATGCGCACCAGCGCTTCCGCATCCTCCTTGGTGTAGATATCGTTGGTAACGACGGCGACGGAGTAATCGGCGCTCATCGCCTTGCAAAGCTTTTCCGTCAGCGCGGTCTTGCCGGAACCGACCGGCCCGCCAATGCCGACGCGCAGCGGACCGTTGCCCGATTTCATGCCCGATGTCACAACCATGTTCCCTTCAATATGCTTTGATGTTGTCCCACCATAACGCTTCGCACGACCGCTTCAAGGGCGACAATGCTGCATCGCGGCGAGATATTCAGGAGCGGAAAAGCCGCGTTCCCTGCATCTCGTGCCGCATGGTCGCGGTGTCGGCGATAACAGTGGCGCTGCCGAGATCGTCGAGCGAGGATTGCACGGCCCGTGCCGCCATTTCGCCGATCGTCGCCTCGCTTTCGGCGAGAATGGCAACGCCATCCTTCTGCCCCGCGACGCCGAGGCGGATACCGGCGGAGACGATCTGCGAGACACCGGCATGCAGGAATGCGGCAACCGTTTCGCGAAGCGGCACGCCATGCCCTGCCGCCACCGCACCTATGGCAACAGGATAAGGAACCTCTTTCGGCAACAGCTCAAGAACCGCGTGCGGCCAGGCGCCGGCGGCGGAAACGAAGGCATCGCCGAGGAGCACCGTCTCGCGGTAGCGCTCCGCAGAACCGGCGAGCGCGCGAGCCAGATCCGCCGCTTCACTCAGGGCGACGGCGTCCGTTCCATTACGCCAGGCATCAGCCAGAAATACCGCATCGTTCCACAGACTGCCGGAACGCAGAAGCACCTCCACCCAGCCGTAAAGACCGGCGGCATCACTGACGCGCCGGTCCTCCACCGCCTTTTCAAGGCCGCCAGAATAGGAAAAGCCGCCGACAGGAAAGGCCGGCGACATCCAGGCCATGAGCCGCAGCAGCGCGGCAACGCCGCGATCTTCGCTCATGCCTCAGCCATGGTCGTGATGGTGACCATGGTCATGCCCGTGCCCGTGACCGTGGGAATGGCCGCCATGGGCGTGGTAAGCACCGCGCGCCGGCTGGAAAGGTTCTTCCACATCACGCACTGTTGCGCCAAGGCCTTCCAGCATGGCGCGGATCACGTGGTCACGCAGGATGAGAATACGCTCCTCCTCGATCTGCGCCGAAAGGTGCCGGTTGCCCAGATGCCAGGCAAGCTCGATCAGGTGAAGACGGTCCTTCGCCTTGATTTCGAACAGCTTTTCGTCCGCAGCGCGAACCTCCACCAGATCACCGTTCTCCACCACCAGCAGGTCGCCATGGGCAAACAGCACGGCTTCCTTCAAATCCAGCATCACCATCTCGTCATTCTGCAAATGCAGAAGTTTGCGGCGCAGATGCCGCTGGTCATGCGCGAGAGTGACATAACCGGAAGGTTCGTCGGCTGGAGTTCCGGCGGGGTGATAGGACGTGACGCGCAGCATGGGATGATCCATTTCAGAAACAGTCTTGGGGTTCCGATTGTTGACGGATAGCCCGGCCGATTTCAAGGCGTGTTTTCAGGTCGAACGCGTCTCGGAAAACGAAAAAGCCCGGCATCGCTGCCGGGCCTTGTCAAAAAAAGCAAACCGCAATCAGGCCGCAACGCGGCTTTTCAGGTTTTCCAGAATGTTCTGCGGCGAGGAAACGCCGTAAGGGTCGGTATCGCTATTGTCGCAATAGCCCTCTTCCTCGAACCACTGCTCCACCATACCGTCATTGATGACGGCGGCGTAACGCCAGGAGCGCATGCCGAAACCGAGATTGTCCTTGGCGACCAGCATGCCCATCTTGCGGGTGAACTCACCCGAACCGTCAGGAATGACCTTGACGTTTTCGAGGTTCTGGCCCTTTGCCCAGGCATTCATCACGAAGGCATCGTTGACCGACAGGCAATAGATTTCATCGACGCCGAGCGCGCGGAATTCGCCCGCGAGCTTTTCGAAATCGGGAAGCTGGTAGGTCGAGCAGGTCGGCGTGAAAGCGCCGGGCAACGAGAAGAGAACGACCTTTTTGCCCTTGAAGTAATCGTCGGAGGTCATGTCCTGCCAACGGAAAGGGTTGGGGCCACCAACGGCCTCGTCGCGAACACGCGTGCGGAAGGTAACGGCGGGCACTTTTTTGCCGAGCATGTCTTGTCTCCTGATCTGTCTTCAATTTTCTGGCGTTTTGCACGGATCGCTTGGGACCGATCCGCACGGAATTCTTTTGCCGTTTCTTTAGCGCAAGATGCGCTGCGGTGCAGCATAAAAATCGGATTACCAGACGTCAAATCAACGAAACGTCGCACCGCGGGAAGATCAATTGTGCAGCGCTACCGACCAGCGCAACAGTGGCGGCAACGGTGTCCACCAGCCGGTGCGAATGCCGGCTTGCCGCAGCATGGCGGCAGACCACGTGTTGCAGCCGGCCAGCGCATTGAACCAGCCATTCGCCTCGAAAAATCCATCCGTCAGGCTGTAGGAAGCACCGGGTATAAGCTGAACTTTGCCATTGTCGCGCAGGAAGCTCGCACGAATGCCCGCCACAAGTCGCTGATATCCCGCTTCGGAAATGCGAAGGCGCTTCACCCCGGCAAGGTCGGCGGGAAAATCCCCCGTCACATCCACATGCATCACCGACTGGTCGAGTGTCAGAGAGCGCACGACCGGCATCGGCTTCAGGTCGGCCCATGTCGGCGTCTGTATGTAAAACGACCGGCCACCCCAGCCAAACACTAGATAGGCAGCAGCCGGATGGTTGACCGCGATACCGCCCTCCTGCAATTCGGAAAATACCCGCCGCAGATCGTCATCAACAGGCAGGGCGATATCGGTATGGATCGGATTGGATAACAGCAATATCTCGCGATCCCTCACGCCGCTTGTTTCATCGGCAAAAAAGGGTCGCGGCACGACGGTGCCGAGCACAAGAAGCAGGATGATCAGCAGCAGGCCACCGCCGATCCACCTTGTGACAAATCTCACCACGAAACGCCGTCAGAACAGGAAATAACGCTGCGCCATCGGCAGCACCGTCGCCGGTTCACAGGTCAGAAGCTCGCCATCGGCGCGCACCTCATACGTTTCCGGGTCCACCTCGATATGCGGAGTCAGCGAATTGTGGATCATCGAGGCCTTGGAAATGCCGCCGCGCACGTTCTTCACCGCCATCAGCTTCTTGGCAACACCAAGACGGCCTGCAAGGCCGGCATCCAGCGACGCCTGACTGACAAATGTAACCGAGGAATTGGTGCGCAGCTTGCCATAGGCGGCAAACATCGGGCGGTAATGCATCGGCTGCGGCGTGGGAATGGAGGCATTCGGATCGCCCATCGGTGCCGCGGCGATGGAACCGCCGAGCAACACCATCTCCGGCTTCACGCCGAAGAATGCCGGGTTCCACAACACCAGATCGGCACGCTTGCCGACTTCGATGGAGCCGATCTCATGGCTGACGCCCTGTGCGATGGCCGGGTTGATGGTGTATTTGGCGATGTAACGGCGGACGCGGAAATTGTCGTTTTCGCCGGTCTCTTCCTTCAGGCGGCCGCGCTGGCGCTTCATCTTGTCAGCTGTCTGCCAGGTGCGGATCGCCACTTCACCGACACGGCCCATGGCCTGGCTGTCGGAGGAAATGATCGAGAACGCGCCGATATCGTGGAGAATATCCTCCGCCGCGATGGTTTCCTTGCGGATACGGCTTTCGGCGAACGCGATATCCTCAGGGATGGACGACGACAGGTGGTGGCACACCATCAGCATATCCAGATGTTCGGCCAGCGTATTGATGGTGTAGGGCCGCGTCGGGTTGGTGGAAGACGGGATGACGTTCGGATTGCCGCAGACCTTGATGATATCAGGCGCATGGCCGCCGCCTGCCCCTTCGGTGTGGAAGGCATGGATGGTACGGCCCTTGATGGCGGCAACCGTGTCTTCCACGAAACCGCTCTCGTTCAGCGTATCGGTGTGGATCATCACCTGCACGTCATATTCGTCAGCCACCGTCAGGCAATTGTCGATGGCGGCGGGCGTCGTGCCCCAGTCCTCGTGCAACTTCAGCGATGAGGCACCGGCAAGGATCATCTCTTCCAGCGGCGCGGGCAACGAAGCATTGCCCTTGCCCGCCAATGCGAGGTTCATCGGGAAAGCGTCGAAGCTCTCGATCATCCGCTCAATGTGCCACGCGCCGGTGCAGGTGGTGGCAAGCGTGCCATGCGCGGGGCCGGAACCGCCGCCCAGCATGCAGGTAACGCCGCTCATCAGCGCTTCTTCGATCTGCTGCGGGCAGATGAAATGGATATGTGCATCCATGCCGCCGGCAGTCAGAATCTTGCCTTCGCCGGCAATCGCCTCTGTCGAAGGGCCGACAATGATCGTCACGCCCGGCTGCGTATCGGGATTGCCCGCCTTGCCGATGGCGTGGATGCGCCCGTTCTTCAGGCCCACATCCGCCTTGTAGATGCCGCTATGGTCGACGATGACGACGTTGGTGATGACGGTGTCGACAGCGCCCTCGGCCCGCGTCGCCTGGCTCTGGCCCATGCCGTCGCGAATGACCTTGCCACCGCCGAATTTCACTTCCTCGCCATAGGTCGTGTAGTCCTTCTCGATCTCGATGAAGAGTTCGGTATCGGCAAGACGCACCTTGTCGCCGACGGTCGGGCCGAACATGCCGGCATAGGCGGCGCGGGAAATCTTGTAAGGCATGGGTTCAGGCTCCTTCGGACGCGGAGAAAATCGATATGGGAGAAATTCGTGTCAGCCGGCCCTCGTGTGTGAGGGCCTCTACAAGCTGTTTTTCGGCGGCAAACGGATGTCCGTTCCAGCCTTGATGACCAAAGCCCGCAATCGACACCTCGTCATCGCCGCCGCTCACGGTCTCCAGAACATGGGCGATGGCAAGAAGCCCGGTGCTCGGGCAGACATAAGGGGCCGGCGCATAGACCTGCAATGCGTGATCAAGCCGCTCATGCACCCCGCGCGGAATGACGATGTGGCTCTTGCCGGTCTCTTCGGCGAATGCTGCGAAACCGGCGGTATAATCGGCACAAAAATCGGTCAGTTCGGGCCAGCGAGCGCGGATATCCGGCTCCATCTGCGAAAATTTCGCGGGATCGCGCACCGACCAGATGGCGGAAGCCCGCTGCACCCCGTCATTGTCGCGCCACGCGGCCCCTTCGCTCATCTCGCGGCCGGGCCGGCCGGTGTTGCAAACGGCCACCACATCCGTGCGGCTGCCGCCAGCGCCCAGCGAACGGCAATCGTTGAAGCGGATGACAACGTCGGAAAGGTCGATGAGATCAGCCACGCCCTGCGGCATTTCTCCGTTTCCGACAATCATGATCCGCCGCCCCATACCGTTCAGAAACCTTCGGACAACTGGCGCAATTCATCAGCGCGCTTGTTGCTCATATCGGCCAGGCATGAGGAAACCAGCATCGGCTCCATCGTGCCGCCACGCGCCTGAAACCCGAAGGCATCACAATTGGCATCGCGAAACGCCACCCAGGCACGCTGGGCGGCAACCAATGCATCCACGGCACCCTTGCCGCTCTCGTCTGCCGTCTTGTCACGCTCGGCAAGCTGCTTGCGGACCTTCTGGTAGGCGGCGTTCAACTGCTTGTCGGCCTTTTCGTAATCCTTGCCGGCGCAGATGGTCATATCGGCCTGCGTTTGCGGCGAGGTGCAATCGGGCGCGTCATCGGCAAATGCGGGAGACGCCGCAAGAGACAGCAGGACAGCCGCACCGAAACAGAATTTTTCCAAAGTCATGGCCATCACTCAGGCAGCCGCGCCATCGAAAGCCTGCGGCTTCAGCGCACGCGGATCGACACCATCAAGGCAATTGGTATTCACCGCCACCATCGGCGTCCCATCCGGCCCATCGGCATAGGCAAAACTCTCAATGCCGCAGGTCGAGCAGAACAGATGATGGATCTTGTGCTTGTTGAAGAGATATTCCGTCAGCTTGTCGTCGCCGGAAAGCAGGGTGAATTTTTCGCGAGGCGCAAAGGCAAGCGTCGAGCCCAAGCGCTTGCAGCGCGAGCAATTGCACACGACCGTATGGTCGAGATCGGCATCGACCTCGAAGCTCACGTCGCCGCACTGGCAACTTCCGTGATAATGTGCCGTCGCCATCTCATAACCTCCCCATGATCTGTTGACGAAACCCGTAAACCTCACGCTTGCCGGAAAGCGGCACCAGCGTCACTTCCCGCTTCTGGCCGGGTTCAAAACGAACCGCAGTACCAGCCGGAATGTCGAGACGCATGCCGCGCACCTTATCGCGGTCGAAGACAAGACCCGCATTGGTCTCGAAGAAATGGTAGTGGCTGCCCACCTGAACCGGCCGGTCGCCGGTATTGGCCACCTCGATCGTCACCGTCGGCTGGCCGGCATTGAGTTCGATGGTGCCCTCTGCGGCAATGATTTCGCCTGGTTTCATGGTGCTCCCCCTTTTTCTCTCTCAAGCAGCGGTGGCTGCCGCGCAGCCTTCAGCCTTCAGCACCCGTGTTGTCGATGCCGGATTGTTGACGAGTTTGGCCGCCGGGCGGATGGGCCTGCGAACCAGCTCGCCGCCGCAATTCGGGCAGGCGCCTTTGAGCACATCGGTCGCGCAATCGGCGCAAAAGGTGCATTCGAACGAGCAGATCATCGCATCCCGACTGTCGGGGGCAAGATCACGGTCGCAGCATTCGCAATTGGGCCGAAGCTCCAGCGCCATATCGTCCCCCTCAGCGTATCGGTTCGTGAACGGTCACAAGCTTGGTGCCGTCGGGAAATGTTGCTTCCACCTGCACATCATGGATCATGTCGGCAATGCCTTCCATAACCTGATCGCGGGAAATGACATGCGCGCCGGCTTCCATCAGGTCGGCCACCGCGCGACCATCGCGGGCGCCCTCGACAACGAAATCGGTAATCAGCGCAATCGCTTCCGGGTAATTCAGCTTCACGCCACGCTCCAGCCGGCGGCGCGCCACCATGGCGGCCATGGAAATCAGCAGCTTGTCTTTTTCTCTCGGAGTAAGGTTCATCGTCGTCCCGCAGCTTTCGCACCTGCCTCGCAAAACACAGTGTTTCGGGGGCCGATCCGACTTGTTTGACAGACCCCGGAAGGTCGCCTGTCGCGGGCGATCCGGAGCTTTACAGATTCCAGACTTTCGGCACTGGCGCGCCGTTTCGCAAGAGCGAAATGATCGGAAAAAGTATTTTTCTAAGGGAGAAGCCGTCCGCGGCGGACACGCGCACGACAAGCTTGCCCTGCCATTCGCTGGCGCCGCCGCTTTCCCCGGCAATAGCCCGGATTTTAGGCAAAAGCGCCTCGGCCAGAGGCCCGATATAAAGAAGCGTGGCAAAGGCCACCTGCCCGGCAAGCACCGCCGGTTTTGCAGTCAGCTCCGCCACTTCTCCCGCAAGCAACAGCTCTTCGGCATGTACCAGCCGGCCGCCATGGCGAATGCGCCAGCGATCCCGGAACAGGCCATGCTGCATCGCTTCGCCCATGGCCTGACGCCCGAGCAGCACGGCTTCGACGGCGATGAATTCGGAGGTTGCGTCGAGATCGGCTTCCAGCCTGCGGGTCAGCGACGCGCGGTCGAAAAGAATGGTTTCCTGCGGCAGCCAGTGCAACCGGGCGCCCGGCCCTGCGGAAACGCGGGCGGTGACGGTGGCGGTTCCGGAGGATGCCTTGTAGACCTTCTCGCAGGCCTGCGTCGTCACCACCAGCGAGGTGCCGGCCCCGGCAACAGCCTGCCATTCCATTTCATCTCCGCCGGTCAATCCGCCGGAGGAGTTGATGAGGATGGCCTCGATCTCGTTGGAAAACGTATCCGGCAGGCGGATCTTGGCGCAACCTTCCTGGAACAATTGGTCCAGCCGGCTGCGCCCTTCGACAGCCTTGGTTACAATGCGTCCTCTGCCACGGGCGCGCTGCTGCCGGGCAGGTTCGCTGTCTTCGAAACCGGAAGGGCGGATGGCTTGCTGTTCTGGCTGCACGCGGTCTCCGAAACGGTTGCGGAAGCGGACCCGGCCTTGGCGCCGCAATCTTTTTTGACGACGGCATCCACCACCATCTGTCCTTCCGTGTTGCGGAAGAAATCCCACATTCTTTCCGCCGCATCAACCGTGCGCGTCACTTCGCCTGTGGGCATCTTGCGCTCCACGGCGGGTTCCGCCTTCGGCGTCTGCTCGCCACCCGGCTTGCGGGTAAGGACCGCCGACGCTGCCAGCACTTCCGCCTTCATGGTGGCGCGCGGCCAGGCATGGTCCCAATTGTCAATGACATAGGACTGGATACGTGCC
Source organism: Agrobacterium sp. A3-95 (assembly GCF_053521785.1). Taxonomy (NCBI): domain Bacteria; kingdom Pseudomonadati; phylum Pseudomonadota; class Alphaproteobacteria; order Hyphomicrobiales; family Rhizobiaceae; genus Agrobacterium; species Agrobacterium sp. A3-95. Next base: position 171,353 of record NZ_JBNWDR010000003.1, on the reverse strand, counting down.
CCGCCCTTACAGACGTCATAGGAATTGACGGTGAAACTCTCGCCCGGTCTGGTTTTCGCGCCGCCCTTGCAGCCGTCCATTTCCGCCCAGCGTTTCAGCGCCGTCTCGCCGCCATATTGCCAGTAGGACTTGCCACCGCCCTGATAGGGATTGGCCGGATCCTTCAGACCCGCAAAGGCGATGATCGACATCGGCCGCGCCGGCTTGCAGCTTGCCGCATCCGGTCCCCATTTGCCCTCGGTCTCCAGCGGATAACCCGCGCGCAACGATGCAACGAAGCCGGCAGCGGTGAAATCCGCGCTACCATTGCAGATGAATTGCGACAGCATGCGCCCGCCGCCGGAATAACCGGAACCGTAAAAGCGCTCCTCATCCACGCAGAACTTGCCTTTCACCATGGCAATTGCATCGCGAATGAAGCTTACCTCATCCAGCCCGCCGGGACGGGTGGTAACACCAGGAACATTCCAGGCATGGGTGCCGGGCAATTCGCCATTGAGGCTGCCCGCCAGCGCCACCACCATCAGGCCGTCGCGCTCGGCAAGCTTGTCCCAGCCGCTGCGGTTCAACTGGCCGTGCGGATTGCTGTTGGAGCCGTGGAAATCGAACACCACAGGCACCGGTTTTTTTCCGTCATAGGCCGATGGAACGAAATAAACGCCTTCGCGTTTCTGACCACTGGAGAGAATGGAAAAATCATGCCTGCCCGGTTCCACGCCGGGTTGAGCAAGCTGACCGCAGGTCGAGGCCGACGCTGCGACACTCGCGCTCGCGCAGATCGCAAGACCCAGAAACAGGGTACGGGCGGAGCGGAACAGCCGGGCAGCCCGGCCAAGGGCAAAGTCTTGATGCATTGACACGCCTTTATTGGGCACGGTTTCCCCGACGATACGTCGGACGCGCGTGGAATGTAAGGGATCAACTGTCGCGGCGTGCGAATAGACTTCGTCTGTGTCTCGCATGCAGCATTTCCGCTGCCAATATCACAGGCGTTTATTCAATGAAATGCTAAAATTGCGCATAAAAGCCATGCAGACACGCATAGACTTTCAAAATATTAATCCGCCGTTTGCACGCCGTGATCGGCGTGCGTGGCTTCTAGTCTCGATTTATACTGTCAGATGGCGACGCGCCTCGGGCGTATCCAGCGTTTCGGCAAGCCCGTTATGCACAATTTCGCCCCGGTCCATGATGTAGACATAGTCGGCAAGCTCACGGCAGAAATCCAGATATTGCTCGACCAGCAGGATCGCCATACCGGTGGAATCCCTGAGATATTTGATTGCGCGGCCGATATCCTTGATGATCGACGGCTGAATGCCTTCGGTCGGCTCATCGAGAACGAGGATTTTCGGCCGCGTCACCAGCGCCCGGCCGATGGCGAGCTGCTGCTGCTGGCCACCGGACAGATCGCCGCCGCGTCTGCCCAGCATGGATTGCAGCACCGGAAACAGGCTGAAAATATCGTCGGGAATGAAACGCTCCTTGCGCGGCAGCGGCGCATAACCGCTTTCAAGGTTTTCCTGCACGCTGAGCAGCGGAAAGATTTCACGCCCCTGTGGCACGTAGCCGACACCGCGCTTGGCGCGGTGGTAAGGTGCTAGCCCATCCAGTGCCGCCCCTTCAAAGCTGATCGACCCGCCACTGATGGCATGCTGGCCGGTGACCGCGCGCAACAACGAGCTTTTGCCCACGCCGTTTCGGCCGAGAACACAGGTGATCTTGCCCATCTCCGCTTTCAGCGACACGCCCCGCAGGGCTTGCGCTGCGCCATAGTGGAGGTTGATGTTTTCGACGTTCAGCATGGTGCAACTCCATTGATGCTTTGGTGGGCGGCGCTACCCCCCTCTGCCCTGCCGGGCATCTCCCCCACAAGGAGGGAGATCAGATGCCGTTCCCGCTCGTCCCATCGCCTACTGGTCTTGGGGTAGGGTGTTAGCCGCTTGCCGATCTCCGCCCTGGTGGGGGAGATGCCCGGCAGGGCAGACGGGGGTAAAGCCGCAGACGCTTCCATCACCGCCCCAGATAATTCTCGATCACCTTCGGATCGCTGGACACAAAATCGATCGACCCTTCAGCCAGCACCGAGCCCTCGGCAAGACACGTCACCTTCACGCCCAGCTCGCGGATGAAGCCCATGTCGTGCTCCACCACCACGACCGAGCGGGTCTTGGCGATTTCCTTCAGAAGCACGGCGGTTTCGGCTGTCTCCGCATCCGTCATGCCGGCCACCGGCTCGTCCACCAGAAGCAGCTTCGGCTCCTGCGCGAGCAGCATGCCGATTTCCAGCCACTGTTTCTGGCCGTGCGAGAGGTTGGCCGCGAGATCGCCGCGGCGGTGGCTGAGACGCACGGTGGCGAGGATTTCCTCGATACGCGCCTTGTCCTCCGCTGTCAGCCTGTAGAACAGCGTGGCGAAGACGCCGCGTTTGCGGTTCAACGCCAGTTCCAGATTGTCCCAGACGGTATGGCTTTCAAACACCGTTGGCTTCTGGAATTTACGCCCGATGCCCAGCTGGGCAATATCCGCCTCGTCCTTTTTCGTGAGGTCGATGCTGTCTTCGAACAGCACCGTGCCGGTATCCGGCCGGGTCTTGCCGGTGATGATATCCATCATCGTGGTCTTGCCGGCACCATTCGGACCGATGATGGCCCGCAGCTCGCCCGGCTCAACCACGAAGGACAGGGAATTGAGCGCCCTGAACCCGTCGAAGGAAACGGAAACACCGTCGAGATAAAGCAGGCTTTTGGTTCTGTTTTCGGAAACCGTGTTCATATCAGCCTCACTCCGCCGCCTGTTGCGCCGCTGTTGCAGCACTGTCATTGCCCGGTTGTCCGGCCGCACTTGCCGCCCGCGCAACACGCTTTTCGCGCCGGCCGACCAGATAATGCTGCACGGTGCCGACGATGCCCTTGGGGAAGAACAGCGTCACCGCGATGAACAGCCCACCCAGTGCAAACAGCCAGAATTCGGGGAAAGCGCCAGTGAAATAGCTCTTGCCGCCATTGACCAGCAGCGCGCCGATGATCGGCCCGATCAGCGTGCCGCGCCCGCCGACTGCGGTCCAAACCACCACCTCGATGGAGTTGGCGGGGGAGAATTCGCCAGGATTGATGATGCCCACCTGCGGCACGAACAGCGCACCGGCAATGCCCGCCATCATGGCCGAGACGACGAAGGTAAAGAGCTTGATGTTTTCCACCCGGAAACCGAGGAAGCGCACCCGGCTTTCGGCATCGCGCACGCCCACCAGCACCTTGCCGAATTTGGAATTGACGATGCCGGATGCAATCAGCAGTGAAAGCGCCAGCATCACGGCCGTCATCGCAAACAGCACGGCACGGGTGCCATCCGCCTGCACGGAAAAGCCGAGAATATCCTTGAAATCGGTGAGACCATTATTGCCGCCGAAACCCATGTCGTTGCGGAAGAAGGCAAGCAGCAGGGCGTAGGTCATGGCCTGCGTGATGATGGAGAGGTAAACGCCGTTGACGCGCGAGCGGAAGGCGAACCAGCCAAACACGAAGGCGAGCAGGCCGGGCACCACCAGCACCATCAGTGCTGCAAACCAGAACATGTCGAAGCCGTGCCAGAACCACGGCAGTTCCTTCCAGTTGAGGAACACCATGAAGTCAGGCAGCACGGGATGGCCGTAAACACCGCGCGTGCCGATCTGCCGCATCAGATACATGCCCATGGCGTAACCGCCAAGAGCGAAGAAGGCGGCGTGGCCGAGCGAGAGAATGCCGCAATATCCCCAGACCAGATCAAGCGCCAGCGCCAGCAGCGCATAGGCCAGATATTTGCCGAGCATCGACATGATGTAGGTCGGGATGCGGAACGCGCTGTCAGCCGGCAACAGCAGGTTGGAGGCGGGCACCAGCACGGCGATGGCCAGGATGATGCCGATGGCGATGGAAATGCGGCGATCGAGCGCGCGCAGGAGGAAGCCGGTAATCATGCTTCGATCGCCCTTCCCTTGAGTGCAAAGAGACCACGCGGCCGCTTCTGGATGAACAGGATGATGAGAACGAGAACGAGGATCTTGCCGAGCACGGCGCCCACCGTCGGCTCAAGGAACTTGTTGAGCACGCCGAGCGACAGCGCACCCACGAGCGTTCCCCAGAGATTGCCGACCCCGCCGAACACCACCACCATGAAACTGTCGATGATGTAGCTCTGGCCGAGATTGGGCGAGACATTGTCGATCTGCGACAGCGCTACCCCGGCAAGGCCGGCAACGCCGGAACCAAGCGCGAAGGTGAAGGCATCCACCCAGGGCGTGCGGATGCCCATGGAAGAGGCCATGCGGCGGTTCTGGGTCACAGCGCGCATCTGCAAGCCGAAGGCGGAGCGCTTCAAAAGCACCAGCAGCGCGAAGAAGACGGAAAGCGAGAAGCAGACGATCCACACGCGGTTCCAGGTGAAATTGAGGTAACCGACGCTGAAGGAGCCGGACATCCAGCTCGGGCTGCCGACCTCACGGTTGGTCGGGCCGAAGATGGAACGCACGCCCTGTTGCAGGATCAGCGAGATACCCCAGGTGGCGAGCAGCGTTTCCAGCGGTCGCCCGTAGAGATAGCGGATGACGCCGCGCTCCATGATGAGGCCGACGCAGGCTGTGACCAGAAAGGCGGCCGGCAGGGCAATCGCCAGTGACCAGTCGAACAGGCCGGGGAAATGGCTGCGGATCAACTCCTGCACCATGAAGGTGGAGTAAGCGCCGATCATCACCATCTCGCCATGCGCCATATTGATGATGCCCATGACGCCGAAGGTGATGGCAAGACCGATGGCGGCGAGCAGCAGCACCGAGCCGAGCGACAGGCCGTACCAGACATTCTGTGCGTAATCCCAGAAGGCAAGGGAACTCTCGATGCTCGAAATCGCCTCGTCCACATCCGGCTTCAGGCTCGGATCAACCGTGGGCGTCGCCGCCATCAGAATGCTGATCGCATCGCGCCCGCCAAGCGCCTTGATGGTGGCGATCGCTTCTTTCTTCACCTCGAGGGGGCGGTCGGAAGAGAGCAGCGAGACAGCCCGCGCCTCCTCCATCCGCGTCCGCACCTCTTTGTCGGTTTCCTTGGATATGGCCGCTTCCAGCAATTCCAGATTTTCGGCACTGGGGGCTTTCAGAACCGCATCGGCGGCGGAAAGCCGCACCGAGCGTTCCGGACTGAGCAACGTCAGGCCGCCCATCGCGGCGCGGATGACGCGACGCAGATTGTTGTTGACCCTGATCTTGGTAACCGCCGCCTTCGGCGCTTCGCCAGCGCTTTCGCCAGTCAGCGGATCGATTAGTGTGAAATTGGAACCCGACGGCTTGGTCATGAACACCAGATTGTCGGCCTTGCGCACGTAAAGATCGCCTGATGCAAAAGCCTCAAGCGCCGGCACCACCCGCGCGTCGCCGGTGGCAGCAATCTGGCCGATCAATGTTTCGGCCTGCTTGAAGTCAGCCGTGCCGAGCTGGTCTATCAGCGACTTCGGATCGCTCTGCGCGAGGGACTGGGCGGCGATCCCCAGGGTGAGCAAGAGGAAGATGGCTCCGAGAAAAGATCGGATCGTCATGTCGGGTTCCTTGGAGCGGCGGTGTATTTTATCTGGCGATGAGTAAGTGGCTTACCCCCCTCTTCCCTGCCGGGCATCTCCCCCACAAGGAGGGAGATCGGCAAGACGCGCCTGCGTCGCTCTGTCTCTACAGATGAGAAAGGGCGGAGCCTTGCCGCGAGTCGATCTCCCCACCTGTGGGGGAGATGCCCGGCAGGGCAGAGGGGGGCATGCTTGTTCAGTTTCGAATGATAAAACCGCCCCCAACGAGGGGGCGGAAACCACTAGTCCCTATCAGCTACCCTTGCCGCCGCACTTGCCCGTGGCCACGTTGAAGTTGCCGCAGGACATCGGCTTGCGCCAATCCGAAATCAGATCCTTCGAGTCAGGCAGATAATCCGACCATTCGTCACCCACGACCTGTGGCGTCTGCTGCACGATTTCGAACTGACCATCGGCCTGGATTTCACCGATCAGCACCGGCTTGGTGATGTGGTGGTTCGGCATGACGGTGGAGTAACCGCCAGAAAGGTTCGGCACGGAAACGCCGATGATGCTGTCAAGAACCGCGTCCGTATCGGTCGTGCCTGCGGTTTCGACGGCCTTAACCCAGGCGTTGAAACCGATATAGGCGGCTTCCATCGGGTCGTTCGTCACGCGCTTGTCGTTCTTGGTAAACGCATGCCAGGTCTTGATGAATTCGGCGTTGACCTCGGTATCGACAGACTGGAAGTAGTTCCAGGCGGCAAGGTGGCCGACCAGCGGCGCGGTATCGAGACCGGCAAGCTCTTCTTCACCGACCGAGAAGGCGACGACCGGAATGTCCTCGGCCTTGATGCCCTGGTTCGCCAGTTCCTTGTAGAAGGGTACGTTGGCGTCACCATTGATGGTGGAGACAACGGCGGTCTTCTTGCCGGCTGAGCCGAACTTCTTGATGTCGGACACGATCGTCTGCCAGTCGGACTGGCCGAACGGCGTGTAGTTGATCATGATGTCCTCTTCCTTGACGCCCTTCGACATCAGGTAGGCCTTCAGGATCTTGTTTGTGGTCTGCGGGTAGACATAGTCGGTACCTGCCAGAACCCAGCGCTCGACGCCTTCGGTCTTGGCGAGATAATCGACGGCCGGAATGGCCTGCTGGTTAGGCGCTGCACCCGTGTAGACGATGTTGCGGGAGGATTCTTCACCCTCATACTGCACCGGGTAGAACAGCAGGGAATTCAGCTCTTCGAAAACCGGCAGCACGGATTTGCGCGACGAAGATGTCCAGCAACCGAAAACGGCGGCGACCTTGTCCTGCGAAATCAGCTGGCGGGCCTTTTCGGCAAACAGCGGCCAGTCGGAGGCCGGGTCGACCACGACGGCTTCGAGCTTCTTGCCGAGAACGCCGCCCTTCTTGTTCTGCTCGTCGATGAGCATCAGCATGGCGTCCTTCAGCGTCGTCTCTGAAATCGCCATGGTGCCGGAAAGAGAATGCAGCACGCCTACCTTGATCGTATCGTCGGCGGCAAATGCGCCATGGAAGGCGGTGGTGGACATGATTGCGCCGAGCAGCGCGGCGCTAAGCGTCTTGCGGAATGTCATCGGAAGAACCCCTCTCCTTGTTTAGCCCTCATGGGGCTTCAGCGGCATCGTTGACCGCTGCTGGAAAGGACTATCGATCTCGCGGGCGAGAAACCGTATACGTCAATTGACGTAGGCGGGGTGGCGAAAGCTGCAGGGGGTGCTGGTGAGAGGGAAATCCCGGCCGGGGCAACCGATGTGAAACCTGGCGTTTCAACTTGCTTCTTCTCCGGCAGGCAAGACGAGCGCGGCAGCGGGTCGAGGGTGCGAGGTCTGAGACAGACTGAGAAGTTGCCCCTTCATCCGGCGCTTCGCGCCACCTTCTCCCCGGAGGGGGAGAAGAAACGATCAGCGACGCTTCACATCAGGCGTGCGGCTTGTCGTCCCGCTCTTCGTCGCGGATCGCATCGTCATGATACCAGGAGCCGAAATCGACATGCGGCTGACGTGCCTCGCGCTCCAGATCGCTCAGCCCGATGTTACGGAACTTTGAGAGCCCCGCGCGTCCGCCGACCGGAAATTGAAAGATCGTTGCCGTTTCACGATGAAAGCCAGTTGCCATATCGAACATCTCACTTTGTTTGCATCGAAGCACTTTGGTTGTGAAGCAAACCCGTTAGCTCTGGTTTAGCTCCATCTGATTAAAAAAAAATCACGTTGCGAAAAATATAGGCATTAAATGGTCATTCAGCAAGAAAAACCATTCCGGAAGCGCCGGTTTTTGGGGCAAATGCCGATCCGTCGTTCGCAATCGAAAACATTGCACCGCAACAGGGCATTTTGAGCCATGCCACCCGCTATCTGTTAGGAATCACTGACGAAACATTAGGGTTCGATTTATTTGCCGCAGTGCAGCATGAGCGGTTAATGGCCATAGCAGCCCCCTCGGCCCTGAGCATGCCTGAAAGATTTTTCGAAGAATTCGCAAAACATCGCCAATCTGGCACGCGGCATGCATCTATATGGCCAGCCCTTGAACGCGAATGTGCTTCCGGTGGCGAAAGCCACGGCAAGCCTCAAGGCTTCGCATTGTTACCTATGAGAGGTTCGTAATGACTAAGTTCAAACTCGAGTACATCTGGCTTGACGGTTATAAGCCGGTCCCCAACCTGCGCGGCAAGACACAGGTCAAGGAATTCGATGAATTCCCGACGCTCGAGCAGCTGCCGCTTTGGGGTTTTGATGGCTCGTCCACGCAGCAGGCCGAAGGCCACTCTTCGGATTGCGTGCTGAAGCCCGTCGCGATCTATCCCGATCCGGCCCGCACCAACGGCGTACTGGTCATGTGCGAAGTCATGATGCCTGACGGCGTCACCCCGCATGCATCGAACAGCCGCGCGACCATCCTCGACGACGAGGACGCATGGTTCGGCTTCGAACAGGAATATTTCTTCTACCAGGACGGCCGCCCGCTCGGCTTCCCCGAGCAGGGTTACCCGGCTCCGCAGGGTCCGTATTACACCGGCGTCGGCTTCAAGAACGTCGGCTCGGTTGCCCGCGAAATCGTTGAAGAACATCTCGACCTCTGCCTCGAAGCCGGCATCAACCACGAAGGCATCAATGCCGAAGTGGCCAAGGGTCAGTGGGAATTCCAGGTATTCGGCAAGGGCTCCAAGCGCGCCGCCGACCAGATCTGGATCGCCCGTTACCTGCTGCTGCGTCTTTGCGAACAGTACGGCATCGACGTCGAATTCCATTGCAAGCCGCTCGGCGATACCGACTGGAACGGTTCGGGCATGCATTGCAACTTCTCCACCAAGTTCATGCGTGAAGTTGGCGGCAAGGAGTATTTCGAAGCCCTCATGGCCGCTTTCGCCAAGAACTGGCAGGAGCACATCGACGTTTACGGTCCGGACAACCACCTGCGCCTGACCGGCAAGCACGAAACCGCTCCGTGGAACAAGTTCTCCTACGGCGTTGCCGACCGTGGCGCCTCGATCCGCGTTCCGCACTCCTTCGTCAACAACGGTTACCGTGGTTACCTCGAAGACCGTCGTCCGAACTCGCAGGGCTGCCCTTACCAGATCGCTTCCGTCGTTCTGAAGACGATTGCAGAAGTGCCGCTCGCAAAGTCGGCTGCTGCCTGATAACCCAAGACATGGCGTCGCCCGCAACCGGGCGACGCCATTTTTATGTCCACCGAACGGCCGGACCGGACAGGCGACCTTTCGCCCTCTGCCCTGCGTGGAATATTCTTGCCTATGCGCAAACTCGAAGACGTTGCGTGGCTTTGACCAACCGCATCGGCTTTTCCGAAACCGCGACACGGTTTTCGGTCCGATGCTCTAAAGCAAGAAGGTGAGCGATGGGCATTCTCAAAAAATTCTCTCTCGAAAACCGCATCGCCATCATCACGGGCAGCGGCCGCGGCCTCGGTTTCGAAATCGCCAGGGCCTTTGCCGAGGCTGGCGCCCATGTGTGGCTGACCGGCCGTAACGCCGAGGCGCTGAAACAGGCAGCAGGCACACTTCGGCAAGCCGGCGGAAAAGCCGATTATGCCGCTTTCGACATTGCCGATACCGCCGCCGGAACTGCCCTCGTCCACCGCATCATGGACGAATTCGGCCATCTCGATATCCTCGTCAACAATGTCGGCGCACGCGACCGCCGCCCGCTTTCCGAATTCAGCGACGAGGACGTGCTGGAGCTTATCCGCACCGACCTCACCTCCTCTGTCTCGCTGTCGCGAGATGCCGCGCAAGCCATGAATTCCAACGGTTACGGCCGCATCATCACCATCACCTCCATTCTCGGCCACATCGTCAGGCCGGGCGATGCGATCTATCCCGTTGCCAAGCAGGGGCTGACCGGGCTGATGCGCGCAATCGCTGTCGAATATGGCGCGCGCGGCATCACCAGCAACGCCATTGCACCCGGCATGTTCGCCACGGAAACCAATGCGGCCCTTGCCGAAAACCCTGACATGGTCGCCTTTGCCAAACTGCGCGTGCCGCTGGAACGCTGGGGCAGGCCGGATGAAATCGCCGGTGCCGCCCTGTTTCTGGCCAGCGACGCCTCCTCCTTCGTCAACGGCCATGTGCTGACGGTGGATGGCGGCATGTCGGTGCGGCTGTGAGAATGGCAAAACACCTTTTGCGGGAAGGGGCTGGATCCTAGGCATGGCCGCACGGCAACGCATCATCCCCGTCAGGCGCGAATATAACCGCTGGGTCGCCAACCAGACGCTGGAAGATTATGCGCTGCGCTTCACCGCCAAAAGCGCCCGGCAATTTTCGTCCAACCGCATCTCCCACACCGCCATCGGCGCTATTTCCTTTCTGGCGCTGGAAGCGATCGGCGGCGCGATCACGCTGTCATACGGCACCACCAACGCCTTTTACGCCATCATCGTCGCGGCCATTGCCATGCTTGCCGTCGGCCTGCCGATCAGCCGTTACGCCATCCGCCACGGCGTCGATATCGATCTCCTGACACGCGGCGCGAGCTTCGGTTACATCGGCTCCACCATCACCTCGCTGATCTACGCCGCCTTCACCTTCATGCTCTTCGCCATCGAGGCGTCGATCATGTCCGGCGCGCTGGAGCTGGCGCTCGGCATTCCCCTGTGGATCGGCTACATCATCTCCGCCGTCATGGTCATTCCGCTCGTCACCCACGGCGTGCGCCTCATCAGCCGTTTCCAGATCATCACCCAGCCCTTCTGGATCGTGCTGAACGTATTGCCCTTCATCTTCATCGCTTTGATGGACTGGGAAAAATACGATCTGTGGCGGGCTTTTTCCGGCATTCATCACGCCTCCGGTCCGCCGGGCACCGTGGCCCATTTCAATCTGGTGGAATTCGGCGCGGCGTCTGCCGTCATCCTCGCGCTGATGTCGCAGATCGGCGAACAGGTGGATTTCCTGCGCTTCCTGCCCGCCGAGGGACAGAGCCGCCTGCGCCATCGCATCGCGGTCTTTCTGGCCGGTGCTGGCTGGGTCGTCGTGGGCGTGCCGAAGCTGCTGGCCGGTTCCTTCCTCGTGGTCTTGACCTTCAGTTCCGGCGTCTCGGTGGACCGCGCCGCCGATCCGGCCCAGATGTACCTGACCGCCTTCGGCTACATGATCCCCAACCATACGGCGGCCATGCTGCTGATGGTCGCCTTCGTGGTGGTCTCGCAGCTGAAGATCAACGTCATGAACGCCTATGCGGGCTCGCTCGCCTGGTCCAACTTCTTCTCCCGCCTCACCCACAGCCATCCCGGCCGCGTGGTCTGGCTGGTCTTCAACGTGGTGATCGCGCTGCTGTTGATGGAACTCGGCATCTATCGCCTGCTGGAAGAAACGCTCGGCATTTTTTCCATCGTCGCCATGGCCTGGCTCTGCACCATCTCGGCCGATCTGTTCATCAACAAGCCGCTCGGTCTTGCCCCACCGGGCATCGAGTTCAAGCGCGCCCATCTCTACGATATCAATCCCGTCGGCGTCGGCTCCATGGTGCTTTCGGCCACCATTGCGCTGATGGCGCATTTCGGCACCTTCGGCGCACTCGCTGCCTCGCTTGCGCCCTATCTCACCCTCATCGTCGCCTTCATCGCCTCGCCGCTGATCGCCTGGGGCACGAAGGGCAAATTCTATCTGGCCCGCAAGCCGCGCCAGAAATGGCGCGAGCTGAGCGCCATCACCTGCTCCATCTGCGAACACCCGTTCGAGCCGGAAGACATGGCATGGTGTCCAGCCTATGCGGCGCCGATCTGTTCGCTCTGCTGCTCGCTGGACAGCCGCTGCCATGACATGTGCAAGCCGAAGGCCAAGCTCAACTATCAGGTCGCGACGGTCGCAAAATCTTTCCTGCCCCACCAATTGGTGGCAAAACTCGCCACACGGCTCGGACGTTATGGCATGGCGGCGGCCATCGCCGTCACCGCCATTGGCGGCATATTGGCGCTCATCGCCCATCAGGTCGGCACCGCCTCGCCGGCAACGGCTGACGTGGTCAACCGCACCATCCTCATCGTGTTTTTCGTCTTTGCCGTCATTGCCGGCATCGTCTGCTGGTTTCTGGTTCTTGCCCATGACAGCCGGGTGGTCGCGGAAGAGGAATCCTCACGCCAGAACACGCTGCTGTTGAAGGAAATCGCCGCCCACAAGAAGACCGACGCCGCCCTTCAGGACGCCAAGGAAACGGCTGAGGCCGCCAACCGCGCCAAGAGCCGCTACGTGGTCGGCCTCAGCCACGAATTGCGCACGCCGCTCAACGCTGTTTTGGGCTACGCCCAGATCCTCGAACGCGATGAGACCATTCCCGCGCCACGGCAATCGGCCATCAAGGTCATTCGCCGTTCCGCCGACCATCTCTCCGGCCTGATCGACGGGCTTCTGGATATTTCCAAGATCGAGGCTGGCCGCCTGCAGGTCTATTCCAACGAGATCAATATTCAGGATTTCCTCGACCAGATCGTCGATATGTTCCGCCCGCAGGCGCAGGCCAAGGGTCTGGAATTCCGGCATGAACGCGCCCATTCCCTGCCGCAATATGTCCGCACGGATGAAAAGCGTCTGCGCCAGATCCTCGTCAACCTGCTCTCCAACGCCATCAAGTTCACCGACGAGGGCAGCGTCACCTTCGATGTCGCCTATCGCAGCCAGGTGGCAAGCTTCACGGTGTCGGATACCGGGCGCGGCATTGCCGAAAAAGATCTTGCCCGCATCTACGAGCCTTTCCAGCGCGGCGAGGCCGAAAGCGTGCGCCCCATGCCGGGCCTTGGCCTCGGCCTCACCATCACGAGGCTTCTGACCAACACGCTGGGCGGCGAGATTTCCGTCTCCAGCGAAAAGGACAACGGCTCCACCTTCCGCGTTCGTCTCATGCTGTCGGCCGTGCACCGGCCAAGTACCGCACCTGCGCCGGAAAAAACCATTCGCTCCTATTCCGGCCCACGCCGCACCATCGTGGTGGTTGATGATAACGAGGATCACCGCGAGCTGATGCGGCAGGTGCTTTCGCCGCTCGATTTCGTGGTGCTGACCGCCCAGAGCGGACCGGAATGCCTGACACTCATCGAAGGCGTGCAGCCCGACCTCTTCCTCATCGATATCTCCATGCCCGGAATGTCCGGCTGGCAGCTTGTGACAAAGTTGCGTGAAGCAGGGCAGACGGCTCCGCTCATCATGCTCTCGGCCAATATCGGTGACGGCACCGTAGCGGGTGCCGGAGAAGACAATCACAACGACGCCATCGCCAAGCCGGTCGACATCCGCCACCTGTGCGACAGGCTTGCGGTGCATCTCGGCCTGAAATGGATTTACGATACCGACCTTCCCCCGGCACCCATCCCCCAGCCGCCGGCGCAGATCGTTCATCCCGGCGCGATTCATATCAAGGATTTGCAGAGGCTCGGCGAAATAGGCTACATACGCGGCATAGAGGCAAAACTCGCAGATCTCGCCCGCAACACGAACAACCTGCCCTTCACGCAAGAGCTTGGCACCTATGTGCAGGCCTTCGATCTGGCCGGTTACGCCCATTTTCTAAAGCGGTTTGAAGAGAGCGACAGGGGAGACGGCAAGGCATGAGCGGGCAAGGCGCAGCACTGCCGAGAGACATTGTATTGCTGGTGGATGACAGTCCCGAAGCGCTCGGGTTCCTCACCGATGCGCTGGAACAGTCAGGCTTTTCGGCGCTGATCGCCACATCCGGTCAGGCCGCGCTCAACATTGCCGAACGCATCACGCCCGATATCATCCTGCTCGATGCCGTCATGCCGGCCATGGACGGTTTCGAAACCTGCCGCCGCCTGAAGGCCAACGCCGCCGTGGCCCAGGTGCCTGTCATCTTCATGACCGGGCTGACGGAAACCGAACATGTGGTGCGGGCGCTCGAATCCGGCGGTGTCGACTATCTGACCAAGCCGATCAACATCGATGAGCTGCGCGCCCGTATCCGTGTGCATCTCTCCAATGCCCGCTCGGCGCAGAGCGCCCGCGTGGCGCTTGATGCCGCCGGACGCCACCTGCTTGCCGTGCGCGCCAACGGCGCGATCCACTGGTCCACACCACAGGCAACCCGGCTGGTCAACGCCGCCACCGGCCGTGATGATGGGCTGGAGATCGTCGTTGCCCATATTTCCGGCTGGCTGGCCGACAGGACAACGGTGGATTCCGCCCGCGATGCACCGCTGACGATCACCGAGGCCGGGCGGCCCGCTTTGCAGCTCTCCTTCCTCGGCGCAATGGGACCGGACGAATATCTCTTCCGTCTGACAGCCGCCAACGAGAAATCCGACGACCACCTGCTGAAGGACCACTTTGCCCTGACAACGCGCGAATCGGAAGTTCTGCTGTGGATTGCCAAAGGCAAATCCAACCGCGATATCGGCGATATTCTCGGCCTTTCCGCCAGAACCGTAAACAAACATCTGGAACAGATTTACGTCAAACTCGGTGTCGAAAACCGCGCCTCCGCCGCCGTCAAGGCCGCGCATATTTTGCATCAGGGGTGACAGCTGCATCTGATGTGACACGGTTGGAAAAACATATATTTTCCGCTTAAGCATAGAGCATCGACTTATTCGCCGAGCGAGTGCAGCGTATTTCTTCTCCCCTCGAGGAAAAGAAACAAGCGGCAACGCCGCAATCCAAGTCCCTCCAAAAAACATCACCTTCCATCCAACCCAAACCCCGCGCAGGGAGGTTCCCATGCACCATTTCATTATTCTTTCCGGCTGCTCCGGCGGCGGCAAATCAACCCTGCTTGCCGAGCTTGCTCACCGTGGTTTCGCGACCGTCGAGGAACCGGGGCGGCGCATCGTGATTGAGGAAACGAGAAATAACGGCACCGCCCTCCCCTGGATCGACCTGGAAGCCTTTGCCCGCCGGGCGATCGCCATGGCGCTGGAGGACCGGCAAAAGGCGCCAGCGGAAGGCCTCGTCTTCTTCGACCGCGGCCTGATCGACGCCGCCTCAGCACTTCATCATATTAGCGGCGATGGATTCATCGAAACGCTGCGGCGCACGCACCGCTACAACCCGCTGGTCTTCCTCACCCCGCCCTGGCCGGAGATCTACCGGGGCGACAGCGAGCGCAAGCATGGTTTCGAGGTGGCAGTGGAGGAATATCAACGCCTGCTGCACGACTATGCCCGTCTGGATTATGAGACGATTGTACTGCCGAAAGCCCCCGTCACGGAACGTGCCGATATTGTGCTGGAGAGGCTGGCGGCTGAAGCTGGCTGAAGGCGCGATCGGAGCCAAGTGTTTCGAGCCTTTCCCATCACCGTCATCCCGTCTTTGAGACGGAATCCGTCTGACGTGCGGCTCGGAAAGTGTTTTAGCCCAAGGACTTGGGCTGGCTGGGTGCTGGCGCCGGAAATGCCCCTCACCAGAAAGCAGAAAGCCCGGTCTTGCGACCGGGCCTCCATATTGCAGTCCAGTAAGACTTACGTCCCCTGCTGGATGTAGGTGAACTTGCCGTCCGGGCCCTTCTTCCACTCGTACATGACGTAACCGGGAAGCTTCGGGTCGCCCTTCTCGTCGAAGGAGATATCGCCGAGTGCGGTCGGGAAGGTGCCCTTCTTCAGAGCTTCGGCAACCTTTTCCGGCTCAACGGAACCGGCAGCCTTGGCAGCACCGGCAATCGCCTGCAGGGCGGCGTAGGAGTAGAGCGTGTAGGCTTCCGGGTTGAAGCCGGCGGCCTTGAACTTCTCTACCAGTTCCTTGTTTTCAGGACGCAGCGTCGGATCGGGACCGAAGGTGTTAAGCGTACCTTCGACGGCGTCGCCGGCGATGGAGGCAAGTTCGTTCGAGACGATACCGTCGCCCGAAATGAGCTTCGCCTTCAGACCCTGGTCAGCCGACTGGCGGATGATCAGACCGGCTTCGGTGTGCAGGCCACCCCAGTAGATAACGGAAACGCCGGCTTCCTTCATCTTGGAGATCAGTGCGGAGAAGTCCTTGTCGCCGACATTGACGCCTTCATACATGGCTTCCGTCAGGCCGGCCGCATTGGCTGCCTTCTTGGTTTCGTCGGCAAGGCCCTGACCATAGGGGGTCTTGTCGTGAATGATGGCGATCTTGGCGTCCTTGTAGTGGTCGGCCAGATATTTGCCGGCAATGCCACCCTGCTGGTCGTCACGACCGCAGGTACGGAAGGTGTTCCACAGGCCACGCTCGGTGAAAACAGGGTTGGTCGCAGCAGGCGTTACTTCGAGAATGCCGTTTTCGGCATAAACTTCGGAAGCCGGAATGGAAACGCCGGAGTTGAAGTGACCGACGACGAACTTCACGCCATCAGCAACGAATTTGTTGGCAACCGAGATACCCTGCTTCGGGTCGGAAACGTCATCGCCGAGAACGATCTTGATCTGCTCGCCGTTGATGCCGCCTGCAGCATTGATATCCTTCGCAGCCTGTTCAGCACCCTTCTGAAGCTGAGCGCCAAATGCGGCGTTCGGGCCTGTCAGCGGGCCGCCGACAGCGATCACGATATCGGCCCAGGCCGAACCGCTGAAGGCGACCATGGCGGTCAGCGCAACGGCGGAAAGAAGAGACTTCTTCATTACTATACTCCCAGTTCCTTTGGATGGGTTGACTACCAGGACCTGTTCAGTACCCACCTTAACCGAACAGGAAACGTTCCACTCACGCGAGTATCGTGCAGCCGGAGGAATCCGGCTGTCAATCTTTCTTTTTATATGAAAATGCCGACGTCCGATCGTAGAGCCAATAGTAGTTATTGACCATCTGGCTCGTCCTGCGCATGCGGAAACCGATGCTGGAAAAAGCCAGAAGAAGAACGACGTCAAACACGTAGTAGAAGCCGTTGATGAACGGCCCGTTGAAAAGCGCGAAATGCAGAAACCGCATCACGAGCCCCAAAGCCAGCGTATAGATCACCACACGCGGGAAATCGCCCCAGCCATCGGCGACGGATCTGCCCGTGCGCCACGCCGTCCAGAAACCAAGAAGAACAACCAGTGCGCGCAGAATATAACGCACGCCGCTATCGGTCTCGAATAAAAGGCCCTGCATCTTCTTTCCCCATCAGCGCCGGGATGCAAATGTCCGGCCCTGCCTTGTTTGTCGTCCCGCCGTTTTTCCGGCAGGCATTTTATTGTTTGCCACCGGCCATTTCCCCTTCGAAAACGGCCGGCGGCGGTTCGTTATCTTGCGCCGCAAAATTTCCGGCGCAAGTAAAATCTTTCAGTGCCGGCCGCCTTCGAGATAGGCCGCGCGTACCTGCGGATCAGCCAGCAATTCCCTGCCCGAACCGCTCATCGTCACCTTGCCGTTGACCATCACATAGGCGCGGTCGGAAAGCTTCAGTGCCGCAAAGGCGTTCTGTTCAACGAGGAAGACGGTCAGGCCCTCTTCCTGGTTGAGCTTCTTGATGGCCTCGAAGATGCCCTTGACGATCAGCGGGGCAAGGCCCAGCGACGGCTCGTCGAGAAGCAGCAGTTTGGGCCGTGCCATCAACGCGCGGCCGATGGAGAGCATCTGCTGCTCGCCGCCGGAAAGCGTACCGCCACGCTGGCTCTGACGTTCTTTCAGCCGCGGAAACATGACGAAAATCTTCTCGACGTCCTCCTTGAAATATTTGAGGTTGTCGAGATTAGCGCCCATCTGCAGGTTTTCCAGCACCGTCATGCGCGGGAAAATCCGGCGGCCCTCGGGTGACTGGGCAATGCGCTTGCGGGCGATGAGGTGCGTCGGCAGGCGGGTAATGTCTTCGCCGTCGAACGTCACCTGGCCAGTGCGCGCCTGCGGGCTGCCGCAGATGGTCATCATCAGTGTCGATTTGCCGGCGCCGTTGGCGCCGATAAGGCTGACGATCTCGCCCTTGTTGACCTCGACATCGACACCGGCCAAGGCCCGGATGTTACCGTAGTAGGTTTCGACACCTTGTACTTTGAGAAGCGGTTCACCGGACATCAGGCCACTCCTCCGTCGAGTTCTTCCGCAATCACGTCTTCCACTTCATCATCCTCGACACCCAGATAGGCGGCGATGACCTTCGGGTCGTTCTTCACATGGTCCGGCGAACCGTCGGAAATCTTTTGGCCGTATTCGAGAACCACGACGTGATCGGAAATCTGCATCACCACCGACATGTCGTGCTCGATCAGAAGCAGCGACGTGCCTTCGTCGCGGATACCGCGCAGCAGCGCATTGAGCGCCAGCGATTCCTTCGGGTTGAGACCGGCCGCCGGTTCATCGAGGCACAGAAGTTCCGGCCCCGTGCACATGGCGCGGGCGATTTCCAGACGGCGCTGCGCGCCATAGGGCAAATCGCCGGCCGGGTCGTCGGCGCGGTCGGTCAGATCGGCCTTGTCCAGCCAGTATTTGGCCTTATCGATCGAACTGTTGACCGCCCTCTTGTAGGCGGGCAGGCCGAGAAGACCGAGAATGGTGTAGCCCGATGCCTTCATAAGCGCATTGTGCTGCGCCACCAGCAGGTTTTCCAGAACCGTCAGACCCGAAAACAGGCGGATGTTCTGGAAGGTACGCGCCACCTTCGCCTTCTTGGTGATCTCGAAATCCGGAAGGCGCTCCAGAAGATGCGCCTCGCCGTTTTGCTGACGCATGGTGATCATGCCCATCGTCGGCTTGTAGAAGCCGGTGATGCAGTTGAAAACCGTGGTCTTTCCAGCACCGTTCGGACCGATCAGCGCCGTGATCTCGCCGCGCTTCGCCTCAAAGGAGAAGTCATTGATGGCCATCAGGCCGCCAAACCGCATCGAGAGATGTTCGACCTTAAGGATCGTATCGCCAGTTAGATTGGGTGTCATGTTTGTCGTTCCGGAAGCCATCAACCGTGACCTTCCTTGGTAAAGCTGCCCGAGACGGCCTTGCGTTCCCTGAGGAAGGCCGTCGGTTCTCGTGAGCCGACAAAGCCGCGCGGCTTGAACAGCATGACGATGACCATGGCGAGACCGAACAGTAGCATGCGGTAGAGTTCCGGCGTGAAATCAGGCCCGAAGACATGCTTCAGGAATTCCATTTCGCGCAGCAGCTCCGTGCCGCCGACCATGACGAGCGCGGCAATGGCGATGCCCGTGAGCGAACCCATGCCGCCGAGAACGACAATGGCAAGGATGACGGCCGATTCCAGGAAGACGAAGCTTTCCGGCGATACGAAACCCTGACGGGCGGCGAAGAACGAGCCGGCGAAACCGCCAAACATCGCGCCTGTCGCAAAAGCGGTAAGCTTGGTGATAACGGTATCGATGCCGAGCGAGCGGCAGGCGATTTCGTCTTCACGCAGAGCTTCCCACGCCCGGCCGATCGGCATGCGGCGCAGCTTGATGGTGACGTAAGCCGTCAGCATGCACAGAAGCAGGATCACGTAGAACAGGAAGATCTTGTAATAGGCCGACGACATCGTCAGGCCGAAGGCCTTGGCAAAATTGTTCGGCGCGCCGACATCGAAGGACCAGATGCCGAAGATAGACGCCTTGGCGATGCCGGAAATGCCGAAGGTGCCCTTGGTCACATCCGTCCAGTTCAACAGCACGAGACGAATGATTTCACCGAAGGCGAGCGTGACGATGGCAAGATAGTCGCCACGAAGTCTGAGCACCGGGAAGCCGAGGATGATGCCCCAGAAGCCTGCGAGAATGCCGGCCACCGGCAGAAGCACCCAGAAGGACAGGCCGAGATGGCTTGACAGCAGCGCGTAGGAATAGGCGCCCACCGCATAGAAGGCCACATAACCGAGATCGAGCAGGCCCGCGAGGCCAACGACGATGTTGAGGCCCCACGCCAGCATCACATAGATCAGGATCTGGATGCCGAAATTGTCGACGAATTTCAGCGAGCCCTGAAAACCGAACAGCTGCACGGCGACGACGGGATAAAGCAGCAGCAGGACAAGCGCGAGCTTCAGGAAGTGCTTGTGGAAAAAGCCTTTTTCCTCGGAGATTTCCAGAATTCCGCTTTTGGCCTTGGCAAGCTTGCGGCGATCCATCGACGGCCGGATGAAGCCGACCATCAGGAAACGGCCGATGGCGGCGACGCCGACGAAGATCGACAGAAGCCCCCAGCGGGTGCCCCAGATAAGCTGGTTGTTGATGTCCTGATAGGTGACGATACCGACGTAAAGAATGAACATGCCGAGCGAGACGATGCCCGCAAAGATGCCTTCCTTCACCGCCGTTGCCATCAGGCTCGGGCTGGAAGTGTCGTTTTCGGAAGCGATATTGGTCATGGGATCACACCTTCTCGACTTCCGGACGACCGAGAATACCGGTCGGCTTGAAGATCAGCACGAAAGCCAGGATGCCGAATGCCGCGACGTCCTTGTAGGCAATGGAGAAATAGGCGGACCAGAGAGATTCGATGAGGCCGATCAGGAGACCGCCGAGAACGGCGCCCGGAAGCGAACCGATACCGCCGAGAACCGCTGCGGTAAACGCCTTGACGCCCGGAATGAAGCCATCGTTGAAGGATGCGACACCGTAATACATCAGATACATCGTACCGGCGACCGCCGCGAGTGCGGCACCCATGATGAAGGTGATCGAGATCGTCTTGTCGACATCCACACCCAGAAGGGCCGCCATCTTGCGGTCCTGTTCCGTGGCGCGCTGCGCCCGGCCGAGCGGAGTCTTGTTGACGATGTACCAGAAGGCGAACAGCAGCACCGACGTCACCGCCATGATGATGAACTGCTTCAGCGAGACGGTGATGGAGCCGAAATGGTAGCTGTCCGTCACCATTGACGGGATCGGCTTGTTACGCGGACCCTGTGTCACCTGGATGAAGTTGGACAGCGCGATCGACATGCCGATGGCGGTGATCAGCGGCGCAAGGCGGAACGAGCCTCTGAGCGGACGGTAGGCCACGCGCTCGATCACCCAGTTCCACAGGCCGGTCATCAGCATGGCGACGACCATCATCAAAATCAGAAGAAGCGCCACCGGAATACCGGCAAAAAACGATGTTGCGATCAGAAAAACGATCAGCGCGGCGAAACCGCCAAGCATGAAAATATCGCCATGGGCGAAGTTGATCATGCCGATGATGCCGTAGACCATCGTATAGCCAATTGCGATGAGGCCGTAGATCGATCCAAGAGTCAGCCCGTTGATGAGCTGCTGGATAAAATACTCCATGTCTTTCCCCTGGGCATGACCTCTAATGAGCCACGCCTCGTTTATGTTAATTATAGGGGGAACCTTTTCGATTAGCCCCCACCTGCAAAATGCATATCGTGTTCGCTAAAAATGTGAAGTCAAAAACGGGCGATCCTGCACAAAATTTGGAATTTCCACATTCGTTGCCGTTTTCCCGATCAGAATAGCCAGGATTTCGGCAGTAAGTGCTAAAAAATTGGCGTTCGAATGCTTATTTCAGTGTTGCCTGACGCATTGTTTGACGGGTGGCGGGCAAAAGAGTAGCGAAATAGAGGGGCAAAGGATCCCCGGCACGAAATGGCAACGGCAACAAGATGATCGACATATTGACGAAAGCGGCGCTGGACGCCGGGCAGGCAATCATGGCGGTCCATCGCGCCGGGCCACACGTATCGTACAAGGACGATTGCTCACCCGTGACCGAGGCAGACCAGCGGGCGGAGGTGATCATTCTACAGGCACTGGCTGCGCATTTTCCCGAAATCCCGGTCATTGCCGAAGAAGCGGTCTCGAACGGCATTCTGCCGGAGACAGGCACGGAATTTTTTCTGGTCGATCCGCTGGATGGGACCAAGGAATTCATTTCCGGCAAGGATGATTTCACCGTCAATATCGCCCTGATCAGAAACGGCGTGCCGGTTGTCGGCGTGGTTTACGCCCCCTGCCGCGGCCAGGCCTGGACCGGCAAGGACAACAGCGCCGAAAAGCTCGCAATATCAGGCGAAGGAGCGATCCTCGCGCGCCACCCCATCCGCGCACGCCAGCGCGGCGCCTCCCCCGTGGCGCTGATCAGCCGCTCGCACTGTACCGCGAAAACGGAAGCCTTCGTGGCCGAACACGGCCTGAAAGACTGCATTTCCGTTGGTTCCTCACTGAAATTCTGCATGCTGGCGGAAGGTGCTGCCGATATCTATCCCCGCTTCAGCCGCACCATGATGTGGGATACGGCGGCAGGCGACGCCGTACTGCGCGCCGCCGGTGGCAGAACGCTGGATTGCGAGGGGCGGCTGCTTGCCTATGAGGTGAGAGGCGATGGTGAAGATGCACTCGCCAACCCGGATTTCATTGCCGAGGGCGCAATGGCGCTTGCGGCGGATATCGCGACATAAGCCTGCGAGGAGACCGCTAGACCTCCTTCGGTGATCAGGCGTTTTTAGGCGTTCGCTTCGGTGTCTGCGGCTTACCCCCCTCTGCCCTGCCGGGCATCTCCCCCACAGGTGGGGAGATCGAATCGTGGCAAGGTCTCGCAGATCTCAATGTTTGAGAATGAAGCGACGGTAAAGCCGCTTGCCGATCTCCACCCTTGTGGGGGAGATGCCCGGCAGGGCAGAGGGGGGTAAGCCGCATACGCCGAGCCCCAAAATCAGTTCCTCCATATCGATCATACCGGCGTTGAACCGGTATCTCGGAAAATAATTTCATCCCCGCTCATCCCCGCCCCGCCGCGCCGCATCACAATCGCCGGCGAACAGCCACGGAGCGCGGAAGAGACATCATGACTGAACAGACGGCGAGACTTAGGCTTCCTTACATCCTGCCCTCGCAGGCACAGAAACACGTCACCCACAACGAGGCGCTGCAGCGGCTGGACGCGATCGTCCAGCTGGTCGTCAAGGACGTGGTCGCCGCCCCGCCCGACAATGCGCCGGAGGGAGACTGCTTCCTGCTCTCGCTTGACGCCGCTGGCGACTGGGCGGGCAAGGGCGGGAAGCTTGCCTTCCGGCAGGACGGTGCATGGCTGCTGATAGCGCCGCAGCCCGGCTGGACGGCATGGTTTGCCAGCGAGGGTAAACATCGCGTCCTGCGGGACAGCGCATGGCTGGACGTGCCGCTGCCTGCCGCGGCGACCCTCGAAAGGCTTGGCATTGGCACACAGGCCGATGCCACCAACCGTTTGGCGCTTGCCGCCCCCGCCAGCCTCTTCACCCACACAGAAGAGAACGGCAACCACCGCATGGCGATCAACAAGGCGGCAAAGGCCGATACCGCCTCGCTGCTGTTCCAGTCCGGCTGGAGCGGCCGGGCGGAAATGGGCCTTGCAGGCCATGACGGTTTTTCGATCAAGACCAGCGCCGACGGCATTTCCTGGCACACGGCCCTTTTGTGCAGCGGCGACGGCAGGGTCACGATGCCGAACCGGCCCGTGGTTCTGGCAAGCCTGCCTTCGGGCACGACGAGGCCGGCCAACGGCTCGGCTTCGGGGTTTTCAATGCTCTTCATCGATGAGGGTGGTTTCGTTCTCGGCGACGCGGTCGGCACAGGCGGCGGAAGGGAACTCGTCGTTCCCGTGAAAGGTCTCTATCTGGCCACCCTGTCGCTTGCCGTGGTGTCCTCATCCGGGCACCGGGTTTTGCTTGCCGTCAACGGCGCGGCTGGCGGCCTCACTGTAGCGGGCAACGCCTCCAATGCCGGCACCTCGCAGTCGACGACCCTTATCCTGCCCCTCAATGCCGGCGATCGCCTGCGGCTGTTGCATGAGGGAGCCGCGGAATTCGCCCACGGCAGCGGGAAAACGTGCCTTTCGCTTGCGGCGTTGTGAGGAAAACAACCGATGGACGATAAAAAACACGATTTTTGGAAAAATTTTTTCCCGACAAAATAAGGCGACTCGAACAGATCGGGCGAAACCGTTCAAATTCTTAATAAATTGTCACGAACTGCTTAGGCAATTTTTAAAGGTACGGGGCTAAAGTTCCCGTCATATGGTCTTGAGTTTGTATAGAGTGTCCAATGACCGAAATGATACGCCCACGAGTTAAATATGTCATCGGCCCCGATGGCAGCCCTCTGACGATTGCGGATCTTCCGCCGTCAAATACCCGTCGATGGGTTATTCGCAGAAAGGCAGAGGTCGTCGCCGCCGTGCGCGGAGGACTTCTGAGCCTTGAGGAAGCCTGCGAGCGTTATACGCTCACCGTCGAAGAATTCCTGTCCTGGCAGTCGTCGATTGCCGATCACGGCCTTGCAGGCCTGCGCACCACGCGCATTCAGCAATATCGCCACTAAACCAGTGCGCCGGCGCGGCAACGCGCCCAAACCGAACTTCCAAAACGCCCCGTCGCATCGACGGGGCTTTCGGTTTGATTTTGGATTTCCCCTGAAAATTGCCAGACACAGCCGGTGACTGTCACCGGTTTGTGTCCACTGCGTTCGCTATCCCGCTGTTTCAATTCAGGCGCAGGCCGTTACAGTGGAAAAAACGAAAAGCAATGCGAAGGCAGAGATCATGGATATCAAGACAACCGAAACCGGATCGCGCGGCGAATATTCGGCAACCATCGACGGCCACAAGGCCGAGATGACCTATTCGCGCACCTCCCCTTCCCTCATCATCATCGACCATACCGGCGTGCCCGATGCACTGCGGGGCAAGGGTGTCGGCCAGGCGCTCGCCGCCCATGCCATCGATGAAGCGCGCAAGGGCGGCTGGAAAATCATTCCGCTCTGCCCTTTCTTCAAGGCTCAGACGCTACGCCACCCTGACTGGGCAGATGTTATCAAGGGGTAACTGGCCAGACGGGCTGAGGCTTGGGACAAAACCTCAAGTTTGTTTTTTAGCAAAAGCGGAGCCCACACGCTCCGTCACCCCGGCCAAGAGCCGGGGTCCAGCCAGCTCAAATCCTTGAGCTTAAGGGAATCTTCCGCCGCGCAGACGCGCGTCGGCTGGATGCCGGATGAGGCCCGGCATGTCGACGGATAGGTTTCAGGCTGCCAGCAATCACGCCACCTTCAGCGGCGGTGTTCCTGCATGTATGCTCCTTCGAACTTCGGCCCGAAATTCCGGCGTATCCTCGGCGCCATGCACTGCCACGGCATGTTGAACCGCCGCTTCCATGAGCTCCTCCGGCGTATCGGCTGAGATGGCGATCGAGCATTTGCTGTCGCTCGGGAATTCGCGGCAATCGATATATTGGCGGGCCATTTGTTTCCTCCCCGCTTCTGGCCCACCCGCGTCCGCGCAGGGCGCGCGTGGGACAAGCCTCCGGCTCTTGGTCGGAACTTCACTAAATTACGCCTTTCCCCGGCCCCGGACAATCGAAAACGCAGGGATTCCCTGCGTCCCTGCCCCGCAAGAAACCAGCCGGGCAAGGCGCTGCGGTGCACCAAAGCAAAAGGCCGCCAACGAGAGGCGGCCTTCCAGAAAAAAGCATGGGCATCCGGTCATTGAAAGCCGCCTCCTGATCCACCGGCAGCCGTCAATGAGGACGATCCTTATATGATCTTGCGCCAATACCTAGGCGCGGGCGCGGATCGCTCCGTCGCGGTTTTCCAGTGCCGCCGCCTTTTCATATTCGGCCTGCACCTCTTCCAGAGAAGCCTCTGCGGCTTCCTGCTGGGTCTTCAGCTCCCGGATCGAGACCTGAAGATTGTCCGCACGCTGACGCGCGGCCTTGGCGAAGGTCGGATATGCGAAGTGGGTCGGATCGGTAATGCCAGACTTGCTCTCTTCCAGCGATATCTGATGCACCAGTTCCTTTGCCATCCGCTCAAACTCGGACATCATCTGCTGCAACTGGTTAAGTTGCCGGCGTTTTTCATTAACCTGAAATTCTTTCAGGCGAACCAGGCTGTCACGCGACTTCATACGCAATACTCCATGGATAGCGAGACCCGGATCAAAAAGGCACTATGCCCCCTCGATCGGCCCGTTTAACCCGCCCGCTCAACCGGCCCGGTTAACCCGTTGTGCCGGAATGATTCCCAAAAGTTACCCGGCGTTAATAAAAAAACGCCGCCGTTAACCTTTCGTTTACGGGCATCGTTAATGATAAACACGATCATTTAAGGGTCGGTAAATGCCAGGTCCAAAAAAACGGGCCCGACGATGTAAGAGTCGATTGAATCACTTAGCGAGATATCCTCACGTTAAGCTTCAATTTTGGCGATGGTGGATTCACGTGCAAAAACAGCGAAATGCCAACTTTGCTTAATAAATTCGATACACCTTGCCAAAGGCAATTAGAATTTGTTAACCATTTGGTGGCAGCCTGCAAATCAGGCAACGTCTGGATCCGCATCGCGCGAGGCAATGATTTACCAATCTGCGGGCGGCAAAGGGGATAATTATGCGGGTTCTACTTATTGAAGACGACAGCGCAACAGCGCAGAGCATCGAACTGATGCTCAAGTCGGAAAGTTTTAACGTCTACACGACCGACCTCGGCGAGGAAGGCGTGGACCTCGGTAAACTCTACGATTACGACATTATTCTTCTCGATCTCAACCTGCCCGATATGTCGGGTTACGAGGTCTTGAGAACCTTGCGCCTTTCCAAGGTCAAGACACCCATCCTCATCCTCTCCGGCATGGCCGGCATCGAGGACAAGGTTCGTGGTCTCGGCTTCGGCGCAGACGACTACATGACGAAGCCGTTCCACAAGGACGAGCTTGTTGCCCGTATTCACGCAATCGTCCGCCGTTCCAAGGGCCATGCGCAATCGGTCATCTCCACCGGCGAGCTGATCGTCAATCTCGATGCCAAGACGGTTGAAGTGGGCGGCCAGCGCGTTCACCTGACCGGCAAGGAATATCAGATGCTTGAGCTGCTTTCGCTGCGCAAGGGCACGACGCTGACCAAGGAAATGTTCCTGAACCACCTTTATGGCGGCATGGACGAACCGGAACTGAAGATCATCGACGTCTTCATCTGCAAGCTGCGCAAGAAGCTCGCAAATGCTGCAGGCGGCGCAAACTACATCGAAACCGTCTGGGGCCGCGGTTATGTCCTGCGCGAGCCTGATGGAGCCACGGAATTTCTCGAAACCGCCTGATCCCCTTCAGGATATGGCAGTTTTTAAAAGACCCGCTGGCGACAGCGGGTTTTTTGTTGCGATTTCATGATTGGATAGTGCCATGGACCATTCTATCCCCACCCTCAGAACGGAACGCCTGATTTTGCGCCCGCAGATCATGGCGGATTTCCCCGCCTATCGCGACTTTATGGCGTCAACCCGCTCCATGGGCGTCGGCGGACCATATGACCTGCCGTCAACCTGGGGCGTTTTTTGTCACGATCTCGCCAACTGGCATTTTTTCGGCCACGGGGCGCTGATGATCGAACTTGGCGAAACTGGGCAATGTATCGGCCAGGTCGGCATCAATCACGGCCCGCTATTTCCCGAAAAGGAACTGGGCTGGCTGCTTTATGGCGGCCAGGAAGGCCACGGTTATGCTGCGGAAGCGGCCTCTGCACTGCGCGACTGGGCATTCGAGACCCTGCAATTGCAGACGCTCGTCAGCTATGTCTCGCCGCGCAACAGCAAATCCGCAGCGGTTGCACAGCGCCTCGGCGGTGTTATCGACCCATCGGCACCACGGTCTGATCCCGAAGACCTTGCCTATCGGTATCATCCGCAAAAAGTCGCCTGAAGGATCGGGACGTCGCGCAACGGTTCATCGAGACGTCCCGAACACCTGTCTTAATGCATTTCCACGTTCAGGAAGCCGACAATCGCCTCCGCGATCTGCCGGTGGATGGCCAGGCGGTCCCTGCCCCCGCCGTCACGGCAGACGAAACCTTCCCCCGGTGAAAGCTCCTCGACGATTTTTTCGCCGTTTGGCTTGCATGTCTGCATGAAGCTGAAATGGCTGGCGTCCGGTATTTCGCGATAAACCGTGGTCGCCTTTGGCAGATTGCGGGCGATATATTCCGAATCGGCCTTGATGGCGGCAATCTCGGGCGTTTCCACACCGGCGGCCAGAACCAGAACCGGTACATCGACACGTTTCAGCGTTTCCGGCAGGAAACCGGCAGCCGGGCCAGCGTCGAGCGCAATCACCGCGCGGATGCGAGCATCGCGCAAATCCATCGAAAGGCGTGGATCGGCCTTGCCACCGTTAACGATTCCGACCTTGGCCAGCAACCGTGGTGCCTTGCATTGCGGCAGAACCTTCTCCGCATTGCAGTCTTTTAGCGCGAGATCGGCGCTGTAGCGGGCGCCAGTCAGCTCCATGGCGGTCCAGCCTCCGAGAGAATGGCCGATGACCGCGATGCGTGCCCTGTCTATTTTGCCAGCCAGTTGATCGTTATCGAGCAACGCCGTCAACGTTCTGCTGATGTCGCGCGGGCGTTCCCATAACGGCACGATCTCCATCGCATTCTCTTCAGTGAATGATTCGCCCGCGTGATCCGGCGCGGCCACGATATAACCCTGCTGAACAAGCTCACCGGCGATCCAGTTCAGATTGCGCCAGCTTCCGCCAAATCCGTGTGACAGCAACACCAGAGGACGGGAACCGGCCAGAAACGACGCATCAGGTTGAACCTCGAGACCATAAAAGGCAGCGTTTTCGCCCACTGTCTCAGTTTTTCCCGATGGTGCGGACGGATACCACAATGACAGGTTCAGCATTCGCGTGCCCGAATCATCGGGCAATTCCAGCTGTCTGAAACCAATAGCGTTCTCCGCCATCACGGGCGCAGCGGTGGAGAGGATGGCGATGGCAACCCCAAGAAAATAGCGCATGTGAAGCTCCAAAAATTGATCTTGGATCAACCCTTGGTTCAAACCGCCACCGTCCGAGACCTCGAACAGGTTTCAGGACGCCCTGAAACGCGATTGAGACGGCACGGTGGGAATGCGCAGTACTAAACCCCCACCACCCGCTCGAAAAGCCGGATGGGATTGCCCCGGAATGTCGAATCGCGAAACAGGCGGAAGCCGAAACGGGCGGCGATGACGAGCGAGGGGGTGTTGAGCGGGTCGATCATGCAGACGGTCCGCTGCGAAATTCCGCTGCGATCAAACCACCCTGTTGCCGCCGCCACCGCCTCGGTCGCGACGCCCTTGCCGTTCAGATCAGCATCGATTTTCCACATCGCTTCTGGCACGCCATCGAAATCGGTACCGTTTCCACGGCGCATATGGGCAAAGCCCACCTCGCCGACGATACGCCCGGAGCTTGCCTCCTCCACGACAAAGGGACCGAAGCCGAAGACCGACCAATGGCCGATGAAGCGCAAAAGACGGGCAAAGGCGATTTCGGGGTCCAGCGGCGTAATCGATGTGACCCCTTCGATGGGCCGGACATCCGCGCTCCAGAACGCACAATAAAGCGCTTCATCCGTGATGGCGTGCGGCCGCAGGACGAGGCGCGCGGTTGTCAGACGTGTCATGAACCTCTTCCCCAAAAGCAAAAAAGGCCGGCGCGTCGGAAAACGCTACCCGGCCCTTTCACAAAACTACCTCTGCAACTGAACGATCACGCGGCAACCGTCTTTGCGGTAAACACGATGCGATCCTCATGCACCTTGTATTCCACGGCCATATCGGCCTCCTCCGCCAAAAGCAGCGTGTAATAGGGTTGCACGGAATGGGCGTCGACCGCCTCTTCCAGCCTGCCTTCGTAGATCTCGGCGAATTTGGCCGGAATGCGCATCATCTTGCCCTTGACGGTGATTTCGAATTTGGCGTCACCCTCCGGATCTTCCAGCACCACATCCACATTACCCCCGCGCGGGATCGCGCTGTAGGACACGAGAAAGAGGTTGAGCAAAAGTTTGACACGATTTTTCGCGACGATGGCGCGTGGGCCGTTCCAGGTCACTTCGGCCTTCTTTTCGGCGGCAGCGAAATCCTTGGCGGCTTTTTCAGCCTCGCCGGTATCGATCGAAGCGCCAGCGGAGCCGGACGCGCCGAAAGCAAGGCGGGCGAACTTCAGCCGTACGGATGCGTTAAGAGCGGATGTGCGGATGAGATCCAGCGCATCGTCATCGGTGCCGCCCTCGTCCAGCAATTCGAGGCCGTTATTGATGGCGCCGACAGGAGAGATCACGTCATGGCACACACGACTGCAAAGAAGAGCTGCCAGATCGGGGCCGGACAGCGTGATATTGAGTTTGCTCGTCATAAAATTCTCTCCTGCGCAAGGGAGGCGCGGACGGTGTGGAAATTGTTAAGCCATAATGACACCATATTTGGTAAACCGATTGTTAATAGGATGGTTTCAAAATGCCAAATGCCTTAACAGGCCACCCTGGAGCGCCCTGCGTCCGTTCGGACGTATAAAGGATGCTCTGGAACTTTGAATCTTCGCATGGGCCCTGCCGAAAATCGATTCGGATTTTCGGGCTGATGCACCAACGAACAGACGGACGGACATGACGATGCGCCTTACGAAAACCCGCACCATTGCACGCCTCGGACTGGGAAAGATTTTTGCGCTCCTTGCCAGCCTTTTGATGTGGGCCGCACCGGCCTCGGCCCAGAACAGCGATCAATATTCTTTTCAGGAAGTCGTGGATGCAGGCCACGGATTCTTCGGTGAAACCACCGGCGGCCTCGCCAAGGTGGTGGAACGCGCCTTCCAGCAATACGGTCTTCCGAACGGTTATATTTTGGGGCAGGAAGGCTCCGGCGCTTTCGTCGCGGGCCTTACCTATGGCGAAGGCACGCTTTATACCAAGAATGCCGGCCAGCATCCCGTCTTCTGGCAAGGCCCGTCGCTCGGCCTCGATTACGGCGGCCAGGGCACCCGCGCCATGATGCTGGTCTACAACCTGCCTTCGGTCGATTCGCTTTATCGCCGTTACGGCGGCGTCAGCGGCTCGGCCTTCATCGTCGCCGGCGTCGGCATGACCTATCTGAAAAGCAGCGATGTCACGCTGGCACCCATTCGCACCGGCATCGGCGCGCGCCTCGGCATCAATGTCGGCTACCTGAAGCTTACCCAGGAACCGACCTGGAACCCCTTCTGACGCTGAGATGGGGAGGCACTCTTGCGGCTCCCCGCGCAATTGCCTTGGCGATACCCCTCCCAACGGTTGCAATAATAGCGTAACGTGCTCTCGCGCTCCTCTTTCCGAATGCGCGCGTATCTGAGTTTCGGAGACTGTCTCGCGTGATTGAATATGCCATTCTTTTCGGATTGGGTTTTCTCACCGCAACCCTGCTGGCCTTGCTGATCGCGCCCGCGATCCATCGCCGCATCGTTGCCTATACGGAAAACCGGCTGCGCGCGACAATGCCCATCAGCCCCCAGGAAGTTCGCGCCCAGAAGGACATGGCACGCGCGCTCTATGCCGCCGAAAACGCCAAGGTTCGTCAGGAACTGGACACCGAACGGGAAAAGAACACCTCGCTCCGCCTCGCCAACGAGGCAGCATCCAGCGACGCCTATCGCCTCGGCGAGCAGAACCGCGGCCTTTTGCTGAAAATCGAGGAATTGACGCTGGAAATCGGCGAATTGCGAGGCGCCCTCGACGCCAGCGAGGAACGCGCGAGCGCAATACAGGCAAACCTTCTGGAGCAGGAACAGGCCGCAAATGCGCGTGCCGGCCAGATGTCTGAGATCACCGCTCGCCTCACCAATCTGACCCGCGAGCTGGATGATTCGAAAATCCTCGCCGCCACCCGCGATCTGGAGGCCGAGCAGGCAAAACAGACCGCCTCGCGTTTCCGCAAGGAGGGCGAAACGGCGACCCGCGAATTGCAGGATGTCGCTGCCCGCAACAAGGAGGCCATGACGGCGGTTGCGCGCGAAAGCCGCAAGGTCACCCGGCTGGAAGAACAGATCGCCAGTGTCATGGCAAAAAATGCCGATCTCGACACCATGCTGACCCTGCGCAATCAGGAGGTTGCCCGCCTGAAGGAACAGCTTGCCGCAACCGGCGGCCGCGCCGACGACATGATCATTCGTCTGCCCAACCCCGCCGTACTGAACGGGGAAACCGCAAGCCAGCCGCAGAAGGCGCCCGTCCTGCCCGAAATCGCGCCCGTGGTTGCGGCAGACACTGCACCGGCCTCAACCGCCCTCGAACCGGCAGTGCCGCCGCCGGAAGGTCTGGAGCAGGAGATCGAGGATATCCGCAATCAGGGAACGGCACTCACCGAACGCCTGCTGAATGTGCGCGGCACCGGCAACGACGAACCGATCCGTCGCGAAATCGCCCGCATCGCCGCCCAGATGATTGCGCTCACCGCAGCGCAGGAGGGCGAGAAATCGCCGATCCCGGGGCTGCTTGCGAAAGCCGCCGCCTCGACCGGCCGTGAGAGCCTTGCGAAGCGGGCGAGTGTGTTGATGGAGAAGCGGAAGGGTTGATACCTCTACGCCTTTGCGTATGCGGCTCACCCCCTTATGCCCGGCAGGGCAGAGGGGGGTAAGCCCCACGCGCAAAGGGTAAACCTAAACCCGCCCTATCGCCCCCGCCATCTGATAAAGCGCCAGCCCCGAAGCCGTCCCCGCATTCAAACTGTCCAATTGCGGCGACTGCGCAATCCGGGCGGTATGGAACCGAGACAGTACCGATTGCGGCAACCCCTCGCCTTCCGTGCCGATGACCAGCGCCATGCGCTCCGAACGTGGAATATCGCGAATCTCGGTCTCGCCATTCGGCGAAAGGCTCCAGATCGCAAAACCGGCCTGCGAAAGCCGCTCCAGCATCTGCACCGCACCACCGCCGCGATGATAGGGAACCGAGAGAACGGAACCGACGGACACCCGGAGCGCCTTGCGATAGAGCGGATCGCATGAAGTCTCGTCCAGAAACACCGCATCGGCATAAAAGGCCGCGGCGTTGCGGAACATCGCACCCAGATTGTCGTGGTTGGAAATGCCGCAGCCCACCAGCACCAGCGACGAGGCGGGAAGCGCGTCCGTCAACCCGTCCAGCGTAATGTCACGCACCCGGCGGCCGAGCGCCAGAATGCCGCGATGCAGGTGAAAACCGACAATGCCATCCAGCACCGGCGCTTCCGCCACATAGACCGGCACATCGGGCGGAAAATCGGCAAGGATATCCGCGACGCCGGAAAGCCGGTTCTTGAGGATGAGAATGCTTTCCGCCGCAAAGGCACCATCCGCCTTGTGGGCGGCGGCCAGCATGCGCAACACAACCGTGCCTTCCGCGATGAAACGGCCCTGGCGACCGGTGAGATCACGCTCGCGAATATCGCGAAAGGCGGCAATGCGCGGATCGGCCGGGTCTTCGACCGGGATCAGAGCCCGACCGTCCAGGAGCGCATGCACGCCCGCCGGATCAATATCCTCACTGGGCATCGACCGTCACATCGGCGAGAAACCGGCCGGCCGCGACGTTGAAGACCAGCGCCTTGCGGGTGCCGTTGGCAAGCTTGCCGTAAAACAGCATGTCACCGCCGGAATAGCTGACATTGTCGATTGTAAAGCCCTGCGGCAGGCTGGCGGTCACGGCAAGCGGTCCGTTGCCGGTGGGAACCGCCAGATTTTGCGGTACGCTCTGCGTTACAACGGTTTTCGATGGTCCTACCGCCTTGTAGACAACCGCGCCGAACACAGCCATAAGGCTGATGAACATCACGGAGCCCGACACGATCTGCAAACGGATCATCTTGCGGCGAACTTTATCCATGGCCGGATCAAGCGGCTTGTCTTCCTGTTCGTCTTGCTCGATGTGCGTCATCGGGTTCCCTAGAATGCTGATTGATCGGAAAAATAAGAATGAACGACCCCTTTAAACAAGGCGGAGACGCAAGGAAAGTCCTGATTGCCGGCGAAGACGCCGAAGGCCGCATCGATGTGTGGCTGGCGGGCGAAGTTGGCGGCGATCTGTCGCGCAGCCGCCTGAAAGCCCTGATCGAACAGGGTGCCGTTTTATTGAACGGCACGCCGGTGACCGAGCCGAAAAAGAAGGTGCACCCGCACGACCGCGTCGAGATCGTCATGCCGGAGCCGGAAGACCCCGAACCCAAGGGCGAGGATATCCCGCTCGATGTGGAATATGAGGACGACGACCTGATCGTGCTCGTCAAACCCGCCGGTCTCGTCGTGCATCCCGGCGCCGGCAACTGGACCGGAACGCTGGTCAACGCCCTCATCTATCATTGCGGTGACAGCCTCTCCGGCATTGGCGGCGTGAAGCGCCCCGGCATCGTGCATCGGCTGGACAAGGAAACCTCCGGCGTCATGGTCGTGGCGAAAAACGACAATGCACACCGCCATCTCGCCGCGCAATTTGCCGATCACGGCCGCACTGGCCCGCTGGAACGCGCCTACAAGGCCGTCGTCTGGGGCCGACCGCGCACGCTGCGCGGCACCATTGACGCCGCACTCGGCCGCGGCGCCGACCGCACCAAACGCGCCGTCAAGCGCGAGGACACGGACGATGCCCGCGAGGCGATAACCCATTACGAGGTTATGGAACGTTTCCATGAAAAGGCGGACGCGTCCTGCCTCGCCTCGATGGTGGAGTGCCGTTTGGAAACCGGCCGCACCCACCAGATCCGCGTGCACATGGCCCATATCGGCCATCCGCTGATCGGCGACCCCGAATATGGCGCGGCCTTCCGCACCAAGGCGAACCTGCTTGAGGAACCGGCAAGAAGCACCGTCAACCGCTTTCCGCGACAGGCGCTGCATGCCTATCTCCTGGCCTTCGAACACCCCCGCACCGGCGAGGTGATGGAATTCGAAACAGACATGCCTGATGATATGGAAGAACTGCTCATCGCCCTGCGGAGCTGAAAATGCCGCACGGCGAGGTCAAAAAAACCACGCCGTGCATCTTGCCGGAAGCCACGGAAAATAAAAAGAGATTAGCGGATAGCGATATTCCCCACATGGTCTTTCTTGTAGACCGCCCCAATTCCGCTTCAATCGTCGCACCTCTTCGAACCCCGGAAAGCTTGAAATCGTCACCGCGAATGCCGTGGCCGGACCTCTGGCTTGCCGAAAGACAGACGTTGCAAGGAACGCCGTTTTATCCGCAGAGCTGAACGGAACCGGCATGACGACGGGATCTATCGCGCATGAACACCGATGAACGCCAGTTTATCTTTCAGGAATTACGAAGCGTCGAAGGCTATATCGACCCACCCGACGCGCTTGTCTTCAAGGCGCTGCTGCAGGCGCAGACAAGGGACGGCCTGAAGGGCGGCATGGCGGAGATCGGCGTCTATTATGGCCGCTCCTATTTTCTGCTGCGCAAATTCGCGCAGCCGCAGGAAAAGGTTCTGGGCGTCGACCTGTTCGAACTCGACCCACCCTCGGACGGAAGCCTCGACCAATATGACCGCCTGATGGAAAACGGCAGGCGGTTGGGTTTTGCGATGGATGAGGACTTGATCATCAAGGGCGACAGCACCCGGCTCGCACCCACCGATATTACGTCGCGGACCGGTCCCGTCAGGTTCTTCAGCATCGACGGCGGGCACCACCTGCACCATGTGCTGGCGGACGCGAAACTGGCGCTGGAGGTGATCGCCCCGTACGGCGTCATCGTCTTCGACGATACCTTCAACCCCGCATGGCCGGAAGTGACCGTTGGCGTCGCCGATTTTCTGCGCACCCACGGCCACAGCCTCGCCTGCTTCGCCATGACGAAATACAAGACCTATGTCTGCCGCCGGGAATTTCACGCTGTCTACGCGGACGCGATTGCCTCTGGCCCCGACTTGCAGACACTCGATCATGTCGAAACGGAGTTTCTCGGCTCCCGGGTCGTTCGCCTGCACAACCCCACCCGCCGGCGGGTCATGTATGAGTTGATGGTGCGCTCCGGTCTCGGTGGTTTTTCGGAACGAATTTACCGTTCGAAAGTTAAACAGGTCAAAGAAGGTGTCGCCGGGACATAACGCATGTGTGAACGCTGTGTTCGCTTGAAACGCGGCGGGTGCATACATATTTGTTACGTGGGTTCGTGCGGGGTCGGTAACGACCCGCCACTAGCGGTGTGCCTTGGGCGAGTAATCGCCAATCGATGAGGGTGCCGTTCCAGACCATAGATAAGGGGGTGCTTTATGGCCCGCAATAGTTTGCCTACAATTACGGCCGGCGAAGCCGGTCTCAATAGATATCTCGACGAAATCCGTAAATTCCCGATGCTGGAGCCGCAGGAAGAGTACATGCTTGGCAAGCGTTACGCCGAGCATGGCGACCGCGACGCCGCTCACAAGCTCGTCACCAGCCACCTGCGCCTTGTTGCCAAGATTGCCATGGGTTACCGCGGTTACGGCCTGCCGATTGGCGAAGTCGTGTCCGAAGGCAATGTCGGCCTGATGCAGGCGGTGAAGAAGTTTGATCCGGAACGCGGTTTCCGTCTGGCCACCTACGCCATGTGGTGGATCAAGGCTTCGATCCAGGAATATATCCTACGTTCGTGGTCGCTAGTGAAGATGGGTACGACTGCCAACCAGAAACGCCTGTTCTTCAACCTGCGCCGGCTGAAAGGCCGTATCCAGGCGATCGACGATGGCGATCTGAAGCCGGAACACGTCAAGGAAATCGCCACCAAGCTGCAGGTTTCCGAGGAAGAAGTGATCTCGATGAACCGCCGCCTGCATGGCGACGCATCGCTGAATGCGCCCATCAAGGCATCCGAAGGCGAATCCGGCCAATGGCAGGACTGGCTGGTGGACGACCATGAAAGCCAGGAAGCCGTGCTGATCGAGCAGGACGAGCTGGAAACCCGCCGCCGCATGCTGGCCAAGGCCATGGGCGTGCTGAACGATCGTGAACGCCGCATCTTCGAGGCCCGCCGCCTTGCCGAAGATCCGGTGACGCTGGAAGAACTCTCATCCGAGTTCGATATCAGCCGCGAACGCGTGCGCCAGATCGAGGTTCGCGCCTTCGAGAAGGTTCAGGAAGCGGTGCAGAAGGAAGCCCTCGAAGCCGCCCGCGCGCTGCGCGTGGTGGATGCGTAAGGCTCGGTCTTTTTAAGAGAGCGGGGCTGAACTTATCGGCTACGTCATCCTCGGGCCTGTCCCGAGGATGACGTCGGAGTAATTGGCTCGACTGCCATCCCATCTCACTCCCCTTGGTGTCCGGCGTGACGAGAGAGTGAGATTCTTTGCCAGTAAATTTCTAAGCCCGCAGATCGCGAGATCTGCGGGCTTTTTATTTGCAAGACATAAGGAAGAAATGAGGGGACCGGCTTTAGCCGATCCCCAAGATCATCACTGACCGGTAGCGGGCTTTGCAGCCGCCCATTCGCGTAGCGCCGTGTCGAAGGCGGCGATGCCGTCATTGCCCTTTTGCAAGGTCAGAAGCGCACGGCGGCCGTTGCGGTAGGAAACCGGGATGTCGATCCAGTTGCGGCTCTTCAACAGCTCCAGATTGGTCTTCATCGCATCCGGGAAGTCGTTAAGCGCGATCATGTGGAAATCGTCGGTGATCTTGGCCGGAACCGCGATCAGGGCGTTACCACGATCCTGCTCCGTGCTCTTCATCGCGATACGCTGGACGCTGTCGATCGCGCCGCCTTCGAAGCCGGGCGAAACCGAGAAGACGATCTCGATCAGATGGCTTGCCGGAAGCGAAGGATCGGTGTTGCGCTTGAAGGTGATGAGCGCGCTGAGGCCGCGGCCAGGAACCGTGATCTGGCCCTGCACTGTTGCGGACGGACGACCCTCATTGTCGTTTTCCTGCTGCAAGGACCAGGAAACGCTGCCCTGAATGGCGGTCGGAACCGTCTGGCCCAGCACTTCCTCGTAGAGGAACATGCGGTCGCCCGTGGCGGCAGCGGCCGCAGCAGGCGGCTGTGCCGGCGGCGTACCAGCCGGAGTACCCGCAGCCGTATTGGCCGGAGCCTCGCCTGCAGGCGGCGGCGCAACATTCTGCTCATAGACCGACTGGCCCTCCGCCGTGACGGGCTGGCCATTGGCGCCCGGCGCCGGCCCCTCGTCGCGCTCGGTCCCGTCGGCCAGAAGCCGCTGGGTGAACTTCGTGCCGGTGACGGACCCGTCATCGGCATGCGGCTGCGCCTGATGGTTGGTGGGGCTTGTCGTCGGCTGCTGCCCGCTGGCGGGCGGCTGCTGGGCAGCTGGCGGTGTGGATGTCGGCGTTTGCGCCGTATTGGCTGGAGGCGTCTGGGTGCCGCCATCCTTCTGTGCCGATTGCACCAGGCCGCCGACCATGTCGTTCAGCGCATCACGGTTCAACCAGAGCGCATAACCACCACCGGCAAGAAGCCCGGCGCCCACAAGCGCAAGTACCAGCGAGGCATAATTCCGGCGCGGCTTCTTCTTGACCATGTAAGCGGGCGTCGCGGCACCAGCACCGAGAGCGGGCATTTCGTTCGTCGTTGCCCGGCTGGAAGACGATGCGCCGTCATAACCGATCAGCTCGTCCAGATCGTCCCAGGGCGTGCGCTCCTTGTTGTCCTTGGAGGCACGGTCATCGAAGGGATCGTTATCGGCGCGCGGCAACGCAGGCGTGGCCTTCGGCGGGATCGCGAGATCCGTGTCCTCGAAATAGGACGAGAAGTCCTCGACGACAGCAGCCTTTTTCGGGGCCGTGTCTTCGGTCTGCCGGGGTTCGGAAAAATCGTCGTGCCCGCCAAAAATCGGATCGTGATCGGCAGCAGCGCGGTAACCGGCATGCTCGTTCCCGTCGCGCCGCTCAGGCTCGAAGCTGACATCCGGGGCCTGATAGTGCTGCGCGGAATAACCGGCGACGAC
The DNA here is from genome assembly GCF_053521785.1 of Agrobacterium sp. A3-95. Taxonomy (NCBI): domain Bacteria; kingdom Pseudomonadati; phylum Pseudomonadota; class Alphaproteobacteria; order Hyphomicrobiales; family Rhizobiaceae; genus Agrobacterium; species Agrobacterium sp. A3-95. The sequence goes on along the minus strand of NZ_JBNWDR010000003.1, from coordinate 132,797 downwards.
GGAATGGTCGTCCCTCTCGTGGCGCACTTCGGCCTCGGCAGCCGGGCGAACATCCTCGTCCTGCGCTTCTTCGAGCTTGCGCCAGTCATCCTCGTCAACCGGCTGCGCCCAATGGGGCGGCACGGAATCATCGGCATGGGGGGCCGCCGCTTCAGGCGCGATATCGTCAACGCGCTCGTCCTCCGGCTGATAGGCCGGCTCTTCATGCGCGCGGGTGAAATAGGTACCGGCTTCGTCGTGAGGACCGGCTTCATGAACCGGCGCGACACGGGCCGGTTCGGGTGCGTCGTAAAGCTCCTCCGGCTCACGCGCGCCGTAATGCTGCTCCTCATGCGGGATTAAAGCGGCGACGGGTTCCTCGGGGAGAGGCTCCTCTTCGCGGGCCGGTTCTTCATAAACCGGCTCTGGCTGGACAGGATAAACCGGCTCCGAATGTGCGGGCACAACCGGAGCAGGCTCTTCCTCCACCGGCTCGTACCGCTCGGCGGCATGAACGGCAGGCTCTTCGGCAACGTCCTGCGGATGATAGACAGCATCCGCCTCTTCCGCCACGGGGGAGAAAGCATCATCCTCCTCCAGTGCCGGCAAGGCCTCGGCATATTCACTGTCCACCTCGGCTATGGCGGCGTCCAGCTTGGCGATCTGCCGGCGCAACAATTCTTCCGGCGGACGTGGCTTCATATTCTCGAGCTGGCGCACAACCGCACTGCGCGCCTTGTCGTAAACCTTCGCCCGGTTTTCGGGAGTATTGTTCGCCAAGCCATCCACGGCCTTGCGAATGACTGCTACAAAATCCGCCATAAGCACTTTCTCGTCGTGACCGGCGACGTACCGGCCCGATATGGTTTATGAATCTAGATCGCCGAGGACATTAGTCCTCAAACGGATCAGTCACAAGTATGGTGTCGTCACGCTCCGGACTTGTCGACAGAAGCGCGACAGGCGCCCCGATCAGTTCTTCCACCTGACGGACATATTTAATTGCCTGAGCAGGCAAATCCGCCCATTTTCGGGCGCCGACGGTAGATTCTTTCCAGCCTTCCAGCGTGACATAGATCGGCTCGACACGAGCCTGCGCACCCTGGCTTGCGGGAAGATGATCGATTTCCTGCCCGTCGAGCTTGTAGCCGACGCAGATTTTCAGCTCGTCCAGACCGTCGAGAACGTCAAGCTTGGTGAGCGCGATGCCGGTGATGCCGTTGGTGGCGACCGACTGGCGCACCAGCGCTGCGTCAAACCAGCCACAACGACGCTTGCGGCCGGTAACGGTGCCGAACTCATGGCCCTTTTCGCCCAGGAACTGACCGATTTCGTCATGCAGCTCGGTCGGGAAAGGACCTTCGCCAACGCGGGTCGTATAGGCCTTGGTGATGCCGAGAATATAACCCAGCGAACCCGGACCCATGCCCGAACCGGCAGCGGCCTGACCGGCAACCGTGTTGGAAGAGGTGACATAGGGGTATGTGCCGTGGTCGATATCGAGCAGCGAGCCCTGCGCGCCTTCGAACAGGATGCGCGCACCGGCGCGGCGCTTCTTGTCGAGCAGCAACCATACGGTTTCGCTGAACGGCAGGATGCGTTCTGCAACCGAGCTCAACTCTTCCATGATGGTTTCATGCGAAACTTCAGCAGCGCCGAAGCCGCGACGCAGCGCATTGTGATGCGTCAGGATGCGATCGACCTTGGCGGACAGCGCCTCCATGTCGGCCAGATCCATGACGCGGATGGCGCGGCGGCCGACCTTGTCTTCGTAGGCCGGGCCGATGCCGCGGCGCGTGGTGCCGATCTTGGTGCCGCTGTTGGAGGCGGCGTCTTCGCGCATGCCATCAAGTTCGCGGTGCAGGGAAAGAATGAGCGTGGCATTGTCTGCAATGCGCAGGTTTTCCGGCGTAACCTTTACGCCCTGCACTTCCAGACGGCCGATTTCAGCGATCAGCGCATGCGGATCGACCACGACGCCGTTGCCGATGACGGCGAGCTTGCCCGGACGCACGACGCCGGAAGGAAGAAGCGAAAGCTTGTAGCTGATGCCATCGATGACAAGAGTATGGCCGGCATTGTGGCCGCCCTGATACCGCACGACGACATCTGCCCGCTCGGACAGCCAGTCGACAATCTTGCCTTTGCCTTCGTCGCCCCACTGCGAGCCGACCACCACAACATTCGTCATTTCTTGCTTTCCTGCTCATGGCGCTTGCGCGCCCGATAACCCGATGGGAAACCCAAACCCGCGAATGTATACTGCGTTGTTTTACGGAAAGCGACCCTGTTTCTTATGGTGAATTTTGCTTTTTCCGTGACAAAACGTCGAATTCCGCATTATCTCGCCCCTTGGGGGGACAAGCGCGGACACAAGGCCGCTTTTCACCCCTTAGCCTTTTTCCCGCCCCTTGAAGAAGCGAAACATCAGCGTGCCTTCGAAAGCCTATCTCGCCCTCATCATCGCCACGCTCTGCTGGGGTGGCAATACCGTTGCCGGAAAGCTCGCCGTCGGCCACATCAGCCCCATGGCGTTTACCTTCCTGCGCTGGGTTTTGGCCGTCGCCATCATCTTCGCCATTTCCGTGCCGCAGCTCATCAAGGACTGGCCGGTGGTGAAAAAACGCCTGCCTTACTTCTTCGTGCTCGGCAGTATCGGTTACACCGCCTTCAACGTCTTTCTTTATACCGCGCTTCAGCACACCTCCGCCATCAATGCCGCCGTCATCCAGGCGGGCATTCCCATGGTCATATTCGTGCTGAACTTCATCCTGTTCCGCACTCGCGTGCTGTTCGGCCAGATCGCCGGTTTCTGTCTTACCATTGCCGGCGTGGCGCTTCTCGCCTCGCATGGTGATCCGGTCTCGCTGCTGCAACTGGAGATGAATGCCGGCGACGCCATCATGCTGCTGGCGGTGCTGGTCTATGCCATCTACACCGTCATCCTGCGCTGGAAACCAATCGTGGACTGGCGCACGCTGATGGCGATCCCAGCCTTTTTCGCCCTCCTAACCTCAGTCCCGCTGGTCTTTTGGGAAATCTCACGCGACAACGTCGTCTGGCCCGATCAGAAGGGTTGGGTGCTGGTGGTCTATGCCGCCATCTTCGCGTCGCTCATCGCCCAGATCCTGTACATCAAGGGCGTGGAGCAGATTGGCGCCAATCGCGCCGGCCTTTTCATCAACCTCGTCCCCGTCTTCGGCACGCTTCTCTCCGTCATCGTCCTCAGCGAAACCCTGCATCCCTACCAGATCGCGGCACTGGTGATGGCGCTGGCCGGCATTGCCGTGGCGGAACGAAAAAAATCGCCGGCTTCCTGATCCCGTAAGGGTCTGGAAAACCGGCGCAGTCTGGCAGGCATGAAAAGTTCGGGTTAGAGCGCGGTTTCGCGCTCAACCGGAGAGAAAGCGGCGTTGCCGAGCACGATATCGCCCTTGTCTGTGGTGACAACAAGCACCTTTTCGAGCGATCCGTCATCATCAAGCAAAAAGGCAAGGCGCAGTGCTGCGGAAGACCAGCCGGCACCGGCCAGTGCCGTGCGCTTGATCGCGGCACAATCGCCACAATCATTGGCGCTTACCGAAGGCGTTGCCGGAACATCGGCTGAAAAGCCGGAGAAATAATCATCGAGTGCGCCCATGGTGGCGTTCACATCGCGGTTGACGCGCAGCAGTTCATCGCGGCGTTCGCCGGTCAGCGGCGCGGCAATCGTCGAAACGCACTGGCCGGCGGACAGAACGCAGCCATCGAAACCGCCGGGCGCCGACATACCGATCTGTGTTAAGGCGCTCTTTTCGGCTGCGGCAAAGCTGCGGGCAAAACCGGCGGCACCAGCCGCATCGGCATGAGTGGACATGGAAGCAATGGCAATTCCGCAGATGGCGGCAGCAATAATCTTCTTCAGCATTTTCATACCCCGTTTGACGATCCGCCGGCTTGTGCCGGTCTCGATTTCTGTTTTCCGCAGCGGCCCCGTCCTTGCAGGTTGTCCGCTCCTTGTCTGTGATCCCACAATGGCACAGCACTGTTTTCAGCCGCTTTAAGCCGATTGCTACAATTTTATCGGTTTTCATTTTTGTACAGGGGGCAGGCTCTCCGGAAACATAGCCCGCGCCCGTCGCCCCGAAACCGAGGCAACGCTTAGAAGCGATAAAGGGGCCGCATCGCTGCGGGAGTATCAAATGGTGTAGTAGGGTTTTGCAGACGATGCGGCCCCGGCTTCAACATGTGACCCGCCGCCGGCCGCCTCAACCGTGACATCGGGAAACTCCCCGGTTTTGGCCGCCTGCCCCGCCCACCTTGCGCCGCGCGCACGCTGGATGACCGGGATGGGATAAGCATAAGCGGCTTTGTGAGACCGGGGATGTGCGGGGATGCCGGTAATGCCATGCCCGGAAAAAAACGCCACTCACCCCATGGTTTTGCCGCATCCCGGACACAGGAATTTTCAGCGGGTTAACAAGCGCTTGATCGGCGGCATTTGAATTAACCTTGTCTTAAAACCCGACGTTAATGGTTAGCAATTTAAGAATAGCGGAACGAAAGGGTTCCGCGATGCGTGGCGTATTTGCCGTTGTTTTACTGATGACTGTACTGGCTGGTTGCGCAACCGCACCGTCGCAGGTCACCAATGCCTGTGCGATTTTCGAGCAGCGGAACGGCCTCTTCAACAATTGGCGACGTGACGCGAGGGCAGCCGAACGGGAGTTCGGCGTGCCGGTGCCGGTGATGATGGCAACGATCTACACCGAATCTGCCTTCCGCCCCTATGCCCGCCCGCCGCGCACCAAACTCTTCGGCTTCATTCCCTGGACGCGCCAGTCCACCGCTTACGGTTATGCCCAGGCGCTGGACGGTACATGGGAAGTCTACAAGCGCGAAACCGGCCGCTGGTCGGCAAGCCGCACGGATTTCACCGACGCGATCCATTTCGTCGGCTGGTATCACGCCAAGAGCCGCCGCGAAAACGGCATTGCGCTGAACGATCCCTATAACCTCTACCTCGCTTATTATTCCGGCCATGCCGGTTACGCCAAGGGAAGCTGGCGCAACAATTCCGCCGTCCAGAAAGCCGCCCGCCGCTCCGCCAACATGGCGCTGCGTTACGAGGCGCAGTTGCAGCAATGCGGATATCGCTAAGGCGGGGGTAGCAGGATCGTTCTGCCTGGATGCGATGCGGAAAGGCGGATCACCTACCCTCACCGTCACCCCAGACTAGATCCGGCATGCCGGTGAGGAAGGAGGCCGGGCAGAAAGCTACCCTCCATAAGGCGCTAGAAACTCCCGCACCGCCTCGATCTCGTTCGAACGGATTTCATGCCCGCCCGGATGCCACACCGTTTTCACCGTGCCGCCCTGCGCTTCAAGGCTCTTTTCCAGCGCCTTCGTCAGCGGCACCGGGCAGATGGGATCGCGTTCTCCGGCCGTGATCAGCACCCGGCGCGAGGATTTGGCCGCAGCCGCCTGCGGCTCGAACGGGATGAGCGGATGCATAAGCACGGCGGCATCAAAAAGCTCCGGCTGTTCGATCAGCACATTTGCGAGGATATTCGCGCCGTTGGAGAAACCGAGACCGATTACCGGACCAGCCTGATAGTGCTCCCGGTTGGCTTTGACGAAATCCGCCAGCTTGGCTGTTGCCCGCTCTAGATCGGCCATGTCGTAAACGCCCTCACCCGTGCGCCGGAAAAACCGCGCAGCGCCATGCTCGGCGACATCGCCGAGCGGCGAGACAATCGTGGCATTCGGCAACAGGCCCGAGCCGAAATCGAAGAACTGGTTTTCATCACCGCCGGTGCCGTGCAGCACGACGAAAAGCGGTGCACCCGCAACGCCGGCACGGGATTTGTGGAAATATGTGTCTTTGGTCATTGGATAATCCTTTCTGAAAGGAGAAATTCAGCGATACCGAGCTCACTCTGCCGCAAGGCATTGGGCATCACATGTCGAGCGAGAGGTTTCAGCGTGTCGTCTTCTCCCCGGACGGGGAGAAGAAAAGAGTGGCAAACGTTTCGCCGAAGGATGGCCAGGTTCGATAGGGCTAAACCGCCTTCTCGTCACCCAGCGGCTCCAGCTGCTTTTCCAGCTGGGCGCGCAGATGCGCGTGCTGGGTCGGCAGCTTCAGCGCCTCGCCGAGATGCGCCGTGTCCTCGTCGCGGTCGAAACCGGGCTCGTTGGTGGCCACTTCGAACAGCACACCGCCGGGCGTGCGGAAATAGATCGCCCAGAAATAATCGCGGTCGATCACCGGGGTCACCTGATAGCCCGTATCCATCAGCGCCTTGCGGACTTCGAGCTGCTTTTCGCGGTTTTCGACCGCAAAGGCGATGTGGTGCACCGAACCCGCCCCAAGGCGCGCGCCGGAGATGTTCGGCATGGTTTCGATGTCGATGACATCAGCACCGTTGCCGCCGGGCATGCCGAGACGCAGCACGCCATCCTGGCGGTCCACTTCCTCATACCCCATGAACTTCAAAAGCTCGGCGGTTGCCCCTTCGTCACGAAGGCGCAAGGAGGCGCCCTGAAAACCGTGGATCGCCTGATCCGCACTGACCCCATTGCCGGTCCACTGCGAGCGGGCATCATCCTTGATCTCGACCAGCGCAAAACCATCACCATCGGGACCTGCAAAATGCAGGCGCTTGTTGCCGAATGCCTCGTCAGCCTTCAGACCGTCCACGCCCGCCTTGGAAAGACGATCCTGCCAGTAGCCGAGCGAGCCTTCCGGGACGGAAAACAGCGTTGTGCCCACTTCGCCGGTGCCGGGACGACCACGGGCAATATGCGGGAACGGGAAGTAAGTCATGACGGAGCCGGGCGTGCCGACCTCATCGCCATAATAGAGATGGTAGACATCCGGCGCATCGAAATTGACCGTCTTCTTCACCCGGCGCAGGCCGAGCGTATCGGTGAAAAAGCCGTTGTTCTGGCGCGCACTACCGGCCATGGAGGTGACGTGGTGCAGGCCCTTGATCTGGTTCAACATGATAAACCCCTTTTCGCCTTGGCGGCCCGTCAATCGGGCCAGCCGTGTTCATGGCGTGAAGATGGGGTAAGAAGTGCTGCGGGCATAGACCGGCAACAGGAACGGATTGTTCCCGATTGGTGAACGATAAAACCGACTGTTCAACCCAGTCGATAGAGGCATGCCTCAATGATCGTCGGCGAGGCCCATGCTCCAGTAACCGACGGCGCGCAGCGATGCCTTGGGGAAGGCGATCTCATCAGTGAGGAAGGATTTCGCCGCCCTCGCCTCGGCCTTCTCGCAGGCAACAAAAACATGCAGACCGTCATGCTCGCCCGTCCAGGCATGGCCGCGCAACGCCTGTTCGATAAGGCCCGATGTGCCGGCGGGCTTGCCGCGCCGATAAAGCCATGTCCATTCGACATTGGCGGCGCAGACGATCTCCTGCCGCTCCGCCTCGTTGTCGATCTCGGCATAGACGCTGAGCGTCTTGCCAACAGGCATTTCCGCCGCCATGCGCAGCATCACCGGCAGCGCGGTCTCGTCGCCGGCAAAGACGTAACGCTCCGCTTCCGGGCAAGTGCCGCTCGGACCGATGATGCCGAGAACGTCGCCCGGCTTTGCCGTCGCGCCGAAATTTGCGCCCGGCATGTCATCGCCCTCATGCATGACGAAATCGATATCCACCTCACCGCGGCCGACATCGCCGGAGCGGATGGTATAGACGCGCCGCGTCAGAAGATCGTCGCCCGCCGGCCAGACGATCGCGCCGGTGGGCGCGAGGTAAGGCCAGACCGCAGCGCGCGCCTGATCGGGAACGAGCAGCAGGCGAACATGCATGCCGCCGGTGACAAGCCTTTCAATACCGCTTTCGACGGACACCACGAGACGGCGCATATGCGGCGTCAGATTATAGGCGCGGGCAACCTTGCCGACGAAGAGATTGGGTAGCTCGCGCTGATAGGCGCCGTGTCCGCTCCAACGGAAATCGAGTCCCGTCTTGCCGGAAAACTCAACGATATGCTCAGCCACCATGGCCTTGACCGACGTCAATATATGTTCCGAAACGCAGCTTACCCGCGCGGCGAACCGGCCACCTTCGGCGCTGAAGCTGCCATGGCCATATTCCGCCTTGAAACGCACCGTCGCCCCTTCCCGCTCCATCTCCATATGCTCCGAAAAATGATCCTCGAAAGCATCGACGATCGATGCGGGATCGGGCAGCGAGACAGAGGTTTCTGCAGACAGGAGAGACACGGGCATAAATCCTTCACTTTGTAGTCGAGTATTCTTAAACCGGACCCGACTGCGCTGTAAAGATGTTTGCTGCACTCCCCGTCATGCCCGTCTTGAGCCGGCATGACGGAGGAGGCTGGAAGGTTGTTTAAGCAGTTTCCGGCAATTGCCAGTCGATAGGCTCGCGGCCATGGGATACCAGGAAGGCGTTTGCCTTGGAAAAATGGCCATTGCCGAAAAAGCCGTTATGGGCCGAAAGCGGCGAAGGGTGCGGCGAGCGCAGCACGAGATGTTTTTTCTGGTCCACGAAAGCCGCCTTCCTCTGGGCATAGGAACCCCAGAGCAGGAACACCACATGCTCACATTCGTCATTGACGGCGCGGATGACGGCATCGGTGAACTTTTCCCATCCCTGCCCCTGATGCGAGGCAGCGCGCGATTCTTCCACCGTCAGCACGCTGTTGAGCAAAAGCACGCCCTGTTTCGCCCAGCTTTCCAGAAAACCGTGACTGACGGGGCGGATGCCCAGATCGCTCTGCAATTCCTTGTAGATATTGACGAGCGAGGGCGGAATGCGCACACCGGGCTGCACCGAAAAGCAAAGCCCATGTGCCTGGCCAACCCCATGATAGGGGTCCTGCCCCAGAATGACGACCTTGACCCTGTCGAGCGGGGTCAGATCCAGCGCCCGGAAATATTCGGCACCCTTGGGAAAGATGTGCTTGCCAGCAGTTTTTTCGGCAAGCAGGAAATCTTTGAGCTTCTGCATGTAGGGGCTGGCGAATTCGGTGGAAAGAACACGTTTCCAGCTGTCTTCGAGTTTGACGCCTGCCTCTGCCATGTTGTGCCTCTTTGTTACTTGAACCGGTTGCCGCGCTGCAGCACTTCGATCTTGTAGCCATCCGGATCGCAAATGAAGAAATATTTCGCGAAAGGCTGACCTTTATGGTCGGCTTCGATGATCTTGCCCGGAGACAGGCCAAGCTCGATGAAACGCTGATGTTCGGCATCCACATCGGCAACGCTGACCGCGAGATGGCCGTAGCCGTCACTCAGCGCATAGGGCACTTCGCGACCCCGGTTGACAGTCAGCTCCAGCTCGAAATCGCCTTCGGCATTGCTGAGATAGATCAGCGTGAAATTTTCGAACTCGGCACGTTCCGCAATCTCAAGCCCGAAAGCCTGCTTGTAAAACTCCACCGAACGCTTTTCTTCCAGCACCCGGACCATCGAGTGGATCAGCTTGGCCATGGTGTTTTCCTTCTGCTTCTTATCTCGTCGTCGTCCGGTTGTGCTCCGGACATTGCGGACCAAGGGGATAAAGACAGAGTGCCGTGCTTTCAACCCTAAAGACGGATTAAGGAGCAGGGGAAACCGCCCGATCACGGCAAATGTGATGGCGAAACAGTTGGCGCATGACGTGGACACGCGGGCTTTCCGGTCAAAATGGCCCTCACATTTCGCCCCGCCGCTCTATCCTGAGTAGAGAACTCATGATACCGGCATATCCATGCGCCTTCTGTACCTCTGTCTTGGCTGGCTTATGGTCGCGACCGGCATCGTCGGCGCGTTTCTTCCCGTTTTGCCCACCACGCCATTTCTGCTGCTGGCGCTCTGGTGCTTTTCCCGCTCCTCACCGAAACTCGAGGCGTGGCTTCTGACCCACCCCCGATTCGGCCCGTCGCTTCGGCAATGGCGCGAACGCGGCGCAATTGCCCGCAAGGCGAAGATTGCGGCCCTGTCGGCCATGTGTGCGAGTTATGCCGCCTTCTGGTTCCTGAGCGACCCGCCGGCTCTGCGCGCGGCAATCGTTGCCGCCGTCATGCTCGGCTCTGCACTCTTCATCGTCACCCGGCCGGAAAGCTGAGGCGACATCACCTTTAGAGCCTTGTCGCATTTCCTGACGGAAAACCGGGTTCCACTTTTCCTGGAAATGCTCTAGCGATGCCTCGACTGCGGCAGCACATAAGGAATATGCCGCGCCGGCAGACGTCCGACGACGCCGCCAATCCCATAGACCCTTGCAATCGTCTCGTCGCTGATCGTGTCCAGCGATGGACCGCTCGCCGTTACCCGGCCGCCATGCATGACGATAAGTTGATCGGCAAATTCTGCCGCAAGGTTGAGATCGTGCAGGATGGCAAGCACGAGACCGCCGCCAATAGCGAAATCCCGCGCCGTTTCCAGCACCGCGATCTGGTGGCCTATATCGAGACTGGCCGTCGGCTCATCGAGAAAGAGAGCCCGCACCTCGCCGTTTTCCACGGGATGCGGCACCTGGGCGAGAGCGCGGGCAAATTGCACGCGCTGCTGCTCGCCGCCAGACAGCATGTTGTAGGAGCGCTGCTCGAACCCGCGAAGCCCCGCCCTGGCGAGCGCCCGGCGGGCCTGCTCTTCCGGCGCGCGCGACCCTTGCGCGACAGCGCCCATGCGCACGATTTCGAGCGCGGTGAAAGGAAAGGCAAGCTGGGTATTCTGCGGCAGCACGGCACGGATGCGCGCAAGCTGAACCGGCGTAAACAACGGCAGGGCAACATCATTATAGGTCACTGAACCGGCCTCGGCACGCATCTCGCCGGACAGAACCTTCATCAGCGTCGATTTGCCGGCACCGTTCGGACCGATAATGACATTGACCTTGCCGGGCTTCAGATCGACGCAGACCTCGTCGAGCAGACGGCGGCCGGAGCGGATGAGGGTGAGGTTTTCGGCCCGGATCATGACATGTTCCGCATGGAAAATCCGCCGCGGCCGAGCAGCAGGAACAGGAACACCGGCGCGCCGATCAGCGCGGTGACCACGCCGATGGGCAATTCCGCCGGTGCCGCAACCGTGCGGGCAAAACTGTCGGCGAGAAGCAGAAGTGCGGCCCCGCCAAGTGCAGAGGCCGGCAGCAGGAAGCGGTGCGATGGGCCAATGGCAAGCCGCAGCAGATGCGGCACGACGATCCCGACAAAACCGATGGAGCCGGCAGCCGCCACGCTTGCCCCGCAGGCAGCGGCAACGGCCAGAATGACGACTCGCTTCAGCCGCTGCACGGGAATGCCCATGTGAAAGGCCGCCGCATCGCCAAGGATCAGCGCATCCAGGCCCCTTGCGACAAAGGGAATGATGGCGAGCACGACGACGATGAAGGGCAAGGTGGCGAGAACCTTGGCAGGGGTGGCCCCACCAAGCGAACCGAGAGACCAGAAGGTGATGTCGCGGAGCGCCCGGTCATCGGCCACAAAAATCATCAGGCCGGTCAGCGCACCGCTAATCGCCGCAACCGCAATGCCGGCCAGAATAAGCGTCGTCGTGGAGGTGGCGCCATCCCTTGTGGCAATGACGTAAAGCAGCCAGGTGTTCAAAAGCCCGCCGAAAAACGCCATCAGCGGCAGAAAATGCGGGCCGAAAAATACGGCGACGGTTGCGAGCGCACCTTCCCCAAGAGAGATTGCCGCAACCGCAAAAAGTGCTGCACCCGAGGTGACACCGACAATGCCGGGATCGGCCAGCGGATTGCGGAAAAGACCCTGCATCATGGCGCCCGAGACGCCAAGCCCAGCACCGATCAACATGCCGAGCGCCGTGCGCGGCAGTCGCACCGCCTCGAGAATGACTTTATCACGCGCATCGAGTTGATCCGCGCTGCCAGTCAGATAGGCCCAGAGTTCGGAAATGCCCACACCCGTGGGTCCGCTGACGAGCGACACGCCGCAGGCAAACAGCAGGATGCCAACGAGCGCGGCAAGGGTAACAACCCCCTGACGGGATCTGTCACCGGCAACCCTGCCCTCCGTGGAACTCAAGGCAGCAAGGCTCACGGCTTCACCACATCAGGGTAGAGCTTGTGCGCCAGTTCACGACCGGCGGCGGGCGTGCGCGGGCCAAAACCGATGAGGTAAAGCCCGTCCATGCTGATCAGCGCCTTCTCCGCAGCAGCCGGCGTGGACTGGAACGCGGGCAGCGCGAAAATCTCATCCGCCTTGCCGGCATGGTCACCGCGCGCCATGGTCAGCACCACATCGGGCGCGGAGGCGATGACCGCCTCATCCGTCAACGGCTTGTACCCGCTGATTTCCTGCGCGGCATTGATGCCGCCGGCCATTTCGATGATCGCCGCCGCTTCGGTGCCCTTGCCCGCCGCCATGATGCGACCGCCGGCGCTGGAGAGCACGAAGAGCACACGCTTCCTGTTCTTTTCCGGCACGGCTGAGACGTCCTTGGCGAGCACATCAAGCCCGGCTTTGGTTTCCGCGGCCAATGCCTTTGCCTTGTCGGCAAGACCAACTGCCGCACCGACATCTTCGATCTTCCTGGGGATGGCGTCGCCGCTCGGCGGGGTATCGACGGTGACGAAAGGCACCGCACTGGCCTTGAGGATGGCAACGACATCCGCCGGGCCGGACCCGTCTTCAGACAGGATGAGATCGGGCTTCTGCGACAGAATGCCCTCCGACGAGAGCGCCCGCATATAGCCGATATCGGGCTTGGACAGCACGTCCGCCGGATAGCTGCTGGTGCTGTCACGCGCAACTATGCGGTCGCTCGCGCCAAGCGCATAAAGGATTTCCGTTACCGTACCGCCGACTGCAACGATGCGTTTCGCCTCCGGATTGCCCTTGTCCGAAGCTCTAGCTCCGGGCGCGGTAACGGCGATGACGGCGGGCACGAGGGCGGCGAAAACGAACGAGCGAAGGCTTAAATTCAACATGACGCTATCCTGAAACACAAGCTGGCACGGGCGGATACGGGATTGCCCATCTTATTTAACTTGAGTTATTTGCACATGTTTATAGAAGGCGCAATCAATAAGTGGAGTAAAATTGTTCGCTTTATCGTCAGCCTCTTTCCATCCACGCTTCGGCTGGATATCCTGACTGCAACTGTAAACTTAAAGGGAGACTTCCATGTTTATCGCAATGAACCGTTTTCGCGTCGTACCGGGCTATGAGGATACCTTTGAATCCATCTGGCGCGAGCGTAAATCGCACCTGAGCGAGCTGCCGGGCTATATCGAATTTCACATGCTGAAAGGCCCGAAGGCGGATGACCACACGCTCTATGCCTCGCACACCGTCTGGGCCACCAAGGACGATTTCCTGAGCTGGACCAAATCCGAACAGTTCCGTGCCGCCCATGCCAAGGCCGGTGAGAACCGTGGCAAGGTCGAATATCTTTCCGGCCCGCATTTCGAAGGTTTTGACGTCATCATCCACGAAGACAAGAATGGCGAACGCCGTTCGATTGCCGCCTGAGGCGCGCCGATGAGCATTGCAGCCCAAAAGACCGATGACCGGCAGGCCCGCGCTGCCGCAGCACTTGCCGAAAAGCCTGACGGCATCGTGGAAGCCATTGCCGCCAAGGCAGAGGTGACATCAGCCGAAATTCTGGCGATCCTGCCGCAAGGTGCGGCCGTTTCGGCTGGTTCCGATCAGTTCGACGCGATCTGGAACGAGATGCGCGGCTGGGGCGAAGTCCTGATGATCGTCCAGACCGGCGATATCGTGCTGGAAGTGCCGGGCGACCTGCCAGAGGGCAGCGAAAGCCACGGCTGGTTCAACATCCACGGTGACAGCCCCATCGGCGGCCACATCAAGAAGGACAATTGCACCGGCATCACCTTCGTCGATCGCGGTTTTCACGGCCGACGCTCCTGTTCCGTCTGGTTCATGAATGCCGCCGGCGGTGCCATGTTCAAGATTTTCGTCCGTCGCGACGAAAACAAGGAACTGCGTGGCGATCAGCTGGCGAAGTTCGAAGCGCTGCGGGACAGTTTCCGTGGCTAAGTGAATGGGAGGCTGCTGGTGGTGGCCTCCCTCCTTCCTCATCAATCCGTGATGGCTCAGCCCCACTCGTGAGGAAACATTCACCGGTTCATCGCCCGTTCAGTGCCGTTTTTTATCATCCGCTGAAATTCGATCAGCAGCACGGAGCAAGCACCATATGAACGACCGCCAGCCACTTCTTTCGCGCCGGAATTTCGCAGGGCTCCTCGCGCTTGCACCGCTTTTTGCAGCGGGCGGTGCGGCTGCCGCACCCGCAAGCCTGCGCGGCAGCGTTTCCTATCGCGAGCGGATCGCACTGCCGCCGGGCGCGACTGTTACGGTGCGCCTCATCGATGTCTCGCTGGCGGACGCGCCTTCGCAGACGATCGCCGAAACAACCATACGCCCGCGTGGGCAGGTGCCGGTACCCTTCGTTTTGCGTTATGACGACCGCGACATCCGTGGCCGCCGCTCCTATGCGCTCAGCGCCGAAATCCGCGAGGGCGACCGGCTGCTCTTCACCACAACGCGCCGTTACTCGGTTCTGGCCGGTGGGCGTGACGACACCGATCTCGTTCTGGAACGGGTGGCGGCGGCTCCAGGCAGGCCGGAGCCGCAGGCTGGCATTGAGGGGCGCTGGCTGGTGCAGGAAATCCGTGGCGAAAGGGTTCGCGGCCGCCGCGAGGCAACGCTGGAAATCTCCCGCGAGGGCCGCGTTTCCGGCAATGCCGGCTGCAACGGCATCGGCGGCGAGGTGAAGATAAGCCGCAACCGCGTCGATTTCGGCCGGATGATTTCCACCCAGATGGCCTGCGCTCCTGACATCATGCGCCAGGAAAGGCAGTTCATCGAAGCGCTTGAAGGCGCCCGCTCCTTCCGGCTCGAACCGCGCCGCGGCTCGCTGGAGCTGATCGACGGCCGCGGCCGCCCGGCCATGCGCCTGCGCCGCGCCTGAGAGCGGTAACGGCAGGCGGCAACGCCTGCCGCCGCCGTGCTGGCCGTGGAACATTCCATGTCGCTTCCGGCACGGCGCGGCCCCTTTTCCCGTCTTATGACTTTGCTGCACTCGTCTTGGCGCTTTGCTCCGCCACAGAGCTGCGCTATGGAACGCGCCAACTGCGCCGGTTCAAAGTCTTTGAGGGAAAACGAATGACAACCTATGTTCTGACAGTAGCCTGCAAATCGACCCGCGGCATCGTCGCCGCGATTTCCGGTTATCTGGCGGAAAAGGGCTGCAACATCGTCGACAGTTCGCAGTTTGACGACCTCGAGACCGGCAAGTTCTTCATGCGCGTTTCCTTCATTTCCGAAGAGGGCGCGACGATGCAGGCCATCACAGAGGGCTTTCAGCCGGTGGCGGAAAAATTCGGCATGGAAGCCCGCATCTATAGCGACGGCCAGCGCATGAAAACACTTCTGATGGTGTCCCGCTTCGGCCATTGCCTCAACGATCTGCTCTACCGCTGGAAGATCGGCGCGCTGCCGATCGATATCGTCGGCGTCGTCTCCAACCATTTCGAATATCAGAAAGTGGTGGTCAACCACGATATTCCCTTCCACCACATCAAGGTAACGAAGGAAAACAAGCCGCAGGCCGAAGCGCAGCTGATGGACCTGATCGAGACCAGCGGCACCGAACTGGTGGTGCTGGCGCGTTACATGCAGGTGCTGTCCGACAACATGTGCCGCAAGATGTCGGGCCGGATCATCAACATCCACCACTCCTTCCTGCCATCCTTCAAGGGCGCCAACCCCTACAAGCAGGCCTATGACCGCGGCGTAAAGCTGATCGGCGCGACAGCCCATTACGTCACCGCCGATCTGGACGAAGGCCCGATCATCGAGCAGGACACGGTGCGCGTCACCCATGCCCAATCTGCCGAAGACTATGTCTCTCTTGGCCGTGATGTGGAAAGCCAGGTACTGGCACGCGCCATCCATGCTCACATCCACCACCGCACCTTCATCAACGGCAACCGCACCGTAGTCTTCCCGCCAAGCCCGGGCAGCTACGCTTCGGAACGGATGGGCTAATACGCCACGAAAACAACGCGGAATTATTTTTACCGACCGGCAACCGAGCATCCCATGTGACCGTTTCTTCACTGTAGCCCAACAGCGAGGTCTCTCACATGAAAAAACTCGTCATTGCCGGCGCCGCGTTTCTCATCGCGGCGGGGTCCAGCTTCGCCCAGCAGCCGCCACCACCGCCAGGACCAGCGGACGCTGGTTCAAGGGCGGATGCGCCGCCGCCACCTCCTCCGCCCGGCCCTGGTGGTCCGAGGGAAGCAGGCTGGCGGGACGGCCCGCATGGCAAGAGAATGCCACCCCCGCCCTCCAAGGCAGCGCATTTCAGGATTGAAGACGGCGAGCGCAAAATCGACGTCAAATGTGCCGATGACGAGCCGATGAAGGCCTGCGCCGACATCATGATGCAGATTATCGATAAGATGAACGAATAGGACCGCGAGTCTCCTCCAAGGGGACGGCGCAGCAGTGCCGCCTCAGGAAAACTCTACCCGGGCCCTTAAGCCCCGCCCGCCCGCGCCGTCCTCAAGCGTCAGTCGCCCGCCGAACAGCCCGGCGATCTCCTCGATGATCGCAAGGCCGAGGCCGGCGCCGGGGGCGGCGTTGGCTTCGCCGCGGGCGAAGCGCTGGCGCACCATGGCGCGTTTTTCCGTGGGTATGCCGGGGCCGTTATCTTCCACTTCCAGCCAGACGGCGCCCGCTTGCCTACCGACGCGCACGGTGACTTCCGCACCACGCCCCGCGTAGTTGATGGCATTGGAAACGAGATTGCCGATCAGTTCACCGATAAGGAGCGGCTCGGCGAGAATTGTCGCTTCGCCCTCGCCTTCGAAACCGAGATCGATGCCGGCGTCGGCCGCGCGTGGCACGAAATCTGCCGTCACGTTTTGCGCCACCGCCACGAGGTCGATCTGGGAAAAATCATGTTTTTCGCTCGAACCGGCGGCATCGATATTGGCCATGCGCAGCAACTGGGCGAGGATGTGTTCGGCATGGGCCACCGAAGCGCCGCCCTTGCGCGCCGCCGCCTGCGCGTCTTCGAGACTTGCGGCGCGGGCGGAAAGCGCAAGCTGGGTGCTGATGATGGCAAGCGGCGTGCGCAATTGATGGCTGGCATTACCGGTGAAATGCCTGAGCGCATCGAGCGCCGATTGCAGCCGCACCATGAAGGAATTGACCGTTTCCACCAGATTTTCCACCTCCACCGGCACGGATTGCCGGATTGGATGCAGGTCGTTGGGGCTGCGCTCGGCAATCGCTTCGCTGAGCCGGTAAAGCGGCCGGAGCGAAATCGTCACCGCGATCCAGACAATGATCGCCGCGCCCACGATCATGAACAGCAGGCGCAAGGCCGAGCGCAGGATGAT
The DNA here is from genome assembly GCF_053521785.1 of Agrobacterium sp. A3-95. Lineage (NCBI taxonomy): Bacteria > Pseudomonadati > Pseudomonadota > Alphaproteobacteria > Hyphomicrobiales > Rhizobiaceae > Agrobacterium > Agrobacterium sp. A3-95. Next base: position 115,473 of record NZ_JBNWDR010000003.1, on the reverse strand, counting down.
GGCCTGCGCAAGCTGGCTGCGGGCGATCGTCGTTTCAGCCACCGTCACGGAAAAGGGCACGGAATTGATGCCGGTGGAGGCAAAACGGCGGATCGCGGCGATGCGGATCGGCTCGTCACGAAACACTGCATCGCGATAGGCAGGCGTTTCTCCGGCCGGATTCTCCACCGTCGGCAGGTTCTGGTAACCGGTGAGAAATTGCCCGTTTGGCCCGTCGACACGGTAAAACACCCGGTCCTGCGCCGCCGATGTCAGCATTTCCAGCGCGACATAGGGAATATCGACCTCCAGCGAGCCGTCTTCGGCCACCACCACCCGCTCGGCAATCGCAAGCGCGGAACCTGACAGCACCCGGTCGGAGACGACATTGGCCGTATTGACCGCCTCGCGCCAGGTATCAGTGAGCGCAACGCAGCCGATGATGGCGGTGGAGATGAGAAGCCAGCCTAAAAGACGCCGCCTGAGCGAATAGGCGGCCTGTCTCATTCAGCCATCTCCGGCAGCTTTTCCAGATAATAGCCGATGCCACGCGCCGTCTTCACCGTCAGCCCGTGGGGGGCAAGCCGCTTGCGCAGCCGGCTGACATATTGCTCGATGGCGTTGCCTGATATCTCGTCGTCGAAACCGGTCAGCGATTGCACGATCGCCTCCTTGGCAACCACCTTGCCCGCCCGCATGAACAGCACCTCGAGCAGCGCCACTTCACGCGCCGGAATATCGAGCGGGCGCCCATCGGCTGAAAAGGTGCGGGATGTGAGGTCGAACAGGACTTTGCCGAAACTGAGCGTAGAAGAGCGCAGGCCGGCATTGCGACGCAGCAGCACCCGCACCCTCGCCTCAAATTCGGTGATGTCGAAGGGCTTGATCATGTAGTCGTCGGCGCCGAGATCGAGCCCTTTGACCTTCTCCTCCGGCGTGCCACGCGCCGTCAGGATCAGCACCGCCGCTTTGTCCTGGCGCGAGCGCATGGAGCGCAGCACCTCGATGCCGTCCATTTCCGGCAGGTTGAGGTCGAGAATGACGAGATCGAAATTTTCCGCCGCAATCGCCGCGTCGGCGGAAGCGCCGTCTGAAACGACATCCACCGCATAACCGCTGCCGCGCAGAAGCGCACACAGCCCTTCCGACAGCACCTGATTGTCCTCGACCAGCAAAATACGCAATTCTTCCTCCCGCAACATTGCCGAGCTTATCCAAGCCCTTGGCGCTTGTGAATGGCAAGCGCGTGCGGCATGATCTTTTCCATGCGTATCGCCGTTTTTCTCTGTCTCTGTCTTTGCATGGCCTCACCGGCGCTTGCACAAGTCGCCGTTTTCCCTGCACCATCAGGCAAGGCGGATGCGGAAACGCTGGTGGTTTATTCCTCGCTGGACGAACCGCTGGCCACGCCGATGATCGAGGGTTTCCAGAAGGCAAACCCCGATATCGCCGTCCATTACGAGGACATGCTGACCGGCGAAATCTATGATCGCATCGTGAAAGAAACCGATGCGGGCAAAAAGACCGCCGATTTCGCCTTTTCATCCGCCATGGATTTGCAGGTGAAGTTGAGCAATGACGGTTACGCCCAGCGCTCCGACCTTGCCATGAGCGCGCGCTGGCCCACCTGGGCCAACTGGCGCAACACCGCCTATGCGCTGACCTTCGAGCCGGCGGTGTTCGTGTATCACAAGCCGAGCTTCACCACCGAAAAGCCGCCCGCCACCCGTGCCGAATTCGTCGATTATCTTGAGCGCCACGCCAAGGAAGTGCATGGCCGCATCGCTACCTACGACATTGAGCGCTCCGGCGTCGGCTTCCTGTTCATGTCGCGCGATCAGGAGCAGTTCGGCGATATATGGAGCGTCATCAAGGCTATGGGCGCGGCCGGCGTGAAGGTCTATTCCACGTCATCCGCCATTCTGGAGCGTGTCTCCAACGGGCGCTTCGTGCTGGGCTACAATATTCTCGGTTCCTACGCGGCCGACTGGGCCTCGCGCCATCCCGATGTCGGCATCGTTCTGCCCAAGGACTATACCGTGGTCATGTCGCGCATCGGGCTGGTGCCGGAAGCCGCCGCCAACCCGGCGCTCGGCCGCCGCTATCTCGAATTCTTCATGTCCAAGGAGGGCCAGACGATCATGGCCCGGCAATTGCAGATCCCCGCCGTCAGCCCTGACGTGGCGGGCGAAAACACCGCCAACACCATGCAGGCGATCCACGGCGCACAATTGCGCCCCGTGCCCGTCAGCCCGGGCCTTATGGTCTATCTGGATCAGGTCAAGCGCAGCCGCCTGATCGAGCGTTGGAACGAGGCGCTACGCTCGCAATAGTAGACGGCAAGCACAAATTAATAGAGAGTAAATGCGCAAGGACTTGCGGTGCGTCAGTTAGATGACAGCTTTTTATGATGCTCTGCAATCCTTCTTCATTCCGTGGAGGCGGAAGAAGATGCGGGAGGAAATCTTGAGGACCGTAGAGCTCCGCGCTGCCCTGGCAGCGTCAGGATAAGCACGGCCTGAAACTCCCTTCCGCATAAACGAAAAACGACGCCCAAAAAGGGCATCCTGAGGAGGGTTTTCTAAGTGAAACATTTTCTTATCGGCACATTTCTGGCAGGCGTGATCGCGCTTCCGGCGGTCGCAGCGGACTACACCATCATCGCGCCGGCCAATCCCGGCGGCGGCTGGGACCAGACCGCGCGTTCCCTGCAGACCGTGCTGCAGGAAGAAGGCATTTCCAAGAGCGTTCAGGTGCAGAACGTGCCAGGTGCCGGCGGCACCATCGGTCTTGCACAGTTCGCCAGCCAGCAGAAGGGCAACCCGAACGCCCTCATCGTCGGCGGTTACGTGATGGTCGGCGCGATCCTCACCAACAAGGCGCCCGTCACCCTCAAGGAAGTGACGCCAATCGCCCGCCTGACCGGTGAATATGAAGCAATCGTCGTTCCGGCATCTTCGCCGCTGAAAACCATCGGCGACCTCGTCGACCAGCTCAAAAAAGATCCGGGCAGCGTGTCCTGGGGCGGCGGCTCGGCCGGCGGCACCGATCATATCGCTGTTGGCCTGATCGCCAAGGCGGCCGGCGTCGATCCGACCAAGATCAACTACATCGCCTATTCCGGCGGCGGCGAAGCGCTTGCCTCGATCCTCGGCTCGCAGGTAACAGCCGGCATTTCGAGCTACGGCGAATTCGAAAGCCAGGTCAAGGCGGGCACGCTGCGCCTGCTGGCCGTTTCCAGCGAAGAGAAGCTGGAAGGCGTTGACGCGCCGACGCTCAAGGAAAGCGGCCTCGACGTTGTCGTACAGAACTGGCGCATGGTCGCTGCTCCTCCCGGCCTGACGCCGGAACAGGAAAAGGCCGTCAGCGCCGATATCGAGAAGCTGGCGAAATCCGCAAAGTGGCAGGAAACGCTGAAGACCAAGAGCTGGATGGATACCTATCTTTCCGGTGACGAGTTCAAGGCGCAGCTTGCCAAGGACACCGACGCCACCGCCGCCATCCTCAAAGAAATCGGACTGGTAAAATGAGCCAGGGTTCCAACCCTTCACAACATCAAGAGCGCCGCCCTGACTGGGCGGCGCTGGCGATCGCCGTAGCCCTCGTCCTTATCGCCTGCGTGATCTTCTGGGACAGTGCGCGTCTCGCCAGCGTCACCGGCTACTCGCCGGTCGGTCCGGCAACGGTCCCCTACGCCATCGCCTTCTGTCTTGTCGGCCTTGCGCTCTGGACGGCCATCGAAGCCTGGCGCGGTGATTTTCCTGAACGGGACAAACAGGAAGTCGCCCCGGTCATATGGGTCGTCACCGGCCTTGCCGCGCAGATGCTGTTGCTGAACGTCGCCGGTTTCTCCATCGCCACCGGTCTCCTGTTTGCGTTTACGGCGCGCGCCTTCGGCAAACGCAAGCTCTGGTATTCGATCCCCATCGGCATCGCTCTGAGCTTCGTCATCTGGATCATCTTTGCGCGGCTGCTGCAGCTTTCTCTGCCTGCCGGGCCTCTGGAACGGCTGTTGTTCTAACAGCCATTCCGACCAAAATTCGAGATCACAGGAAACCGCCGGCGCGCGATGACGCAAACGCCAGCCGTTCCGCCCGCCCATCTGCTCGACTTGGGGGACATCTGTCCATGAGTACGTTTGAATTCCTGCTGCACGGTCTTGAGGTTGCTGCCCAACCCATGAACCTGCTCTATGCGCTGATCGGCGTGACACTCGGCACTGCCGTCGGCGTTCTGCCCGGCATCGGGCCGGCGCTGACGGTCGCTCTGCTTCTGCCCGTTACATACCGGCTTGATCCCGCCGGTTCGCTCATCATGTTCGCAGGCATCTATTATGGCGGCATGTATGGCGGATCGACCACCTCGATCCTGCTCAACACGCCGGGCGAAAGCGCATCGATCGTGACTGCGCTCGAAGGCAACAAGATGGCCCGTGCGGGCCGCGGCGGTCCGGCACTTGCCACCGCCGCCATCGGCTCCTTCGTCGCTGGTCTCATCGCCACCGTCGCTCTCGCCTTTGTTGCACCCTATATCGTCAAGCTGGCGCTGGTTTTCGGCCCGCGCGAATATTTCGCGCTGATGGTGCTCGCTTTTGTCACCGTCTCCTCGGCTTTCGGAGACTCGGCACTGCGCGGCCTTACCTCGCTGTTCATCGGCTTCGCGCTCGCCATCGTCGGTATCGACCAGTTGACCGGCCAGACCCGCATGAGCTTCGGCATTCCCGACCTTCTCGACGGCGTGGAAGTGACGACGCTTGCGGTGGCCATGTTCGCCATCGGCGAGACGCTGTTCATCGTTGCGCAGGGCCAGAGTGGCGACGAGAAGGTCGAAGCGGTCAAGGGTTCGGTCTGGATGAGTGCGCAGGACTGGGCGCGTTCCTGGAAACCCTGGTTGCGCGGCACATTGATCGGTTTCCCCATTGGCGCCATGCCTGCCGGTGGTGCTGAAATCGGCACCTTCCTTTCCTATGCCACCGAAAAGCGGCTCAGCAAACATCCGGAAGAATTCGGCCATGGCGCCATCGAAGGGGTTGCCGGTCCGGAAGCCGCCAACAATGCCTCCGCTGCCGGTACGCTCGTGCCCCTCCTGACGCTCGGCCTGCCGACGACGGCAACCGCTGCCATCATGCTTGCCGGTTTCCAGCAGTTCGGTCTTCAGCCTGGCCCGCTGCTGTTTGCCACCAATCCGCAGCTGGTCTGGGGCCTTATCGCCAGCCTGTTCATCGCCAACCTGATGCTGCTGGTGCTGAATCTGCCGCTCATCGGCCTGTGGGTGAAGCTGCTGACCATCCCGAAACCCTGGCTCTATGCCGGCATCCTGCTGTTTGCGACGCTCGGCACCATCGGCGCCAACCCGTCCGTGTTCGAACTCGGCATGCTGCTCGCCTTCGGTATCCTTGGTTACATCATGCGCATCTTCGGTTATCCGATCGCGCCTGCCGTGGTCGGCCTCATCCTCGGGCCGCTTGCCGAACAGCAGCTTCGCCGTGCACTCGCCATCGGCCAGGGCGACCCGACCGTGCTGCTCACCTCACCGATTGCCGTCGGCCTGTTCCTTGTCGCAGCCGCCGCCTTCATCGTCCCGCTCATCATGCGCATCCGCGGCCGCGGCGAGGTGCTGACGCAGCTTGCCGCCAACGAGGACTGATAACAAAAGCCTCCCAAGGCAACTGGCCCCGTCTCCTTCCGGATGCGGGGCCCTTTTTATTCACGGCAACGGGATGTGTGGCAAAGGCACGGCCGTGATAGTATTCCTGTCCAACGCAGGAGAAAAACATGCGCAAGATCGCGATCATGCTGGTTCTGGGCCTTGCCGGCTGCGCCACCGCGGCACCCGACGTGCAACCCATTCCGGGCAGCATCACCTATGGCGGACAACCCCATACCAAATTGACCAAGTCACCCATCGGCAGCACGCTCAGCCACGAATTCGTCATGGGCGATGGCCGGCTGGCGATTGAAACCTACCGCATCCAGCCTGACCGGTCGCTGAAACTGGAAAGACGCGAGATCGTCGGCGACTGGCCGCCGAATTGAAAAAAGATACGGCCCCTGATGTGGCTCCGGGGTTTGCTTCCGGTGCCACACACATTTCCCGCTCACGGCAATTCAGAACCATTCTAAAACATATTTTTGATTTCCGCATACCTTGCCAATAAAGCTGACAGCGAACATCAAGTTACGCCTGCGGGAGCCGCTTCCGCAGGGTCAAGAACCATATTGCAAGGGACATATCCGTGGCCATCAACTTCACCTTCCCCGTTCGGCTGCTGGCAGCAGCGGCCTTCAGCCTTGGCGCGATGACCGCAGGCGCTGAGGAAATGACGATCAAGCACGCGCAGGGCGAGACCGTTCTGAAAGCCGCGCCGGAAAAGGTTCTGATTCTGGATATCCCCTCGCTCGACAATCTCGATGCGATGGGCGTCGAGCCAGCTGGTGTCCTCGGTTCCAACCTGCCGACCTATCTCCAGAAATATGCCGATGGCAAATATCTGAAGGTCGGCACGCTGTTCGAACCCGATTACGAGGCGATCAATGCGGCAGAAGCCGATCTCGTCATCGTCGGCGGCCGTTCGCGGGCGAAATATCCCGATGTTGCGAAGATCACGCCCGCCATCGACATGTCGATCGATTCCAAGGAATTCATCGCGAGCGTCAAAGCCAATATCACCAAGCTCGGCGATATCTTCGGCAAGCAGGAAGAAGCAAAGAAGCTCGACGCCTCCATTGACGAGAAGGTCGCAAAGCTGAAGGCCATCGCGCCGAATTCCGGCACGGCGATGATCCTCGTCACCAATGCCGGCAAGGTCGGTGTTTACGGCCCAAGCTCGCGCACCGGCTGGCTGCACACGGAAATCGGCTTCAAGCCGGTCGCTCCTGATATCGATGACCGCTTCGACCGGGGCGATGTCGTGTCCTTCGAATATCTGGCCGAGGTCAATCCCGAATGGCTGTTCGTGATCGACCGCGATGCCGGCATCGGCCGCGCAACGGACCCAGGCAAGGCCGCCGCCCAGGTGCTGGACAACGAACTGATCCACCAGACCAACGCCTGGAAGAAAAAGCAGATCGTCTATCTCGACCCGCAGGCGGCCTATATCGTCAGCAGCGGTTATACGGCGCTCACCACCTTGCTTGATCAGGTCTACGAGGCCGTGTCCGAGAAGAAGTCGTAAAAACTGCCTTCGCGACGTCATCCCCGGGCTTCTCCCGAGGATGACGAAGGAGAGGTTCAGTCCTCCGGGCAATCTGCGAGGTCGAAGCGAGCCATCACCATTTTCGAAAAACCACTGACGTGAAATCCCTGTCCCTCATCCTCGCCCTCCTTCTGGCGCTGACACTCGCCATCGTCAGCCTGTTCGTCGGCGTGAGCAACGTCTCGCTGGCGACGCTTTTTGCGCCGGATACGAGCGCGGATGCACTGCGCGTGCTCCTCGTCAGCCGCATTCCGCGCACGCTGGCGCTCATACTGGCCGGAAGCTCGATGGCGATTGCCGGTCTCATCATGCAGATGCTGGTGCGCAACCGCTTCGTGGAGCCTTCGACGGCTGGCACCACCGAATCCGCCGGCCTTGGCCTGCTCACCGTCACCCTGCTTGCCCCGGAAACGCCGATCTTCGGCAAGATGCTGGTGGCGGCCGCTTTCGCGCTGGCTGGAACCGCACTTTTCCTGCGTATTCTGCGGCAGGTGCCGCTGCGCGATGTGCTGCTGGTGCCGCTGATTGGCATCATGCTGGGCGGCGTCATTTCTGCCGTCACCACTTTCTTCGCCTATCGTTTCGATCTGCTGCAATCGCTCGGCGCGTGGATGACCGGGGATTTTTCCGGCGTGCTGCGTGGCCGCTATGAATTGCTGTGGATCGGCTTCGTTTTCGCCATCGCCGCCTATCTCGCCGCCGACCGTTTCACGGTGGCAGGCATGGGGCGCGACTTTACCACCAATCTCGGCCTGAACTACCGCCGGGTAATGGCGCTCGGCCTCACCATTGTCTCGCTGGTCAGTGCCGTCGTCGTCGTGACCGTCGGCATGATCCCTTTTCTCGGCCTGATTGTGCCGAATGTGGTCAGCCTGATGATCGGCGATAATATGCGCCGTTCCGTGCCCTGGGTGGCGACGCTTGGCGCGGTCTTCGTTCTTGCCTGCGACATCATCGGCAGAACGGTGCGCGCGCCCTATGAGATACCGATCGGAACCGTGGTCGGCGTCATCGGCAGCGCGTTGTTCCTCTATCTCCTGCTCCGGAAACGCCACCATGCATGAGAGACATCCCGACCGGCGCGCGAAACTCGTGCTGCTGATGCTTCTCGCACTGGCGCTCATCTCCATGGCTGCCTTCATGACGCTCGGTGCAAAGGGCAGTTGGAGCTTCATCTTGCCGTTTCGCGGCATCAAGCTTCTGTCGCTGCTGTTGGTGGCCTATGCCATCGCCGTTTCGACGGTATTGTTCCAGACGGTCACCAACAACCGCATTCTCACCCCTTCGGTGATGGGTTTCGATTCGCTCTATGTGCTGGTGCAGACGGCGCTGATCTTCGTGTTTGGCTCGGCAAACGTGGTGATGATTGATCCGCAGCTGAAGTTTCTTGCCGAAACCGCGCTGCTCGTCACCTTCTCCGCCCTGCTCTACCGCTGGCTTTTCGTCGGCGCGGAACGCAGCCTGCATCTTCTGGTGCTGGTCGGCATCGTCTTCGGCGTGTTCTTCCGCAGCCTCTCGGGCTTCATGCAGCGCGTACTGGACCCCAATGAATATGCGGTGCTGCAGGATGTGCTGTTCGCCAGCTTCAATTCCATCGATCCCACCCTTCTTGCGGTATCAGCCATCATCGTCGGCGTGGTGACGATTATCGGGTTGCGGCTCCTGCACACGCTCGACGTTCTTTCGCTCGGCCGCGCAACGGCCATCAGCCTTGGCGTGGACTACAAGCGAACGGTGACGATCATCCTCGTGCTGGTCTCCGTTCTCGTTGCCGTTTCCACCGCACTCGTCGGCCCCGTCATGTTCTTCGGGCTGCTGGTTGCGGCGCTGGCCCATTATCTCACAGGCAACGGCAAACATGCCTATGTGCTGCCGGCTGCAATCCTCATCGCCATCATCTGCCTGGTCGGCGGTCAGGTGGTGCTGGAGCGGATCTTCGCCTTCAACACGGCGCTTTCCATCATCATCGAATTTCTGGGCGGCATCGTCTTTATCGGTCTTATTCTCAAGCGGGGTGCGCGATGATCATCGCCAGTCAGATCAGCAAATCCTATGGCGACACGGTTGTTGTCGATGGCGTCTCCGTCGCCATTCCGGCAGGCGGCGTCACCTCCATCATCGGGCCGAACGGGGCGGGAAAATCCACGCTGCTCTCCATCGTGGCACGGCTGATGTCCATGGATGCGGGAACCGTGACGGTGGACGGGCTGGATGTGACCAAAACCCCTTCCGACACTCTGGCAAAACGGCTCTCGATCCTCAGGCAAGACAACCACATCTCGTCACGCCTGACGGTGCGCGATCTCGTCGGTTTTGGACGTTATCCCTATTCCAAGGGCCGTCCCACCATCGAGGACAAGGTCCATATCGACCGGGCGCTGGAATATCTCCATCTCGAAAACCTTTCCGGCCGCTTTCTCGACGAGCTTTCCGGCGGCCAGCGTCAGCGCGCCTTCGTGGCAATGGTTCTGTGTCAGGACACGGACTATGTGCTCCTGGACGAGCCGCTCAACAATCTCGACATGAAACACGCCTCAAGCATGATGAAGATCATGCGTCGCGCCGCCGACGAGCTGAAGAAGACCGTGGTTCTGGTGCTGCACGACATCAACTTCGCCTCCTGGTACTCCGACACCATCATCGCCATGCGTGATGGCCGAATCTGCCGCCAGGGACCGGCGGAACAGATCATCCGTCCGGAGGTTCTGCGGGAAATCTACGACATGACCATCAGTGTCAACGACATAGACGGTCGACGCATCTGTCTGTTTTATGAGTGAGATACGACGATTGCAGAGGTTTTTTGCCATTGCCGTCCGAGCGACGGAACAGGGCAACCGGCCAGGGCGTTAATCGGGGGAGATTTTGCCAAACGGCATTCCGTCCGCAACGTCAGGAGACATCGATGAAGACGCACAAGACGAAGAACGACCTGCCTTCCAACGCCAAATCAACGGTGATGGGTATTCTGAACGAATCGCTCGCTTCGATGATCGACCTTGCACTGGTGACCAAGCAGGCGCACTGGAACCTGAAAGGTCCGCAATTCATCGCCGTGCACGAACTTCTCGACACCTTCCGCGCCCAGCTCGACAATCACGGCGATACCATTGCCGAACGTGTGGTGCAGCTTGGCGGCACAGCGCTCGGTAGCCTGCAATCCGTCTCTTCGACGACCAAGCTCAAGGCCTATCCGACCGATATCTACAAGATCCACGATCATTTGGACGAACTGATCGCCCGTTATGGCGACGTGGCCAACATGATCCGCAAGGCTATCGATGATTCCGACGAGGCCGGCGACCCGACGACAGCGGATATCTTCACCGCCGCCTCGCGCGATCTCGACAAGGCGCTGTGGTTCCTCGAGGCGCACGTTCAGGAAAAGAGCTGAGCCGCAACGCTGCTACTGCCACCACACACACGAAAGCGCCCGAGATGCCCGGGCGCTTTTTTAATGAAATGGCGCAATCAGTGCCGACGTAAAACCGCAAGACCGATGTCGCGCAACATCTCATGATCGAGAATGCCGCGCTGGGCGCTACGGATCAAAACCGCCGCGCACTCGTTGGCGACGTGGCTACAGCGATCTTGAAGGCACTCGAAACATACGCCGTCGAAAATATTCTGCAGATCGGTGATCTGCTGGGGCGACAATTGTGCGCCGACTCTTTCAAAAGCTGCATACGACAAGGCTCATCCTCCCGATGATGACATGCCAAGTATCGTTTCTTTTTTTGTGGACATGAAATTTGTACACCCGAACGAATCACTTGTCGAATCAGATTTTAACCAAATGTAAACAGGTTATTTTTTGGCCATCCGGCGGGTTGTGTGCTTTTACAACCCAAATAAAGGCCAGCCGAAACAATACCTTCGCCCGCCAACACACTTTTTAACGACGCATCGGGCCGGTCGTTTTGAATAAACCCACAGGCCAGACGGATTTCCACCGAAACCGCAAAAGAAACTGTTGCATTCCAAAAACGATTGAGCGATATAGCACCCGTCGCCGCGCTTTGGCGGCCCGCGGTCCAGCGAACTACCCCGGACCAGCGGTTTTTGAGCGGGTGTAGCTCAGGGGTAGAGCACAACCTTGCCAAGGTTGGGGTCGAGGGTTCAAATCCCTTCGCCCGCTCCAGTTTTCCCTGGAAAACGTCGGGAATGTCAAAGCGCTTACAGGCACCGCCTGATTTTGCCGCCGGTCCCAGATAGCTCCTCTTCAACCGAAGCCTACCCGCATGTTCTGGGCCGATCTGACGCCCAACCATAGTCCCGTGCCCTAGATACCGAACTTATTCGCTTCGGGAAGGCGTTCGCGGACGTGCAAGACATGACAGCCGATTTGGATTCTCATGAGAATTATTCAGTATTAAATACTATTCTTATTTATTATAATAGTACAGTATCTTATTATAAGATGCGTAATTACTAATAATACATAATTATTTCTTAAATTTGTAAGTATAATCATCACCGGAAAAGCGCATGATGCCGAAATATGACCCATGAAGGGCTCGATTTTCTTGTGGGAGCCATAACGATGAGAAATATTCCCGTTGTCGGAAAGTTTTTGACGGTATTTGCGCTATTCGGCGTATGTGCAATCCTGATTGCGGCCTACTCCGCCATACAGATCAAATCGATCGATGGAAGTTATAGTGACCTTATTGCTCGTGACAGCGCAGCGGCCTTGAATTTGGCGCTCGCGAACAAGGAACTGCTGAACGGGCGTGCGGCTCTGGCCGATATGATGATCGCCTTTACGGAACAGGGTAATGCCGCTGCCGAAGCTGAGGTGAAGGCCACACGCGACAAGTTGATGGTATCGATGGATGGAGCCATCGCCAATATCCCCGAAGACAACCGCCTGCGCGTACTCAAGGACGACGTGACGACGCTCTATAACGTGACGTGCAAGAACGCCTGGCACCTGGGCCGAACCGCATCAACCGTGGATGAGGCACTTGCGTCGCAAAAAGCGTTTGGCACCGAGTGCCAGCCAGTCTTTGCCAAGATCGGCGCGAAACTTACACAGATAGCCACTGATATTTCGAACCGTAGCGCCCAGCAGAGCGATGATCTGAGCGACATAAGCCAACGGACTGCACTGATTACCGTCGCGGCGGTCGTCCTCGGCTTCATCACCGTCGTCGTTATCGGATATTTCGCGATCAGCAGCTGGCTTGTCACGCCGATCCGGGGTCTTGTCGGCACGATGCAAACGCTTGCGGAGGGTAACCTGTCCGTCAATGTCGAGGGAACGGACCGGCGCGACGAGGTCGGCACGATGGCAAAGGCCGTTGAGGTCTTCAAGGATAACGAATTGAAGGCCCGCCGGCTGGAAGCGGATGCGGCGCAGGTGCGTAACCAGTCCGAGGCAGAGCGTCAAAGAACCGCCGATATTGATCGCAGGCGCGCCGCCGAAATGGCGGAAGCGACCAGCGGCCTTGCCGAAGGTCTGAAGCATATGGCCAATGGCGACCTGTCCTACCAGCTGAAAACGCCTTTCTCCGCAGAATTCGAAAGCCTGCGTGCGGACTTCAATATCGCCGTAAACCAGCTTAGCAAAACACTGCTGTCCGTTGCCGATGTAACGGCCACGATCGACAACGGCTCTCGCGAGTTGAGTTCGAGTGCGAGCGACCTGTCGCAACGCACGGAAACCCAAGCCGCATCGCTGGAAGAAACAGCCGCAGCGCTCGACCAGATAACCAGCAACGTCAGCAATTCGACCAGACGGACTGAGGAGGCGCGGATCGTGGCGGTCGAGGCCAACAGATCCGCGCAGACATCCGGTCAGGTCGTGGCAACTGCGGTCGATGCCATGAAGCGCATAGAAAGCTCTTCAAGCCAGATTTCCAACATCATAGGCGTCATCGACGAGATTGCCTTCCAGACCAATCTTCTGGCACTCAACGCCGGCGTCGAGGCGGCCCGTGCGGGCGAGGCAGGCAAGGGCTTTGCGGTTGTGGCACAGGAAGTGCGTGAATTGGCCCAGCGCTCGGCGCAAGCGGCCAAGGAAATCAAGGAGCTTATCCGCAACTCCGCCGACGAAGTTCAGAACGGCGTGAAACTCGTGACCGCAACCGGCGACGCCCTGAAGATCATTGAAAGTCACGTCATCGCCATCAATACACAACTCGACGCCATCGCGACATCCGCAAGGGAACAGTCGGTCGGGTTGGCCGAGGTCAACAGCGCGGTAAACCAGATGGACCAGGTCACGCAGCACAATGCCGCGATGGTCGAAAGGGCGACGGCCTCCAGCGCATCGCTTGCCGGTGATGCCGAAAAACTCCGCCAGATCGTCGGCCAGTTCAAGCTGGATGGCGCAATGGCCAGCACCAGCACGGCTAGAACCGCATATATGCCTTCAGCGCCGGTGCGCGTTGCGGACAACGCACAGCCGAGACCATCCCCGGCGCGTCGCATGATCGGCCAGGTGGCCGCAGCGCTCGGCGTATCCACGGCCTCGAAAGATCAGACATGGGGCGAATTCTGATCCACTCTCTCAGAAGACACCCGGATAGCTTATCCGGGTGTCTTAAGGTTATCTATATCAGTGAAAACCGCTCCTCCGTCATGCCGGCTAGACCCGCGTGACGGCACCAGGAGGAATTCCACCCACACCCGTTGGCAACGGTCAGGCAGCCGCGTCCCATACCGGCGCAAGCCCGTCCGGCGAGACGATACGGCCATCCGGTCGAGCAAGAGCACGGATCGCATCCGTCTCAGCGACCGACAGCGTGAAATCGAAGATCGCAAGGTTTTCATCAACACGGGCTTCGCTCACCGTCTTCGAAAGCGCAATCACACCCTGCTGCTGCACGAGCCAGCGCAGCACCACCTGCGCCACCGACTTGCCCCGGCTTGCGGCGATGTCCTTTAAAACCGGATCGGCAAAAACCTTGCCGTCGGCCATACCGTAATAACCCGTCACCGACATGCCGGCAGCCTTGGCCGCCGCGATCACCATATCCTGATCGATATAGGGATGGTATTCGATCTGATTGGTGACGATCGGCGCCTTTGACAAACTGACCGCCTCAGCCATCAACGCCGTATTGAAGTTGGACACGCCGATATGGCGAACCTTGCCGGCGTCGCGAACCGCGTTCAGCGCGCCGATCTGCTCGGCCAGCGTTACCGCTTCGTTCGGCCAGTGCAGAAGCAGGAGATCGACATAATCGGTCTTCAGTTTTTTCAGGCTCTCATCGACGGAGGCAAGAAAGGCATCGTGCCTGTAGTTCTCCACCCAGACCTTGGTGGTCAGGAAGATATCGCTGCGTGCCACGCCGGAACCGGCAATGGCTTCGCCGACTTCGGCCTCATTACCGTAAATCTGTGCGGTATCGATATGGCGAAAGCCGGCCTTCAGGGCATGCGGAACGATCCGAAGAACATCGGGGCCGGGAATACGGAAGGTACCGAAGCCAAGCACCGGGATCGATGCGCCTTTGGCGGTGACATCAAACATATATTTTCTCCTTTTAGGGTACACCCGGCCAGCCCTTAGGCAGTGGCCGGGATTTATATGTGAAAAACTCAGGCGGTCTTCAGCGAGAGCGAGGCGCGACGGTCGAGTGCACTGCTCCAGAGGGTGAGAATGAGGGCAATGGCGACAAGGATGGCGCCGACCCATGGGGTTGCGGCAAGGCCCATCGGCGATTCCACCACCAGACCGCCAAGCCACGCACCAATCGCGATGCCGAGATTGAAGGCGGCGATATTGAGCGCCGAGGCGACATCGACAGCGCCGGGGCGGTGTTCCTTGGCCAGCTGCACCACATAAAGCTGCAGGCCGGGAACGTTGGCGAAGGACAGGAAGCCGAGCGCCACCAGCGTGATCAGGGTCAGAATCGGCGAGACGGCGGTGAAGGAAAAGACCAGCAGTACGATGGCTTGTGCCAGAAAGAGGCCGATCAACGCCTTGACTGGATTGTGGTTGGCGATTTTGCCGCCACCGATGTTACCGGCGGCAATGGCGATGCCGTAGAGCACAAGGATCAGGCCGACGCTCTTTTCGGAGAAGCCCGTGACATCCTGAAGGATCGGCGCCAGAAAGGTGAAGGCGACGAAGGTGCCGCCGTAACCAAGTGCGGTCATGGCGAAAACGATGAGCAGTCGGCCGGAACCCAGCACCCGCACCTGATCGAGAAGGCTGGCGGGCGGCGCTTTCTTCAGCGTTCCCGGCAACAGGGCCGCGATACCGGCAAAGGCGATGACACCAAGACCTGCAACCGCCCAGAAGGTGGCGCGCCAGCCGAAAATCTGCCCGATATAGGTACCGATCGGCACGCCGGTGACGATGGCGACGGTCAAACCCATGAACATCATGGCAATCGCCGAGCCACGGCGGTTTTCCGGCACGAGATCGGCGGCGATGGTGGCGCCAACGGAGAAGAACACGCCATGGGCGAAGGCGGAAAGCACCCGCGCGACCAGAAGCGTCTCATAGCTTGGCGACACGGCGGCTGCGACATTACCGACGACGAACAGCGCCATCAGACCGAGCAGCAGCGGCTTTCTTTCGATCTTGCCGGTCAGCGCAGTCAGGATCGGCGCACCGAAAGTGACACCCAGCGCGTAAACGCTGACGATAAGGCCGGCAAGCGGAAGGGTAATGTGGAGATCTGCGGCGACCGTCGGCAAAAGACCGACGATGACAAACTCCGTGGTTCCGATCGCGTAAGCCGCGATCGTCAAGGCAAATATGGCCAATGGCATGACGAGTACCTCTTCGCCCGGAGCGGGATCGCGGGCGTTATGGACAGCGGGTGCTGTCCGTTTGGATCAACTATGTGATTGCAATATGGGCGAAGAGGACTTGCATGATAATCAGCAAGATTGGATAAAGGCCTTTGAATTAATTTCACAAGTGGTGCAGCGATGGACAACAGGGCCGGAGAAATGGAAGTCTTCGTGGCGGCAGCCGAGCTGGGGAGTTTTTCCGCAGCCGGGCGCAGGCTCAAGCTTTCACCCTCTGCGGTGAGCAAACTTGTCACCCGCATTGAAGACCGCCTCGGCACCCGCCTTCTCGCTCGCTCCACCCGCGTGGTGACGCTGACGCCGGAGGGGGAAATCTATCTTTCCCGGGCAAGGCGCATTCTGGCCGACATCGCCGATACGGAGCAGATGGTAGCAGGCGGCGGCAAGGTGGTGCCGCGGGGGCTACTGCGTGTCAACGCCACGCTGGGCTTCGGCGAAAGGTATCTTCTGCCGCTCGCACCGGAGTTTTTATCTCTTTATCCGGAAATCGAACTGGATATCTCGCTGACCGACGGCGTCATCAGCCTGATCGAGGAGCGCACCGACATAGCGATACGATCCGGCGGGATGGCGGATTCGTCCCTCAAGGCAAGAAAGCTGAAAGAGGTCCGCCGGATCATCGTCGCCTCCCCTGCCTATATCGAAAAACATGGCATGCCGGAAAAGCCGCAGGATCTGGCCCAACATAATTGCATCAGCTTCAATTTCAGTCGCAGCCTCAACGAATGGCCTTTCCGTGATCCCGGCACGACGGAAGTCTACCGCCTTCCCGCGACCGGCAACGCCTCGGTCAACAGCGGCATGGCAATGCGTAGGCTGTGCCTGACGGGCCTTGGGCTGGGAAGGGTCGGAGAGTTTCATGTCGAGCCGGATATCGAGGCCGGTCTGCTCGTGCCGGTGCTGGAGGATTACAATCCGGGCGACATGGAGGTGATCCACGCCGTTTATGCCGGACATGATCACCTGGCCGCCCGCGTACGCGCCTTTATCGATTTTGTCGCGGCAAAGGTCGGGCAGTGACTAGCCGCCTCAGACCAGGCTGTGAACCATCTTCGCCAGCCAGTCCACGAAGACACGGACCTTGTTGGTGACGTGCCGTGTCTGCGGATAGACCACATAGATCGGCATCGGTTCGCGCCGCCATTCCGGCAGAACCGGCACAAGCTCGCCACGCGCAAGCGCATCCTTGACCATGAAAACGGGCAGCTGCACCATGCCCATGCCCGCCAGCGCGGCGTTGAGATAAGTGCGGCTGTCATTCACCGAAACGACGTAGTTGGGCGTAATCTCGACGCTGCGAAGCCCGTTGTCGAATGAGATCGGCATGATCTGGCCAGTGGTGGCATTGAAATATCCCACGGAATGATGTCCGTTTTCGAGATCTTCCGGCTGTTGCGGCATGCCGAAACTCTCGATGTACAGGGGAGAGGCGAAGGTTTCGAATTTCAGCTCGCCGACCTTGCGCGCAATAAGTGATTGATCCCGCAACGTGCCGACCCGCAGCGCGCAATCGACATTCTCCGCGATATAATCGACCAGACGGTCGCCGACGCCGAGATCGAGCCGGATTTGCGGATAGCGCTGGTAAAATTCGCAAAGATGTGGAATAACCACGAGGTCCGCGAAGACACCGGCCATTTCCACCCGCAACCGGCCAGACGGCTGCACCTGCGCGCTGGACATGCTGCCATCAAGCTCTTCGATTTCCGACAGAATCTGCGAGGCCCGCTCATAATAGAGAGCGCCGTCCGTCGTCAGCATCACCCGCCGCGTTGTGCGGTTGAGAAGCGTGGTATGTAAATGCGCCTCCAGCGCCTGGACCATGTTGGTGACGGTGGTTTTGGGCATGTTCAGCGCGGTCGCGGCGCGGCTGAAATTGCCGGTTTCGACGACGCGAGTGAATACCCGCATGGCGGAAAGCTGATCCATGTCGCTATTATCCGTTTTTTTGGAATAGTGTTTTCATTTTGACGTACTTGATCGTTTTCTCCCGAACAATAATATGAATTTCAGATTTTGCAAATATGGTGAGCTGCTGATGGCGGCGCACGGGACCGGATCAGATGAAAGCGCACTGGGAAAATATAGAAGGCTGTGGGGGCTCGGCGTCCCAGCTTTCCGTGCGCCGATATGAAAGTGCCGGCCTGTGCACCAACCCGCCCGTGGTCCTTTATTTGCGCGGCGGCTCGTTTCTTGAAAAGGGCGGCAATTGCCCGGAGCTTCCGGTGGCACGCGCGCTCGCCGAAAGCGGCGCGATCGTCGTCGAGGCCGACTATAGCAAGTCGTCCGGCAACGAGTTTCCGATGGTGATCGATTGTGCCTTCGAAGCGCTGGATCACCTGAGCCGGGACCGCAAGCATTATGGCGGCGCGAAATCGCTGCTGTTTGTGGCCGGCGAAGAGGCTGGTGGCAATGTGGCGGCTGGGCTTGCGCTGAAGGCGCGGGACCGCATGCCGGGCAAGCTTGCCGGTCAAATACTTCTGTCGCCCATGATCGACCCGATGATGACTACGGAATCCTTCCGCGATGCGGACAGGATCGGCATGCGCCAGCGCTGGGCGGATGGCTGGAGCCATTACCTTGCCAAGGCCTGCGGGTTTTTTCACCCCTATGCCGCGCCCTGCCAGTGTACGCGGCTGAACCGGGTGGCGCCGGCGCTGATCTTTACCGCCGAGGACGACCCTCTGCGCGACGAAACGGTCGGTTATGCCGACAGGCTCATCGCCTCCGGTGTCAGCGTCCGGCAGCATGTTTTCCCCGCCGGTATTGGCTGGACGGGGCTTTATCAAGGAAAGGGCGGCGGATGGGTCCCATCCGTCTGTTCGGAGTTCAAGACCTTCGTTGACCAGATAAAACACTGAAATCGCATTTTGAGCATGTCCAGTAAAAGTGCGTAGCGGTTTTACGCCCGGACCATGCGACAAAACACACAGATAGAGAAACTGACCGGCTCCTGATCCGAGCCAAGGAGAGACCCATGACGCTGACCACAAAGCGCCGGGCCCTGACGGGCGCCGGTATCGGGCTTGCTATGTCCGTTGCAGCCGCAGCACTCATTTTCGACCTGCCCACCAGCCGTGATGCGACGGCAGCTTCCACCCCGGCTGAAACGCCGGCTATCCCAGTCACCGTCGCCAAGGTGGAAAGCCGCGATGTGATGCGCTGGGAAGAATTTTCCGGCCGTCTCGAAGCCGTCGACCGCGTGCAGATCCGCTCCCGCGTCGCTGGCCAGATCAAGGCCGTGCATTTCCGCGAAGGCGCGCTGGTGAAGGAAGGCGACCCCCTCTTCACCATCGATCCGGCCCCCTATCAGGCAGCCGTTGCAGGTGCTGAAGCCCAGGTCGCCTCCGCCGAAGCCAAGGTCAGCCTTGCCAAGACGGAACTCGACCGTGGCCGCAGGCTTTCAGACAATCGCACGATCTCCCAGAGCGATCTCGACCAGCGGCAAAGCTCGTTTGCGGATGCCGAAGCCCAGCTTCGCGCCGCCCGCGCGACGCTGACGACGGCTCAGCTCGATCTTGGTTACACCGAAATCGTTGCACCGGTTTCCGGCAGGGTCGGCCGCATTGAAATCACCGCCGGCAACCTCGTTGCCGCCGGCTCGACATCGCCTGCCCTGACGACGCTGGTTTCGGTCAACCCCATCTATGCCAGCTTCAACGCGAGCGAAGGAACGGTAGCGAAAGCGCTTTCCGAGCTGCCGAAGACAACCGACGCCCTGCCCGCGCTCGAACAGATCCCGGTGGAAATCGGCACGCTTTCGGATGAAGGCACGCCGATCAAGGGCACCCTGCACCTCATCGACAACCAAGTCGATTCCGCCAGCGGCACCATTGGTGTGCGTGCGGTCTTCGAAAATCCTGATGGCAGGCTCATTCCCGGCCAGTTCGTGCGGGTGCGCATGGGTGAACCGAAGCCGGAAAACCGGATAGTCATCAGCGACCGCGCCATTGGCACGGATCAGGACAAGCGGTTCGTCTTTGTCGTCGATGCCGAAAACAAGGTGAGCTACCGCCAGATCAAGCCCGGCGCACCGGCTGACGGCCAGCGCATCATCGACAGCGGCCTTGCCGCCGGCGATACGATCGTCGTCAACGGCCTGCAGCGCATTCGCCCCGGTGCAACCATCGCACCGCAGGCGGAAGACAAGGTCGCCGCCTCGCAATAACGCCGTCCCGCCTCCGGCGAGACGCATTTCACAAAGAACCGGCCCTCACCGGCGGCCATGATGCCGCCGGAACGGTCCTTGCATTTCCAAATCTACCCGGAGAGGGGACTGGATATGAATATTTCCAGATTTTTTGTCGACAGGCCGGTCTTCGCCGGCGTGCTGTCGATCCTGATCGTGGTCGCAGGCCTTCTCGGCATGCGCGCCCTGCCGATTTCCGAATATCCGGAAGTCGTGCCGCCATCCGTCGTCGTCCGCGCCACCTATCCCGGTGCGAACCCGGCCGTTATTGCCGAAACCGTCGCCACGCCGCTTGAAGAACAGATCAACGGCGTCGAAGACATGCTCTATATGGGCAGCCAGGCGACATCGGACGGCGTGCTGACGCTGACCGTCACGTTCAAGCTGGGCACCGACCCGGACAAGGCGCAGCAGCTGGTGCAGAACCGCGTGTCGCAGGCCGAACCGCGCCTGCCCGCGGAAGTGCGCGCACTCGGCATCACCACCGTCAAAAGCTCGCCCGACTTCATCATGGTCGTCAATCTCGTGTCGAAGACCGATGCCTATGACATCACCTATCTGCGCAACTATGCGACGCTGAACGTCAAGGATCGCCTGGCCCGTATCGAAGGCGTGGGTCAGGTGCAGGTCTTCGGCGCGGGTGACTATTCCATGCGCGTCTGGCTGGATCCGCAAAAGGTGGCCGAACACGATCTCGCCGCCAGCGACGTATCCGACGCCATCCGTCAGCAGAACGTCCAGGCCGCAGCCGGCGTTATCGGCGCATCGCCAAGCCCCAACGGCGTCGACCTGCAGCTCAACGTCAATGCCCAGGGTCGTCTGACGACTCCGGAGGAATTCGGCAACATCATCGTCAAGAGCGGCGCGAACGGCCAGATCACCCGTCTTCGCGATGTCGCCCGCATCGAACTCGGCGCTGCCGACTATACGCTGCGCTCGCTGCTCGACGGCGAACCCGCCGTGGCGATCGCCGTATTGCAGGCTCCCGGCTCCAACTCCATCGAAATCGCCGACAATGTCCGCGCGACAATGGACAATCTGCAACTGGCGATGCCTGATGGCGTGAAATATGAAATCGTCTACGACACGACGAAGTTCGTTCGCTCGTCCATCGAAAAGGTCGTTGATACGCTCCTCGAGGCCGTTGGCCTCGTGGTACTTGTGGTCATCCTGTTCCTCCAGACCTGGCGCGCCTCGATCATTCCGCTGATCGCCGTTCCGGTGTCGATCATCGGCACCTTCGCCGTCATGTATGCCTTCGGTTTCTCCATTAACGCGTTGACCCTGTTCGGCCTCGTGCTGGCCATCGGCATCGTGGTGGATGACGCCATCGTGGTGGTGGAAAACGTCGAGCGAAACATCGAAAACGGGCTTACTCCGCGTGATGCCACCTACAAGGCGATGCGCGAAGTCTCCGGGCCGATCATAGCAATCGCGCTTGTTCTGGTCGCCGTTTTCGTCCCACTAGCCTTTATCTCCGGCCTTTCCGGCCAGTTCTACCGGCAGTTCGCGCTGACGATCGCGATTTCCACCGTCATTTCGGCGATCAATTCTCTGACGCTGTCACCCGCTCTTGCAGCCCTGCTGCTGAAAGAGCACGACGCACCGAAAGACTGGCTGACCCGCTTCATGGACCGGATTTTCGGCTGGTTCTTCCGTGGCTTCAACCGCGCCTTCGGGGCCGCCTCCAACGGTTACGGCAAAACCGTAGGCGGGCTGGTAACGCGCAAAAGCCTCGTCATGATCGTCTATATGGCGCTGGTGGCTGCCACCTACGGCATGTTCAGCGCGGTCCCAAGCGGGTTCGTACCGGCGCAGGACAAGCAATATCTCATCGGCTTCGCCCAGCTTCCGGACGGCGCAACGCTTGACCGCACGGAAAGTGTCATCAAGCGGATGAGCGATATCGCCATGCAACAGCCGGGCGTCAGCCACGCCATTGCCTTCCCCGGCCTGTCGATCAACGGCTTCACCATCGGCTCCAATTCCGGCATCGTCTTTGCAGTTCTCGACGACTTCGAAAACCGCAAGACGCCGGAACTGTCAGGCGGCGCCATCGCAATGCAGCTGAACCAGAAGTTTGCCGGCATTCAGGATGCCTTCATCGCCATGTTCCCGCCGCCGCCGGTTAACGGTCTCGGCCAGACGGGCGGCTTCAAGCTGCAGATCGAGGACCGTGCCGGTTACGGCTACCAGACGCTTGACGAAGCGGCCAAGGCGGTCATCGCCAAGGCATACCAGACACCGGAACTGGCAGGCATCTTCTCCAGCTTCCAGATCAACGTGCCGCAGCTCTTCGCCGATCTCGACCGCGCCAAGGCCGAGCAGCTGGGTGTTTCGGTCAGCGACGTCTTCCAGACGCTGCAGATCTATCTGGGCTCGCTTTATGTCAACGACTTCAACGCCTTCGGGCGGACATACAGCGTGCGTGTGCAGGCAGATGCGCAATTCCGCGCCCATGCCGAAGATATCGGCCGCCTGAAGGTCCGCTCGTCCACCGGTCAGATGATCCCGCTTTCCACGCTGTTGAAGGTAGATGCAACAACAGGACCGGAGCGCACAAACCGATATAACGGCTTCCTTGCAGCCGATATCAACGGCGGTCCGGCACCGGGCTTCTCCTCTGGACAGGCGCAGGCAGCGATCGAGAAAATCCTTGCCGAAAACCTGCCGGCCGGGATCGAATACGAATGGACGGACCTGACTTACCAGCAGATCCTTGCCGGTAATTCCAGCCTCGTGGTCTTCCCGCTGGCGCTGCTGCTCGTCTATCTCGTATTGGCTGCGCAATATGAAAGCCTGACCCTGCCGATCGCGATCATTCTGATCGTTCCGCTCGGCGTTCTCGCCGCATTGACAGGCGTCTGGCTGACGGGAGGGGACAACAACATCTTTACGCAGATCGGCCTTGTCGTCCTTGTCGGACTATCGGCGAAGAACGCGATCCTGATCGTGGAATTCGCCCGCGAGCTGGAATTCGAAGGACGAACGCCGCTTCAGGCCGCAGTCGAGGCAAGTCGCCTGCGCCTCCGCCCGATCCTGATGACCTCACTCGCCTTCATCATGGGCGTGGTGCCTCTGGTCATCTCCACCGGTGCGGGTGCGGAAATGCGCGCGGCCATGGGTGTCGCAGTGTTCTCCGGCATGATCGGGGTGACGTTCTTCGGCATCTTCATGACACCGGTATTCTACGTGCTGGTTCGCAAGCTGTCGGGTAACCGTCCTCTCATCCAGCACAAACAGGAAGAACCTGCCAATTCGGACTACAAGCTCGAAAAGGCCGGCTGAGACCTGATCCAATCCACCGCAAACTTCGACGAAAGCCCGCCGCGCATCTAACGATGCGCGGCGTTTTTGTTGGTGGGAACGTCCATGTGCATCGCCTGAAACAGAATCTGTTTCAATGACTTAAGCAGCAAGCACATACATGTTGCGCCGCAATAACGAAAGAACGAATACACTATATCCGCATAAGGCAGCAGATACGTAAAGGAACAATGCTATTTTATGCTTTCCATTTTGTGGTAATTTCAAGAACAGGGTGATTCGGGCTAAATGATTTAGTTCAGGGGTGACATGATGGAGCAGGAATACGAAAACTGGGCGACAACCATTGCCTATTCGATAGTAATGCATGAAGGTCTGGATCTGGCGCTTGCCGCGCAGAATCTGGACAGAGGCAAGACCAGAAACAACCGTGAACGGCTGATGGAAGCCATCCGCAAATCTCTGCTGGAGGCCCGTTCGCGCAGCCATCTGACGATAGCGCAGCGGCTCTGAAGTCTGTCGCCGTATCCGATGATGCCACAGGATCAGGTTGGAAGCAGATCGGTCCTTATCGCGGCTTTCAGCGGCAGGTGGTCCGAGGCAATGCGCGCCAGCGCACTGTCATGCGCTTCCACCTGCTCGATCAGCCCTTCGCGGTTGGCGATGATCCTGTCGAGCGCAAGCACCGGCAGGTTGGATGGAAAACTGGGCACTGCGGGCGGCAGGGCGCCGAATGCATCTCTCAGAGTATTGAGCGACGAGCCATTGCCGAGACGCCATTCGTTCAGGTCTCCCATGAGGATGGTCGCGCATTCGTTTCGCGCTTCCAGAAGACCGATAAGCGCCTTCGCCTGCTGGGCACGGGAATGCCTCAAAAGACCGAAATGCGCGGCGATTATTCGCAGTGCGCCACCGCTTTTCAAATCCAGTTCCACTACCAGCGCGCCGCGCGGCTCCAGCCCCGGCAATTTCAGCGTATGAACATCCCGCACCGCACCTTCCTTGAACAACAGGACATTGCCATGCCATCCATGCGCCTTCACACCCGCCAGAACAGGCACGGGGACAAGCCCGCTTTCCCGCTCCAGCCGGGCAAGATCGAGCAGGCCCGTGCGCTCGCCGAAACGGCTGTCCGCCTCTTGTAGCGCGATGATATCCGCGCCGATTTCCTGAATAACGCGGCTGGTGCGATCAGGATCGAACCTGCGGTCGCGGCCGACGCATTTATGGACGTTGTAGGACGCGATGACCGGAAAGGAGTGATCTCTCTCCACCTGCCCGGCATTCTTCCGTTGGTGGCGGTCGCGCAGCGACTGCATGACGAAGGCGGGCAGGCTGCTGTTTTTCGCCAGTGCCGTTTTTCCACGCTCCAGCAAACTGTTTTTCTTCACGCTGCGACGCCTCCGATGCGCAAATTAAAAGTTCTAGAGCGTTTCCGACGTATGGCGCTCTAAAGATACGGCGAAGCGAGCCACAGGACGCGCTCCACAAAACGGACAACGAATGGCCGCGCATTCAGTTCGCTCAGTCGCACGGGTAAAGCGGTTGCCCGTGCTTCCCGGATGCGGTTTCCGATGGTCGCGGCGAATTCCTCATCCATAACTTCCAGATCAACTTCGAAGTTCAGCCGCAATGAACGAGGGTCCAGGTTGGAAGAACCGATGTAGCTCCAGCGCTCGTCGATCACCAGAAGCTTGGAATGATTGAAGGGCCCTGTCGCCCGCCAGATGCGGCAGTAATTCTTCAACATCTGGTCGAATTGCGCCGTCATCGCCCTGTCCACAAGCACCAGATTGTTGCTTTGCGGCACGATGATATCCACCACGACTCCCCGCCTCGCTGCGGTAATGAGCGCTGAAATAAGCTCCCGATCGGGGAGAAAATAGGGCGACATGACGAGAATGGAGGAGCGGGCGACGGAAAACGCCCCCATCAGCATCTTGTGATTGGTCTCTATGCTCTTATCCGGCCCCGAGGAGGAAACGCGGGCGACGATCTGTGAACCCGGCACACCATCGGGAATGGCGATATCCCAGACCGGCGTGTGCAGAAGCTCCCCCGTCGTGAACCTCCAGTCCTCCGCCGCAATGGAGAAAAAATCAGAGACAACCGGCCCGCTGATCTTGAAATGAGTGTCGTGCGCCTGTTTTTCGCCGCCGAATTCAAGGGTGAAGCCCTCGCGGATATTCATGCCGCCGCTAAAGGCGATGCGCCCGTCCACCACCAGAATCTTGCGGTGGGTGCGCAAATTCGCATAGGGCAGCCGCAGCCCCATGATGACATTGCCGTTGAACACATCGGCAACGATGCCTTTTTCCCGGAGCGTCGGCAGGATGCTCGGCACGGAATAGCGCGCGCCCACGGCATCCACCAGCACCCGCACCTCCACGCCCCGGAACTTCGCCCTTTCCAGCGCGGCGACAAAACGGGCGCCGATCCTGTCATTGTCGAAAATATATGTTTCGAGGATGATCGACCGCTTCGCCTCGCCTATCGCCTCCAGCATGGCGGCATAGGCCGCGTCGCCGGTGACAAGCGGCTCGATGCGGTTACCGGTCGTCAGTGCGTGGCGCGTCACCCGGTCGCCGAGCGTCTTCATCGCCTCGAAACGGCGTCCGAACCGCGCGGCAATCACCTCGCCGCTCGCATCCAGACGCGCCACGCGATCCATGATCTCGTCCTGCATGAAAGACCGCTGCTGCCTGATGCTGGACCGGCGAATCCGGTTGATGCCGGCAATCGCATAAATGACTGCACCGACGATCGGCGACAGAACGATGACGCCCACCCAGCCAAGCGCGGAGCGGACCTCTTCCTTCGTCATCGTGGCATGTACGGCCGCCACGGTTCCCATCAAAATGGAAAGAGCGGCAAGGATATGAGGCCAATAGGCGATGACGAGATCGAGCATGATGCAACTATAGGGCATCGTGCCGAAAAGTGTACCGCGGTTTTGGGAAAACCCGATGCGTAAACAAAAAGGTAGGGCAGTTCGCCGATCCCGCAATACCGGACCGGCACCGGAAAGGCCAAGAAGACCGGACGCCATCGTTTTACGGGATAGACCCTTGCGGGATTAACGGTGGAAAGTGACGATGCGATATGTCATGAGAGCGCATCTTGATCTGTGAGCAGGGGCACTTGCGGGCTTCTGTGGCGTTTGAAAGCAAGAAGGCCGTGATGCAGGAAAATACCCAGGGCGCCGTCATCGTCATTTCCAGCCACGTCATGCGTGGATCGGTCGGCAACCGTGCCGCAGTCTTCGCGCTGGAGACCCTTGGCTATCCGGTATGGGCGGTGCCCACAATCGTTTTGCCCTGGCACCCCGGCCATGGCCCGTCCACCCGGATGCGCTTTCAGGACGACGACTTCGACAAGGCCATGACCGACCTCGAAAACGCCAAATGGATCGGCGAGGTCAAGGCTGTCCTGACCGGTTATTTCGGCAGCGCGGCGCAGGTGCGCTCCGTCGCAAGGCTGATCCGCAATCTCAAGGAAAAGAACCCGTCGCTGATTTATGCCTGTGACCCGGTCATGGGCGATCTGGGCGGACTATACATTCCCCTTGAGACTGCCGAAGCCATCCGCGATCACCTCATTCCGCTTGCCACCGTCGCCACGCCAAACCGTTATGAACTGGCCTGGATGAGCGGTGCCGAGCTTGAGACCAACAATGCCATCATGGATGCCGCGCTCGCACTCGGCCCGCCGAAAATGCTGGTCACCTCAGCCGTGTCGATGATGGCGGGCGGCACGGGAAATCTCTATTTGAGCGGCCGGCACGCGCTGATGGCGGAACACCGCGCCATAGAAGACGCACCGAACGGTCTCGGAGACCTGATGGCGGCGCTGTTCCTTGCCCGGCTGCTGGAAGGCATGGACGACGAGAAGGCGCTGCAACTGGCCACCGCCAGCGTGTTCGAAATTCTGGCGCGAACCAAAAAACGCGACATGAACGAATTGACGCTGGAGACGGATTCTTCAAGTCTCTCCACACCCATGGCGATGGTGCAGATGCGCCATCTCTTGCATCCTTCGCGCAGCAAGCGCAAATAGCGGCTAAAGGATTGGTCTTCAACGCACCGAGTTCTTCTCTTGATCTTGGTCCAAGCACAACGGTACTGCGATAGATGAAAGATTTTCCGGAAACCCTTCTCAACGGCTACAAGAACTTCATGAGCGGCCGCTATGCCGACGAGCGCGAAAGATACCGCGTTCTGGCTGATACCGGACAGAAACCGCAGACCCTGTTCATTGCCTGTTGTGACTCCCGTTCGGCGCCGGAAACGATTTTCGACTGCGGACCGGGAGAACTTTTCGTCGTGCGGAACGTCGCCAACATGGTACCGCCCTTTGAGCCTGACGGTCAGTACCACGCCACATCAGCCGCCATCGAATATGCCGTGCAGGTTCTGAAGGTGAAGGACATCGTCGTCATGGGCCATGGCCGCTGCGGCGGCATTCAGGCCGCACTCGACCCCAATCTTGAACCTCTGTCACCCGGCGACTTCATCGGCAAATGGATGAACATGGTGAAATCCGCCGCCGAGCAGATCCAGAGCAACGACGTCATGACCGCTTCCGAGCGCCAGACGGCGCTGGAGCGCGTTTCCATTCGCAACTCCATCGCCAACCTGCGCGGCTTCCCCTTCGTCAAGGCGCAGGAAACCGCCGGCAAGGTGAAGCTGCATGGCGCCTGGTTCGATATCTCGACCGGCGAATTGTGGGTGATGGACGGCAAAACGGGCGACTTTCGCCGCCCGGACCTGTGATTGTCAAAACCTTCTCAAAGCTTCGTCACCCCGGACGTGATTCGGGGTCCAGCGCGATCAAGTCTTTGATTGCTTAGGATTTTCTTTCACGGCGCAGACGCGCCGTGACTGGATGCCGGAACTAGTCCGGCATCACGGAAGTGGACGTTCCAATTGGGATAAAGCGGCCTCATTGGCCGTCAATCGCCTTGCCGATAAACGCAATCGCCTGCTGATAAACGCTTGCAGCGTTCCAGCCCTGAATGGCCGCGTAATTCGTCTGCCCCTGCTGATAACCCGCACCGCGCTGCCAGCCGTGGCCGACAAGGAAGTTGGCGGTGGAGGCCAGCGCATCGGCGCGCGAACCGACGAGATCGATGCGTCCGTCGCGGTCGAAATCCACGCCGTAGCGCACAACGTTCAACGGCAGGAACTGCGTCTGGCCGATTTCGCCATGGGCAGCACCCTTGGCGTTAACGTTCAGCGAACCGCTGCCGACGAGCTTCAGGGCCGCATAAAGCTGCTCGGTAAAATAATCCGAACGGCGGCAGTCGAAAGAAAGCGTCGCCACGGCGGACAGCGTGTGCTGGTTGCCCATGAAGCCGCCAAATCCGGTTTCCATGCCCCAGATGGCGAGCAGCGGGCCGGCCGGCACGCCATAGGCCTTTTCAATCGAGGCGAAGAGAGCCGCATTGTTCTTCTTCATGGTCTTGCCGCGCGAGATGATCGTCTGGCCGCCACGCTTCTGCATGAACTGGTCGAAGGACAGCTTGAAGCTGTGCTGGCCGCGATCGGCGCGGATGGTCGGCTGATTGTAGGAGACGCCGGAGAAGGCACGATCAAGCACCGAGGCGCTGACACCGCGGCTCGCCGCTTCCTGCTTGAAGGCACCGACCCAGGCGTCGAACCCTGCCGAAGTGTTGCCGCATTGCGCAGCCACAACCGGCGTCGCCGCCAAAACCGAGACCATGGCCACACCAGCCAGAATTGCCTTCATTGCCCGCATCAAAATCTGCCTTCGATATCCTTTGGGGAATTTATCCCGAGAACCAAAACGTCGCTGCTGTATGGGCTCGGGTGCCAAATTGCTTTTTGGCCGCCTAAATTGCCTTTTGGCAGCAAGGCCTGCAAATAAACTGGCCGTGATGATAGCCAATTGGAAAACCCGCCTGCCCCACACAGAACAGACGGGTTATACTTAACGAACCTTAAAAAATCGTATCAAGCCGCCGCCTTGCGGGGCTTGATGAGACCACGATTGACCAGGAGTTCGGCGATCTGGATGGCATTCAGGGCAGCGCCCTTGCGCAGATTGTCCGAAACAACCCAGATATTGAGGCCGTTTTCAACCGTCGCATCCTCACGGATACGCGAAATATAGGTCGCATCCTCGCCGGCGGATTCAACCGGAGTGATGTAGCCGCCATCTTCATGCTTGTCGATCACGAGGCAACCCGGCGCTTCGCGCAGGATATCACGCGCCTGATCGGCGGTGATCTCGTTTTCGAACTCGATGTTGACCGATTCCGAATGACCGATGAAAACAGGAACGCGCACGGCCGTGCAGGTTACCTTGATCTTAGGATCGAGCATCTTCTTGGTTTCGGCCAGAACCTTCCATTCTTCCTTGGTATAGCCGTCTTCCATGAAGACGTCGATATGCGGGATGACGTTGAAGGCGATGCGCTTGGTGAACTTCTTCGTTTCGACCGGATCGGCCACGAAGACGGCGCGTGTCTGCTGGAACAGTTCGTCCATGCCTTCCTTGCCAGCGCCAGAAACGGACTGGTAGGTGGAGACAACGACGCGCTTGATCTTGGCAAAGTCATGCAGCGGCTTCAGCGCGACAACGAGCTGGGCCGTGGAGCAATTCGGATTGGCGATGATGTTCTTGCGGGTGAAGCCCGAGATCGCGTCGGCATTGACTTCCGGAACGATCAGCGGAACGTCCTGGTCGTAGCGCCATGCAGACGAGTTATCGATGACGACGCAACCCTGCTGGCCGATCTTCGGCGACCACTTCTTGGAAATCTCGCCGCCGGCCGACATCAGGCAAATATCCGTGTCGGAAAAATCGTAGTTTTCGAGGTTGGAAACCTTCAGCGTGCGGTCGCCATAGGAGACTTCCGTGCCCTGCGAGCGGGAGGAAGCGAGCGGCACGACTTCATCTGCCGGAAAACCACGTTCGGCCAGGATGTTGAGCATTTCGCGACCGACATTGCCGGTGGCGCCTACAATTGCAACTTTGAAACCCATGATCAAGCTCTCTTTCTGTCTCTCCTCTTTTGGGTGAGGTGGGGAACCCGCATCGCATTGCGGCTTCCTCGATCCCCAGCCAAACCGGGGAGAGAGCGGTGGCCAGAGACGTCAGACGGTTTTAATCGTCGTTTTGGCCGTAATTCGGATAGAATAAGAAAGACGCGGATCATCGCCGGCGGATTGTGCCGGTCCTTCCATGACAATCATGTCTGCAACATGCCTGCGCAAGGTGATGCTCCTTCTTCGCGAGAAGCTATTAGAAGGTTTGGTGCTCGTGTCAAGAAAAAAGGCACGTTGCGAGCGACCCGGCGCATAAGCGCAAATGCCACCTCGCGACATTTTTGCACGTTATGCATTAGACTAAAGTCATAATCCGAAAGCATCGCTCTCATTGGGGTTAATTTTCTGTCACTCTAACATTACGCGCATTGCACCCTTACGGGGGAGTCCGGAGGAGAGACAGGGCTCTGCAATGCGCTCATTTGACATCTGTGGAGGACAGACAATGGCAAACGTAGCAGCCGTGAGCGGCGCCGCCCGTCCCATGACGGGTGAGGAGAAGAAGGTGATTTTCGCCTCTTCTCTCGGAACAGTCTTCGAATGGTACGATTTTTATCTGTACGGCTCGCTCGCGATCTATATCGGCGCGAACTTCTTCAGCCAATATCCGGAAACGACACGTAACATCTTCGCGCTTCTGGCATTTGCCGCCGGCTTCCTCGTGCGCCCCTTCGGCGCCCTGGTGTTCGGGCGTCTCGGCGACATTGTCGGCCGTAAATACACCTTCCTGATCACCATTCTCATCATGGGCGTTTCGACATTCCTCGTCGGCGTCCTGCCCGGTGCATCGCAGATCGGCATCGCAGCCCCGATCATCCTGATCATCCTGCGCATGCTTCAGGGTCTGGCGCTTGGCGGCGAATATGGCGGTGCTGCAACTTATGTGGCCGAACACGCGCCCAACGGTCGCAGAGGCTATTACACCTCATGGATCCAGACGACGGCGACGCTCGGCCTCTTCCTGTCGCTAATGGTCATTCTCGGCGTGCAGTTCGCACTCGGCAAGGAAGCCTTCGCCGCCTGGGGCTGGCGTATTCCCTTCCTCGTTTCGGTTCTGCTGCTTGGCGTATCGGTCTGGATTCGTTTGAAAATGAACGAATCTCCTGCCTTCAAGAAGATGAAGGAAGAAGGCAAGACCTCCAAGGCACCGCTCAGCGAAGCCTTCGGCCAGTGGAAAAACGCAAAGATCGCCCTGCTTGCCCTCGTCGGCGCCGTCATCGGTCAGGCCGTCGTCTGGTATACGGGCCAGTTCTATGCACTGTTCTTCCTGCAGAGCATTCTGAAGGTGGACGGCCAGTCGGCCAACATCATGGTCGCGGCGGCCCTCATCCTCGGCACGGGCTTCTTCGTGCTCTTCGGCTGGCTTTCCGACAAGATCGGCCGCAAGCCGATCATCATGGCGGGTCTCGTTCTCGCGATGCTGACCTACTTCCCGCTGTTCAAGGCGCTCACATGGGCGGGCAACCCGGCACTGGCGCAAGCGCAGGCCAGCGTTCGCGCCACCGTGACCGCTGCTCCGGGCGACTGCAAATTCCAGTTCAACCCGACAGGTACGGCGAAATTCACCACATCCTGCGATATCGCCACCTCGTTCCTGACACGCAACTCCGTTCCCTATGACGTCGTTGCTGGAGCGGCTGGAACGCCGGCAAGCGTCAAGATCGGCGACGCCACCATTGCGAGCTACGACGCCATCGCAGCCGGTGCGGATGCTGCCGCAAAAGACAGGGCCTTCCAGAAACAGGTCAACATCGCGCTGCATGACGGCGGTTACCCGCTGGTGCGCGGCGTAGCACAGGTGCCGGACGCAAAACTGGATGCCTTCATTGCTGCCAACCCGGAACTCAACCTCAATGCGGAAGCCGTTCGCGCCGCCGACAAGAAGATGGTGGCGACCGACAAGCTGGTGGCCGACAAGTTGCTGACGCCGGCCGAGACCGCCGGAGCGGCGGAAATGGCCGTCTACAGCATTGCCGGTGGTGGCACCTTCGCCATGGTCGCCGATCCGGCTGCCGTGAACTGGGTCGTCATCATCGCGGTCCTGACCGTCCTCGTGATCTACGTGACGATGGTCTACGGCCCGATTGCGGCCCTGCTGGTCGAACTGTTCCCGACCCGCATCCGCTACTCCGGCATGTCGCTGCCCTACCACATCGGCAACGGCTGGTTCGGCGGCCTGCTGCCCGCCACCGCTTTTGCGATGAGCGCGGCGAAGGGCGATATCTATTACGGCCTCTGGTACCCGATCGTTTTCGCAGGCATCACGCTGGTCATCGGCCTGCTGTTCCTGCCGGAAACCAAGGATCGCGACATCCACACCATGGAGTGAGCGGTTTCGCTCCCGACGATAGAAACCCGGCGCTGACGCGCCGGGTTTTTTATTGCCGCAGTACCGCCAGTGCCCGAACTGGCCTTTCGCAGGCTGTCAATCCGCCGCAGGTAGAAACCGCCAAAAACAAGACAAAAACGCTCGAAATAGGCTATGACGCCGTATCGTGCGGAAAAGGGAGAGCCATTTTGAAAATCGGGACGCCTAAGGAATTATATGATGGCGAGGCGCGCGTCGGCATGACACCCGACAGCGCGCAAGGCCTGCAGAAACTCGGATATGATTGCATCCTCGAAACAGGCGCGGGCAAGGCGGCGGGATTTTCCGACGACGCCTATCGCGCAGCCGGTGTCACCATCGTCGATAGCGCCGATGCGCTTTATACAGGTGCCGACATCATCGCCAAGGTTCGTCCGCCGGAAACGTCGGAGATTGATCGCCTGTCTTCGGACAAGACGCTGATCTCATTCTTCTATCCCGCACAGAACAAGGACCTTCTGGAGCAGGCGAAGGAAAAGGGCGCAAATGTCATCGCCATGGACATGGTGCCGCGCATTTCCCGCGCCCAGAAAATGGACGCGCTGTCCTCCATGGCCAACATCGCCGGCTATCGCGCCGTCATCGAGGCCGGCAATAATTTCGGCCGCTTCTTCACCGGTCAGGTAACCGCCGCCGGCAAGGTGCCGCCCGCCAAGGTGCTGGTCATCGGTGCCGGGGTTGCCGGTCTTGCCGCCATCGGCACGGCAACCTCGCTCGGCGCCATTACCTATGCCTTCGACGTGCGGCCGGAAGTGGCCGAACAGATCGAATCCATGGGCGCCGAATTCGTCTATCTCGATTTCGCCGACCAGAGCCAGGATGGCGCAGCGACCGGCGGTTACGCCGCCCCATCCTCGCCGGAATTCCGCGAAAAGCAGCTTGAGAAATTCCGCGAGCTGGCACCGCAGATCGATATCGTCATCACCACGGCGCTGATCCCCGGCCGTGACGCCCCGAAGCTGTGGCTGGCGGACATGGTAGCGGCAATGAAGCCGGGTTCGGTCATCATTGACCTCGCCGCCGAGCGCGGCGGCAATTGCGATCTCACGGTGCCCGACCAGCGCGTCGTCTCGGACAATGGCGTCATCGTCATCGGCTATACGGATTTCCCGAGCCGCATGGCCACGCAGGCCTCGACGCTCTATTCCACCAACATCCGTCACATGATGACCGACCTGACGCCCGCAAAGGACGGTAAGGTCGTTCACAACATGGAAGACGACGTCATCCGCGGCGCGACCGTCACCTATCAGGGCGACATCACCTTTCCGCCACCGCCACCGAAGATCCAGGCCATCGCCGCGCAGAAACCGAAGGAACGAGCAAAAGAGCTTACGCCTGAGGAAAAGCACGCCAAGGAACGGGCCGAGTTCAAGGCGCAGACGAAAAGCCAGGTCGGTCTGCTCGTCATCGGTACGGCGGCCCTGCTTCTCGTCGGCCTTTACGCGCCGGCAAGCTTCATGAGCCATTTCATCGTCTTCGTGCTCGCCTGCTTTATCGGCTTCTCCGTCATCTGGAATGTCAGCCACTCGCTGCACACGCCGCTGATGGCGGTGACGAACGCGATTTCCGGCATCGTCATTATCGGCGCGCTGCTGCAGATCGGTTCCGGCAACTGGCTGGTGGTGCTCCTCGCCTCACTTTCCGTCCTGATCGCGACGATCAACATCGTCGGCGGTTTCCTTGTGACACGGCGCATGCTCGCCATGTTCCAGAAGTCCTGAGCCGTGTAGGGGACACATAATGACCATTGGTATCGTTTCCGCGGCCTATGTTGCCGCAGCCGTTCTATTCATCCTCTCTCTCGGTGGTCTTTCCGGGCAGGAAAGCGCCAAGCGCGCCGTCTGGTACGGCATAACAGGCATGGGTCTTGCCATTGTCGCCACGGTCTTCGGACCTGATGTCGGCAACTGGTTCATCGTACTTCTGATGCTGGCGGGTGGCGCCGTTCTCGGCTACTTCGTCGCAAACCGCGTGCAGATGACCGAGATGCCGCAGCTTGTTGCAGCACTTCACTCCTTTGTCGGTCTGGCCGCCGTCTTCATCGGCTTCAACGCCCATATCGAGGAAGCGCATGTCGCCTCGCTCGATGAGACGGCGCGCTCCCTGTTGACAGGCTTTTCCGCCCTCCTCGCCCACAAGACGCCGGTAGAACTGGCAATCATGAAGGTCGAGGTCTTCCTCGGCGTCTTCATCGGCGCCGTTACCTTCACCGGTTCCGTCGTCGCCTTCGGCAAGCTTGCCGGCAAGGTGGACGGCAAGGCGAAGAAGCTTCCGGGCGGACACGTCCTCAATGCCGGTGCCGCGATCCTGTCGCTCGTCCTGCTCATCATGTATTGCAACGGTGCTGGCGCATGGACGCTGGTGCTGATGACGCTTGCCGCCTTCTTCATCGGCTATCACCTGATCATGGGTATCGGCGGCGCAGACATGCCTGTCGTCGTCTCGATGCTGAACAGCTACTCCGGCTGGGCGGCGGCCGCCATCGGCTTCACGCTCGGCAACGATCTCCTGATCGTTACCGGTGCGCTTGTCGGCTCCTCGGGTGCGATCCTGTCCTACATCATGTGCAAGGCCATGAACCGCTCCTTCATCTCGGTCATCCTCGGCGGCTTCGGCGGCACGACGGGTCCGGCGATGGAAATCGAGGGCGAGCAGGTGGCAATCGATGCCGAAGGCGTAGCATCAGCGCTGAACGACGCTGACAGCGTCATCATCGTGCCCGGTTACGGCATGGCGGTGGCACAGGCACAACAGGCCGTTTCCGAACTGACCCGCAAGCTGCGCGCCGACGGCAAGACCGTGCGTTTCGCCATCCACCCGGTTGCGGGTCGTCTTCCCGGTCACATGAACGTGCTGCTCGCCGAAGCAAAGGTGCCCTACGACATCGTGCTGGAAATGGACGAGATCAACGACGATTTCCCCAATACCGACGTCGTCATCGTTATCGGCTCCAACGACATCGTCAACCCGGCGGCACAGGACGATCCCAACTCGCCCATCGCCGGCATGCCGGTTCTGGAAGTGTGGAAATCCAAACTGGTCATCGTTTCCAAGCGTGGCCAGGGCACGGGATATTCCGGCATCGAGAACCCGCTGTTCTACAAGGACAACACCCGCATGTTCTACGGCGATGCGAAGAAGTCGATCAACGATCTTTTGCCGCTGATCAAGTAATGAAAAAGGGCGTTTCCGGTCTCCGGGAGCGCCCTTCTTACTGACGTGAAAAGAAAGCTCCGCCGTCATCCTCCGGCTTGTCCCGATTGCAGATCCTCGGGACAAGCCGGAGGATGACGGCGCGCAAATAGCTGATCGTGAGTTAAGGGTATCAACCGGCCCCAGAGACCGCTCTCAAAGCACCCGGTAACGCCGGTTGAAATACATCAGTGCTTCGTCGCCCTCATTGATCTTCATATCGACGACATCGCAGATCAGGATATCGTGCGTGCCGCCATCATGTGCCTCGCGAATGCGGCAATCGAAGGAGACCAGTGCGTCTTCCAGAACAGGCGCGCCGGTTTCGAGCACGCCCCAGCTTCCGGCAGCGAAACGTTCTTCCGCCGGTGTCTTGCCGCCGAACAGGGTGCTCAGCACCTCGTGCTTGGAAGCAAGCGTGTTGACGCAGATGACGCCATTGCCCTTCACCACATTATAAGCGGAAGAGCCGCGGTTGAGGCAGACGAGAAGCGTGGGCGGATTGTCGGAAACGCTGCAAACGGCCGTCGCTGCAAATCCCGCACGGCCTGCCGCACCGTCCGTGGTGACGATGTTGACTGCCGCACCGAGCCGCGCCATGGCATTTCTATAATCGAGGCTGCGTTCCTGTGCAGTCTTCGTCTCCATTTCCGCTTCCTTTTCAAGAGACATCATCCGCATCTAAACCATCCTTCCTTAACAGGCCCTCAAGCCAGAACACAGGCGTCTTCAAACGCAAGTCGCGGCAGGCGGCCGAACAGCTTCGACGGATCGCCGTAACCAAGATTGATGAGGAAATTGGATTTCCATGTCGTACCCGCAAAAAATGCGGCATCCACCTTGCCCTTGTCGAAACCGGACATGGCTCCGGTATCAAGCCCGAGCGCGCGGGCGGCAAGAATGAGATAACCGGCTTGCAGCGTGGCATTGCGGAATGCCGTTTCCTCGGCCATCGCCGCACTGGAGGTGAACCAGGAACGCGCATCGGCATGGGGAAACAGCACCGGCAGCTTCTCGTAAAATTCGCTGTCGATGGCAGCGATGACCGTGACGGGTGCTGCCATGGTCTTTTCCAGATTGCCCGAAGAAAGCGCCGGCCTCAATTTTTCCTTGGCTTCCGGGCTGCGCACGAAAACGAAACGCGCCGGCGAGCAATTGGCCGAAGTCGGCCCCATCTTCGTCAGGTCATAAAGCGCTGTCAGCGTCTCATCCCCGATTGGCTTGTCCGTCCAGCCATTGTGGGTGCGTGCCTCCGTGAAAAGTGTTGCCAATGCAGCGTCGTCCAATGCTCTCGTCATTTTACTCTCAAATCCCGTCAGAATGTTTGTGTTGCCGGTAGCAGAAACTGCAAAAGCCGCGCGTTGAAAAGGTCAGAATCGGTGATATTGACCGCATGCGCTCCGAAATCGAGAAGGCAAAGCTCGCTTTGCGGCAAACCTTCCGCAAGACGCAGCGACCGGGTATAGGGCACCAGAAGATCGTCCTTGGTTGCCACTACCAGAACCGGATTGCCGATCTCGCCGAGGCGCGCGTCGATATCAAAGGCCCGGAGCGCCGCGATGCGCCGAAGCACATTCGCCCTGCCCTGAAAATGCGCGACGCCATGCGCATCGTCACGTGCCAGCCGCTCCTGATGCTCTGACATCCAGGCCGCCGGATAAAGAAACAGCGGCTGGGCTTTCACAAAAGCCTCGACACCGGATTTTTCCAGAAGCTCGATCCGCACATCGAAGCAGCGCCCGGAATGCGGATCGGCCTTGCTCCAGGCATTGATAAGAACAAGCCTGTCGATGAGGCCGGGCTTGCGAAGCGCGATATCGAGTCCGATCAGACCGCCAAGCGCATGGCCCATGAAGTGATATTTTTCGAGGTTCAGCGCCGAGACGATCTCCAGCACATCATCGGCCATCGCCGATATGCCGCCATCTGCCGGCACCTCGCCGCCGGTCCGGCCAGTTCCGCGATGGTCATAGGTAACGATCCGGAAATGGCTGGAAAGGGCCTCGATCTGCGGCGCCCAATAGGCGCCCGATCCACCCAGTCCCGATGACAGCAGGATAGTGGGCGCCTCAGGCTCGGCCCGGCCATGAACCTCGAAATGCATCATTTTGCCGTTTCGCCTTACTTGCCGATATGTGCGACGGTGGCGATTTCCACCAGTGCATCAGGCTTTACGAGGCCACACTGGATGCAATAACGCGCGGGCTTGTCGCCGGGGAAATATTCGGCATAGACCGTGTTCACGGCCTGGTAATTCGCCCAGTCGGTGATGAAGATGTGGTTCATCGTCACGTCCTCCATCGTGCCGCCGGCGGTCTCAATAACGGATTTGATGGTTTCCAGAACATGGCGTGTCTGGGCGCTGGCATCGCCCACATGCACGACATTATTGTCCTTGTCGAATGGCAGCGTTCCGGAAACGTAAACCACGCCATCGGCAAGGGTTCCCGGCGAAAAAGGGGCGATGGGTTTGCTTGTACCGGCAGGCACGACGATCTTCTTCGGCATTTCATTCTCCTCTTTGTGTTTGGGGATCAATCCCTGACGGGTGCGGCCTGCGAGATGACGCCGCAGAAATCATTGACAGTTGCCACCCAGCCGAAAAATTTCTCGACATTGTAGACCGTCGCCTGCTGGATGTAGTCCGGGCCCAGATGATGCGTGGCATCCTCCAGCATCACCCCAAAATATTCGAGATGGAAAGCGTCGCGCAGCGAGCTTTCGACGCAGACATTGGTGGCGATGCCGACGAACACCAGATTGCGGATGCCGCGGGCGCGCAGGACGCTGTCCATATTGGTGTTAAAGAAACCGCTGTAACGCGTCTTCGGCACCAAGATATCGCCGGGCTGGGGCTGCAACTCGTCAACGATGGCATAGTCCCATGTGCCCTTGGCCAACAGCTGGCCCTGCAATTCCGGCCTTTTGCGCATCGTCTTCAGCGCGTTGGACTTGTGCCAGTTGGGCGAACCCGGCCCACCGGCCTCGACATAATCCTTGTCCCAGCCATTCTGGAAATAGATGACCTGAACACCCGCCGCCCGCGCTGCATCCAGCGTCTTCTTGATGTTGGCGATGGTGCCCTTGGCGCCGGAAATATCGAACCCGGCAAGATCGACGTAACCGCCCTCGGTCGAATAGGCGTTCTGCATGTCGACCACGACAACGGCGGTCTCGCTGGGCTTGAGGGTAATCGGCTCCGGCCTTGCGGGAAGTGTGACACTTTCCGAACGGCTTTCCGGCCCCTTGTAACCCGCCACGACGGCTTCACTCATTCCGCTGCCTCCAGTTCGGCCAGCACATGCTGGCGGCTCTTCATCAGCGGCTGTACATATTTGCCGAATTTTTCGACGCCTTCGAGAAAATCGTCAAAGGTCAGCATCACGCCACCCGTTCCCGGCACTTCGCTCATTTCATCCAGCATCGCCGCTACTTCCTCATAGGAGCCAATCAGCGTTCCCATGTTGATGTTGACGGCCGAGACGGGATTGGACATGTGCCGGACATTGGTATCAGAGCCGGACTTGGTGTCGACAGAACTCTGCAGGCCGAGCCACTTGATCGCGTCCTCATCCGCGCCCGCCTTGTAATGCTCCCACTTCGCCCAGGCATCCTCGGATTTTTCTTCCGCAAGGATCATGGTCAGCACGACGGATTTAACCTCGCGACCAGACTTTTCCGTTGCCGCCAGAAGTCGCTCATTGGTGGGTGCGAAAGCCTTTGGCGTATTGACGCCGACGCCGAAGCAGAAGCTGTAATCGGCGAATTTGGCAGAGAACGCCATGCCGGAATTGGAGGAACCGGCGCAGACGAGCTTCACATCCCCCTGCGGCACCGGCTTCATGCGGCAATCATCCATCTGGAAGAACTTGCCCTTGAAGTCCGACTGCCCTTCCGTCAGCAGTTCCTTCAGCACGGAGGTATATTCGCCGAGATATTCATAGCGATCACCGAAATAATCGTCGCCCGGCCAAAGCCCCATCTGGCTGTATTCAGGACGCTGCCAGCCGGTAATCAGGTTGATGCCGAAACGCCCGCCGGAAATGGAATCGATCGTCGTCGCCATGCGCGCAACGATGGCCGGCGGCATGACAAGCGTGGCGGCGGTGCCGAACAGCTTGATCTTGGACGTCACGGCGGCGAGGCCCGCCATCAGGGTGAAGGATTCCAGATTATAGTCCCAGAACTCGGTCTTGCCGCCAAAGCCGCGCAGCTTGATCATCGACAGTGCGAAATCGAAGCCGTACTTTTCCGCCTTCAGCGTGATTTCCTTGTTCAGGTCGAAGCTTGGCTTGTATTGCGGCGCGTTCTCGGAAAGGAGCCACCCATTATTCCCGATCGGTATAAAAACACCAACTTCCATCTTGCTGTTCCCTTTTTTGGCATCAGGCGTTTTCCTGATTTGAAGAAAGAGTAGCAGGTTCCGTGCCAGACGAAAAAAAATAATTTTATCAATTGGATAATTTTTTGGAGGCGAATTTCTTTTTACCAAAAGATAAAAATTTTATCATTTGGTAAATTAATATGCCTGTTTATTCGGCAAATATCGAACGCAATGTGCGGGAAATGAGCGGCTCTCACAATGGTTCTGAAGCGTTGCACGACAGCCGAAAACCACTCCTCCGTCACGCTGGACTTGATCCTGTATCCAGCCGCGGCCAGTCTGCGCCGCCAATAGAGCCCCGCGCGATCAAACACTTGATCGCACTAGACCCCGGACCAAGCCCGGGGTGATGGCGTGAGGATGCTAAGACGAGGTGAGCACGAATGTGCAACGAGGCATTTCAAGCGCTGTGAAGACAACCAGCGACAAGCTATGCCAAAACCTCAACCGAGGCGTTGCTGCGCGTAGGCATGCACGGCCCTGAAGGCGGCTTCGGCGCCGGCGACGACCCGCTCCTCTTCTTCGATGGTCAGCGAAATTTCATCGAGCGCGGCCGTAAAGGTACGCCAATGCAGGCCGCGCCCTTCCGGAGCGCCAGCCAGATGGCGCGCGCCGAATTCTTCGGTGAGGCCAAGCTTGGCTGCGTCTTTCAGAAGGAAAGCCGCGCCGAGATTCGAGCCTTCGACCACATAAAGCCAGCCCATGGCCTCAGGTAGATCGAACGGCGTTTCGCTGGTAAAGCGCGGCTCGTTTGTTTCAGGAATGGCGTGTCCCAGATCGGCAAGGTCCTGCTCTATCATGGAGAGACGGCGACGACCCTTAAGATCAGGCAGCAGGCCATCAAGCGTTTCATTGGAGAAAAACGCGTCGAGGTCGCGATGGAAAAGATATTGCGTTTCCACGAATTTGCCGAAGTTCTCCCGGCTCTCGAACGGCTTCGCTGCCATGATGAAAGTATCGAGACCACCATGCGCGCCACGCGTGGCAGCCCTCAGGCGCTTCACGCGGCTCTGCTCGATCTCTTCCACAGGCGCTGATGGCTCCACAATGGTCATGACGCTTCCCTTTATCCCATATTCAGATTGCCTGATAAAAATCTTTACTTAAACAGTCAAATTTATTTTAGCATTTTTCCTGTGCATCGCTAAAAAATGGCATTCGCGTAAACCGGTGTAAACACTCCATGCCTCACCGGGCGCAACACAGATCCTGAGGCAGCTTTAGAAGCCAATTCCCCCCTTTCCAGCCTCCCGAACAATCATTCTGTAATTACCGCTTTACAACTAACATGTCAGTGTGCCATCAATCTGCAGCCATCTTGGAGGAGCATCTTAATTGACCCAGAAATTCGGCCTTTCGGCAGCACTGACGACCCCTTTCAAAACTGACGGAACCGTCGATACAGACGCCATGATCGCGCATGCCCGCCGTTGCCTTGCAAATGGTTGCGACAGCGTGACACTCTTCGGCACCACCGGCGAGGGATGCTCCGTCGGCAGCCGCGAACGGCAGGTCATTCTCTCCCGCTTCATTGAGGCAGGCATTGCGCCTTCCCGTCTGGTCACCGGCGTTCTCGTGGATTCCATCGAGGATGCAGCCGACCAATCCGCCGAGGCCCTGAACGCAGGTGCCCGCAATATTCTTCTCGCCCCACCATCCTATTTCAAGAATGTCAGCGATGACGGCCTGTTTGCCTGGTTCTCGGCGGTTTTCGAAAAGATCGGCAAGGGCGCGCGCGACATTCTCGTCTATAACATCCCTTCCGTGACGATGGTAACACTATCGGTCGAACTGGTGGGGCGGCTGAGACAAGCGTTTCCGGGCATCGTCACCGGCGTGAAGGACTCCTCAGGCAACTGGAGCCACACAGAGCGCCTGCTGAAAGAACACGGCGATCTCGCCATTCTGATCGGCGATGAGCGTGATCTGGCCAAGGGCGTTCGCCTGGGCGGTCAGGGAGCCATCTCCGGCGTTGCCAATTTCCTGACGCAGGAAGTCCGTGCCATGGCCGTTGACGGCAAGGACGATGCGCGCATCGTTGATCTTGTTGTGGAACTTCTGAAATTTCCGGTTACGCCCGCCGTCAAGGTGCTGGTATCACACACGACAGGGGAAAATATCTGGTCTGACGTGCGCGCGCCGCTCGTTGCCATTTCACCGGAGGGCCGGCGGCAGATCGAAGGCGCATTCGACGCGCTGTTTCGCAAACAGGCCGCCTGAACAGACCTTGAAAGGTTGAGCATGGACGATACCGGCGAACAGACATTGCGGGAACGGGCGTATGAAAGCTTTACGCATCACCTTCTCTCGCGCGACGTTCGCCCTGGGCAATTCATCTCGCAACGCCGCCTCGTGGAATTGACGGGTCTGCCGCTGGGCGCGATCCGGGAAGCAATTCCACGGCTGGAGGCGGAAGGTCTGATCAAGACCGTGCCGCAGCGGGGATTGCAGGTCGCCCATATCGACATCAACCTCATCCGCGAGGCGTTCCAGTTCCGGATCTTTCTCGAGAAGGAGGCCGTGGCGCTCTTTACGCGTTCGGCCTCGGACGAGACCATCGCCAAGCTGTTGAAACAGCACCGCGATATCGTCGAGGCGACGGAAAAAGGTGGGGAATCGCCGGAGCTGGACCAGCACGCGCAGCAGGTGGACTGGGGCATGCACGACGCCTTCATCGATAGTCTCGGCAACTCGATCATCTCGAACGCCTACAGGGTCAATTCCATCAAGATGCGCCTCATCAATCAGGAGCGCTTTCGCATCGCAGGCCATGTCAAATCGGTGATGAAAGAACACCTCGCCATTCTCGAAGCCATTGAGAAGCGATCCGTCGAAGACGCCGTGGAGCGGCTTACCGCCCATATCCGCAACGCAAGGGACAGGGCGCTGGCAGTATAGGGCAATTCCGGTAGGGCAGAAGAAAGGTCCTGGCCGGAATTGCATGAAAATAAGCAACAAGCCGGAGGTGAGGAGAATTTCCGGCTAACTGGAGGAGAACTGATATGACGCATTCATTGCTCAACCCCACGCGTCGCGCCTTTCTGGCAGGCACGGCAGCGATCGGTGGCAGCGCGGTGCTCGGCATCCGCCCCGCATCGGCGGCGGTGAACTGGAAAAAACACGCCGGCACCACGCTTGAAGTCAACCTGGTCAAAAGCCCGCGCAGCGAAACGCTGATCAAATATCTGGGCGAATTCGAGGAACTGACCGGCATCAAGGTCAATGCCGAAGCAACGCCTGAACAGCAGCAGCGCCAGAAGGTGGTAATCGAGCTTTCCTCCGGCAAGCCAAGCTTCGACGTTGTGCATCTGAGCTACCACGTGCAGAAGAGACAGTTCGAAAAGGGCAAGTGGCTGGCGGATATCAGCGGCTTCCTGAAGGACCCGTCGCTGACCGATCCGTCCCTTGTCGAAAAGGATTTTGCCGAAGCCGGCATGCTGTTTGCCAAGGATAGCGAGGGCGTGCTGCGCTCGCTGCCATTCTCGGTGGATTACTGGATCGTCTACTGGAACAAGGAACTCTTCGAAGCCAAGGGCCTGAAATACCCTGAGACCTTCGAGGAACTGGTGACGGCAGCGGAAAAGATCACCGATCCCGCAACCAACACCTACGGTTTCGTCGCCCGCGGCCTGAAGAACGCCAACACCCCGGTCTGGACTTCGTTGATGCTGGGCTACGGCGCAAAGCCGATCGGCGCGGACGGAAAGGTCGACACCGAATCCAAGGAAGCGGTCGAGGCAGCGAAACTCTATCAACGCTTGATGACCAAAGCCGCCCCTCCCGGCGTTTCCGGCTTCAACTGGGCCGAAGCGCAGTCTGCCTTCCTTCAGGGCAAGATCGGCATGTGGTTTGATGGCGTCGGTTTTGCACCGCCGATCGAAAACCCGGAAAAATCCCGCGTGGTCGGCAAGGTCGGTTACGGTGTCATGCCGAAGGGCCCGGCAGTACAGGCGGCCGGCACCTTCGGCGATGGCCTCGGTGTCGTCGAAGCCAGCAGCAAGAAGGAAGCGGCCTACCTCTTCTGCCAATGGGCGATCTCGCACGATATGGGCGCGCGCCTGTTGCAGGCGGGTGCAGGCGTGCCGTTCCGCCAGTCCATCCTCGAAGACCAGAAGGTGCGTGAGGGCGTGAAGATGCCGGCCGCTTGGCTGGAT
Organism: Agrobacterium sp. A3-95; assembly: GCF_053521785.1. Classification (NCBI taxonomy): domain Bacteria; kingdom Pseudomonadati; phylum Pseudomonadota; class Alphaproteobacteria; order Hyphomicrobiales; family Rhizobiaceae; genus Agrobacterium; species Agrobacterium sp. A3-95. Next base: position 70,900 of record NZ_JBNWDR010000003.1, on the reverse strand, counting down.
GCGGTCGTCGGTTCCGGCAAGGTCTCGCAGCTTGCCCTGCCGGTCATCATTCCAGTCACGGAATTCCGCGACATCTACGGCGTCGGCCTCACCAACATGATCGGCGGCGCCGACCCGGCAGCTGAGCTGAAAAAAGCGACGGAACAGTTCGCACCCGTTCTGGCGCGTAGCGAGGGATAATGGTCTCCGTGAGCATCGAAAACACCAAAACAGGCGTCAGCCGGAAAGAAGGGAGCAGGCCCGCAAGGCTTGCTCCCAACTACTGGCCTTTCGTCATACCGGCACTTGTCGTCATCTCGGCGGTGATCGTTTTTCCGTGGGTCTTCACCCTGTGGATGAGCGTACATCGCTGGACGCTCGGACAGGAGCAGAGCTTTATCGGTTTCGATAACTATATAAGGCTCGCAAGCGATGTGAGGTTCTGGGAATCGCTCTGGCACACCCTCATCTATACCGTGCTGTCGGTCGTCGCTCCGCTGTTTCTGGGAACATTGGCGGCGCTGGTTTTCGATGCGCAGTTTCCGCTGCGCGGTTTTCTGCGCGGCGTGTTCGTGATGCCGATGATGGCGACCCCGGTCGCCATCGCGCTCGTCTGGACCATGATGTTCCACCCGCAGCTCGGCGTTCTGAACTATCTCTTGTCCTTCATCCATATCGGACCGCTGGAATGGATCTACAACCAGTCCACCGTCATCCCCTCGCTGGTGCTGGTGGAAACCTGGCAATGGACGCCGCTTGTCATGCTGATCGTGCTCGGCGGACTGGCTGCAGTACCCCGCGAACCCTATGAGAGCGCCGAAATCGATGGCGCCAACGCCTGGCAGAAGTTTCGTTACCTGACCATGCCGATGATCGCGCCGTTCCTGATGATCGCCGTCATCATCCGCTCCATCGATGCCGTCAAAAGCTTCGACATCATCTACGCAATGACGCAGGGCGGCCCTGGCACGGCCTCGGAAACCATCAACATCTACCTCTACAACACGGCGTTTTCCTACTACGACATCGGTTACGGCTCGGCCATGGCCGTCGTCTTCTTCATCATCATCGTGGCGCTGTCCTTTGTACTTTTGATGGTGCGCCAGCGTGCGCAATGGAACGAGATGGAGGATCGCTGATGGCTCGCCAATTGCTCAAACGTAAAAACCTCGACCGCATCGGCCTGTTTTTCGTGGCGCTGGTGATGATTTCGCCTGTTATCCTGTTCTTCATCTGGATGATTTCGCTATCGCTGAAATATGAAATCGACAACGGCGCCTATCCGCCGATCCTCATCCCCGAGCGTTTCGCATGGTCGAACTATGTGAAGGTGTTCGAGGAGAATAATTTCTTCCTCTATTTCTGGAATTCGGTGCTCGTCACCGGTGCGGCCACTATTCTGGCGCTGGTGATCGGCGTGCCCGCCGGTTACGGCATCGCCCGGCTGAAGGCGGAAAAGTCGGCTGTCGTCATCATGATCGCCCGCATGACGCCCGGCCTCTCCTTCCTCATTCCGCTATTCCTGCTGTTCCAATGGCTGAACCTGCTCGGCACACTCTGGCCGCAGATCATCATCCATCTCGTGGTGACGGTTCCGATCGTGGTCTGGATCATGATCGGTTATTTCGAAACCACGCCGAAGGAACTGGAAGAAGCGGCAAGCATCGATGGCGCATCCTCCTGGCAGGTGTTCCGGCTGGTGGCGCTGCCGATTGCCAAGCCCGGCATCGTCGTTTCCTTTATCCTCGCGGTCATCTTCTCGTGGAACAACTTCGTCTTCGGCATCGTGCTGGCCAGCCGTGAAACGCGCACCCTGCCGGTGGCGGTCTACAACATGCTCTCCTTCGAACAGGTGAGCTGGGGACCGCTTGCCGCAGCCGCGCTGATCGTGACGCTGCCGGTGCTGCTGCTCACCATGTTCGCGCAGAAACAGATCGTGGCGGGCCTGACCGCCGGCGCCGTCAAGGGCGGCTGAATCAACCAATTAAAAATACGGGAACCAAAAACATGGCACCGGTCAATATTCTAAACGTCCAGAAGCGCTTCGGCGCGGTCAACATCATCCACGGCATCGATATCGATATCAAGGATGGCGAATTCGTCGTGCTGGTCGGCCCTTCCGGCTGCGGCAAATCCACCCTGCTGCGCATGATTGCGGGCCTGGAAGAAGTCAGCGACGGCGAAATCCACATCGGCGCGCGTGAGGTGAGCAACCTGCCCGCCCGCGACCGCGATATCGCCATGGTCTTCCAGAACTACGCCCTTTATCCGCACATGACGGTGAAGGATAATATGGGCTTCGCGCTGAAACTGAAGAAAGTGAGCGCCGACGAAACCAAGGCGAAGGTCGACAAGGCTGCCGCCATTCTGGGACTGGACAAGCTGCTCGACCGTTATCCGCGCCAGCTTTCCGGCGGCCAGCGCCAGCGTGTGGCCATGGGACGCGCGCTGGTGCGCGATCCGCAGGTCTTCCTGTTTGACGAACCGCTGTCAAACCTCGACGCCAAGCTGCGCGTGCAGATGCGCGGCGAGATCAAGGCCATGCATCAGCGCATCGGCACCACCACCATCTACGTCACCCACGACCAGGTGGAAGCCATGACCATGGCCGACAAGATCGTGGTGCTGCATGACGGCGTGATCGAGCAGATCGGCGCGCCGCTCGAGCTTTACGACCGCCCGGCCAACCTCTTCGTTGCCGGTTTCATCGGTTCGCCTGCGATGAACTTCATTCGTGGACGCGTCGAAGAAGGCGTGTTCCGCACCGTGAAGGGCTTAAGCCTTCCCCTGCCCGCCAACAGCGACATTGCCGCACTGGGCGGTCGCGACCTCGTCTACGGCGTGCGCCCGGAACATATCCGTGCAGCAAGCGGCGGTATCGAAGGCCGGGTCGAACTGGTCGAAGGCACCGGCTCGGAAATCTATGCCAAGCTGAACTGCAAGGGCGACGAGATTGCCTGCCTGTTCCGCGAGCGGCTGGACGTGAGGTTCGGCGATACGATCCATATCGCCATCGACCCGGAAATGGTTCACCTTTTCGACAAGGCAACCGGCAAGCGCATCTAAGGCGCATGCCGAGTAAAATTGCGTAAAACAAAGACATAGGGTGACGGGCATGGACAGCCAACACGAGAGCCGCAAACATGTGCTGTGCGTGGGTGCAGCCGTGCTCGACACCCTGTTTCGCGTCCATGACATGCCAAAGGGCGAAGGCAAGGTCCTGCCTTACGAAATGTTGCAGATCGCCGAGGGCATGGCATCCAGCGCAGCCTATGCGGTGCACCGCATGGGCGGGCGCGCCAGCCTTTGGGGTGCGGTGGGCGACGACGAGACCGGCACCCGTATCCTGCGCGATCTCGCCGAAAGCGGCATCGACACCACAGGCATGACAGTCGCCGCCGGCGCACGCTCCGCACTCTCCACGATCATTATCGATGATCGCGGTGAGAGGCTGATCGTGCCTTTTTATGATCACAGGCTGCATGAGAAGAAGCGCTCCTGCACATCAGCGGACCTCGCCGCTTACGACGCCGTGCTGGTGGATGTGCGCTGGCCGGAACTGGCGCTCGATGTTCTTGATGTGGCACGCGCGCTCGGCAAACACGCCATTCTCGACGGCGACGTCGCGCCGGTCGAAACCCTCGAAAAGCTCGCACCCGCCGCGACCCACATCGTTTTTTCCGAACCCGCCGCCGCCCGGCTGACGGGGCTTGAGACGGTAGAGGACATGCTGCCGGTGCTGCACGCCCGCTACCCGCAAACCTTCATCGCCGTCACCGCCGGACCGGCAGGCTGCTGGTGGACGGAAGCTGGCGATCCCACTGTCCATTTTCAGGAAACGATGCAGGTCAAGGCGGTGGATACGCTGGCGGCAGGCGACATTTTCCACGGCACCTTTGCGCTGGCGATGGCCGAAGGCATGGAAAGCCGCGCGGCCATCCGGCTCTCCTCCGTTGCGGCTGCCCTGAAATGTACCGCCTTCGGTGGTCGCATCGGGGCGCCCACGAGAGCAGAGGCCGAAGACGCGATGCGGCAATGGCTGGAGCGTGAACGGGGACCGGCGCTACGCGCCTTCTGAGCGCATCCATTGCCCGCATAAAACTATTCCATTTTTGCGATGCCGTTTCCCGGCGAACTAGGCTAACGTCAAGTCAGAGCAAAGCTTTTCGCAAGCCGCGCTTGTTCCACCTTGAGCCTGCATTCCGCAAAAGTGATCGCCCGATGCATCAGACGACCCGCCCGAGACTGCGCGATATCGGCTTGCCGCCCGGCCATTTCGAGACCGGCCCGCTCAATGCCATCACCGATGTCGAAGGCGTGACGATCGGCCATTCGACCGTCATCGAAGGCGACACGATCCGCACCGGCGCAACCGCGATCCTGCCGCATGGCGGCAATCTTTTTCAGGACAAGGTGCCTGCGGGTTTTGCGGTCTATAACGGCTTTGGCAAATTTGCCGGCTCGACACAGATCGAGGAACTGGGCGAACTCGAAACCCCTGTTATCCTTACCAATACGCTCGCAACCGGCCGGGCAATCGAGGCGATCAACCGCCATACGCTTTCGCAGCCAGGCAATGAGAAAGTGGTATCCATCAATGCGGTCGTTGGAGAGACCAACGATTCCCGCCTCAACGACATCCGCGCCGGTCGCCCGACCGTCGAGGAAATTTCGGCCGCGCTGAAAAACGCTGCCACGGGCCCGGTCGCCGAGGGCGGCGTTGGAGCCGGAACCGGCACGGTGGCTTTCGGCATGAAGGGCGGCATCGGAACCGCATCCCGCATCGTCACCGTCGCGGGGGAGGCCTATACGCTCGGCGTTCTCGTGCAGTCCAATTATGGCGGCCATCTTCTCGTCTGCGGCAAACCCTATGTGAGCCCGGAGCACAAGGACAAGGACGGCTCGATTGTCATCATCATCGCAACCGATGCGCCGCTGTCGTCGCGCAATTTGAAGCGCTTGGCCGCTAGGAGCTTCGGCGGCCTCTCGCGCACCGGTGCGGCACTGAGCAATGGTTCCGGCGATTACGCGCTGGCATTTTCGACCAACGAGCGGCTTCGCAAAACACCCGCACGCCGCAAGGCCGTGGCGGATTTTCCCGAGCTCTCCAACGATGCGATCTCGCCGCTCTTCGAAGCCGCAATAGAGGCAACCGAGGAGGCGATCCTCAATTCGCTCTGCGCGGCAACAACAACTTCAGGCTTCAACGCTGGAACCGGCAAGGCCGCAACGGTTGAGGCCATTTGCATCGATACCCTTAAAACCCTTCTTTCAGCCTGACTTTTCCAGACGGAGTTTTCATGACTAGCCAATCCGGTCGCATCGTTTACCTCAACGGCGAATTCCTGCCCGAGGCGGAAGCCCGCCTTTCCATCTTCGACCGCGGCTTCCTGTTCGGCGACGGCATTTATGAAGTCACCTCCGTTCTCGAAGGCAAGCTGATCGACAGCGACCTGCACATGGCGCGGCTGGAACGCAGCGCCCGCGAAATCGACGTGCCGCTGCCGGTCACAACAAAGGAAATCGTAGAGGCCGAACGTCGCCTGATTGCCGACAACAACCTCGTTGAAGGCATGATCTACCTGCAACTGACGCGCGGCGCGGAAGACCGCAACTTCCTGTTTTCCGCCGATTTGAAGCCGACGCTGGTGATGTTCACGCAGGCCAAGAAACTCGTCGGCACCGCCGTGGAAGAGGCCGGCATTGCGGTCAAATCCGTTCCCGACCAGCGCTGGGCGCGCCGTGATATCAAGACCGTCTGCCTGCTGCCGCAAGTGATGGCAAAACGCATCGCCAAGGCTGAAGGCTGCGATGAGGCTTGGATGATCGAGGATGGTTTCGTCACCGAAGGCGCATCCTCCACCGCCTATATCATCACCGGCGACAGGAAGATCATCACCCGCGGCAACAGCAACAAGACCCTGCCTGGCTGCACCCGCCTTGCCGCCCTGCAACTGGCCAAGGAGGCCGGTTTCACGCTGGAAGAACGGCCTTTCACGCTGGAAGAAGCGATGGACGCAGACGAAGCCTGCCTGACCAGCGCCTCCAACTTCGTGGTTTCGGTGACGAAGATCGATGGCAAGCCGGTGGGTGATGGCAAACCAGGCGCGATGGTGAAACGCCTGCGCGCGCTCTATCTCGAAAACGCCCACCGCACCGCGATCTGACCAGGATCAATCTTCGAGAACCGCCCATATGCGCTCGACAACGGGACGGCGGTTCTCCTTGGAACGATAAAGCCGGATATCCACGGCAATATCGAAACTGTGATCGGCGGCACGCACCAGCGCGCCGCTATCCAGCTCGTGCCGCATCAGGCTTTCCGGCACCCAGGCAACACCCCATCCCGCCATCGCCATGGCTTTCAGCCCCACCGACATGCTGCCCTCATGCACCCGCTCGAATTTCGGCAGGCGCGCACTCAGGAGATCGCGCAACAGCGGCCCGAAGAACGATGCTTTTTCGTAATCCAGATAGGCAAAGGGTTTTTTCGCGCTTTCCGTCAGGCTGTGCAGCGGTGCGCCGTCCTCCGCGGGGGCGGAAACGGGAATGATGTTTTCCGCGCCAAGCATGCGGAATTCGAAGGTCTGCGCATCGAGCAGCATCGGCACTTCGGGGTGGGCGTAGGTCAGAAGGAAATCGCTCTGCCCGTCTACCAGCGAATTGAGGTTCTCCTCCATGCTGCCGGAATCAGGCCGCAGAACCGAAAACAGCGGTCCCGCCTTCTCGTTCACCTGTTTCAGCCAGTCCGGGAAGAAGGTGAAAGACAGCGTGTGCAGCGCTGTCAGCCGCACTGTTCTGGCATCCTCGCCGTCTTCCTGCAACAGGGTGCGACGGGCGTGGTAAAGCTGCTTCAGGGTTTCCTGCGCCACCGGAACGAACTTCACCCCGGCCTCGGTCAGTCGTGAGGGATAGGAAGCGCGATCGACCAGCGTCGCGCCCACCCAGGCTTCCAGCTGCTTGATCCTCCGGCTGAAAGCGGATTGCGTCACATGCCGCTCTTCCGCCGCCTTCGAAAAATTGAGCGTTCCGGCCAGCGCCAGGAAATCCTCGAGCCATTTGACTTCCAAGGGCCTGTTCTCCCACAAAGATGTTGAACCGGCCTTTAGCTGGAACAAGGGTCTTTATTAGGAGCAATAGCAGCTGATTGAAACCCTCTTAAAGGCTTCTTGAATATTCGATCATTCGCGCCCGGCTCGCCACAAGCTCTATCCGGCTGTCGCTCAATTGATTGAGGCAGATGCGCTTCGTCCACGGCCCGTCCGAGAGCGTGAAGAGGAAGCGACCATTGCCGAGCGCCGTCAAAGGCATGGAGCGGCGCGTGGGACCGATACCCATGGTCAGCGACGAACCGGAAATCGTAAATTCCGCCCCTTCGGTAGAGCGCCAAGATCCGGAAAGCTCATCGGGCACCGCATGGTCACCAACCGGCAGGAACCGACGAGCGGCGTGGCCTGCCTCGCCGACGATCGCGTCGCCCTCGAGCCTCAGAAGCATCGGAGACGATGCGGAGCGCGATGACACCCAGCCATCGGCATCTTCATAAAGCGTGTCGTCGCCATCGATGAAGGTCGAGGTACTGCCCTTGATCCCCAGCCACCACGGTCCGCTTTCGGTGACATAGAGGCCTTCCGGCAAGCTGGCGGCGGGTTTGGGTAAAGGCAGACCGGTCAGGGCCGCCATGCTTTCCAGCGCAATCTTGAAGCCGTTGGTATCCTCGCGGTTCGATACCACGACGAAACCCGTGCCGTTTTCCGGATCGAGAAGGAAGTACGTCTTGTAGCCGGGATGCGAACCGCCATGACCGACGAAACGTCTGTCGCCGAGATGTGACCAGCGCATGCCGAGACCATATTCGCTCATCCGTCCATCGGCGAGCCGCCGCTCGGTGGAAAGCCCGTCCAGAACGGCGGCAAAGCTGCCCTCTCCGCGCATCAGCCCCTGCAGCCAGCGGGTCAGCGCTTCGGCACTGCCGGCAAGACTGCCCGAAGCGGAAATATGCAGCCCCGCCGCCGAAAGTTGCCAGTTGCTCTCAGCCTTCCAGTAACCCGGCACCAATCCGTCCACCGGATCGTTCCAGACGTCCGGCGCCTTCAGGAAAACACCGAACGGACCGGCAATTTGCGTCTGCACGAAATCGTCAAAACGGAAGCCATGGCGCTCCAGCGCCGCCTCGACCAGACGATAACCGGTATTCGAATAGGAAACCTCGCTGCCGGCCGGAAAGTTCAGCCGGGTCAGCCGCGACAGATAGTCGAGAAGCGGGCCGGCCTTCGTTTCGGTGTAGACGGAAAGACCAAGCAGCGAGAGGCATTCGCGCGTGTCCGGCAACCCGCCGCTCATATCCAGCGCCTGCCCGACAGTGACGTCGCGGAGTGGCGATTGCAGCTCCGGCAGATGCTTTCCGAGCGGATCATCAAGCCCCATCAGATCGGAATGGGCAAGCACCATGGCACAGAAGGCATGTTTGGTGACGGAAGCGTAACGCACCACGCTTTTCAGCGTGAACGGCGCAAACGTCGAAAGGCTCTCAACCCCGCCCGCATGGGCAAAACGGATGCCATCTAGATCAAAACCGATCACCGCTCCGCCTGGCTCGTTGCCGGCCCATTGCGAGACGAAACTCTCGGCAAGCGTTGAAGCGGCGTTCCAGTCGAATTGCTGTGACATTGTTCGGTCTCGTGTCTTCGTGGGCCTTGTGGGAAGCCTCATACCGCTGCCGCGACCTTCTCCCCGGTGGGGAGAGGAAGCGAGCAGCATCCGCTCGATTTATGTGCGACGGGGGCTCAAGCCGGCTCTTCCAGCCGGATACTCAGGCTGCGCAACTCTTCTGTATGCGGGTGTTTTGTGCGGCCTTCGCGTAGATCGCCTGCATTCAGCTGCTCGACCATTTCACCATTCAGCATCACGCCCACCTGTGGGCACAGATGCGCGATAACAGCCAGATTGTGGCTGACGAGGATATAGGTGAGGTTGCGCGCCGCCCGCAGATCCTGCAACAGGTTCAGGATTTCCGCCTGCACTGAAACATCGAGCGCCGAAGTCGGCTCATCGAGCAGCAGAACCTGCGGATCGGCAATCAACGCACGCGCAATCGCCACGCGCTGACGCTGACCGCCGGAGAGCTGGTGTGGATAACGGAAGCGCACCGCCTGCGGCAGGGCCACATCCGATAGCGCCTGCTGGATGCGTTTTTCGATATTGTCCATGCCGTGCACCAACGGCAATTCGCTGAGGATACGGTCGATGGTCTGGCGCGGATGCAGCGAACCATAGGGGTCCTGAAACACCATCTGCACCTGCCGGAAGAATTCCGGCGTGCGCTTCAGCGGCGCATCCTTGCCGGCAAAGGCGATGCGGCCTTCCCAGCTTTCATTAAGGCCGGCCATGGCGCGCAGGATGGTGGACTTTCCCGAGCCGCTTTCGCCAACGATGCCGAAGCTGCCGCCCTTTTCCACCGAAAAGGACACGCCCTTCACCACTTCACGGTCGCCGAACTTGATACGGAGATTTTCGACGTCGATCATAGGCTGGACCACTCTGCATCACGGTTGAGAACGGGAAGACGCTCGCGCGGATGCGTCAGCGAGGGAATGCAGTTCAAGAGACCCTGCGTGTAAGGATGCTGTGCTTTCAGGAGTTCGGAAGCCTTCAGTTCCTCCATCACCCGGCCGGAATACATGACAGCCACGCGGTCGCAGAAATGCGAGACAAGTGGCAGGTCGTGGCTGATGAGGATGAGACCCATGCCGCGTTCCGATACCAGCTCCTCGATCAGCCGCAGGATTTCCGCCTGCACCGTGGCATCGAGAGCACTCGTCGGTTCGTCGGCGATCAGAAGCTCGGGATCGGGCGCCAGCATCATGGCAATCATGACACGCTGGCCCATGCCGCCGGAAACCTCGTGAGCGTAGGACGAAGCGACCTGGCGCGGATTGCGGATCTTCACCTGATCGAGCAGAGCGATTGCCGCCTCCATGGCCGCACGCTTGCTGCCGCCCTTGTGGGCGCGCCAGGCTTCCGCGATCTGTGCACCCATGGTCTTGACCGGGTTCAGCGAATATTTCGGATCCTGAAGGATGAAACCTGCCCGTTTTCCTCGGATCTGGCGCATCTGCTTTTCACTGGCGGAAAGCACGTCGATACCGTCAAAGGAGACCTTGTCGGCCCTGATATCAGCATTGGAGGGCAGAAGCTTCATCAGCGCGCGCGCCGTGAGGCTCTTGCCCGAACCGGATTCACCGACGATGCCGAGCTTTTCTGTTCCGAGCTTCATGGAAACACCGCGCACCGCCTCGAAGCGGCTGGTGCGGGTCTGGAACGCGATCTTCAGATTTTCGATTTCGACCAGCATGGCTCAATGTCCCTTCGGGTCGAGCACGTCGCGCAGACCATCGCCAAGGAAGTTGAAGGCGAGCGAGACGAGGAAGATGGCGATGCCCGGAATGGTGGCGACCCACCATTGTTCGAAGATGAAGCGCTTGGCCGTCGCAATCATCGCACCCCATTCCGGCGAAGGCGGCTGCGCGCCCATGCCGAGGAAGCCGAGGCTTGCGGCGGTGATGATGATCGAGCTCATGTCGAGCGTGATGCGCACGATGAGGCTCGGCACGCAGAGCGGCGCGATGTGACGGGCGATGATGCGCCAGGCGGAAGCACCTGTCAGCCGGTAGGCCGCAACGAAATCGCTGCCGCGAACCGTCATGGTTTCGGCGCGAGCGAGACGCGCATAGGGCGGCCAGGCGGTGAGCGCGATGGCGAGAATGGCGCTTTCGACGCCAGGCTTCAGCGCCGCGACGAAGGCAAGCGCCAGGATGAGGCGCGGGAAGGCCAGGAACACATCGGTCACCCGCATCAGCACCGTATCGACGATACCGCCGAAATAACCGGCGATGCAGCCGATGGCGAGACCGATCGGCGCAACGAGAACGACGACGGCAATGACCATGCCGAGTGTGACGCGACCACCATATAGAATGCGCGAAAGAATGTCGCGACCCAGCTCATCCGTGCCGAACCAGTGCTCGGCACTCGGGAAGGCAAGGCGGTTGCCGAGGTTCTGCGCGGCCGGATCGTAAGGCGCGATGAACGGCGCCAGCAGCGACAGCGCAATGAAGACGATGATGATCGTGAGACCGACCACCGCCAGCGGATTGGACTTGAGGTTCAGCCAGATGCGGTACCGGTTTCCCCAGGCAGCCTGCCTGCGGGAATGCGGCGTCTCATCCAGAGCCCAGTTTCTGAAAGTTGCTAACATCATCGAACGCGGGGATCCATTACTCGGTAAAGTACGTCTGCGAGCAGGTTGAGGCCGACATAGATCAGGCCGATCAACAGGGTCGCTCCGACGACAGGGTTCATGTCCGCGTTCATAAGCGAGACGGTGAGATATTGGCCAAGGCCCGGCCAGCTGAAGACGGTTTCCGTCACCACGGCACCTTCCAGAAGGCCGGCATAGGTGAGTGCGAGAACCGTGACGAGCTGTACGGCAACCGTCGGGAAGGCGTGCCCCCAGATAACGGTCATTGCCGAAAGCCCCTTGGCACGGGCGGTAATGACATATTCGCCCTTCAGCGCATCGATCATGAAGGCGCGTGTCATGCGGGTGATATAGGCCATGCTGAAATAGGCAAGGATGCAGACGGGCTGCACCATATGGGCGATGGCGTCGTAAAACGCGTCCCAGTCGCCGGCAAGCAGCGTATCGACCGTCATTAGCCCCGTGACCGGCGAGATCATGCCATCATAGATGATGTCCTGCCTGCCCGGTCCGGGTGCGACGCCAAGCGTGGCGTAAAATACCAGCAGCGAAATCAGCGCCAGCATGAAGACGGGCACGGAATGGCCGGCAAGGCAGACGACGCGGATGATCTGATCCGTCAACTTACCCTGCTTCACGGCGGCCCATACGCCGAGCGGAATGCCGATCAGCGCAGCGAGAATGAGTGCTGCCGTAGCAAGCTCGAAGGTGGCGGGGAAAACGCGCTTGATATCGATCCAAACCGGGTTGCGGGTCAAGATGGAATTGCCGAAATCACCGTGCAGCACCTGCGACACATAGTGGAAAAACTGAACGACTAGTGGCTGGTCCAGGCCCATTTCGGCCCGAACCCGCACAATGACGTCTTCAGGCGCGTTGTCGCCGACTGCCGCGATGACGGGATCGACAGGCATGACGCGCCCGATCAGGAAGGTGATGACCATCAACCCGAACAGCGTCAGAATGACGCTGCTCAGTGTCGACGATATGCTTTTAACGCGCTTGTTCAATGTTACGCTTTCTTAGCATCGTGGTAGGAATTGCCCTCGGAGAGAACACCGAGTTCAAAGCCGGAAACGCCCTTGCGGAACGCGGCCGTCTTCGTCGTCTGGAACATGAAGACGAAGGGGCTGTTTTCCATGTGCTCGCGCTGCAGCGCTTCATAAAGCTCGATGCGCTTTGCCGGGTCCTTCTCGTCACGGGCGGCTTCTGCCTTCGCGGCAAAGTCGTCGTTCTTGAAGCGCGAACGCCACAGGAAGGGCTTGGACTTGGCGTCGTCGCCATTGTCCTTGTTGATGTTGAAGACATCGGCATTGGAATGCGGATCGAAATAATCCGTGCCCCAGGCGGAAAGCGCCATCTGGTGTTCGCGGCCGCGCATCTTGGTCAGAACCTGACGGTTCTCGGCAGATTGCAGACGCACCTTGATGCCGATATCGGCAAGATTTGCCTGGATGGCCTGCGCCAGATCCGGGTAAGGCTGGGCGGAATAGTGATCCATGGTGATTTCGAAACCGTCGGCAAGACCGGCTTCCGCCATCAGCGCCTTGGCCTTTTCGACATCGCGCTGGTACGGCGTGTCGTTGACGGCGCCGGGGAAACCTTCCGGCTCGAAGCTCTGGTGAACCTTGTGCGTCAGCGGCACAATGTTTTCCTGCATGCCCTTGTAGTCCAGCGCCCATTTGATGGCCTGCCAGACCTGTGGTTTGGCAAGGTTCTCATTGCCCTGATTGAGCGAGATCAGCACCAGCGAGGCGATGCTCTTGCGCTGCAACTCGATGTTGGCGTCGTTCTGGACGGTACGCAGCTGTTCCGAAGTCAGGTCGCGGGCAATGTCGATATCGCCTTTCTGCAACATCAGAAGCTGGGAAGACGGATCGGTGACATGGCGCAGGATGACGCGCTTGATGTTACCCTTGTAGGGGCCATTCGGGTTGACGGTGAGCGCTACGCTCTCGCTCGGCTTCCAGGCCTGCAACATGAAATCGCCGGAACCGGCGCTGTTTTTCTGCAGCCAGCCATTGCCGAGGTCTTCGCCCGAGGCATTTGCCAGCACGGCCTTCTTTTCAACGATCGCGCCGATATTGGCGGAGAGGCAATAGAGCAGGAACGAGATTGCGGTCGGCTTTGCCGTCGTCAGCTTCACTGTCTTTTCGTCGGCGGCAACGATGGTGGTTTCGGCATTGTCAGGCGTGAAGCCGAACTGGCCGATGATGAAGGCCGGGCTCTTGTTCATCTTGATGGCGCGCTGCAGAGAAAAGGCCACGTCTTCCGCGGTCACTTTCGCACCGCTCGAGAAGGTCGCATCATCACCGATCACAAAGGTGAAAACCTTGCTTTCCGCATCGGCTTCCCAGGACTTCGCGATGACCGGATCGACCTTGGTGGAATCTTCACGGTTCGCCCGCACCAGCTTCTGGTACATGTTGGACATGATTTCACCGCCGACGGCTTCGAAACCCTCATGCGGATCAAGGCTCGTCATGTTGTCCAGCTGCTGCGCGACCACCAGAATATCCTTGGGTGTCGCAGCAAATGCCGGAATGTGCGCATAGGACAGGAACGGTACGGCAGCGCCGGCAATCAGCAGGTTGCGTCTTGAAATCATCGAAAATCCCCTTTCGGACCTTATTTTTCGGAAACGGTATGGGTTCGCCCCAATCCAGTCATTTTTTTTATGTTTTCCCGCGATTACCACGAGCAAACGAGGCGCGACCAATTCCAAATTTGGCAGAGCCTATGCACGGATTGCATTTGCTCCGACCTTGACCTTTCCTCTACCAATTCTCAAAAGTCTGACGACCGCGCGCCCGCGCCCCGCCCGTATCCAAAGGTGAATGACCATGACCGATGAAAAAACCGTACCCGTCTTCGACGGCCACAACGACGTGCTTCTGCGGTTATGGCGATCGGGCAATGCCTCTCCCGAAACGCTTCTCATCGAGGGTGATACGGTCGGCCACATCGACCTGCCGCGCGCCAGGAAGGGCGGGTTGGCCGGTGGCCTCTGCGCCATCTACGTCCCCTCGCCCAGCATGGAGAAGGACGCGAACGGCGACTTCACGACACCGGCTGAAGCGGACGCGCTGAAGGCGACGCTTGGCATGGCGGCCCTGCTGTTCCGCGCCGAGAAACAATCAGGCGGTGCGCTGAAAGTCTGCCGCACGGCCGCCGAGATCCGCAGCGCGATGGCAGAGGGCGCCTTTGCCTCCGTCTTCCATATCGAGGGCGCAGAAGCGATCGGCGCCGATCTGGATGCGCTGCATGTTCTCCACGAGGCTGGCCTTCGCACGCTCGGCCCGGTCTGGAGCCGCCCGAACATCTTCGCCTACGGCGTTCCCTTCCGCTTCCCGTCGACACCGGATATCGGCCCCGGCCTCACCGATGCCGGAAAACGGCTGGTAAAGACCTGCAACGAACTGAAGATCATGGTCGACCTGTCGCACATGAACGAACAGGGTTTCTGGGACATCGCGAAGATATCGGACGCACCGCTGGTGGCGTCCCATTCCAACACCTATGCGCTGTGCAACCACAGCCGCAACCTGACGGACCGCCAGCTGGACGCGATCCGCGACACAGGCGGTCTTGCCGGCATCAATTTCGGCGTTCTGTTCCTGCGCCAGGACGGCGTGAAGAACCCGGCTACCGACCTTGGCGAACTGGTCCGCCATGTCGACTATATCGTCAACCGCATCGGCATCGATCACGTCGCACTCGGCTCGGATTTCGACGGCACCACCATTCCAGCAGCCATGAAGGATGCGGCCGATCTGCAATTGCTGGTCACAGCCCTGCGCAACGGCGGTTATGACGACGCCGCACTCGCCAAGATCTGCCATGGCAACTGGGTACGCGTGCTGGAGAAAACGTGGGGCGCGTAACGCGCCCCGACTTTGGCATTCTCCCCGGACTTCCGTGCCGGAGACATGAAGCGGCAGGCCTCAGGCCTTTGCCGCTTTCTTTTTGCCCGTGGACCGAAACGCCAGCAAGCCTGCGACCAGACCAGCAATGGCCCATTTGATCGGCAGTACATCCGCCGTCTCGCTACGGATCGGCAGAACGGTCACTGTTCCCGGACGCGATTCATATCCGGCCTGCCCACCGGCCTTCGCATCAGCGATCTGCTGCGGCGAAACAACCCATTCGGCGCCCCGCATCTTGTCATAAGCCATGTAGCCGCCGCCCACCAAAAGGGCTGCGATCAGCGAAATTACTATTCTTGTAGGCATGTTCATATTGCATTTCCTTCAATTGAAAGAAGCGTTTAATCACATCAAACATCGCCTCCAAGCAATCGGAACGTTTAATTCACGGAGTTTTTGATCTAAAATTTGAACATCGCTCTTTTTGGTTGCATTTTTCATTTTAACGGCGAAAATCTCGTTGGTTTGTCGCCAAACTTCACATCGACACGTCACGCATTTCTGCTAAGCAAATTTCCTCAACCGAAACGAATTAGCGACACAATCCTGTGGTTCGCCAACCAAGGGACTGGCGCTGGAAAAAGCAAATGGCAGACAAGAGCGAAATTATACAGACCGATATTACCGAATCCCCGGTTGAAAGCTTCTTTGCCAGAAACCGGCCCTATCTGACGGCCATCGCCATTACGCTCATCTTCGTGATGATGACGTTTGCGATTTACCGCCTCACATCCGAAGTGCGGTACGATGATGTGATCGCAGCCCTTCTGGACACTTCGCTTCCGGCCATTCTTCTTGCAATGGTCTTTACGGCGCTGAGCTTCCTGTCGCTGATTTTCTATGACGCCAACGCGATCGAATATGTCGGAAAAAAGGTGCGCTTCCCGTCCATGGCGGCCACCGCTTTTGCCGCTTACGCCATCGGCAACACTGCTGGATTTGGCCCCTTGAGCGGTGGCGCAATACGCTTTCGCGCCTATTCCAGGCTGGGACTTTCGCCGGGTGACATCGCCCGTGTCATCGCCTTCGTCACGCTGTCCTTCGGGCTGGGCCTTTTGTCGGTCAGCGCCCTTTCGACCTTCATCGTCGCACCACGCATCGCAGCCATCATCGGTCTCGACCCGACTGTTCTAAGGGGCGGAGCGCTCGCCGTCATTGCCGTTCTCGTTACCACCGCCTATATCGGCCGCAACGGCAAGGCGATCCGGCTCGGCAAATGGCGACTGCGCCTTCCCGACAGCCGCACCTCCTCGCGCCAGTTCCTCGTCTCCGCCTTTGATATCGCCGCCTCCGCCTCCGTGCTTTATGTGCTCCTGCCCGAGACGCATCTCGGCTGGCCGACATTCTTCGCGATCTATGCCACCGCCGTTGGCCTTGGCGTTCTCAGCCACGTTCCCGCCGGTCTCGGTGTGTTCGAAACGGTTATGGTAGCCGGGCTCGGCAACGCGATCAGCGTCGATCAGCTGCTCGGAAGCCTCGTTCTTTATCGCGTCATCTATCACGTCCTGCCGCTGGTTGTTGCCATTCTGGTAATGATCGTTTCCGAAATGAAGCAGTTCGCGGCCAAGCCGGTGGTCTCCGATATCAGCCAGCTTGCCGTGCGGCTGGCGCCACCGCTGCTCTCCACCTTCGCGATCATTCTCGGCACCATGCTGATCTTTTCGAGCGTGACGCCGACGCCCGGCAGCAATCTGGATTTCCTGTCGAATTTCGTGCCACTGCCGATCATCGAGGCGGCGCACTTTCTGACGAGTATTCTCGGCCTCGGCCTCGTTGTCGCCTCCCGCGGCCTCGGGCAGCGGCTGGATGGGGCGTGGTGGATTGCCCTTGTCGCCGCATCGCTGGCGCTCATCCTGTCGCTGGTGAAGGCGATTGCCGTTTTCGAGGCAATCTTCCTCGGCATCTTCATCGCGGCGCTAGCCCTCAATATGCGCAGCTTCAACCGTCATGCCTCGCTGGTCAAACAGGCTCTGGGACCGAGCTGGCTCGCCGCTATGGCCGTCATCATCGCCGGCGCGGCAACGATCCTTCTGTTCGTCTACCGCGACACCGATTACAGCCACACATTGTGGTGGGAATTCGAGTTCTCCGAAGAAGCACCGCGCGGTCTGCGCGCCCTTCTCGGCCTGGTGCTCGCTTCCTCCACCATTGCAATTTTCAGCCTGATGCGGCCGGTCACCTTCAAGCCGGATTCCATCCAGCCGGAAGACGTTGAACGTGCAACCGACATCGTCATGCAGCAGGATTCGGCCGATGCCAATCTGGTGCGCATGGGCGACAAGCATGTGATGTTCTCGGAAAGCGGCAGCGCCTTCATCATGTACGGCATTCAGGGCCGATCATGGATAGCCTTCGCCGACCCCGTCGGCAACGAGGAGGATTTTCCCGATCTGGTCTGGCAATTCGTGGAATCCGCCCGTTCGGCGGGTGCGCGCGCCGCCTTCTACCAGATTTCGCCCTTCCTCCTGTCCCATTGCGCCGATGCGGGCCTGCGTGCCTTCAAGCTTGGCGAACTGGCGCTGGTCGATCTTACCGCATTCGAATTGAAGGGCGGCAAGCTCGCAACCCTTCGCCAGTCACTGAGCCGCGGCGCCCGCGACGGGCTGACCTTCGAAGTTGTCGAGCAATCGCATGTTGCCGATATTCTGGATGATCTCAAGCAGGTCTCGGATGGCTGGCTCACCCACCACAATACAAGGGAAAAGCGATTTTCTCTCGGTGCGTTCGAGCCCAACTACATTCTCTCCCAGCCCGTCGCCGTGCTGCGCAAGGATGGCAAGATCACCGCCTTCGCCAATCTGATGGTGACGGACACCAAAAAGGAAGCCACCGTCGATCTCATGCGCTTTTCACCGGATGCACCGCGCGGCTCGATGGATTTCCTCTTCGTCAGCATCATGCAGCACCTGCGCGAGGCGGGATATGAGAGCTTCAATCTCGGCATGGCACCCATGTCCGGCATGTCGAAGCGCGATGCGGCACCGGTCTGGGACCGCATTGGCAGCACGCTTTTCGAACATGGCGAACGTTTCTACAACTTTAAGGGCCTTCGTGCGTTCAAGACGAAGTTCCACCCGAAATGGGAACCGCGTTACCTCGCCGTACAAAATGGCGCAGACGCCGCTCTGGCGCTGATGGACGCGACGGTTCTGATCAGTGGCGGCGTCAGAGGAGTGATCGGAAAATGAGAAAATACAGCATGCTGAAGGCAGCCCTTGCCGCTTCCGCCCTGTTCCTCTCCCCATTGTTTGCTTCCAGCGCCGCCTTTTCGCAGGACAAGCCAGCCTATGACACCGGCATGATCCCCGCCGAGCACATCATGGTGCCGGATGGCGAAATTCTCGCCAGCGTCTTCCTGATTTCCGATGCGGACGGATGGACCAGCACCGACGAAGAACGCGCCAAAGCACTGGTGGAAAAGGGTGCCGCGGTGGTCGGCATCGATTTCAAGGAATATCTGAAGGCACTCGAGGCCGATGATGACGATTGTATCTATATGATCTCGGACATCGAGTCGCTGTCGCAGCAGATCCAGCGCACCGCCGGGACGGCCAGCTATCGCCAGCCTATCCTCACCGGCATCGGCAAGGGCGGAACGCTGGCGCTCGCCATGATCGCGCAAAGCCCGGTCTCCACCGTTCAGGAAGCCATCGCGGTCGACCCCAAGGCTGGCCTGCCGCTTGAGAAGATACTCTGCACCCCCGCCACCAAGGACAAGGCGGACGGTGAAACGGTTTATGGCCTGACCGATGGCCCGCTGCCAGCTCCTGTCAGCGTGCTGTTCACGCCCGATGCGGATCAGAAGGGCCGCGACCACGTTAACGCCCTGGTGAAGCTTCATCCCGATATCGAAGTGACTGATGTGACAGGCAAGGCGGATGAGATTT
This sequence comes from Agrobacterium sp. A3-95, assembly GCF_053521785.1. NCBI lineage: Bacteria > Pseudomonadati > Pseudomonadota > Alphaproteobacteria > Hyphomicrobiales > Rhizobiaceae > Agrobacterium > Agrobacterium sp. A3-95. Next base: position 51,848 of record NZ_JBNWDR010000003.1, on the reverse strand, counting down.
TGTCTCAGACCCTGTCCGACAAGGTCGATGCGGCGGGCGACACCAGCAGCCCGCTAGGCCTGCCGATCACGGTTCTCGAAACAAGCCCGGCGATGGACACCATGGCGGTGATCTATTCCGGTGACGGCGGCTGGCGCGATCTGGACGAGGAAGTCGGCGGCGCGCTGCAAAAGCAGGGGATACCTGTGATCGGTGTCGATGCCCTGCGTTACTTCTGGAAAGAAAAACAGCCGCAGGAAGTGGCCAATGACCTTGCGCGCATCATCGACACCTACCGCAAGGAATGGAAGGTTCGGAACGTCGTGCTGATCGGCTATTCCTTTGGCGCCGATATCATTCCCGCCACCTATAATCTCCTGCCCGAACGCGCGAAATCCCATGTCGTGCAGCTGACGCTGCTTGGACTTTCGACCGAAGTCGATTTCGAGATTTCCGTCCAGGGCTGGCTCGGCGTTGCAGGCGAAGGCAAGGGCGGCAAGACCATCGATGACATCGTCAAGATCGATCCGAAGCTGGTGCAATGCGTCTATGGCACGGAGGAAGAGGATGAAGACCCCTGCCCCGGCCTGAAGGCAAAGGGCGTGGAGACGGTCGGCATCGAAGGTGGCCACCATTTCGATGAGGACTATGAGGGGCTTGCCAAGCGCATCGTGACCTCCCTGAAAACCCGGCTACCGAAATAGGCTGTCGCAACCTCTGCGGCTTCGGGAGAATTCCCGAAGCCCATACTTCCATCAGAATTCAATCACCCGAAGCGCCGCCGGCAGGATGCCGGCTCCCCGACTTGCCGATCTCGGCTCGCAAACCTTCCTTGAAGGTTCCACGCATCACGGCCATACTTGCGGAATCGATTAAACTATTATTCAAAAGAAATATGCTGGAGGCGGATATCCATGGCATTTCCGCAACCATGCTTCTGTTGATTGCCAATCATAGATTTTATATTTCCCGACCGGTTCAGGGGCCGCCGCATGCTCGCACGAAAGACCAAAACTCCAGTTCTCGTGGAACGCATCGACCAGTTCGTCGGTCGGGTCAGGGAGGCGATGAAAAGCAGCGAGACGTTGCGAAACAAAAAAATCCGCGATCTTTGGGACGCAGAGGTCCGCTACCATTTCGACAATGGCCGCACGGAAAAGACGCTCGAACTTTACATCATGAAATATCGCTATGCCCTGAAGGCCGAATTTGGAGCTAAGAGCACCCCGCTTGCCATCTGCAACATGAAAAAGCTGCGGGAGCGGCTGAAGACCTATATAGAGCGGGCCGACTATCCGAAAACCGGCGTGGCGACTTCCATTGTCGAAAAGATCGAACGGGCGGAGTTCAACACCGCCGGCCGCAAGCCGACAGTGCTTTTGCGGATCGCGGATTTTATTGCAGCGATGAACGGCCTGGGCTCGAAAGAAGAGATGCAGGCCTTGTGGGACGCCGAAATCGCCGTCATGAAGGGCCGCGCCCAGACGACGATCATTTCCTACATCACCAAATATCGTAACGCCATCCGCGAAGCCTTCGGTGACGACCATCCGATGCTGAAGATCGCCACCGGCGATGCCGCAATGTATGACGAGGCACGCCGGGTGAAGATGGAGAAGATCGCCAACAAGCACGGCGCGCTAATCACATTCGAGAATTACCGGCAGGTGCTGAAGATCTGCGAGGATTGTCTCAAGTCCAGCGATCCGCTGATGATCGGCATCGGCCTGATCGGCATGACGGGACGCCGCCCCTATGAAGTCTTCACCCAGGCCGAGTTTTCACCCGCTCCCTATGGCAAGGGCGTTTCCAAATGGAGCATCCTGTTTAACGGCCAGGCCAAGACGAAGCAGGGCGAAGGAACGAAATTCGGGATTACCTACGAGATCCCGGTCCTTGCACGCTCCGCAACCATCCTGTCCGCCTACCAGCGCCTGCGCGAAAGCGGGCAGGGAAAATTGTGGCACGGCATGTCGATCGACGATTTTTCATCGGAAACTCGCCTGCTGCTTCGGGACACGGTTTTTAATCTGTTCGAGGATCTCTGGCCGAAGGAAGAACTGCCCAAGCCCTATGGCTTGCGGCACCTTTATGCGGAGGTGGCGTATCACAATTTCGCGCCGCCCCATGTCACCAAGAACAGCTATTTCGCGGCCATCCTCGGACACAACAATAACGACCTCGAAACCTCGCTGTCCTACATGACCTACACGCTGCCGGAAGATCGCGACGATGCATTGGCGCGAGCCAAACGCACGAATGAGCGCACATTGTTGCAGATGGCGACCGTCGCCCCCGTCTCCCGCAAGAACCCGTAGCGGTACCCGGAACTGCCCTAGAAAAAAGCCTCTAATCCGGCCTTGCCTCAGGATAGCGCTGAACACGCTGCCAGCGGTATTTTCGCATGTCTGTCCCAACAGCCCGGACAAATGTGCCGCCCTCAGCTTTTGCCAAGTCTTTCCCCTTTGTCTGCCGGCGTGGTGTTGGCGTTGGCGCTTGGGGCCGCTTCTGCCTGCACGCGATCTGAACGCAGCCACGCACCAAACAATCAATATAAATCTCAACTAAATTAATAATACAAAATATTACTCTAAATATTACTTTTAATTATACAGCTACGCGCAAGACTATACTGTAATTATCCGCTTCATAACTGGTTCCCGCACAGATTTTACCATAGTTTTTTCGGAGACACATGGTGCTGCCCGCATATACGACTTACGCTCTTTACAATCGTGACATGGAATTGTCGCTGAAACGCGTCGCGAACGACCCCGTCGTATCGCGCGACGCCAAATATTATGCGGATAATATCGGCAAGGTCAAAAACCTTGACGCGTTCCTGAAGGACTTCCGGCTCTATTCCTACGCCATGAAGGCACATGGACTGGAGGAAATGATCTATGCCACCGCCTTCATGAAGAAGGTGCTGGAAAGCAATCTCAACGATCCGAACAGCTTCGCCAACAAACTGAAGGATACGCGATACCGCGACTTCGCTGCCTCTTTCGATTTCGGCACGATCAAAGCGGAAAAATCGGTTCAGACAAAATCCCAGCAAGACCGGTTGATTGCCACCTATCACGCTACGATCGAACAGGAAGGCGCCGAATTAAAGGAAGAGACCCGTTTTTATAACATTGCCATCGAGAAGGTCGGACATGTCGACGATATCTTCAAGAACACGCGGCTTCGGGATTATGTCTTCAAATCCTTCGGCATCGACCCCGAGACCTTCAGCTACAAGCACGTCAAAAACGTTCTGACGAGCGATATCAGCAATGCCGATAGCTACATCAACAAGACCTACAAGTCATTGATCCCGGAGTGGAAGGCGAAGGCGGCCGATCTGCGCATAGAACGTGCAGGCGTCGCGTCCACCGACAAACCGGCGCTCGCAAAGATCGACTACCTGATCAGCCAATATAACAAGCGTATCAACGATGCCAACAAACTGTTCGAGATGGCGGCCGCGTTTAATTTCCGGGACGACGGCCGTGTAGATGACGGCATGCCGGCGCAGACGGCTGCGCAGAGGCGACTGATTAACGAAACCTACGTTCTTTCAAATCCCCGCCTGACGCAGGCCGGAGCTGTTCTCAACCGCGAGTATTTCGCGGACAAGATGAAAACCATCACCGAGGCCAGCCAGATGACGCAGTTTGCGCGCCTGAGAACGATGCTCATCGTCAGCTTCAATCTGACCGACAATGATGAGACGGACAAGAAAATCGGCTGGGCCGTCTTGCAGGATCCGAATGATCCGAAAAGCCCTATCCATAAGGAGAAGGACAAAGGTCTTGTCGATCTGGCACGCGCCTTCAATTTCGGTGCGGATGGCAAGATCAAGACCGGCAAGGTCGCGCAGACCGCCGAACAGCTCAACACCATGATGAACCTCTACTTCAGCCGTTACGATGACAAGGACGAAGCAGCGGACGAAAAGGCAATCAAGAACTACCAGCGCTATATCGGCCTGACGAAAAATCTCGAGGATTTTCTGTCGAACGCGCAGGGCGCGGTCATCATTCGAAACTTCGCCCTGAAGGCCTTCGATATTACCGCTGAAGAAGCCTCGTCCTTCACGCTGAAACGGGTATTTACCAGCGATCTGTCAGACACGAAAAGTTACGTTTATACTTTGAAAGACGAGCGTTTCGTGCGGCTGGCCAAGGCTTTCAACTTTGATGCCGAGGGCAAGATCGGCTCACCCCGGCTCGCCCAGTCGGAAAACGAGATCACTCGAATATCGCGAAATTATCTGAAGGAAGTTACCCGTTGGGACAAGGACAAAAAGGTCAGGGAGAAAGGCGAAAAGGAGGTCACCTACTATCGCCAGAAAATGGAAACGATTGAAACCGTCGATCAATTGCTCTCCGACCGCCGCCTTCTCGATTTCATGCTGATTGCGCAGCGTATCGACCCCAAAACGGTCACCACCGACTACCTCAAGAAGATCTTCAAGTCCGACCTCAAGGACCCCAAAAGTTTCGCCAATACCGAAAAAGATGCCCGCTTCCGCGCACTTGCCGGCTCCTTCAATTTCGACGCCAAGGGGAATATCGTCGCGAAAGCCGGCCAGAGCGTGCAGAACACCCGCAGCCTCATGGAAACACGCGACAAATATGTTCGGCAGACGCTGGAACAGCGGGTGGGCGAAGAAAATTCCGGCGTTCGCCTTGCGCTCTATTTCAAGCGCATGGCTGCCAGCATTTCCAATCCCTACGACATACTCGCCGACAATGCACTTGCGGAGTTCACCCGAACCGCCCTTGGAATTCCCGCAGAAACCGCAAACTCCAAGGTGGATGCGCAGGCAAAGATGATCGAGAAGAAGCTGAAGATAAAGGACCTGCAGGACCCCAAGAAGGTCGAAAAACTGGTTAATCGCTTTTTGCTGACATTCGAAGCGAACAACGCAACGTCGGATCCGCGTCTCGCTTTATTCGGCAGCGGCAGCACGTCCATCAGCGGCAATACACTCGCGACGTTGGGGCAACTCCGCAGCCGCCGAAGAGGTTAGACCATCTATTAGTGCTGGCCGCAGGTTTTGCCCTGCGGCCATCATCATCTTAGTCAAACCCGCCCGTCGCCTGAAGTGCGGTAGAGCAGGGTCAATACGGTCAAAGCCAGCCCGACCAGCGCGACCGAGCCGAAAATGTAGAAGTTCCACTCCGGAGCCAGGCCCCGTTGCAGCACGAGACCGCCGATCATCGGACCGGCGATGCCGCCCAGCCGCCCGACGGCCAGGGAAAAGCCAAGACCCGTACCGCGAATATGGACAGGATAAAGCCGCCCCACCAGAACATTTGCAAGAATCTGGGTTCCAATCGTTCCCGCACCCGCAAGGGCAACGAAGAGATAGAGCAACGGCCCCTTGTTTACCGTCAACGCCCAGATCGAGGCCGCGCCAATGGCAAAAAGGACGGCCACAACCACCTTGACGTTACCCTTGTCGGCGAAACGCCCGCCGATGAGAATGCCAATTGCGGCTCCGACATTGAGCATGATGGAAAAGCTGAGCGCCGAACTGATGTCGTAGCCCATCTTGTTCATGATGGTGGGCAGCCAGTTGACCATGCCGAAGGTCAGCAGAAGCGAGCAAAAGTGAATGCCCCAGGCATTCAGCGTCGAAAGCAGCCGGCCTTCCGAGAAGAGGGCGCCCACGCCGCCCTTTTGAATCTTGGCATGCGGCGTAATACGTTGCAGGCCGTAAGTGTCGCAAATCCCGTCTGCCTCCGCCTGCCGGCCCTTGCTTGCCAGCCATTCCGGCGATTCCGGCAGGAACCGCATGAAGATCGGCAGAAGAATAAGCGGCAGGCCGCCGATCAGCATCAATGGCCGCCAGCCATAGCTCTCCAGAAGCAAAATACCCATGAGGCCGGAAATAATGCCGCCGATAAGATAACCGAGGAACGACAGGGAGTTTGCCTGTGCCCTGCGCTTGGGCGGCGAGAACTCCAGCACCAGCGCCGTCACCGTCGGCAGGAGCGCGCCAAGGCCGAGACCGGCGAAGAAGCGCGTGATTTCGAAAGCAAGAAAGTTCGGCGTCATGGCCGAGGCAATCATCATCGCTGAAAATCCGGCAAGGCTGATGAGAACGACCTTCCGGCGGCCGATACGGTCCGCCATGGTGCCGGCAAACAGCGCGCCGAGCAGCATGCCCACCAACGTCAAGGCGGCAGCCCGCCCGACCATGGCCGGATTGAGCGCCCATGCGCCTTCTTTCAGCAACGCCGGTGCGACCGCGCCGTAAACGACAAGATCGTAACCGTCGAACATGATCATCAGGCCGCATGTCGCGATGACGCCAGCCGGGTTCTTCGTCCGCACCGAGGCGGCGCTCATATAGTTCGTGGACATATTCCTCCCTTTCACGCATGAACGCGCCACCCGGAATGGATCGACGTCTTCCCGTTCCTGCGATTGCTCCCTGGGTGCCCGGCTTGCTCCACCCTGATGTGCGTCTCGCTCCTGTCAAGACACATATCGCCGGTATCACCCGCCTTCGATTAAATGTTGCGTTTGCAAAAATTGCAATTGAAATATTAACAATCGCCAACAGCCATTGCAGGCGTGAATTTCAGTCGCCTTGCAGCCCGGAAATCCTCGACAAAGTCGGCGTCCAGTTCAAAATACGAATGCGGTTATAGACGCCGTGGATGACAAAGGGGTCGGCGTCGCTAAAAGCCATGACGTCCTCGATACAGCGGGCTTCAGCAATGATGAGGGCCGCGGCAGACCCTCCGCTTTCCGCCTGCATCGGGCCGGATGCGAGAATTCTGAATCCTTCCGGAACGCCATCTTCGTTGCGTAAATGAGCCTTGTGGGCACTCATCTGCGTCAACCTTTGCTCAGCGGCAGCGGGATCACTTTCCGCAAAACGCACATAGAGCCGGGGACGGTCGCTACCGACGGTCATCAGGCGAGCACGAAATCGTGGTCCACCGACCAGAACCAGCCGTTGGCGAACCCCAGCTCCTGCGCCCTCTGCGCATCCTCCACCCGCTGAAAATCGGCCAGCAGGCTTTCCTTCACACCGAAAACCGAATCCGAACGAATGTAAGGATCATCAGGGTCGAAAATATGCGTGACGAGCGTAGTGAAGCCTTCTGCCGCAACGATGTAGTGCAGATGCGCTGGTCGGTAGGGATGACGCCCCATGGCCCGCAGAAGCTGCCCCACGGGGCCATCATCCGGTATCGGGTAATATTTCGGCTTCGCCGCCCGGAACCAGTAGCGTCCGTCCTCACCGGTGACGAATACGCCACGCAGGTTGAAATCGGGCTGAATGCCCTTCTGCTGCACGTCGTAGAAACCTTCGTCATTGGCCTGCCAGACGTCAATGCGGGCGCCTGCGACCGGCATTCCGTCGGTGTCGAGAATGCGGCCGGTTACCAGCATGTCCTCGCCCTTGCCGTCGAGGCAGATATTGGCGCCCATCGGCATCTCAGGCGCATCGGCCACATGAAAAGGCCCGAGAACGGTGGATTCCGACGCGCCGCTCGGCTTGCGGTGGTTGATCGCATCGACCAGCATGGAAACGCCGAGAATATCGGAAAACAGGATCCACTCCTGCCGCCATTCATTACAGATCTGGCCGACCTCGGTCAGAAAATGGATCGCCTTCATCCATTCCTCTTCAGTCGGCTCAATCTCTTTCACCGCCTCGTGAAGCTTGCGGGTGACGACCGCCATGATCTCCTTGAGACGCGGATCGTCACAATCACGCATACGGGCGATCACGGTTTCGGCCGAACGTTCCTCGACGAAATAGCCGTCATCACCGGTCGTTTTCATGTCCATAATGTCCTCCTCCCATCATTGCCGCTCCCTGCTTGCCGGATCACTCCGGCCTTGCGCCCTCGAAGGCGCGTTGCAACAGGGCGCGTATCGCGGTTTTTTCAACTGGCCGCGGGCACCAGTAAGGATTGGCGGTCGCAAGCTCGGCCATAGCGTCGAGATCTTCCCCGCCAACACCGAGTGCTGCAAGGCTTGCCGGCGCGCCGAGCCGGGCGGCAAAATCGTAAAGGCCCGTCCCTGCCCTGCCACCGACAAGTGCGGCCAGCGGCGCAAGCTGATCCGGCACCGCCTGTTCCACATAAGCGATGGTGTGCGGCAGAAGCACCGCATGGGTCTCCGCATGCGGCAGGTCCAGACTGCCGCCCAGCGTATGGCAAAGCTTGTGATGCAGCGACATGCCAACAGCGCCAAGCACCGTGCCACACAGCCACGCGCCGTAAAGTGCCGTTTCGCGCGCCTTGGTATCTTGCGGCTCCATCCTCACACCGGGAAGCGCCTCGATCATCGCCCGCAACCCTTCCACCGCCATCATACTGGCGATGGGATTGCGATCCCGAGCATAAAGCGCCTCTGCCGCGTGGGCCATGGCGTTTAGCCCGCTGGTCATGCTGATGCCAACAGGTAATCCAAGTGTCAGCTCGGCATCGTAAATCACCACTTCCGGCAGGATTTCCGGACCGCGCAGGGTGGTCTTCACGCCATTTTCCGTTTGGCCAAGAATGGGCGTCACCTCAGAGCCGGCATAGGTCGTTGGAATGACGATCTGGGGCGCATCGGTGCGCAAGGCAATGGCCTTGCCAAGACCGGTGGTAGAGCCGCCGCCGAGCGATACGACGCAATCGGCACCGGCAGCGCGATAGGCCTCGACCGCCCGTTTCGTCACCTCGACCGGCGTGTGCATGGCCGCATCGGAAAAAACACCGGCAGCCAATGGGCCAAGCCGGGCGGCCAAAGCCTCCGCATCGCCCTTTTGATGGGGTGTGGAAAGCACCAACGCCCGTGACAGCCCGAGGCGACGGATTTCCTCCGCCACCCCCACGGAGCTACCCGTGCCAAAGACGATGCGGGCCGGGGCCGTCGTATAGACGAACGGCTGCATGGCTCAGGCTCCGTCGAGCTTGAACAGGCGGCGCGCATTGGTGCGGCCGATCTTTACCCGGTCGGCCTCGGCAATGCTCGTCGCATTGAACCAGTCGGAGGCGTGATCGATGTTCTCGAAGGGCCAGTCGGTGGAGAACAGGATGCGGTCGGCACCGATTTCCAGAATGGCATCGATCAGGGTCTGGGTGCGGAAATTGCCAGAGGTGGTGATGTGGAAATTCTCGTTGAAATAATCCATGAAACGGCGCTTGGCCGGATAGCGCGGCGGCAGCTTCACCCAGGCATTGCGGTGGTCGATGCGCCACATCATGTAGGGCAGGCCCTCGCCCATATGGCCAAGAATGATGTTGAGGCGCGGATGCTCATCGAACAGGCCTGATGCCATGAGGCGCAGCGCGTGAACCGCCGTTTCCTGCGCAAACGCCCAGGTGGGGCCAAGCAGCCAGGGGTGGCCGTCATAGATGCGGGAATCCTGCGGCAGCGGATTGCGCGGATGCAGATAGAAAGGTACATCAAGCTTTTCCACCTCGCCCCAGAATGGACGATATTGCGGCAGGTCGTAATAAAGCGGTGTCTGGCCATCGCCCTCCTGGCTGAAGCCGTTAACGAGTGCGCCGACAAAACCGAGGTCGTTGACGCAGCGCTGAAGCTCGTCGGTCGCCGCATCCGGGTCCTGCAACGGCAGGGCTGCGAAGGCGAGGAAGCGGTCCGGCCGCTTGGCGCATTCTTCAGCCAGGACGTCATTGGCGCGGCGCGCAATCTCGATCGCCTTCTTCTTGTCGGGAATAGCCTGCACCGCCGGCGCATTCAGCGACAGGATCATGGTTTCGATGCCATGCGCATCCATCAGCTTCAGGCGCGTATCCTGAATGTCGAGCAGGCGATGCTGCAGTTCCTTCCAGTAATCACCGGGCACGAACCCGGCCGAATCCTGAAGTGTTTCCGGGATTGCGAAATGCTCTTCGAGAGCGACCTTGCCTTGCATGTTATTTCCTCCGAAAATCGCTGTTCAGTTGCCGCCACATGTGCGGTCAATATTGGCCCTTGGGTTCCAGGCCGAGCATGCTCTGGCCGATCATGGTGCCCACGGCATCCCAGTTCATGCTGATATGGCGGCCCACCGCATTCGCATCCCGCCAGGCCCGCTGGACCGGATTGGAAAGATCGAGCCCGACACCGCCGGTGGAATCGTTGAGTGCCTGCACGGCGCGCAGCGCCAGAGAGACCGAAAAGGACTGGCCGCGACGGCTCAATAGCCGGTCGTCCACCGAAAATTCCGCCCGCCCTTCAAGCCTTGCCTGTGAGAGTGCCTGAGCCCGCGCAACGTCGCGCAACAGGATTTCACAAGCGGCATCCACGCTCGCAGCGGCTTCCGCGACACGCAGCTGGATGGTTGGAAATTCCGCCATGCGGTTATTGCCGCCCGCCACCGCACCGCGGGTCACCCGGCCACTGACATGATCGACATAGGCTGCCAGGGCACCCTTGGCTGCACCGACTCCAGCCGAGGCGAGACAGGAAGGAATGCCGGTAAGAAGCGGCATGTTGAAGAGACCTTCCTGCGCATAAAACCGCCCGCCCGGCGTGTGGCCGCTGGTCGCGTCCGGAAAGGTCAGAACCCGATGTTTGGGAACAAAGACATCATCGAGAACCAGCGTCTTGGAACCCGTGCCGGCCAGTCCGACCACATGCCACGTGTCTTCAATGGCATATTGGCTCGCAGGCACGAGAAGGAAGGCCGGAACCGGCCTGCCTTCGCCCTGCGGCGGCAGGATGGCGGCGCAGAGAGACCATTGGGCATTCTCGCAGCCCGAGGCAAAGGCCCATTTGCCGCTCAGGCGGTAACCGCCGTCAGCGGCCTCCGCCATCTTTACCGGCGCATAGGAACCACACAGAAGCGCGTCAGGGTTTTCGCCCCAGACATCCGCCTGCGCCTCCTCTGGAAACATCGCCAGCAGCCATTGATGGGCGGAAAGCAGGCCGGCAACCCAGCCTGTCGACGCGCAGGCCGCCGAAAGCTCGATATTGGCTTCGACAAGCTCGGCAAATTCACCGCCCTGCCCGCCGAAAGCCCGCGGTTTGACGATATCGAAATAGCCGATGCCGCGCAGCGCCGCGATATGACTGGCGGGAACGCGGCGCGCCTCCTCTGTTTGTCGGGCGCTGGAGCGGAAAAAATCCGCTACACCGGCAACGCGACCGACGAGGCGGACATGCGGGTTCGTTTGCGCCGGCTGCGGCGCATGGCTCATATCGTTCATGATTGTCTCCTCCGAGAATAGTCTAGCCGGGAAATATCAGGCGGACAGGCCTGCCGGGCTTGCGGCGCAATATTGGGCATTTTCGTAAAGCAGCGGTCGTGTCGTCTCGCTTACATCGGCCGACACCACCTGTCCGATAAACACCGTATGCGTTCCATATGGCATTGCCGCGACACGGCGGCAGGCGATGGCGGCATGGGCCGTGGGCAGATAAAGAACACCGTTGTCATGACGCTGCCACTCGCCGTTGCGGAAACGCTCCTCCGGCGAAACCTTGCCGCTGAAAGCATCAGACAAGGCAATCTGGTCCTGCGTCAGCACATTCACGATGAAATCGGGCCGGCAGAGCAGCAATTCGTGCAGAAACGTGCGGTTGTTCAGGCAAACCAGAAGAGAGGGCGGCTCCATCGAAACCGAGGTGACGGCGGTAACCGTCATGCCGTGATCGCGCTGATCACCCGTGGCACAGGCAGTGATGACCGTCACGGTCGCCGGAAAACGGCGCATCGTCGTGCGGAAATTCTGGCCGACGCCTTCAGGCGCAAGATTGTTCAGGCCAAACAGTGCTGATGTCATGAGATCCTCCCAAATCCTCATTCTTAAATATTTTCATTTGCAACATTTGTCAATGCAAATGTTTTACGGCGGAGGAAGCTGCGATATGGCCTCGCCGTCCCCGGTCTTCTGGAGCGAAACTATTGAAACTGATAGATTATGCCGGTACAGCCGATGGGTGCGCCACGTCATCCGCGCACGTGTTTCTCAAAACGGGGTTTTGCTTGTGTCTTATCAGTTCACTGACTCGGTACCCTACCTGCTCAACTGGGTAGGTGTTCGGCTTGGAGAGCGCTTCTCCCTGAGGCTGGCATCCTATGACATCACCCTGCCGATGTATCGTGTGCTGGCAACGCTGAGACAACAGGAAAGCAAAACGCTGACCGAGCTTTCAGACCTCGTGTCGGTGGAGATTTCCACGCTCTCCCGGCTTGTTGGCCTGCTCGTCAGACGCAACCTCGTCAGCCGCGAGCGACCGGTCGACAATGCGCGGATCGTGCGCATCACGCTGACGCCAAAGGGTGAAGAACTTGCCGAGGAACTGATGCCCATCGCCGCCATGTTCGAAAAGACCGCGATCGAAGGCCTTGACCCGGCCGAAGTGAAACTTTTCAAAAGCATCCTGCGCCACATCGGCCGCAACATTGCCGGTCTCTGATCCACCAAGGATCCGCTGACCCGTCACGACCTTCGCGTGCAATGTACTTGTAATGGCTGGTTCCTATCCCTGTGGCAACTCACCACAGCGGAGGAAATTTGCCCATGTCCGAGAGATTGTCACCCGCCTTCCTGACAACGCTCGCCCTTGTCACAGCATCGATCCTGGTTTCGGCCTGCGCCTCGACAGTCATGAAAAGCTACATCGGCGCGCCCATCACCAGCGTGATGCTGGACTATGGGCCGCCGGACAATATCTATAGCCTTGGCGGTGGACAGCAGGCCTACCAGTGGCGGAAGAACAAGACACAGGCTGTCGCCGGATCATCGAGTGGCGAAGTGCGGACAACACGGCGCGGAGAGCGTTACGAAGTGTCCGAGACGCCGGGTTATGTCGAGCGTATCGACTGCTTCTACACTTTCTACACACGCAATTCCGGCGGCGAATGGTATGTAACGAGCTTCCGGCAACCGGCGCTCGAATGCGAGTGATCGTTCCCGGATTTCAAACTCAGCCCTCCCAGATTTTTGACCGCCGCTTTGATGCTCGAAGCGGCGGTTTTCGTTGGAACGTTCTCCCTGGGATTTCTCATCGGATGGGCCGGTCAGAAGCGGTAATTCAGGCCAGCCTTGATGACGTGATCATTTAGATCGGTCTTCGACCTGCCGCTCGCCAAACTTGGCCAACAGGCCGCCGCCAAAGCCGGGGAAACATGCCTGATCGCTTAAAATCCCGTCAGCTAGACAGTGTCAGCCGCAGCATCTTTCGAAGCCACCGAGCGAATTTCCAGCCGGACGCAAAAACCGGGATTGAGGTCGAGGAAGACAACGCGTCCGCAATGAATCTCTGCCGCCTTCTGGACTAGGTTCAACCCGAGGCCTGCTCCTGGCGAATTCGTATTGACGCGGTGAAACGGCTCGAATACCTGCTCGCGCTCCGAGACGGGGATGCCCGGCCCTTCATCGCAAACGTCAATGAAGCCCGCAGCACCGACCCGGATCGTGATAGCACCCTTGCCGCCGCCATGATCGATTGCGTTGCGGACGAGATTGACGACCGCCATCTCGATGATCGAAGTCTGGACCGTGAATACGGCCTCTCCTTCACTTGGCTCGAAATCGAACTCGTAACCGGCATCCATCGCAATCGGCGCGAGATCGGTCGCGATGCGCTCGACAAGGATGTTCAGGTCCTGCCGCTCGGCGGGTAATTCCACCACGCCGACTGCCTGCATCTCCAGCAACTGGTGCGCAACGCGTGTGAGGCGATCGATATCGGCCCGGAGTTGTCGGCTCAGCGCGTCATCGGGCAAAAGATCGGCCCTGATCCGCGCGATTGCAATCGGCGTTCTCAACTCATGCGCGGCATCGGCAAGGAAGCGGTTACGGCGATTATATCCCTCATCCAGCTTGGAGAGCGCGACGTTGAAGGCATTTACCAGGGGAATGATTTCGCTGGGCACCTTGGAACGATTGATACGGGCAGACCGGTTCTCGAAATTGATGGATTGCGCCTGGCTGACCGTTTCCATCAGGCCGCCAAGTGAACGGCCGACCGCCCTCGGGGTCACGATCAATGTCGCGATACCAGTCAGGATCAGCATGGGCACGACGGCGATAAGAATGACGAAGCCCACACCCGGCAAGACAGTAAGCCAGCGGATCTCGCCGTTGGCATCTTTTTCCAGATCTAACTGCATACTGATCCATAGGCTGAGGCCGTCATTCGGGATGCCTTTTTCCGTACCGGCAATGAATTGCAGCCGCCCGGCAGGCGTATTACGGTTTTCCATGGTGGCCCGGACTGTTTCCCCCGCTTCCAGACGCGCCCTTTCGATGCTTGACGGAAAAACTGCCGCCAAAGCCGGTACTGGGATTTCTCCATATCGCAGGACGATTTCATCGGCGTCCCGCACCAAGAACCAAAGATTCGGATAGCGCTGTTTCAGCTCGACCAATCCGGGCGTGGGCAAAACTTGCGCCCGGCCCGGCCCATCCTTTGTCACGCTTTCCGCAACGATGCGGACAGCCTCTTCATTGGCGCCCTCCAGCCGTGGATCAATGATCCAGATCCAGCCGGCGAGGAGGATGACAAACAGAACGAGCAAGAACGCCTGTAAGGCGAAAAGACGCTTCATCAGCGCCCACCGCAGGGATCGGTTGCGCTCCTGCTTCATGTATTCGCCCGGATGAGATAGCCGATGTTTCGCACGGCTCTTATCTCGACCGTGGCTTCGGCCTGCGCGAGCTTCTTCCTGATGCGCGAGATATGGGCGTCGAGAGCGTTGGATTCGATCTCATCGTCCAGGTTGTAAACCGCTTCGACCAGATTGGAACGCGTCACGATGCGGTTCGGACGTCGCATCAGAGCCTCGAGCGCCAGGTATTCCCGCCGCCGAAACTCGATGATGGCACCGGCAACCGTGACTTCATTGCTCTTCGGATCAATGCTCAGATTTCCGAAGCTCACATATTGGCTGGAAAGCGAAGGGCCGCGCCTGTGCAGCGCCCGAAGGCGGGCAAGCAATTCCTCGATCGCAAAGGGCTTGGCGAGGTAATCATCCGCGCCGGCGTCAAGACCGTCAACGCGGTGATCGACACTTCCGAGCGCCGTCAGAACGAGGATCGGCACCGAATGCTTGGCTTTGCGAAGCGAAGACACAAGGTTCAACCCTTCACCATCCGGAAGGCGACGATCCAGAACCAGCACATCGTAAGACCCGTCACGCGCCAGCGCGTCGGCATCGGCAATCGTCCTGACATGATCCGCAAGCACATCACGCCGTCGCAGGGCTTCGAGCAGGGCCCGCGCCATTTCCGGTTCATCCTCAAGAAGCAGGATTCGCAATGACTTTTCCCCAAAGGTGAATTCTTGCCGTCCTCACCACTGGTCGGTGAATGTTACAGCTACATTGCAGGCAAGGAGCCGGACTATCCTTCTCTCACCGTCCTGCCAGACGCAAATCGACCGTCACACCTTGGATGCCTTATCCCGGCCTGTACCCATGTCTTGCATAAAACCGGTCAAGCTCGCGCTGCTGCGGCACCTCACCGGTGTAGATCGCAATATAGTCCGGGATCCTTTTCATGCGCACGGCCATATCTTCCTCCGACTGCATGGAGATATAGCCGATCTGCACGAGATAGGTGGTGCGGGCACGCACATCCGCCATATTTTCGGAATGGCCAAACCGCATGAACATGCGCGAAAGCGCATCCATTCTCGTCTGGTCGGCCTTACGCACCTCGGCAAGAATATCATCGGACTGGAGAGCCCAACTGCGAACCGCAAATTCGAACCTGTTGTCGAAGAGGCCAGCATCCAGCCAGCAATCGAAGACATTCAGCATCGCTTCGGCCAGGGTCTCCGCATAGGCCTCCGACTGCCTGACGATGCTGCCGGTATTCTTTTCGCGCCAGCGGGAGACGAGTGCGGCCAGCAACTCCTCCCTATCCCGGAAGAACCAGTAGAAACTCGTGCGCGACAGACCGAGTTTTTTCGCCAACGGCAGGATTTTCACGGAATCCACGCCGGATTCGAGAAGTGCCTGGTAGGCGGCCTCAAGCCAGCCCTCCTGCGATCCGCGCCAACCGGTCTCGTTCAATGTCGCTTCCATGGTGATTTCCTAGCAAATCGGTCTGGTCGCGACAAGGCGAATGTCCACTCATGTCGAATGCATAAACACAAGTGTTTTATTAATTGACACCTATGTACATTCCCGCTTAGCCTTCTCCGATAAACGTTCTCGGAGCACGGTCGCCATGTCGAATGACCCCCTTCTTCAGCCCTACCAGCTAAAGCATCTCACCCTGCGAAACCGCATCATCGTTACCTCGCATGAACCCGCCTATCCGGAGGACGGCATGCCGAAAGGGCGCTACCGCGCCTATACGCTCGAGCGGGCAAAGGGCGGCGTCGCCATGACGATGACGGCAGGCTCCGCAGCCGTCTCGAAAGACAGCCCGCCCGTCTTCAACAACCTCTTGGCCTACAAGGATGAAATCGTTCCGTGGATCAGGGAAATGACCGACGCCGTGCATGAAGAGGGTGCAGCGATCATGATCCAGCTGACGCATCTCGGCCGCCGCACGCGCTGGGACAAGGGCGACTGGCTGCCGGTGCTGGCACCATCCCACCAGCGGGAGGCCGCGCATCGCGCTTTCCCAAAGAAGATCGAGGATTGGGATATCGAGCGCATCATCAAGGACTTCGCCGACGCTGCGGAACGCATGAAGGCGGGCGGCATGGACGGGGTGGAGCTTGAAGCCTATGGCCATCTCATCGATCAGTTCGTCTCGCCGCTGACCAACGAGCTGGATGGCCCCTATGGCGGCTCGCTGGACAACCGCATGCGTTTCTGTTTCGACGTCTTCAGGGCGATGCGCGAACGTGTCGGCGACGATTTCATCCTCGGGGTTCGCTATACCGCCGACGAATGTCTTGAAGGCGGCACCGGAAAGGCGGAAGGCCTCGAAATCTCGCGCCGGTTGCGGGATAGCGGTCTGATCGACTATCTCAACGTTATCAGGGGCCATATCGACACCGATCCCGGCCTGACCGACGTCATTCCCATTCAGGGCATGGCGAACGCGCCGCATCTGGAGTTCGCGGGCGAAATCCGCGCGGCAACCAGTTTCCCCACCTTCCACGCCGCCAAGATCCAGGATGTCGCCACCGCCAGATACGCCATCGCCTCCGGCAAGGTCGATATGGTCGGCATGACCCGCGCCCATATGACGGACCCGCATATCGTGCGCAAGATCATGGAAAAGCGGGAGGACGATATCAGGCCTTGCGTTGGCGCCAACTACTGTCTCGACCGCATCTATCAGGGCGGCCTCGCCTTCTGCATTCACAATCCGGCGACAGGCCGCGAAGAAACGATGCCGCACGAGATCGCCAAGGCGACGGAAAGCCTGAAGGTCGTGATCGTCGGCGCCGGTCCGGCCGGGCTGGAGGCCGCGCGAGTCTGTGCCGAACGCGGCCATGAGGTCGTCGTCTTCGAGGCCGCAAACGATCCGGGCGGCCAGATCCGCCTGACCGCGCAAAGCGAACGCCGCCGCGAAATGATCAGCATTATCGACTGGCGCATGAGCCAGTGCGAAAGGCTCGGCGTTACCTTTCACTTCAACAGCTGGGCGGAAGCGGACACGGTTCTCTCGGAAAGCCCAGATGTCGTCATCATCGCCACCGGCGGATTGCCGCATACCGATGTGCTTTCAAACGGCAATGATCTGGTCGTTTCCTCGTGGGATATCATTTCCGGCGACGTCAAGCCGGGAACGAATGTGCTGGTTTTCGACGATGCCGGCGACCATGCGGGCTTGCAGGCAGCAGAATTTCTCGCAAAGGCGGGCGCTAAAGTGGAGATCATGACCCCGGATCGCGCCTTCGCGCCGGAAGTCATGGCGATGAACCTGGTTCCTTACATGCGCTCACTGCAAAAACTCGACGTCACCTTCACCGTCACCTATCGGCTGCAAGCGGCGGAAAGAAACGGCAACCAGCTCGTCGCCCACGTCGGCAGCGATTATGGCGGCGTGACGAAATCAAGGACCGTGGACCAGATCGTCGTCAATCACGGCACGGTGCCGCTGGACGATCTCTATTTCGACCTCAAGCCCGGCTCCAGGAACCTCGGCGAAATATCCTACGACGCCTTGCTGGAGGGCTCCGCCCAAACCGTCGAGCGCAACCCTGGCGGTGCCTACCGGCTCTTCCGCATCGGCGACGCGGTCGCCGCACGCAATACACATGCGGCGATCTACGATGCGCTGCGTCTCGCAAAGGACATTTGAGAGGGCCGCCGCGATACGCTTTGAAACTCAGGCCTGGATCAAGGCAATGCCACGGTTCTTGAACCCGAGTGTGACATCGCTTTCGGGCGGCAGGCTGGTCTCGACGGCATGGTCGATGATGAAGAGCGTGCCGATATCGGTCTCGACTTCATATTCGACGTGACCGCCGAGATAGGCGCTGTGCAGCACCCGCCCGGCAAGTCCCTGCCCGCCCGATTGGGCAATGGAAATCGAACCCGGACGAACCGCAAGCTTTGCCGGGCCGGGTTTGGCATTGCGTGCCGCAACACGATGATCGATCCCCCCAACGCGGATCAACGCATCGGCGCCCTCAAGGCTGACCACCTCGCAGCCGACGACATTCGCCTCGCCCATGAAGTCGGCGATGAAGGAAGAAGCCGGCGCCTCGTAGAGTTCCCGCGGCGCGCCTGACTGGGCGATCTCGCCTTCCTTCATCACGATGATCCGGTCGGAAACGGCCAGCGCCTCGTCCTGATCATGCGTCACATAAACGGCTGTAAAACCAAGCCGCTGCTGCAATTCCCGGATTTCGGTACGAACCCGGCGGCGAAGACGCGCATCAAGGTTGGAAAGGGGTTCATCGAGCAGCAGCACCTGCGGCTCCAGCACCAGAGCGCGGGCAACCGCCACGCGCTGCTGCTGACCACCGGAAAGCTCGGCAGGCAGACGATGTCCCATGCCGGCCAGCCCCACGAGCTTCAGACCTTCCTCAGCCTTCTCCCGTGCTTCCGCCTTGCGCAGTCCGGAGGATTGCAGGCCATAAGCGACATTGTCGAGCGCCGTCATGTGGGGGAACAGGGCATAGGACTGGAAAACCATCGAGACATCGCGCTCGTTGGCCGGCAGCATGGTCACATCCTTGTCGCCGATCAGAATGCGACCGGCCGTCGGATGTTCGAGCCCCGCCAGCATGCGCAGCGTCGTCGTCTTGCCGCAACCGGAGGGACCGAGAAGTGTCACCAGCGTGCCGGGTTCGATGGTGAGCGAAAGGTCGGGGATGGCGGTGAAGGCGCCGAATGTCTTGCGGACATTCTGAAAGGTGACGGAGCCGGGCTTTACGGAAATCATGCGGTTTTCTCCTGAGCGAGAGGAACGGAGGACGCGGACGGCAGTCCCGCGACGCGGTTTTCGCGGCGCAGGCGACGCTCGCCTACAATGAGCTGGAAGCCGGTGATAACAGTGATCATCACCACGATCAGCATGGAGGAATAGGCAATGGCGACACCGTATTCACCGTTTTCGACGAGACCGACGATGTAGGAGGTCGCCATGTTGTACTGGGCGCTGACGAGGAAGATGACGGCGCTGATCGAGGTAATCGCTCGGACGAAGGAGTAGACCAGAGCCGCCGTGATCGCCGGGCGCAGCAGTGGCAGGATCACTTTCCTGATCGTGCGGAAACTGTCGGCGCGCAGCGTCAGCGAGGCCTCATCGAGGCTTTTGTCGAGTTGGCTCATTGCCGCAATGCCGCCGCGCACGCCGACCGGCATGTTGCGGAAGACGAAGCAGGCGATCAGGATCAGCGCCGATCCCGTCATTTCCACCGGCGGAAGGTTGAAGGCCATGATGTAGCTGACGCCGATGACCGTTCCGGGAATGGCAAAGCTCATCATCAGGGCAAATTCGAAGATGTTCCGACCGGCAAACTTCTGCCGCACGATGATATAGGCCGTCAGCAGACCGACGGCAGCGGTCAGCGGCGCCGACACCAGCGCGATCTCCATGGTGGTCCAGAACGAGTTCCAGGCAACACCGGTCCAGGCAATCGAGCCGTTGGAGAAGCTGACGGAGAACGCGCGGATGTAGTGGTCGAGCGTCAGCGAATTGTCCAGACCCCAGGTCTTCACGAAACCGCCGACGAGGATCATGCCGTACACGACGATGGTGAAGACCATCCACGGCACGACGACGGCATGGACACCAATGGACAGGCCGCGTGGCAGCGCGATATGCGCGCCGCTGTCGCCCTTGCCGGTAACCGTGGCGAAGTTCTTGCCGGCCAGCCAGAAACGCTGGGCGAGGAACGCCGAAAGCGTGAAGCACAGGAGGATAATGGCGAGAACAGCGGCGCGTGAAGGGTCGTTCTGCGAACCCACGACGGCAAAGAAGATTTCCGTCGACAGCACCCCATGCGTGCCACCAAGCACCAGCGGATTGCCGAAATCCGCCATGCTTTCGATGAAGCCGATGAGAAACGCATTGGCGAGACCCGGCTTCATCAGCGGCAGCGACACCCGCCAGAAGGTGCGCCAGCGGTCGGCGCGAAGCGTTTGCGACGCCTCCTCCATCGACGGGCTGACACCTTCGACGACACCGATCAGCACCAGGAAGGATATCGGCGTGAAGGAGAGCACCTGCGCGATCCATATGCCGGTCATGCCGTAGAGCCAGCGGCCGGGTTCGATGCCGAAGAGATAGGAAAGCCATTCAGTGACGACACCGGCGCGGCCGAAGAGCAGCGTCAGGGCAAGACCGATGACGAAAGGCGGCGTTATGATCGGTAGAACCGTCAGAAGGCGCAGGCCCTTCTTGAACGGAAAACGGGTGCGGGTGGCGACCAGCGCGAAACCCAACCCAAGCACTGTGGAGCCGAAGGCGGTCATCAAGGCGAGGAAGAGCGTTCGCCAGGCAACGCCGCAGCGTTCTTCACCCGTGACACAGCCAAGGCTCCAGATGCCGGGATCCTGAATATTGCGGATGAAGCCATCGGCATTAAAGGAGCCATCGAAATCCTGAACGGATGCGATCAGCATGCTGCCGATCGGATAGAACACGAAAACGGTAACGAGGAAGGCCAGAATGGAAATCGAGCCGACGACAAAGGCGTCGCCCTTCATCACGCCGCGTTCGGCAAGCCCGAAGGCAAAGAAAAGCACAAAGACCAGCGACATGACGACGGCGCCGGCGCCCATGGCGGGCTGGCCATCGGAAAGCACGCCGAACAGGTTTTCACTGACGCTCCATGTCCAGCCGGTAAAGCCGATCGCCAATCCCTGCAAAATCAGAACCACGAGACCGGCAGCACCAATCCACGCAAGCAGCTTGCCCCGCAACATCGGATCGCCAATCGGGCGGACAAGGCATCCGGCAAGGAAAAACAGGCCAGCACCGGCAAGCCAGGGTTTTCCATAAACCAATATTTGCAGCACACCGGGCGCATTGCTGGGGGAAGAAAGAAACTCAGACAGCCAGCGGAAGCTGAAGAAGCCGCCTTCAATGCGATACCAGGGAAGAAAAACCAGGGCAAAAGCCCCGAGCGCCAGGACAATGTTCAGCCTGCGATTGCCACGTGTCATGGCCGACCTCGCTTATTTCATGCCGATGAAAGAACGGCGGACATCCCGGCTTTCAAAAGCCGGGATGCCGATCGCCGGAGTTCAGATCAGTTTGCGACTGCACCGACCTCGCGGTCCCAGCGTTCCAGCAGCGCCTTGCGCTTGGCCGGGTCGCCATAGGTCTTGAAGTCGTAGTCGATGAGCTTGATGTCCTCGAACTTCGGTGCTTCCTTCGGCACTTCCGCGGTCTTGTTGGATGGAAGCTGGAAGGACTTGGCGTCCTTCATGCGTGACTGGACCTCTGGCTTCAGCGCCCAGTCGTACCAGGTCTTGGCATTTTCGAGGTTGCGGGCACCCTTGATGATCGACATGGAGCCAATTTCGTAGCCGGTACCTTCGCAGGGCGCGATGGACTTGACGGGGAAACCTTCCGCTGTCTGCGCCACGGCATCATGCATGAAGACGATGCCGAGTGCCGTCTCGCCACGCGCTGCCGCCTTCACCGGCGCGGATCCGGACTTGGTATATTGCGAGATGTTGGCGTTGAGCTTCTTCAGATAATCGATCGCCTGGTCTTCGCCCATGATCTGCACGAGCGAGGCAAGCGCCGTATAGGCTGTGCCCGAAGAGTTGGGATTGGCGATCTGGATTTCGCCCTTCAGTTCCGGTGCCAGCAGATCGGCCCAGCACTTCGGCTCCTTGTAACCCTTGGATTTGAAGATTTCGGTGTTGTAACCCCAGCCCAGCGCGCCGGCATAAACGCCGACGGTTCTGTAACCGGTGCTTTCCGCCTGTTTGACGGCCCAGTCCTGCAGCTGATCCAGCATCGGCGACTTGTATTCGAGCGTCAGGTTTTCGGAGGCCGCCTGCATGTGCGGATCGCCGGTGCCGGCCCACCAGATATCGGTCTTCGGGTTGCGGGCTTCCGCACGTACCTTGGCATAAGTTTCGCCGGAAGACAGGCGAACCATATTGACCTTGATGTCATGCGACTTTTCGAAATCGCCCTTCATCTGTTCGCAGATGACGACATCGGCAGAGCATATCAGGTTAAGCTCGCCTGCCGCCTGCACCGATGTGGTGCCGAGTGCCGTACCGGCAAAAAGCAATGTGGAAAGTATCGTCAGTCGCATGGTTATCCTCCTGTAGCTTGCGTCTGAATGGTTCGGCAGTCCACAAACATGGCGCTGCCGGTCGCGGCATCTTGTGCTGCCACGCTGTCTGTCTTTTCGGTCTTGGATTGCTGACCCCTACTGGGTCGGGTGAATTTCGTTGTCGAAGCGGCTTAACAATCGACTTCGCTCTTCGGGTTGGCCAAAGGTGGCGAAGTCGTAATCCACCATCTTGATCATCGATATATCGGGCGCCGTCAGCGGCAATGTCGCCCGGGCGTTGGATGGCACCTGGTTCTGCCCCGCCTTTGCCCCGGTCGCCTGTCCTTCCGGGGTCAGCGCGAATTCAACGAAGGCCTGCGCCAGCGCATCGTTGTGGTTGCCCTTGACGATGCTGACCGCACCGATCTCGTAACCGGTTCCCTCGCAAGGGGCGACGATCACCAGCGGAAAGCCTTCGATCTTCTGTGTCACGGCGTCATGCATGAAGGAAATCCCGATCAGAACCTCCCCCCGCGCCGCCGCCTTTACGGGCGCCGAGCCGACCTTGGTGTAACTCACCACATTCTGGTTAAGCTTGCCCATGAAACTGAAAGCCTCCTCCTCGCCAAAGAGCTGGACAAGCGTGGCAAGCATGGTGAAGGCCGTGCCCGAATAGTTCGGGTTGCCGGTCTGGATATGGCCGCGATAAATCTCCTTCGCCAGATCCTTCCAGCATGTCGGGGCCGGCAGATTGTTCTTGGCGAGCAGTTCCGTATTATAGGCAAAACCGAGCGCACCGGCATAGATTCCGGCCGATTTCGATCCCGACATCGCATTGAAATTCTGCGCCCATGGCAGCAGATCCTGCTGATGGGCAGGCTGATACTCTTCCAGAAGGCCTTCCGAACCCGCCTGCAAATGAGTGTCGCCTGTACCGCCCCACCAGACGTCGACTGTCGGATGGGCGCGTTCGGCACGAATCTGATCGAGGATTTCGCCGGTGCTCTTGCGAACCATCGAAATCTCGACCCCCATCCGCGCTTCGAAAGCCCGCTGCATGGTCACGCACCAAGCCTCGTCGACGCCGCACAGGACGTTCAACTTCGTCGCGGCCATGCCATGCCCTGCGCCGCACAGCCATAAGGCCATGCTCGCCGCAAGTGCGGTCAATGCTCTCAACTGAGCCTCCCTGCTTGGAACCTCCCCGTTCCAATCTCCGCCATTAGCATGTCACATCCTGACCGCACCGCAATCGAAGAATGGTTACCAATCTTTCCGAACAAGATTACAGATATTACAAATATGACAGGGCGGATAACCAGCTAGGCTTTGAAGATCGCGTCTGCCGCGCCTATGATGATGGCGGGAGGAATACGCAGTGCTTAATCAGAAGGTTCGCATTCTGATCGTCGAGGACGATCCGGATATGGCAGAGCTTATCTCGGACCTCGTCGAGGCCGAGGGCTGGCTGCCCACCTGCGCGCGCTCCGCCGAGGAAGCGGACGAGATATTGGCGAAGGACGTGATGCAGCTGGTGCTCGTAGACCACAACTTACCCGGCACCTCCGGCCGCACCTTTGCCCAGAGACTACGCAGCAAGGTTGATATCGGCATCGTCATGGTAACGGCTGCCGGCAGCGCCGCCGACCGGGTTCTCGGCCTGGAAACAGCGGCCGACGATTATGTCGTCAAACCCTTCGAACCGATCGAACTCACGGCACGGATCAAGGCCGTTCTGCGCCGGACGATCCCCTCCTTAAAGCAGGAAAAGGAAAGTGAGCGCGACCACGGCCGGGCAACATTGCTCCTCAGCGACTGGGCGATTGATCTCAATGCCCGACAGGCGGTCTGCCTGACCGATCGCAGCAGAACGCTGACAAGTGCCGAATTCGCACTTCTGGAAATTCTGGCCGAAACGCCCAACCAGCCCGTCAGTCGCTCCCAGATCCTCGACAGGCTGGGCTCGGAAAGCGACCGCTATATCGATAGAAACGTCGATGTGCTGGTGCTGCGGCTGAGGCGCAAGATCGAGCGAAACCCCGATCTGCCGCGTCACATCAAGACGCGGCGCGGCAGGGGTTATGTGCTCCACACCGACGAGGGCGAGCTTTCTCCGTGATCAGCCGCTCCTTCCTTTCCTCGATCGCCTTTCGCCTGCCCTTTGCGATCGTCTTCATCTGCATCCTCGTATTCAGCCTATCCGCCATCGCCATCTACGGCCTGCAACGCGCCCGCGATGAAATGGCCGCCTACGGCCTGCAGGCCTTTTCCAGCCTTGCCAAGGCATCGCTGGTTTCGCGGCAGGTCTCCGACCTCGTCTCGAGCGCACCTTTCCTGATGAATGCCGCCTCGCCCTATCGCGTCTCCAGCGAAAGCCGGTCCGTGGTCCAGCAGGTCGATATCCTGCTGGAGATGACAGGGCCAGGCAACGGTGATCGGGTCGCCCGCGGCTTTGCCAACGAGCGCATCGTCGAACTCCTTGAATTGATCAGAACACAGACGCTGGATCTGGCAAAGGATGCCGATGCGGCGCAGGGCCACAAGGCGGAAGCGGCAGCCGCGCTTGGCGAAATTGCCACGGGTCGCGGCATCACCGATCCCGAACTGCGCAGGCGGATGAACGGCATCGTGCAGGCCGCATCCGCATCCGACAGCCTCTTCCAGCTTGGTGAACTGCGCCGCCGCTATGTTGCCGAAACCACCGCGCGCCAGGAAGGTTATCCCGGAGAGCGGCTCCCCGTGGCCGAGCTGCAACCCTATGAGCGGGTCTTTGAAGCGCAGAGCCGTTACCTCTTGGAAATGTTTGCGATCCGCGCCTCGGTGTCGCGGCTTCACATTGTGTCGCGCGATCTGTCCCATGTCACCGAAACCCAGAGCGATGCGGTTGCCCGCAGCCTCAACGAGGACCTGATCTCGACCTCGGACGCTCTGAGCCGCCTATTGGTCATCGTCGCAGTCGCTTCGCTTCTGGTTCTGGTCATGGCAACATTCTCGATTCGATCGGTGATGCGTGTCTCACGCGGGATCGCGACGCTTTCCAACGGCATGAACGCGCTCGCCAAGGGTGAAAAGGATGTCGGCCCGCCATCCTACACCGGATCGGAGACGGAACTGATCCGCCTGCTCGATGCTTTCCGGGCTTTCCATGACAGCGTCGATCGTGTCTCCCGCCTGCGGCGCACGGCGGAAGCGGCGGCCCGAACCATCCGCTCCACCTTCCGCAACATGAATGAGGGAATAGCGCTGTTCGATCCGACCGGTCGGCCAATCACCATGAACCGCCGGATCATAGAACTTGTCGGTCGTTCCGGCTCGTCGCGTAAGCTGCCGCTTCGCCGTTTTGTCGAACCGATACCGGAGATCGATCCCGCACTGTTCCCTTTCGAGAGCGGCCGAGGCGAGTTGATGGACCGGGCAGTGGTGCGCCATCGCACTGGAGATCAACGAGTGATCGAAATATCGATGTCACGCCAGCCGGATGGCGGTATCGTGCTGCTCGCCCGGGATGTAACTTCTCTCGATCGTCAGGAGGCGGAGGCCGCAAAAGCCCAGAGGCTTGATGGCATCATGCGCATGACCCATCAGGTCAGTCATGAAGTGGGCAACATGATCGGCATCATCACCGGCAGCCTCGGCCTGCTGGAGCGCGAAACTGGTTTCAACGATCGCCAGAAACGCCACATCGCCCGTATCCGCAAGGCGGCGGATCGCGGCCGTTCTCTGGCCAGCAGCATGCTGACCATCGGCAGCCAGCAGCCCA
Organism: Agrobacterium sp. A3-95; assembly: GCF_053521785.1. Taxonomy (NCBI): domain Bacteria; kingdom Pseudomonadati; phylum Pseudomonadota; class Alphaproteobacteria; order Hyphomicrobiales; family Rhizobiaceae; genus Agrobacterium; species Agrobacterium sp. A3-95. The sequence continues at coordinate 25,543 of NZ_JBNWDR010000003.1, read as the reverse complement.
TTCATCCGAGCTGCATCAACGTCGCAAACCTGCTGCGCGGCATGGCCGATATCCTTGAGATTGCAGTCGGCCCGAAATGCCGGATTGCGCTGGAGATTGACGAGAATCTTCCCTCGATTGCGCTAGACCCTGCCCTCCTCGAGCAGTCCATCCTCAACCTTTGCCTGAATGCGGCAGCGGCCATGCCCGATGGTGGCCTGATCTCGATCAGCGCCGCTTCCGAGAAGGATGCACTTGTGATCGCCGTCACCGACGAGGGGGTGGGCATGACGCCCGAGGCGGTGGACAAGGCCTTCGAGCCCTATTTCACCACCCGGCAGGAACACGGCGGGGCAGGCCTCGGCCTTGCAATGGTCTACGGCTTCGTCCGGCAGAGCGGCGGCGAGGCGCATATCAGCTCGATGCCGGGCGATGGCGCAAGGGTACAACTGACTTTTCCGGTAGGCACCGACCACGTCCAGATTCGATAAGCCCCGAGAAGGCCTCCAGGGGAGAGGAATTCGTCAACCAATTGAGTTGTTAACTCCCGATCAACTCAGAATATTCACTGTCCGTTTCTTCCTGCTCTCTAGGATCAAGCCATCCGAGTATGGGAAACAGTACCGTCGTGAAAAATCAACCAAAAGCTGAAGCCAGTGATCCGCAAGCGTACCTGACCGCGCGCCTTGCAACCGCACAGTCTCGTATCGAGAAGACCTTTCTCGAAGGCGGCTCCGTGCTCGTTTCAGTCATGGACATCCTGAACCAGCTCATCACCATATTGGACCGCATGACGGGTTCGATGGACGGCGATACCGCGGATGCGGCAATGGCCAACATGCAAAAGACCATTGAGGATATGGTCCGCCTGCCGGAAACCGAACAGTTGCGACAGGCCGCCTTCGTTGAAATGAGTTCCCTTTGCAAGTCTGCAAACGGCCATGTCGATGATATCCGCGAGACGATCCGTTACCTGAAAACCTTTGCGGTCACGGTAAAGATCACCGGCGCAGGCATCGCCGAATTTTCCTCCTTTGCCGAGGAAATCCGCGAACGCATCCATTTCGGCGGTACTGAAGTCGGCAAATTCGCGCAATATCTCGATCTCATGGACAAGCAGCTTGCCAGAGCGCGCGACGTCTCATCCGTCATCGGCGCCGATTTCGAAGCAACGATCCCCGGCATCGTCGGAGGTTTGAAGACAAATTCCGGTCGCATCGGCGAACAGCATCGCGCCATGACGGCCATGGCGGCCAAGGTGAAATCCGTCGCGCAGGGCGTGCAGGGCAAGATAGCGGCAACGCTGTCCTCCCTCCAGATCGGCGACATTACCCGCCAACGTGTCGAACATGTGCAGACGACACTCGCCCTGTTCAGCGATTATCTGAATTCCGAAGAGGCGCTGGCGTTAAATTCCGCCGAAATGGACGCTCTTTACGACACCGTTTTCGAGATGGTCAGCGCCCAGATCGACGAGATGGCAACCACCTTCCAGCAGGATTGCCGCAAGATTTTTGCAGGCATCTCAAGTTTCGCCGACGATGCCGCAACCATTCTTTCACTGCGCGACACCCTGGTGGAAGATGCTGCCAATGATGGCGGCAGCGCGTTGCAGCTGCTTGAGCAGGACATAGCAAAGGCGTGCGATCTGGCCGGGCGCGTTCAGGAAGGCATGGCGGATGCCAATGCGGTCGTCGCTTCCGTTACCGGTACCGCACAGGACCTGTTGCACGGCATTGAAGTGCTGCGCTCGATCAAGACTGAAATCCATTATATGGCGCTGAACTCAAACCTGCGCTGCTCGAAACTGGGCGACGAAGGCCGGTCGGTCAATGTCGTCAGCGGCGAGCTGCGGGTCTTTGCCGACAAGCTGGAAAGCCCGGCGGATTCGATCGTTGCCGATCTCCACCGGATCGAAAGCGTCATTACAAATCTGAAGAAGGCTGAGAACCGGAGCGCCGGTGATCTGCGGGAACCATTGAACGAAGCACTGGAAGCCATAAGCCACGCCAAGGGTCAGATGGAAACCGGTCTTCAGGATCTCGCCACGGAAGGTCAGGCCGTTTTCAGCCGCATCAGTGCCGCCGTGATCAAGCTCGATTTCGAAAGCGAACTCGGCGATGTCCTGAAAGAATGCCATCACGTGGCAAGCGGGCTGGCCGCCGGCGGCGCCGGAGACATTTCCGGCTTCGCAGAGAAAATCCAGCCGTTTTCGGCACGCATCTACAAGATCTACACGATGGCGCAGGAGCGCGACGTGCATCTTCGCTACTTGCCGGTCGATCTTGCGCCCGGGCAGAAAGCACCCGCCACCGTCGAAGATGACGACGATCTCTTTGCCGACGCGCTTTTCTAGAGCGTATTCGATCTAAACGGGATCGATGGGGCGCTTTTACTGCGCCGGGTTCCCGGCGTCAGGCCGCCTGCATCAGTTTGCCAGGGCTTTTCTTGCTGGAGGCCTCAAGGAGACGGAGAACCTCGGCGGCAAAAGCTTCCGCATTCTGCAGAGCCTTGTCGAGATTGCTGACATGGCCGGCTTTCATCATATGCAGGCATCCATCGAATTCGAACATATCGCGAAACGCAGAACGTTCGAAAATGGGCGTATCGAGAACACGTACATTCCTTTGCGCCAGCAGTTCCCGTGCGGCCAGAAGCGCGCGGGTCGTGACCAGCGGATTGACGCGGGTCAGCACGACGGAATGGTCGATCCGGATATTCGCCTTTTCATCGAGATAACGCAGCAGCTCCAGCACCTGCGCCCCGCCCTGCGCATCCATGGTGCTGCCCTGAACGGGTATCAGCACATGGTTGGAGAGACCTATCGCAGTCGCGAGCAGGGGCGATTGCGCACCGGGCAGGTCGATGATCACATGATCGAATGCACGGCGGCTGTCGATGACATGCTGCTGTAACGTCGCCGCCGTCACATAGGTGATGACTGAAAAATCGACACGCGCATCGGCCTTTTCACGCCAGCGGGAAATCCAGCGCTGTGGATCTGTATCGATGACGCAAACCCGCGATCCGCGACGCGCCAGTTCGGACGCCAGGAGAAGAACCGCCGTGGTTTTCCCGGCGCCGCCCTTGGTGTTCGCGAAGGTGATAACTGGCATGGCATGATCCGGAAAACTGGGCGGAGACTGTCATGCCTCGCGGAACGCACCTGTCGCATGGTGTTACCGCCATCATTGGCGAGTTTGGTTAATGCCGGGTAAAAAAGGGTCGCGCCATCAGCGGCGGCGGTCTTCGGCCTGAATTTCCAGCGCGATCCTGTCGAGTGGCAGAACCTTGTCGACACCGCCATGGGCGATCGCTTCCTTCGGCATGCCGAAGACAACAGAGGATGCTTCGTCCTGCGCCACCGTGAAGGCGCCCGCCTGATGCATCTCCAGCATGCCGCGTGCGCCATCATCACCCATGCCTGTCATGATGATGCCCATGGCGTTGGCACCGGCGGCACGCGCGGAAGAACGAAACAGAACGTCCACCGAAGGCCGGTGTCGCGAAACCAGTGGCCCGGTGCGGACCGAAACGCGATAACGTGCACCCTGCCGCTCCAGCAGCATATGCCTGTCGCCCGGCGCAATCAGCACATGGCCGCGCAGCACCGGATCGCCGTCCTCGGCCTCCTTGATCTCGACATCGCAGAGACTGTTCAGGCGTTTTGCAAATGCGGCGGTAAATTTTTCCGGCATATGCTGAACGATCACGATGCCGGGTGAATTGGCCGGCAGCTTCATCAGCATTGCGCGCAACGCTTCCGTGCCGCCGGTGGATGCACCGACACAGACCACCATTTCAGTGGTGCGCGCCATGGCCTTGCCCGAAGGCGGCGGCAACACGGCATCGGCGGTCAGCTTGGCCTGCGGACCGCTTGCGGCAGCCGAACGCAGCGCCGCCCGCGCATTGCCGACGCGGGCGTGCGCCGCACTTTTGACGACCTCGCAGATGCGCGTGGCCTGCTCCGCCAGATGATCCGCAGCGCCTATCCTCGGCTTGAGGATGATATCGACTGCCCCCGCCTCCAGCGCCTGAAGCAGGGTTTCCGATCCGGCCTCGGTCAGCGACGAGCACATGACTACAGGGATCGGTTTCTGCGACATGATCTTGCGCAGGAAGGTGATGCCGTCCATGCGCGGCATTTCCACATCAAGCGTGATGACATCGGGAATTTCTTCCTGGATGCGCTTGGCCGCAACAAACGGATCGGCAGCGGCCCCGATCACCTCAATACCGGGATCGCTTTCGAGAACCTCGGTCAGGGTCTGCCGGACGCTGGCGGAATCGTCGACGATGAGAACGCGGATTTTGTTCGACATGGCTCTCTGCCGCTATTGCTTCTTGAAAACGGTATTGGCGACCTGCCGCAGGGGCAGGTCGATACCGGTTATCGTTTCGGAATGACCGATGAAAAGGTAACCGCCCGGCACCAGGCGCTTGCACAATTGAGTGAGGACGTGAACCTGCGTTTTTTTATCAAAGTAGATGAGAACGTTACGGCAGAAGAGAAGGTGCACCGCATCGCCGATCTGGTAGGTCGGGTCCATGAGGTTGAGGCGGGCAAAACCGATCTTGGAACGCAGCCGCGGCACGATCCGAACCTCCCGTCGTCCGGCATCGACCGACCGCATGACATATTTCCGCATCATGTCGGCCGGAACCGGTTCGAGCAGTTCACGGGCATAGATACCGCTATGGGCTTTCCTGAGCACATCAGTGGAAAGGTCGGTCGCAAGGATACTGAAATTGTTGATGACCTGTTTCTCGGCCGCTTCGGCCAGCACCATCGCCATGGTATAGGGTTCCGCACCCGTCGAACAGGCGGAACTCCAGGCACGGATACGCCCATGGCCTTCACCCGCAAGTGCAGGCAAAGCGAATTTCTCCATGTAGTCGAAATGGTTCGGCTCACGGAAAAAATCCGTCTTGTTGGTCGTCACCACGTCAATCAGGTAGATCGCTTCCTCTTCCAGCCCGTCTTCGCGGAAGAGGAAATTGCAATATTGAGCGAAGGTGGCATGCCCCGTGGCGCGAAGGCGCTTGCGCAGACGCCCTTCCAGCATGGTGCGCTTGCTGTCCGGCATCTTTATGCCGCTGTAATTGTAGATGTATTCGGCGAGCAGCCGGAAATCCCGCTGACTCAGGCCATCATGCGCGGAGCTGGCAGCAATGGAGGCATCCACGGGAAGGGCTCTCCTCATGCCGCCTGAACCGGTGTGCCGCCCTGCCGGGCAATGGCATTTTCTTCGTTCGAGAAAAGCTTTGCAAGATCGATGATGACGACGAAATCACCTTCCCGGCGAACCACACCTGCAATGTAGTCGGAGTTCCAGTGAACGCCGATATCGGGTGCCGTTTCCATCTGGTCGCGACGGAACGGCGTCACCTCGAATACCTTGTCCGCCACGAGACCTATCGCCAGCGTGCGGGATGGAAACGGAATATCCAGCACCAGCACGCGGGTATGGGGTGTCCGCACGCTGCGGCTCATTCCGAGCCGCAGCCGCAGATCGATGATGGGCACACCCTGCCCGCGCACATCTCTCAGACCCAGCAGATATTCAGGACTATGCGGAATCTTGAACGTGTCCTCATAGTCGAGGATTTCACGGACGACCGCGACGGATACCGCAAAGACCTCCTCACCGAGGCTGAATGTCACGAACTGGCCTTCTGAAGATGTGCTGGTCATGGTCAGGCGCTTTCGCGGAAATCCGCGTCGTCAGCATCGGGACCGCCCATGGACATATCCAGTGCGAAACCTTTGACGCGGGCTTGCTGGGCGCTGACGGTGTTGCCCGTCTGCGGTTTGCGAACGGGGGCCGGCTTCATCGCCGGACGCGTCGCAGCAGGCTTTGCGGCAGGCCGATGTGCAGCCTGTGCGGGGCGCGACGAGACGCTTGAGGTATCCACCTTGAAGAAGGCGATACTGCTCTGCAACTCTTCGGCCTGTGCGGCCAGCTCTTCCGAAGTCGCAGACATTTCCTCCGAAGCGCCGGAGTTCTGCTGCGTCACCTTGTCAAGCTGTTGGATTGCCTCGTTGATCTGGGAGGCGCCGATATCCTGCTCACGGCAGGCGGCGGAGATTTCGGCGACCAGCTCGGCGGTCTTGCGAATGTCCGGCACCAGACGGTTCAGCATGTCGCCCGCTTCGGTTGCCACCTGCACGGTCTCGCCGGAAAGCGAGCTGATCTCGCTGGCAGCAGCCTGACTGCGTTCGGCGAGCTTGCGCACTTCCGATGCTACGACAGCAAAACCCTTGCCGTGTTCCCCAGCGCGCGCCGCTTCAACGGCGGCGTTCAGCGCCAGAAGATCGGTCTGGCGGGCAATTTCCTGCACGATGGAAATCTTCTCGGCGATGGTGCGCATGGCGACCACGGCGCGGTTGACGGCTTCACCGCTGGCTTCGGCGTCCTTGGACGACTGACGCGCGATCTTTTCCGTTTGCGCGGCATTGTCGGCATTCTGCTTGATGTTGGCAGCCATCTCTTCCATCGAGGCCGAAGCCTCTTCGGCAGACGATGCCTGCTCGGTCGCGCCCTGGCTCAGCTGTTCGGAGCTGGCCGACAGTTCCTGGCTGCCGGAGGACACATTGTCGGAAGCGGAAAGCGCATCGGCGACAATGCCACGCAGGCGCTCAACCATCCGTTCCAGCGCAAGGCCGAGAGTATCCCTGTCGGACAGGGGTTTCGGCATGACGGTAAGATCGCCATCGGCAATCCGGTCGGCAATGCCTGCGGTATTGCGCAGATTGCCCGTCATCGTGTTGATGCGCGCAACGAGATCCTTGATCTCGTCATTGGTCTTGATCTCGACATTCTGATCGAGATCGCCGATCGCAACCGCCTCCGCCACGGTCATGATCTTGCGCAATCCGCTGCTGATGCCGAGCGCGATCCAGAATGCTGTCGCGATGGCGATTAGTACGGCAACGACCGATGCACTGACCAGCAGGGTGCGGGTCTGCTCATAGTCATCAGCCGCCAATTGCTTCGATTCTTCAAGACGGTCGCGGTTCATCTTGACGCCTTCGCCCAGTTTCCCGGTCAGGGCATTGGCAGCGTCACGGCCCTTGCCGGACGAGTACGACGCGGCGAGCGACGTATTGCCCTGCGCAACCAGTTCCCGGACGTGATCATCACTGGCCTCGAAAGCCTTGGTGATGGCCTGCAGATCCGTCCAGAACGCACGCGTCTCGGCGCTGGCGGTGGCTGCCATATCATTCAGCATAGCCGTCAACTGGTCGCGACTTTCGTTACCGGCCGCCTTGAAAAGCTGGGTTTCCTCCGGCGAAGCAGCAAGGATGATATTCTTCTGCGACCGGACAGTTGCCAGCGCCAGTGCGTTCATCTGGTGAACCTTGTCGAGGCGCACGACGGTGCCATCGACCACATCGTCCATGGCATTCTTGGCGATACCGAGGCTGTAGATGCCGTAGCCGGCCGTTCCGGCAAGCATCAGGATCAGAAAGCCGAAGGCAACCGCCAGCTTCATCTTGATTGTAAATCGCATCTCAATGCTCCTTGGAAAGTTCGATGACGTTGCCACGCGCGCCGGACGAAACCGGTCCGGACTCGCGATGCCCCGTGAAAATTGCTGTCAGATTTGGAAGAATGACGAACTCGCTGCCGCGTTTGATGAGGCAATGGATGTAATCCGCCCGCCACCGCATGCCGACGCTCGGCGGCGGTTCGCTGGCTGCCCGGCTGAACGTGGTCACCTCGTTGACCTTATCGGTCCTGATGCCGATCAATGCCGGCTCGCCATCAAACGGCAGTTCTATGACGACGATACGGCTATCAATGGTTCGCTCGGTGGCTTCCATGCCGAAGGCAAGACGGATATCAGCCAGAGGGATGACCTTGCCCCGGAAGTTGATAACACTCGCCACGAAGGCTTTAGCACCGGGAACGGCGGTTTCGGGCAGAAGATCCAGAATTTCCCGAACCTTCACCGCCTCGATGGCGAAGGTCTCGCCCGCGATGTTGAAGGTCAGAACTTCCACGGCGTCGGACACGCCCCAAAATTCGTCCGTCTGCTTCAAGAGAGACTGGTTCATCCCGCGGCCCGCAATCGCGCCTCCTGTTGTTGCCCCGCCATCACCAGATGTGCGACATCGAGGATAAGGGCGACATTGCCGTCACCGAGGATGGTCGCGCCGGAGAATGTCGCGACGTCATGGTGCAGTTTCGACATGGCCTTGATGACCGTCTGGTGGTCACCGATGATCTGGTCAACCACAAGCCCGACGCGCTCGGAGCCGGTGGAAATGACGACGATCTTCTGGAACTGATCCGGCTTGGTTCCGGTGTTGAACAATTCGCGCAGGCGAATGAAGGGAACGAGGCTCTCTCGCAGTGAAATGAAGGACCGGCCCCGCGAACGAATATCGTCGTCAGGCGACAGTTCGAGGCATTCCTCAACCGCCGGCAGCGGAATGACGTAACAACCATTGCCGACCCGCACCAGCAGGCCGTCGATGATGGCCAGAGTCAACGGGATCGCCAGCGAAACTTCCGAACCCGCGCCCGGCGTGCTGGTAACGCTGATCGTGCCGCGAAGGGCCTCGACGCTCTTTTTCACCACATCCATGCCGACACCACGGCCGGAAAGACTGGTAACTTCAGAGGCTGTCGAAAAGCCCGGCTGGAAGATCATCTGCAGCAGTTCCTGATCGCTGACCTGCGCGTTCGGAGCCAAAAGGCCGGAAGCCTCCGCTTTTGCCCGGACGCGCTGGCGATCGATGCCACGGCCATCGTCACGGATGGTGATGGTCACATCACCGCCCGACTGGCGTGCAATGAGGGTGATCCGCCCCATCGCCGGTTTGCCGGCCGCCACACGCTCATCGCTTTTTTCGAGGCCATGGTCGCACGAGTTACGGACAAGGTGCACGAGTGGATCAGCCAGGCGTTCGATCACCGCCTTGTCGACCTCTGTGCCTTCGCCCTCGGTCTCCAGCTCGATCTGTTTGCCCGTTTCCCGCGCCAGGTCATGGATCAGACGGCGGAACCGACCAAAAAGCTGGGCGATCGGCACCATTCGCAGGACCATCATCGTATCGCGAAGTTCTCCGGAAAGACGTTCGACATCCTCCGAAACAGAGCGCAAAAGAATATCGACGCTGCTACCCGCCAGCTGCGAAAGGCGGGACTGGGCAATGACGAGTTCACCGACCCGATCCATCAACTCGTCAAGTCTTTCAGCAGGCACCCGCACGTTTTCGGCCGCCTTGCCGCCCTTCGGATCGACGGCGACCTTTCTGGCTTCCGGCAGGATTTCGGAAACGGGGAGCTCTTCTTCGACAACCGCTTCGATTGCGCGGATATCGATCTCCATGTCATCCATCACGAAGATGAAAACGTCGTCGATTGCCGATTGCGGCTGCTCGGTCGTCAGCCGGACTGTCCAGCCCAGATGGAGATCGCTCGGATTAAGTGCATCGAGAGACGGCACCGTCGAGGTGTCGGCAACGATTTCACAATCGCCGAGTTCGGCCAGCTCATCGAGAAGACCGAGCGGATTGGTTCCGTTTGCCATGGCATTGACGGGCAACCGGAACCGGATTTCCCAAGTGGCGGCTTTTGTCTTTGCCTGCTTCCTGGCGAGATTCTGCGCCGGAACATGTGTCAGGACACCGCCATCGCCACGAGTGCCGACTGCCGCACGAAGCTTGGCGAGCAGCTGCTCTCCAACATCACCCTGCACACCGTGCGGATTGTCGACCAGCGCCTGCATATGATCCTGCGCTTCAAGAACGGCTGCGACCAGTTCGCTGGTTGCCGGAACCTCGCCCTTGCGCACCCGGTCAAAGGCGGTTTCGCAATGGTGGGTGAAGGCGGCAAGCGCCTCGAACCCGAACATTGCCCCGGACCCCTTCAATGTATGCAGTCCGCGGAAAACGGCGTCGATCTGATCCTGATCGGTCAAATCGTGAAGCAGATCGAGAAGGCCACCCTCGATTTGCTCGAAAAGCTCCGCAGCCTCCGTTCTGAAAACCTGAATAGGGTCCAGCGTCGTCATTTTCCCAGGACCTTTCTGACGATCTTGACCAGATGTTCGGCATCGAAGGGCTTGGTCAGCCAGCCGGTGGCACCAGCGGCCTTGGCGCGCGCCTTCATGTCCGCATCGGATTCCGTCGTCAAAAAGATGATCGGAATGCCGGTATGAGCCGGAGATTGCCGAAGCGCCTCAATCATCTCGAGACCATTCATGTTCGGCATGTTGAGATCAGTGACGATGAGGTCAAAATTCGCGGCCTTCGCCTTGGCAAGACCGTCCTGCCCATCAACGGCCTCGGTAATCTGGTAGCCCGCGCCTGTGAGGGCGATCTTCGTCGTCATGCGAATGCTGGCGGAATCGTCGACCGTTAAAATATGTGCGCTCATGATAGGTCCTTTCCATGCAACCAGAACTGGCGGGAGGCTTCATCCATCCGCGACAGGAAACCGCCCCGCCGCAATGTCTGCAAAACCTGACCGTCAGCCGGCTCTTTCAATGTTATCGTCTTGTTGTTCTGCGCCGCGAAATTGCGCGAGGCTTCCATCAGCTGCACGAAGCTCAAATCCGCATCCGCATCCTTGGGCACCTCGACCACCAGCCTGTCGGTGTCTTTGAGACGGTCGAGAAGAAGACCGTGTGCCGACGCAATCGACCGTATGGAAAGCGCTTGCGGCATCTTCAGTGTGTCGTTCGTGGTTTCATCAAACATGGGGAGTCTCCCGAACGGCTGCGGCTTGCATGCCGCCATCCGCCCTGATCGGTTGTTCTTCCGGTGTTTCGAGGCTCGGCACTTCGATCTCCAGAACGCCGTGACCCGTCATGAGCCTCTCGATCAGTGTCCATTGGCGCTGGAACGCCGCGACGCAGGCGGGATCGAAATGGCTGCCGCTCTGCGAGACAACATGCGCATAGGCTTCTTCGGTCGACCATGCCTTCTTGTAAGGACGCTCGGAGCAGAGAGCCTCAAAGACGTCCGCAATAGCGACGATACGGGCTTCCAGCGGAATGCCATCGCCCGACAAGCCGTGCGGATATCCCGTTCCATCCCATTTTTCGTGATGGCCGCCTGCAATCGCCTCGGCTATGCGCAGCAGATCGGATGAACCGTTTTCGAGAATCTGCACGCCGATACCGACATGTTTTCGCATTTCGGTGATCTCATCAGGCGTCAGGCGACCCGGCTTCAGCAGCACGCTGTCGGAAATTCCAATCTTGCCGACATCGTGCAAGGGTGCCGCGAGATAGATCATGCGGCAATGCTCGTCATCGAGGCCGATATCCTTTGCCATCAGCATGCTGATTTGCGCGACGCGGGAAATATGGTCGCCGGTGTGGCCGTCGCGGAATTCGATGGCCCGCGCCAGGCGCCAGATGATTTCTTCTTCGCGGGCCGCGAGTTGCCGGGTGGCCTTGCGCACCTCATCCACAAGGCTGCGCGCCTGTCCGGCAAGATCGCGCTGCGCCTTGCGCAAGGCGAGAAGGTTGCGCACCCGCGCCTTCAGCTCCACCGGGTCAAAGGGCTTGTGGATGAATTCCGTGACACCGCTCTCTATCGCTTCGATAAGGACAGGCCGGCCTCTTTCCGATGTGATCATGATGACAGGCACATGCGCGAAATGCTCATATGTATTCAGTGCCTTGAGGAGCTGTATGCCGTTATATTTCGGCATCGTATAATCCACCACAAGCAGATCGACCGCATTGTTGCGGCAGAATTCCAACGCCTCCGTGGGATCGGTGAAGCCCACGATGGTGCCGACATCCGGAAGCCCGCGGACCGTCGCTTTCAGGGCAACAAGAATCGACTTGCTGTCATCGACCAATACGATTTGCACTTGTCCTCGCTATCATTGGATTGCGGGCGAATAGACGCGCGAACTCCTCGGCTTTCACCGAACGAATTCAACGGATCTGGAAACATTTTTTTGGGAAAAGACGACCGCGTCATGTGGTCATAAAAATGAAGCGCCTGCGCGAAATTCTCCTGCGAAGACAACTTCTTATATGAATAAATTGACCAGATGTTGGTTAACAGCGGCTTAAGTGTGACTTATGAATACTTATAGTGAAGCGCCATCATCAGGCCTTCCAACGGGAATGTGATCCTGTTGCGTGGCGCCGCAGCCTCTCGGGCTGATGCGCAGACGCGCCACTAATCCTTGTTAGTATTTCTAACCTACGGAGAAGATTTCGGCCGATTGTTGCAGCGTTGATCCTCGAATAGCCTGAGACGAGAATTGGTATCAGGCAAAAGAGGGAACGATGTTGAAACGGCAGGACAAGATCAAGCTCGGAACCTTTGTTTACACGTTCGGCTTCCATGCAGCCGCATGGCGGCACCCGGCAAGCAAGGTAACGGCAGCAACCGACTTCAGCCACATGTTGAATGTGGCCAGAATTTCTGAAGCTGCCAAATTCGATTTCATGTTCCTCGCCGATTCCGCTGCGGCTGCCGTTGGTGACCCCGACGCCCTGGCGCGCAGCCCGACCAAGCAGAACCGGTTCGAACCGCTTTCTCTCATCTCGGCACTTTCGGTGATGACGGAAAGACTGGGTTTGGTCTCGACGGTATCGACGAGCTATTATGAACCCTTCAATGTCGCCCGGATTTTCGCGTCTATCGATCAGCTGAGCCGGGGACGCGCCTGCTGGAATGTCGTCACCTCCGATCATGACGAGACCGGCTACAACTTCAATCGTCAGGGTCTCGATCCTCACGCCGTCCGTTACGAGCGCGCGCAGGAATTCATCGACGTAGTGTTCGGCCTATGGGACAGCTTTGAACGCGACGCCTTGCTGCTCGATCGCGAAAGCGGCGTTTATTATGACAAGGACAAGCACCATACCCTCAATCATGTCGGCAAGCATTTTCAGGTGCGCGGCCCCCTCAACATTGCGCCTTCCGAGCAGGGGCGGCCTGTTATTGCTCAGGCCGGCGGCTCCGAGGCCGGAATGAACCTTGCTGCACGGACGTCTGAAATCGTCTTCAGCCTGGCATCCAACATCGAGAGCAACAGGGCTTTCTACCAGAACGTCAAAGGACGTATGCCGGCATTCGGTCGCGATCCCGAAGATCTCAAGGTCATGCCGGGCATTGTCGTCAATGTCGGGGAGACCGAGGCCGAGGCGAAGGCAAAAGTCGATTTTCTCATCGACAGCCTGCATCCGGACGTAGGTCGGTTGATGCTTTCGGAGTTCCTCGAAGCCGACCTTCGTGGCGTCCCCCTCGATCAACCATTTCCGATGGACCGGCTGCCCACCGAGCCGAAAGGCTCGCGCAAGATGTTTGACCAGCTCGTCGAGTTCGTCAAGCAAGGACAGACAGTGGGACAATTGATCCGCCACTACGCAGAACGCCACACCGGAAACGGAATAACCGGGACACCAAAACAGATCGCAGACTACATGGAAGAGTGGTTCGAAACCCGTGCCGCCGACGGTTTCATTCTTATGTTCCCGACACTTCCCGCAAGCCTGGAAGATTTCGTCCGCCTTGTCTTGCCGGAGTTGCGGCGACGCGGACTGTTTCGTGAGGAATATGAAGGATCGACGCTGCGCGAGAACCTGGGGCTTTCGATGCCTGCCAACCGTTACACGGCCGCCAAAGGCGATAAAGAGCGCATCTGAAGGAGCCGATCATGGTGGACCGGATGAAAATGCAGGAGCCATCTCCGGGCGCTGACCTCTTCAAATCCTCCATGCGGAATCTGGCGGGTGCCGTTTGCGTCATCACGACAGGCACGGGTGAAACACGAACCGGCTTCACCGCAACATCCGTCACAGCACTTTCTGCGGATGGCCCGACTGTGATGGTCGCACTCAATCGTGGATCCTCGTCCTGGGAAATCGTCGAGAAAGCCAGACGGTTTTGCGTCAACGTCGTCGCTGAAGGTCAGGAAAACGTCGCCCACTCATTCTCGGGTTTTAATGGCCTTAAGGGTGCCAGCCGCTACGATGGCGCCGTCTGGCACACGATGGCGTCAGGCGGCCTTGCGCTGAATGGCGCTCTGGCAAGTCTGGACTGCGAACTCGAAGACGCGATCATCCATCGATCCCATGTGATCCTGATCGGCCTCGTCCGGTCGATAAGGACGCATGACGATGCCCGGCCACTTCTGTACTGGCGCGGAGAATATCAACACATCAGAAAGTGATATCCCGAGCGGTAGGCCCTTAGTCACGCACTACGGTTCGGGGACGATGCGACAGACTGCTTTTTCGCGATCCCCATCACCCACATATGAAATTCTCTTCCGTAGGGCTTATCGAAAACGGAACGATCCCATGCCAGATAGTAGCTCTCGGGAAGCGGAAGGCGGATGTCGAAAGGAACAACAAGTGTACCGGCCTGCAACTCGTCCTCGATCATCGAGACCTGAGCCAGCACGAAGCCGTGTCCGTTGACCGCAGCGTCGATTGCGTTGCTCGACAGCGCGAAAAACAGGCTCGAGAGTTTTTCATTCACGGTCGCGCCAACCAGCTGCGCCCACTCGCTCCATTGTGGCGGACGGCTGTAATGGGCTTCCCACTCGATATTGAGCAAAGGGAATTTGAGAAGGTCGGCGGGCGCCGATAATGTCCGTCCCCCGAGCAGACGCGGCGAACATGCAGGAACCACCCAATCCGTATAAAGCGGCACGAAATGCGCATGCACCTCCGCCCGCTTTCCATAGGTTATGCGGAAATCGCTCTGGCCGCCCGACAGGCTGGGTTCGTCATCCTTGCCGATGATACGGACATTGGCTTCCGGATAGAGAGCCTGCCACTCGAAGATCTTGCGGCCGATCCACTTGTTCACCACCGAGCTGAGCGCAGTCAGCACGATGCCGGTCTGGCTCCGCGCCCGTTCGAGAACATCGACGGAATGATTGAGCTGGCTGAAGCCTTTGGCGACTTCCTTGTGAAGAAGAACACCCCACGACGTCAGTTCCACACGGCGTCCGATACGTTCGAGGAGCGTAACGCCGAGATGGTTCTCAAGCTTGCGCACCTGTTGGCTGATGGCACTGGGTGTTACGCCCAGTTCTTTGGCGGCCGTGCTCATCGTGCCGCACCTTCCTACGGCTTCGAAAGCTTGCAGGGCATGGAGTGGGGGCATAGCCAATATAGTATCTCCAGTTCTGCTTTTTGTTAAGTTTTTCTAAACAAAAACGCAACGAAAATCCGCTTGTCCCGCATCGCAACAAGGAAAATACTGTTCCGATTAAAGCGAGAACGGGGGAAGAAAATGTTTCTCAAGAATGCTTGGTACGTCGCCACCTGGGATCACGAAATCGGACGAGACCTGACACCCGTAACGATGCTCGGCGAAAATATCGTCCTTTATCGTCTTCAGAATGGCAAGCTTGCAGCGCTCGAAGATGCCTGTCCCCATCGCAAGCTCCCCTTGTCCATGGGGCGTATCAAGGGCGACGACGTCGAATGCGGCTATCACGGACTGACCTTCGACTGTTCCGGCGCCTGCACCCGCGTGCCGGGTGCAGAGCGTATTCCACATGTGGCCTGCGTCCGCTCCTACCCGGTGGAGGAACGTTACGGGCTCGTCTGGGTCTGGATGGGTGAGGCCGCGAAAGCCGATCCCGCAGAGATTTTCCATGTCGAACATTTCGGTGATCCGTCCTGGGGCGTCAATCGCGGCGAGTCGATGACGATCAACTGCAATTACCTCTACATGACGGACAATCTGCTGGACCCATCCCACGTCGCATGGGTGCATCAGAGCTCGTTCGCCAGTTCCGCCTGCGAAGAAACGCCATTGGAAACAACGGTGAAAAGCGATGGCGTCGTCGTCTGGCGCTGGATGCTGGATTCAGATCCAGCCCCCTTCTACGCACCGTTCCTGCAATTTGAGGGGAAATGCGATCGAAAACAGCATTACGAGGTTCGCTACCCCAGCAATGCCATCATCAAGGCCATCTTTGCACCATCAGGCTTCGGTGGCGAAGGCCGCGAATTGCCAGCCAATACGTTCTTGATGGACAGCTACAATTTCATGACGCCAGTCGATGAGAACCGCACGAAGTATTACTGGTTTCAGATGCGAAATTTCGCGCCCGACGACCCGGACGTTTCAGCGCGCTTCGCAACATCCGTACGCGGCGCATTCGAGGAAGACCGTGTCGTGCTGGAGGCGGTCCACCACGGGATCGCGAACAAGAAGACTCCAAACCTCGATCTGAAGATCGATGTCGGACCGCTGCGGTTCAGACGCAAGCTTTCACAGATGATCGATAGCGATACCATGAATGTCGTCGCTGCCGCGGAGTAAGCGCCTGCGCCGGAATGACTAACGATATGGTCTTCGCCTGCTCAAATGGTCAGGCGGAGATGGCAAAAAAATAATAACCGGGAACATAGCTGGTGATCGGCAAAAGCCGACGCCCGCCACAAATCGGGAGTATCCTTGATGCGCCACATCAGGCAGCCTGAGCTCTATTCAGTGGACTATAATGTGCTGCGGCAACGTTTTCTTTCCGCCGCGCGCCGGTCGAATGCTGCGTTGTTCGAATATAAGCATCCATTGCATGGCCCAGGTGGAGAGCACCTTTTCACGGATGTTGCATATCTGGGCGAACGCAACGCGTCAAAAAAACTCGTCATCTTGTCCGGCACGCACGGAGTTGAGGGGCAATTCGGATCGGCTTGCCAGGCTGAATGGCTTGCCGCAAATAACCCTTTACCGCTTCCTCCCGATACGGCTGTGGTGATGATCCATCTGATCAACCCGTGGGGAACAGCATGGAGCCGACGGGTCAACGAGGACAATGTCGATCTCAACCGAAACTTCGTTGACTGGAAAAGAGCCGTTCCACGAAACGAACGATACGCCCCACTCCATAATGCATTTGTCTGCGCCGAATGGGATGGGCCCGATCGTGACCGTGCCGATCAACTGCTGAGAGATGCCAAGGCCGCTTTAAACGGTCACGCAGGGATCGCCGCGATTATCGAAGCAGGCCAATACGACTTTCCAGACGGACTGTTTTATGGCGGAAACGGCCCGACATGGTCGAACCGCACCCTCAACGATATCTTGAGCACTTTCGTCAGCGGCGCGTCGGATGTCGTCGTCTTCGATCTTCACACCGGTGCAGGCCCTTACGGATATCCCGCGCTGCTATCCGTGGCGGAAGAGGACCATGCCGGTCTGGAATGGGGCAGAAAAACCTATGGGCACGCACTCGCGGTCGTGATGACCGGCAAGGGCGCAACGACCGATACCGGCATTGCGGCAACGGCTACGGGCTACGTTTCAGCAGCGGTCTGCAAATCCTTGCCGGACAGCCGCGTATTGCCGCTGGTAATCGAATGCGGAACCCTTGAAGGCCCGGTGGTGATGGACGCAGTGCAGGCGGATAACTGGCTGCATCTTTTCGGGAATATCGAATCTCCGCTTGGGCAGAAAATCAAGAAGACGCTGAGAACGGCGTTCATTCCTGACGATCCCGAATGGCAGCAGAACTGTCTTGGGACAAGCTTGCGATATTTCGACCGCGCGCTGACCGCATTTGCGTCGGTTACTCCCCTGGCTTCAAAGGGCGCAACCGCTCCGGCTTTGGTGAGCGACTGGCCACCGGCCGTGCCTGTCAACACCAAACGCCATGAACGGCCAGCCGTTGAAGTTCATGATCTCCATAAAAGCTTCGGCACGCACGAAGTCCTGTCGGGCGTGGGGCTGAGTGCCGATCCCGGTGAAGTCGTTTCCATGATCGGCTCGTCAGGTTCCGGCAAGAGCACGTTTTTGCGCTGTATAAACCTGCTCGAACAGCCCAGCAGTGGAACGATCGTCGTTGATGGCGAGGAAATACGAATGAAGGGTGGAGCGAATGGCCGTTCGCAGCCAGCAGACATGCGCCAGGTCGAAAGAATTCGCGCCCGCGTGGGAATGGTATTCCAGAACTTCAACCTCTGGCCCCACATGTCCGTGCTTGAGAACATCATCGAGGCTCCCGTCCATGTTCTTGGCGAGCGTCGCCAGGATGCAGTCGACCATGCCCATCAGTTGTTGAAGAAAGTGGGACTGTCGGAAAAGCATGCCCAATATCCCGGGCAGCTTTCCGGCGGCCAGCAGCAACGTGCGGCCATCGCAAGAACACTGGCCATGCGGCCAAAAGTCATCCTCTGTGACGAACCGACATCCGCTCTCGACCCCGAACTTGTGGGAGAGGTCCTGCGCGTGATCCGTCAGCTGGCAGAAGAGGGCAATACCATGATCCTCGTGACGCATGAAATGCAGTTTGCGCGCGAGGTATCTCACAAGATTCTCTTCTTACACAAAGGAAAGGTGGAGGAAGAGAGTACCCCGGCGGAATTGTTCACCAATCCGCGATCGGAACGCCTGCGTCAGTTTCTGTCGCGAACGTTATGACGTGATCCGCTGTGCCGGCGCTGTGTCCGGCAAATCAAACCTAACAAATAACCAAATAGGGGAATTCGCATATGAATCTGAAAGTCCTGTCACTCGCCCTGCTTCTTGCAGGCGTCAGCACGGCGCACGCTGCCGAAGGCGAATTGTCGATCGGCACCGAAGGTGCCTATCCACCATGGAGCATGGCCGATGCTGCCGGCAATGTAACCGGCTTCGACGCCGATGTCGGCAACCTGCTCTGCACGAAGCTCGCCGTGAAGTGCCGGTTCGTCGTGCAGGCCTTTGATGGCCTGATCCCTGCCCTCAAGGCGAAGCGCTTCGACGTCATCATCTCCGGGATGTCGATTACCCAGGATCGAAAAAAGGAAATCAATTTTTCGGTCGGATATGCTGAGCTGGCAAACATGTTCCTCGTTCCCAAGACGTCCGATCTCGCCGGCATCAAGGATATCGACACTTTGTTGAAGGGCTTGGACGGCAAGACGATCGGCGTTCAAACCGGCACGACGCACGCCCATTTCATCGAAAAGCGGGTGCCGAATGCCAATCTCAAAACCTACGACACGCTCGACAATATGCAGATCGATCTCGCAAGCGGCCGCGTTGAGGCAGCATTTGCAGACGCCTCTGCACTTCAGGATTTTCTCGCCAAGCCCGAAGGCAAGGACTTTCAGTTTGTCGACGTGAAAGTTCAGAGCAAATTCGATTCCACCCTCGGCGAAGGGATCGGCGTCGGTATTGCCAAGGAGAACACCGAGCTGAAGACGAAGATCGACAAGGCACTGTGCGAGCTCGTCGCGGATGGTTCGATCGGCAAAGCGAGCCAGAAGTGGTTCAAGATGGATATCTCCAGACCCTGCAACTAAGACGCCTGCCCCGCTCTTCCCAGAAGTGCGGGGCAACCACTCAATCGCAACCTGACAGGGTGCGCACGGTCGAAGACGCTGACGATGCCTGCTGCCAAAAAGGCAAGGGAGTGCGCAGCAAAACCAAGGCAAATCCAATGGAGTCTAGTCTGATCCTAGTTTGGCAGGGTGGTTGGATAAGAGCCATTCTGCAGGGGGCCGCAATAACGATTGCCGTCGGTACGGTCAGCATGCTTGTCGGTGCGTTGATCGGAACCTTGTGCGGGGTCATCAAGTGGGCGCGGATATTCCCGCTGACACTTGTGGTAGACGCCTATACCTCTCTCGTGCGGGGGGTGCCGGAACTGCTTATCATCTATCTGCTGTTCTTTTCTTCCGTGCAATTCGTGACACAGGTTGCCACAGCTTTCGGATATGCTGCCCTTGCGGACAGCGGATATGCCTTCATCATTGCCATCATTGCCATCGGTACGATTTCAGGCGCCTACTCGACCGAGGTTATCAGGGGAGCATTGGCTTCCATCCCGACGGGACACATAGAAGCTGCGCGCGCACTGGGGATTCCCGGGCGCCGCATCTTCAGGCGCATCATCATCCCGCAAATGCTACGCATTGCCATCCCCGGTATGAACAATGTCTGGCAGACAACCATCAAGGACACGGCACTGGTATCGGTTGTCGGGCTGCAGGAACTGATGCGCGCCGCCTCGGTTGGCGCCGGTAGCACCCGCAATCCCCTGATTTTCTTTCTTATCGCAGCCGTCGTGTATTTCGCGATCACCATCATAAGCCAGGCTGGATTCGACAGGGTCGAACGCCTGGTGAGACTAAGGGCGAGGAAGTAACGCGATGGATATCGAATTCCTGAAAACATCGATGCCTTTCCTCTTGAAAGGGCTTTCCACAACGGCGACCATAACCGCGATATCTGTCGCGATCGGTTTCAATCTCGGCCTTGGTCTTGCGCTCATGCGGCTGTCCGAAAACCGTTTCCTTGCCGGGTTTGCAAAATATTACAGCATGGTCTTTCGCGGTACACCGCTGCTTGTACAGCTGTTCCTGTTTTACTACGGGCTTGGCCAAATTGGCTTTATCAAAGGCAATGCCATAACGTGGTGGGTGATTAGTGATGGTGCGCGCTGCGCGGTCATGGCGATGGCGCTCAACACAGCCGCCTATACATCGGAGATTCTGCGAGGCGGATTATTATCGGTTCCCGCGGGTCTCAAGGAAGCGGCCAAAGCCACGGGAATGTCACCATTTATGCGTTTCCGCCGGATCGAATTCCCGCTCGCCATTCGCCAGGCTCTGCCGGCTTACGGCAATGAGCTGATCCTCGTCGTCAAGGGTACGAGCCTTGCCTCGACAATCACGGTTCTCGAGATCACGGGATATGCAAAGCGCCTGATGAGCCAGACATTCGCGATTTTCGAGGTTTTCGCCTTGGCGGGTGCCATCTACCTCGTCATCAACCTCACCCTCGTCATGCTCATCCGCATGCTTGAGGCACATCTGATGCGTCACGAAGCGCGCTGAAGGCCAGTAGTCTCGAACCTTACGACTGCCTGTCACGCGCATTTATGGACTATATCGCCGCCTGGACAGCCAAAAAAATGGCGATCTGGCGAACTGAACCGTAGCCGCCTATGTCGTGTCCGCGCCGCGCGCCTAAAGAGCGCGGCGTTGTCATGTCAGCCGGTGACTTTGCCGGGGTTAAGAGTGCATCCGCCATCGATTGCGGCCTTGATCTGCGTCATCAAGGCAAATTTTACCGGGTTCGCTGTCTCCCGCAACGCATGAATGCGTTTGGAGCCTATCCCATGTTCCGCCGAGAACGAACCACCCGATTGCGTCAGGTCGCGGTACAGAACGGATTCGATGGCAGCAATCTTGGCGGGCGTCAGAGCTGCCCCGGCTGCATTGAGAACAATGTGAAGATTGCCATCGGCAATGTGGCCGAAGAGGTAGGGATCGAGGAGAGGATCGATTGACCGAAGCTCCGGTACGCAGCGAGCCACATATTCTCCGATCTGCGACAAGGGGACGGAGACGTCAAAGGACGGCGCAGCCGGATATCTGCGATAGATAAGGTCCGTGTCCTCCCTCAGACGCCACAACTCTGCTTCCTGCGCCTTCGATGTTGCGACGACAGCGGACACGTTCGGATAGGTTTCATACAGCTCCTCGTAAATCCGGCCGAGCTCCATCTGAAGCTGTTCCTCGTCACCGCCGCCCAGAGACATGATGAGGTTGACAGGATAGTCAGGGGCATAATCTGGCGCCGACCAAAGGTGCTCGCCCGCCGTCAGGGAGAAAAACGAATTCCAGATCGCTTCCGCCGCACGCATGTGGCCATACCTCACGGTCAACCCCAGCCCGGTTGCATCAAGAGCCGCTTCAACGGAGGGAAGCCCAAAAAGTGCGGTTGCGGTTGCTGCGGGAACCGGCTCCAGCTTGATGGCAATTCTGGTCACAATACCAAGCGTACCCTCGGCCCCGATGAAGAGATGCTTGAGATCGTATCCTGCGGCGTTCTTCACCACGCGTGTCAGGTCGGAATATATCGAGCCATCAGGCAATACGACTTCCAGTCCGAGCACGCGATGTCGCATCACCCCATATCGAAAGGCAGAAATCCCGCCGGCATTGGTCGAGACCATTCCGCCAATCGTGGCAGAACCACGCGATGGCAAGTCGATGCCTGGCTCGAGACGATGCTCCGATGCGGCCGCCTGCAACGCTTGAAGCGTAACGCCCGCCTCCACAACGGCAACCCGCTCATCTGGATAGATTTCCACGATCCGGTTCAGCCGGGCGGTGGACACCACGATTTGACCGGGGACGGACACACCCCCGCCAACAAGCCCGGTTCGGCCACCCTGTGGTACAACCGATATACCATGGGCAACCGCAGTTTTTATGATCGACGCAACCTCGTGCGGAGATGAAGGGAAAGCAACCGCATCCGCACCGAAATTCGCAGGCGTTACGCCATAATCGAGATTGGCAACGGCATCACCGCGTTTCAGGTTCGACAGGCCGATAATCTGGTCGATTTCATTGAGAAACGCGGCGGACAAATCCCGTGTTAAGGCGGTATTGTGTTCGATCATGACGCGACTTTTGCCTCAGGAAGCTTATCTTTGAGTGAGCGTAACGCTTCGAGAAAACGGTCGTTTTCCGCAGGGAGCCCGACGGTCACACGAATGAAGCTGGCGAACTCCGGTTCTTTCCAGGGTTTGACGATGACGCCATGGGACAGGAAATGATCGAAAGCGATCGAACTGTCGCAACCAACATCGATGAAGAGAAAATTCGTCTGAGAGTCCGGAACGAAAAGATCAAGCGAGGCGATTGCCGCAGCCATGCGCCTGCGCTCCTTGATGACGCTTTCGACTGAAACCCGCATCCAGTTTTCGTCATCGAGCGCGGCAACTGCGGCCAATTGCGCGGCTGCATTGACGTTGAACGGTGTTTTTGCAGATGACATGGCCTGTGCCAGCCGCTCATCGGAAGCCACGGCATATCCGACGCGCAACCCAGCCAGCCCATAGGCCTTCGAGAAGGTTCTGAGCACGACCCAGGAGATAGCGCTGTCAGCCAGTGTCTTAAGCCCATCTGGCGTATTCCCGTCGCAGAATTCGAAATAGGCTTCGTCGAAAACAAGCAACGTCTCTTTCGAGACAGCTGCAATGAGGCTTGAGAGCTGATCCTGTCGCAACGCCGGGCCCACGGGATTGGAAGGCGAGGAGATGAAGAATATCGATGGCTTTTCGCGCAATGCGGTCGTCATCGCCTCAAGATCGAACCGAAGATCCTTCGTCATCGGTATCTTGATGATTTTCGCACCATTTGCTTTGGGCTCGATTTCGTGAAGGCCGAAACCAGGTATCATCGCGACCACGGTAGCATCCGGGCGCAGGACCGCGCGACAAACGGCAGCGATCATCTCTTCGGAGCCGTTTCCAATGACAATCCGGTTTCCGGCAACGCCGATCTTTCGACTAAGCGCATCACGCAAGATCACACAGGCAGGATCCGCATAGCGTGAAGGGTCAAGACTGGCCAGCGCAGCGGTTACCTTCGGAGAGCAACCATATGGATTCTCATTGCTGGCAAGGGCCGCAATATCGGTCAAACCCGTCTTGCTTCGCGCAACGGCGATATTCATTCCAGCATTATATGGCGGGAGTTCAGCAACGTGCGGGTTGAGTCTAAGTATATCGGCCATGTGTTGATCTCGCTGATTTGGACAAACGCTGGAATCTGGTTTCAGAGGTCGAGTACGACTGAACTCACGGGCTTGGAACAACAGAGGAGAATCTGCCCGGACGGCACGTCATCCAGCGGCTCTTCCACATATTCCACGTCGCCGGACACAAGGTCCTGGACACAGCTGCCGCAGACACCCGCGCGACAGGAGAATGCTGGCTCAATACCCCGGCTCTCCAGAAAGCTCAGGATGGATTCCGAGGCTGAATCCCACTCGAATCTGGCATTTGACTTTCCGAGAACAATCTCGATGCCGGAGTACTCAGGCTCTGACGCCACCGGAGCAACAGTGAGGCTGAGGTTTGCTTCCTTCTTCGGCTGCGATGGCGAAAGCAGGGAGGCAGGCCCGAAAAACTCGTAGGCAATCTTGCTTTTCTCCAAGCCGAGGGAGAGGAGCAGGTCATACATCGCCTGCATGAACGGCGGTGGTCCGCACATATAGACTTCGTAATCGTCCAGCGGCAGAAACGACTGCAAGGTCTCCCGCTTGATGAAACCGGCGGAATGGAACAGCCCGGCTTTAGCATCCTCGTCGGTCGGAAAACGATAACAGTAATGAATATGGACGTTGCTGCGCTGTTCAGCGAGCACCCGTACTTCTTCACGCAGCGCATGGGTAGCAGCCCCATCGCAGGCATGGACGAACCAGACGGGCCGATCGCTTTCCGCAACCAGGACCTTCAACATGGATATCGTAGGTGTCAGCCCGACGCCACCGGACAAGAGAATAACCGGTCGCTGACTGGCCTTGTCGAGTTTGAAGGCACCACGCGGCCTGTCAATATGGATGACCGCACCCTCTTCTACGGCGTCATGGAGCCAGCACGAAACAAGACCATCG
Organism: Agrobacterium sp. A3-95; assembly: GCF_053521785.1. Lineage (NCBI taxonomy): Bacteria > Pseudomonadati > Pseudomonadota > Alphaproteobacteria > Hyphomicrobiales > Rhizobiaceae > Agrobacterium > Agrobacterium sp. A3-95. Next base: position 1,212 of record NZ_JBNWDR010000003.1, on the reverse strand, counting down.
GCCATATCGGGCGCTAAAGCGGCCTCCCGTTTCACGGTAATACGATAGACCCCGATCTCATTTGGTCCTGACGAAACCGTGTAATTCCGGACAAGCGGTTCTTTGCCTTCGGGATGCGGTATCTGGATCGTCAGAAACTGGCCCGCCTCAAAAGTACACCAATCCGCAGGATCGACAGGCGTGAGGTAAAATGACGTGATCGTGGCACTCTCGCGCACCTTGCGCTTTACCTCGAACGGGCGAAAACGTGGATCCAGGCGGGTCGTCATGATTTGCTTGTCCTGATGATTGCAATATCCGGAAATCTACAGATCGCCTCGAGAGCCCTCCCCGTGAGATCGCTCAAAGCTTGCTTCAATCTGCAGACGGTCAAAGGTTTTCGCGGGAGGCAGAACTTCCTCAAAAACTCGCTGGCAATTTGGTCTTCACCAATTTGCAGCCCCAAGGCCTCACCTCAATTTATCCCTCTGACAAATCTCATTATTTGCGCGTCAACAAAGAGAGACAATCCCGCCACAGATGGGTTTTTGTTTAGAAAAGCTAAACTATGGGGGTTTGAACCGGCGCGAGCAACTCTGGATTTGCGCCCTCGTTTTTACCGGGATACGCCAAGCAGAACGTGATCTTCATAACCAATCGTTAGATAGTTGCAGAGTGCTCCGCGAGCAGGGTATAGGCCTAGCTGCACGCTATCAGAGCCCCACGTGGCTATACCGCCAGCAATTCATTTGCGGTATCCAACGCCCAAAACGCACGAAAGCCCTCTACGATGAGAGGGCTTTCGTGTTGAATTTATTCGTAAATTTTGGTTGCGGGGGCAGGATTTGAACCTGCGGCCTTCAGGTTATGAGCCTGACGAGCTACCGGGCTGCTCCACCCCGCGTTACCAGCGTAAATCCCTATTGGATTTATCGCGACCAGCGTAAATCCCTATTGGATTTATCGCGACTGCATCACAGGGACGCTGTGATGTATACTTCCGGAGCAAATTGCCGAAGGCGATTTGTCTCCTTTAAGGGACGCACGTTGCGTTTTCCTTATGTTTTCATGTTACGCAATGCAAAAAGGCCGCTTTGAGCGGCCCTTTGTATCGGCTGGGCCGAAGAGTTTGCTTGAGAAGATATTTGTTGCGTTTTGCAGACCTGGCAGCGACCTACTCTCCCGCGTCTTGAGACGGAGTACCATTGGCGCTGGGGCGTTTCACGGCCGTGT